>NZ_JBWZCM010000002.1:0-598032 GCF_059383655.1 Pseudarthrobacter sp. Hb11
AGGTGGCGGATTTTGCGGAGGTTCGCACCCCTTTTCTCTTTTGTCCCCCCCCCCCGCCCCAGCCCCACCAGGGCAGGCCTTAGCCGCAGTAGGCACCCGTGCTGGCGCTGTGCACCAGCTTTGCGTACTTGGCCAAAACACCTTTGGTGTACCTGGCCGGGAGCGGCTCCCAGCCGACCTTGCGGGCTTCAAGTTCTGCTTCATCCACCAGGAGGTCGAAGCTGCGGGCTGCGATGTCCACCCGGATCCGGTCGCCGTCCTGGACGAAGGCGATGGGGCCGCCGTCGACCGCTTCCGGGGCAACGTGGCCGATGCACAGGCCGGTGGTGCCGCCGGAGAAGCGGCCATCGGTGAGGAGCAGGACGTCCTTGCCGAGGCCTGCGCCCTTGATGGCTCCGGTGATGGCAAGCATCTCGCGCATGCCCGGGCCACCCTTGGGGCCTTCATAACGGATCACCACAACGTCGCCGGCGTGAATCTGGCCGTTGTCCAGCGCGTCCAGGGCGCCCTGTTCGCGTTCGAAGACGCGGGCAGTGCCTTCAAAGACGTCGGCGTCGAAGCCGGCGCTCTTCACCACTGCGCCCTCAGGAGCCATGGAACCGTGCAGGATGGTGATGCCGCCGGTCTTGTGGATCGGGTTGTCCAGCGCGCGCAGGATTTTGCCGTCAACGTCCGGCGGGTTGATGGCGTCAAGGTTTTCGGCAACGGTCTTGCCGGTGACGGTGAGGCAGTCCCCATGCAGCAGGCCGGCGTCGAGCAGTGCCTTCATGATCACCGGCACGCCGCCGATCTTGTCCACGTCGGTCATCACGTAACGGCCGAAGGGCTTGAGGTCGCCCAGGTGCGGGATCTTGTCGCCGATGCGGTTGAAGTCGTCGAGGGTCAGCTCAACCTCGGCCTCGCGGGCGATGGCCAGCAGGTGCAGGACGGCGTTGGTGGAGCCGCCGAAAGCCATGGTGACGGCGATGGCGTTTTCGAAGGCCTTTTTCGTCATGATGTCGCGGGCCGTGATGCCCAGCCGGAGCAGGTTGACCACTGCTTCGCCGGACTTGCGGGCGAATTCGTCACGACGGCGGTCTGCCGAAGGCGGGGCAGCGGAGCCGGGCAAGGACATGCCCAGGGCCTCGCCGATGCAGGCCATGGTGTTGGCCGTGTACATGCCGCCGCAGGCGCCTTCGCCCGGGCAGATGGCCTTTTCGATGCGGGTCAGGTCTTCCATGCTCATCTTGCCGGCGGCGCACGCGCCGACAGCTTCGAAGGCGTCGATGAGCGTGACTTCCTTTTCGGAGCCGTCCTCAAGCTTCACCCAGCCGGGCATGATGGAGCCGGCGTAGAGGAAGACGCTGGACAGGTCCAGGCGGGCTGCCGCCATCAGCATGCCGGGGAGGGACTTGTCGCAACCGGCCAGCAGGACCGAACCGTCGATGCGCTCGGCCTGCATCACGGTTTCAACGGAGTCGGCGATGACTTCGCGCGAAACCAGCGAGAAGTGCATGCCTTCGTGGCCCATGGAGATGCCGTCCGAGACGGAGATGGTGCCGAACTGCATGGGGAAACCGCCTCCCGCGTGCACGCCTTCCTTGGCGCCCTGGGCCAGGCGGTTGAGGGAAAGGTTGCAGGGGGTGATTTCGTTCCATGAACTCGCGACGCCGACCTGGGGCTTGGCGAAGTCGTCATCGCCCATGCCTACTGCGCGGAACATGCCGCGTGCGGGGGCGGCGTGGATGCCGTCAGTTACTACCCGGCTGCGGGGCTTGATGTCAGGCTTGTTGTCGGTCGCGATCAGGGTGTCCTCACTCATAGGGGAAATTCTATGGCTCCCCGGCAGGGCTCAACGACAGGGCGGCGCCGGTTAAGCGGAATATCGGGAATATTTCGATCAGATAGTGGACTGTCATCTCGAATAATGAGACCAGCAGGCCACCCCGGTGTCGCTCTGTGCTGTTAGTCACGCCTCATTTGCTTCACGTTCGAGGGGGAACCCGGCTCTGGTTTTTTCGTCGGGGTATCCGCGCCCGGTTACCGCACGCCATTGGAAGTCCCGGCAGGTCAAAGAGCTAGACAGCGCTGTTGCGCCGACGTAGCGTCGGTGAAAGTGCACCTTGCCATCCGACTGAAGGACCTGCCATGGAATTTGTCTTTTTGATCATCCTGCTCGCTGTGCTGGCGGGCGTGGTGTGGTGGCGGCTGAACGCTAAAAAGTCCGCGGCCGCTTCCGGAGGCGCGGGACAGACTGAAAGGCCCCACACCGACGGGGGTACACGCGCTGACGGTGCACTTTCGAGCGGCGGCGCAGCAGCGTCCGCCGAAGCTGCCGGCACCACTGGCATTCCCGGTGCCGCCGGATTCGGCGCCCCGGCCGAACCCGTGGCGCGCCCGGCGGCAGAGGAGCCGGCTGAAACAACGTCGACGGCGGGACCCGCCCCGGCCACTCCCCAGGGCCACAGCGGGACCGGCGCGACTGCTGTCGGCGCCCGAGCCGGTACGGACCGGGCAGAAGGTACCACCCAGGACGAAGGCAGTGTCCGGGATGAAGCTGAATGGGAAACGCAATGGTCGGAGGCCTCAGGGCCTGCCCACGTCCACGAGGGAGCCGGCCGCCGGGAAGGTGCCGCGCCGGCGTCGCCCGCCCCCTCCCCCGAGCAAGCGCCGCCAACCGAACAAACACCGGTTCACCACCCGGAGTACACGGAACCGCAGGCCCCCACCCTGCCTGGTGCAGAGACTGCGGCCGTTGAGGACGCGGACGACGCCGGCGCCGGAGTTTCCTTCCCGGTCCCCGCTGCAAGCACGTCCCGCCCCCAGGAAGGCGGTCCGAATGCCGCCGCTGCCGGCATGCGCCTCCCCAGTGATGCCGCAGAAACAGAGACCCAGGACCGGGCGCACTCCTCGGCGTTGGTGGAAACGGGGGCGGACCACATCCAGGGCCCGGCCGGCGGCGGTGCTGCCGCGGTGCAGGAGCCATCGGCGCATAAGCCAACAGGGCACCTCGCGGCGGAGGAACCTTATGGCGAGGGCTCGGCGTCGGCCGCGGCGGACGGCAGCGGGCCAGCGGACTACACCGTTAAAGGTGACGCCGGCGCCATGGTCTACTACGAGGAGGGACACCCCGAATACGGGCAGGTCCGGGCTGAAGTGTGGTTTGAATCTGCCGCCCACGCCGAGGCTGCAGGATTCAGGGCGCCGAGGCGCAGGCGGATCTAGCAGCACTGGCCCCGGCGGATGTGGACGGTGTACCCAGCCGGCACGCTTGTGGCCCAATTCACAGGCTGGTACGGGCGGATCCGGGACGCAGCACGGGCGGTTTTGGCTGGCCACCAACAACCAAAACCCTGAGTTTGTGCTGGTTTTGCCCCCTTCCGGCCAAGCGGCGAGTGCCGGCGGGCGCCGATTTCACATGAACCGGAAGTTCGTGTAGAGTTTCATGTCGTTGCGGAGATCAACGGGGAAACAAAAAGCCCCAAACGATCGAAACAAAAGATGCACCTCTAGCTCAATTGGCAGAGCAATTGACTCTTAATCAATGGGTTCCGGGTTCAAGTCCCGGGGGGTGCACCACTGGGAAAACAGCCCCTGGCTTGTGGAAACGCAAGCCAGGGGCTGTTTTGTTTTGCCCGCGAATTGTTCCGCCTAAGCGTCCGGCTAAAAGAAAAGGCGTGACCTCAGCTTCAAAGAGAAGCTGGGATCACGCCTGTACGCGGTAGGCAGCGGCGGTAGTGGCCGCGACGCCTACGGGGTCATGGATGGATTCTCCAGGAACTCTCCGGTTGCCTGCGATCCGAACTGGCTTGCCAACTCCCGGACAACAGCTTTGAGTTCCTGGCGGAGGACATCGGGATCGATGGTGGCGGCTGCAAGCACGGTGCGCTCCATCTCCACGGCAGCAGCAACAGCTTGCCGGCCCTGTTCCGTCAAAGACACCACGTGGCTTCTGCGGTCGGACGTGCTGCGGACCCTGACGATGTGGCCGTGGGACTCCAGCCGGCTGAGCGTTTTACCCATCGTCTGGGCCTGAACCCGCACGTACTGGGCAAGCTGTGCCTGCGTCATGGGGCCTTGTGCGTGGAGAACCTCGATGGCTATAACACCCGCATGGGTAAGGCCAATGGCCCCAAGTTTTTCATTCCATGAGTGTTCGACGAGGCGCGCAGCAGTGGACAAGAGGCGCCCTGTGGGCCATTGATCCATATCAGGCATAGCAGCAAGTATAGCCAAGTGTCGATTGGCACTGCTCCGGACGGCTTACTAGGGTGGGGTGTCCCGCCCGCAACAAGGAGAAAAACAATGGCTGACAGACTCGTAACCGGTGACGAAGCGCCCCCATTCACGCTCAGGGATTCAGCAGGCAAAGACACCAGCCTGGCACCGCGCCCGGGCCGCCACACGATTGTCTACTTCTACCCGGCAGCTGCAACACCGGGGTGCACCAAGGAGGCCTGCGATTTCCGGGACAACCTGGCGTCCCTGCAGTCAGCCGGATATGACGTCCTCGGGATCTCCCCCGACCCGGTGGAGAAACTTGCAAAATTTGTTGCCCAGGAAGCCCTCAGTTTCCCGTTGCTCTCGGACGAGGACCATGCCGTCGCGGAGGCTTACGGGGCTTGGGGTGAAAAGAAAAACTATGGCAAGACCTACCAGGGCCTGATCCGCTCCACCATTGTGGTTGATCCCGACGGCAAGGTGGCGATGGCCCAGTACAACGTCCGTGCCACGGGACACGTGGCAAAGCTGCGCCGGGACCTGAAGCTGGACGCCTGACCTCACCGCTGCTGACGCAGATCCGGCCTGCGCGACGTTACAATTAAAACTGGCATCCGGCGTCGTGCGTTTACCAGCCCTGTTATTAGAGGTCTCGGACACGCTGCCGTGCCATGCGCGAGTGGTGAAATTGGCAGACACGCAGGATTTAGGTTCCTGTGCCTTCGGGCGTGGGGGTTCAAGTCCCCCCTTGCGCACACCAAGAGGTCCTCCGGCTCCGGCCGGGGGATCTCTTTTTCTTTTTCCCGTGGGCGCACGCGCCGCCGGTGCCCAAAAAGCTGCAGATTCGCGGCACGCACAAAACTCCTTGATGTTTGACCCATCCGTATTCGTACAACTCCCGAATACCCATTGAGACACCAGCCAAGGGCAGGTGCCCGCCAGCCAGACGCAAACAAGGCCCCGGACATCCGGTCCACCGCCTGCGAAACGCTAAACACAAGGAGAACCGAAATGCAGACAATCAAGCGCACAACTTTCACGGTCGCAGGCGTCGCAGCTGCCGCTCTGCTGAGCCTCACGGCGTGTGGCGGCTCGGCCGGCACCTCAAGTTCCTCGGCCCCTGCCGCCGCACCTGCGGCTTCCAGCATGGCCCCTTCCCCGTCCGCCAGCGCCACTGCCGCCACCATGGATCCGGCCGCAAACCTCGTTGGCCCGGGCTGCGCAGGTTACGCCAAGCAGGTACCCACCGGCGCAGGCTCCGTTGAAGGCATGGCACTGGATCCGGTGGCCGTCGCTGCATCGAACAATCCCATCCTCACCACCCTGACTTCCGCCGTGTCCGGCAAGCTGAACCCGAAGGTGGACCTGGTCGACACCCTCAACGGCGGCGAGTTCACGGTCTTCGCACCGGTTGATGACGCCTTCGCAAAGATCGATGCCGCCACCCTCGAAACGCTGAAGACGGACGATGCCCTCCTCAGCAAGATCCTCACCTACCACGTGGTTCCCGGCCAGATTGCTCCTGACAAGATCGCCGGCACCCACGCCACAGTCCAAGGCGGGTCCGTCACCGTCACCGGCAGCGGTGACGCCCTCAAGGTGGATGACGCCAAGGTGATCTGCGGCGGCGTCCAGACCAAGAACGCAACGGTTTACCTCATCGACTCGGTGCTGATGCCCAAGTAATTTCGTCAGCACGGGACGGGCCTGGTCCCACAGGACCAGGCCCGCCCGCGTTTATGGCCGTACCTGCGGGCGGCCATGACGGGAAACGGGAGTACGGGGTCAACTAGACTGGGTCCCGGCCCGCAGTCGGCGGCGCCGGCAAAATCCAGAGGTGATAAACGAGTGCCCAGCAGTCCATCGCGGCGGACGGTCATCAAGACCGGAGCCGTCCTCCTGGCGATGAGCGTCACCTCCTGCACGGGTGTTCCCGCCCCCTCGCCGTCGTCCACCACGCCAACTCCAAGCGCCTCCGCCGAGCCCACGGCGACCTTCAATTTCGGCACCGCAGTGCAGCCGCTGGGCCTGGACCCGGCACTGTCCAGCGACGTTGAGTCCCAGCGCATCACCCGGCAGATCCTGGAGGGGCTGGTGGGCGTGGACCAGACCACCGGTCAACCCACCCCGCTGCTGGCCACCGAGTGGAGCGAATCCAACGAGGGCCGAACCTACACGTTTAAGCTGCGCAGCGGCGTCACCTTCCAGGACGGAACGCCGTTCAACGCGGACGCAGTGTGCGCAAACTTCAACCGGTGGTTTGCCTTCTCCGCAGAACTGCGCCGGCGGGCCCCGGGCAGCTCGTTCAAGGGCGTATTCAAGGCGCACTCGGACGAGGCAGCGCTGTCCATCTTCAAGAGCTGCACCGCGCCGACCGTCGACACCGTGCAGATCGACCTCACGCAGCGCTTCACCGCATTCCTGCAGGCACTGACCCTGCCTGCCTTCGCCATCGCCTCCCCCGCGGCACTGGCGGCAGGCAAGGCGGATGTGCTGGACCGGACCCGCGGCGGCCAGGCCTTGTCGGCGTACGGCGCCCACCCGGTGGGAACAGGTCCGTTCAGCCTGAAGTCCTGGGATGAAGGAAGCGTCACGCTGGTCAGCAATCCGTCCTACTGGGGGGACCGGGGGCAGATCGCCACCATCAACTTCGTGGCCTACAACCATCCCCAGGCGCGCCTCCAGGCGCTGCTGGACGGCAAAATCGATGGCTACGACGCCGTGACGGTGGGGAACTTCGACCAACTCGTCAAGCGCGGCAAGCAGATCGTGCAGCGCGATCCGTTCTCGGTGATGTACTTAGGGATCAACCAGGAAATTCCTGTCCTGCAGAACCAGAAAGTCCGGCAGGCCATCGAGTTGGCGATCGACAAAGAAACGTTGATCCGCAGGTTCTTCATCGATAACACCGCTGCGGCCACGCAGTTTGTTCCGCCCAAGATCAGCGGGTTCAACAATGACGCCCCTGCCCTGGGCCATGATCCGGCAAAGGCCAAGGAATACCTCAAGGAGGCCGGGTACGCCGGCGAAGCGCTGAGGTTCTACTACCCGTTGAATGTCACCCGGCCGTACCTTCCCACACCTGAAAAGGTCTACGCCGAAATCAGCCGGCAGCTCACGGCGGCAGGGTTCAACATCCAGCCCGTGCCCGTTGACTGGTCCGATGGCTACCTCCAGAAGGTCCAGTCCCCGGGCGACCATGCACTCCACCTGCTGGGCTGGAACGGCTCCTACTCCGACGCCGACAACTTTGTTGGACCCCTCTTCGGGGAGAAGAACGGCGAGTTCGGCTACCAGGATCCGCAGGTCTTTTCGAAGATCAACCGCGCGCGCGGGCTGCCGGAAGGGGAGGAACGCGATGAGCAATATCACACCATCAATGCCCAAATCGCGGCATCCGTTCCCGCGGTGCCCATTGCCTTCCCGATCTCCGCGCTGGCCCTCTCGGACCGTGTGGTGAGTTATCCGGCGTCGCCTGTCTTAAATGAAGTTTTCACTAAAGTGCAACTGAAGCCTTGACGGGCCAGTCCAATTTCAGTAGTAGGGCTGCCCGGGGATATTCTGTGACAGCCAGAGCCGCTGCAATCGGAGACTGATCGTGACCTTCATTTCCAAGACCCCACATGCCGACGTCGTCCTGATCGGCGGCGGCATCATGAGCGCCACGCTGGGGGCATTCATCAAGCAGCTGGAGCCGAACTGGACCATCTCCATGTTCGAGCGGCTGGACGAGCCGGGGCTGGAAAGCTCGGGCCCATGGAACAACGCAGGAACCGGCCACGCCGCCCTCTGCGAACTCAACTACTCCCCCGCAGCCAAAGACGGCTCGGTGGACCCCACCAAGGCACTGCTCATCAACGAGCAGTTCCAGCTTTCCCGCCAATTCTGGTCCCACCTGGTGGACCAGTCCCTGATCGGGTCGCCCAAGGGCTTCATCAACACCGTGCCGCACATGAGCTTTGTGATCGGCGAGGCGAACACCAAGTTCCTCAAGACCCGCTACGAGGCGCTTAAGCCGCACGCCCTGTTCCGCAGCATGGAATACTCCGAGGACCACGGCCAGATTGGCAAGTGGGCTCCGCTGATCGTCAAGGGGCGTGACCCCAAAGAGCGGATCGCGGCCACCCGCGCTGCCGAGGGTACGGATGTGGACTTCGGGGCGCTGACCCGCGAGCTGACCACCTACCTCGGGAACAACGGCGTCGAAATTAACTACGGCCACGACGTCACGGGCATCTCCAGGGCGTCCGACGGCGGCTGGAACCTTTCGCTGAAGTACCCCAAGTCCGGGGAACACAGCAAAATCCACGCCAAGTTCGTCTTCGTTGGCGCCGGCGGCGGCGCGCTTCACCTGCTCCAGGCCTCCGGCATTCCGGAAAGCAAGGGCTACGGCGGGTTCCCCGTCTCCGGCCAGTTCTTCCGCTGCACCGACGAGGCCCTGGCGGCGCAGCACAGCGCCAAGGTTTACGGCCAGGCGTCCGTGGGAGCTCCCCCCATGTCCGTGCCGCACCTGGACACCCGGTACGTCAACGGCAAGCGTTCCCTGCTCTTCGGTCCCTACGCCGGATTCTCCACCAACTTCCTCAAGAGCGGCTCCTACCTGGACCTGCCGCTGTCCATCCGGCCCGGCAACATCATCCCCATGCTGGCCGTTGCCAAGGACAACATGGACCTCACGGCATACCTGGTGAAGGAAGTGGCCAAGAAACACGCCGACAAGGTGGAAGCCCTGCGCGAGTACTACCCGGAGGCCAAAGCGGGCGACTGGGAACTGATCACCGCCGGCCAGCGTGTACAGATCATCAAGAAAGACCCGCAAAAGGGTGGCGTCCTTCAGTTCGGTACTGAAGTGATCGCCGGCCGTGACGGCTCCATCGGCGCACTCCTCGGTGCTTCCCCCGGCGCCTCCACCGCCGTGCCCATCATGATCGAACTGCTGCGGAAGGCTTTCCCGAAGAACTTCAAGGGCTGGCAGTCCAAGCTGAAGGACATGATGCCCGGTTACGGCATCAAGCTCGATGACAACCCGGAACTTGCCGTGGAGCTCGAAAGGGCAACGGCCAGGTCCCTCCAGCTGGAGAGCGTTTCCGCCGGCCACTGACCCCTGCACGGGGTGAGTGGCCGGCTTCCGGCACACAACAGTTTCGCTAGAACCCCACAGGAGACCGATCAGATGTTCCGGCTGGCACAACTCTCACTTGCAAACCGGGCGCTGATCGCACTGATCACCGTATTCGCTTCCGTCTTCGGCGTGATCACCATGTCGTCGCTGAAGCAGGAGCTCATCCCGTCGATCGAGTTCCCCCAGATCACGGTGCTGACGGCCATGCCGGGCGCCTCCCCGGAGGTGGTGGACAAGCAGGTAAGCGGGCCGCTGGAGACTGCGCTGAACGGCGTGGAGGGGCTGGAATCCACCTCCTCCACGTCGCGGAACGGCGTCTCGCAGATCACCATGGTCTTCACGTACGGGTCCAACCTGGACCGGGCCCGGAACCAAATTGACCGGGCCATCTCCAACGCCAAGCGTTCCCTGCCCGAGGACGTACAGCCGCAGGCCTTTGCGGGCAGCATCAACGACTTCCCCATCGTGTTCCTGGCGGTGTCCTCCGACAAGTCGCTCAGCGAGCTGAACGCGGACCTCCAGCGGCTGAGCGTCCCACGGCTGCAGAAGATCGACGGCGTCCGGGGCGCCGACGTGACCGGCGGCGCCACCCAACACATCGAAATCCTTCCCCGCCCCGAAGCCATGGCCTCCGCCGGAGCCACCATCACCTCTATCCGCGACGCGCTGGGCAACAACGGCACCCTGGTTCCGGCGGGGACCCTTGAGGAGCAGGGCAAAACGCTGTCCCTGCAGATCGGCAGCCCAGTGGATTCGCTGGATGCCATCAAGGCGCTCCCCCTCGCCGGGGCAAAGGACGCCGCCACCGTCGGCACCGTGGCGGACGTGTCCCTCAAGGACGACGAACGCACCTCCATCACACGGACCAACGGCGAAGAAACGCTCGCCGTCTCCGTCACCAAAAAGCCCGAAGGGGACACTGTGGGCATCTCGCATGCCGTGCGGGACACACTGGACGAGCTTGAGGCCGAACTGGGATCGAACGCTAAGTTCACGCCGGTGTTCGACCAGGCCCCCTTCATCGAGAAATCCATCAAGGACCTCACCACCGAGGGCCTTCTGGGACTCGGCTTCGCCGTTGCGGTCATCCTGGTCTTCCTGATGTCTGCCCGGTCAACGCTGGTGACGGCCGTGTCGATCCCGCTCTCGCTCCTGATCACCTTCATCGGCCTGTCCGCCACCGGATACTCGCTGAACATCCTTACCCTCGGCGCCCTCACGATTGCCATCGGCCGGGTGGTTGACGACTCGATCGTGGTCATCGAAAACATCAAACGGCACCTCAGCTACGGGGAAGACAAAGTCACCGCAATCCTGACAGCCATCAGGGAAGTGGCCGGCGCCATCACGGCGTCCACCCTCACCACCGTGGCGGTCTTCCTCCCCATCGCCTTCGTGGGCGAACTGGCCGGCGAGCTGTTCAGGCCCTTCGCCCTGACTGTCACCATGGCCCTGCTGGCCTCCCTGCTGGTCTCGCTGACCATTGTTCCCGTGCTTGCGTACTGGTTCCTGCGCAATCCCGGTACCACGCCAGGCAGCGACGCCGCCCGCCAGAACGCAGCCGAGGCACGGGCCCAGGCCCTGGAAGCGGAACAGCGCAGCAGGCTGCAGCGCGGATACCTGCCCGTCCTCTCCAAAACCCAGAAACATCCCGTCATCACCCTGGTGGCTGCCGCGCTGGTCCTGGGCGCCACCGCCGCCATGACGCCGCTGCTGGCCACCAACCTGCTGGGCAATTCCGGCCAGAACAGCCTGACGGTCCGGCAGGTGCTGCCCGCCGGCACCAGCCTCGCGGACACGAGCGCCACGGCCATCCGCCTCGAGGAGGTCCTGCGCGGAATCGACGGCGTCCGTGACGTCCAGCTGACGTCCGGCAATGCCCAGGCCGGCTTTGCCGCGCTCACCTCCACCGGCTCGTCCAACTCCACGTTCACCGTGGTGACCGACGAAAAGGCGGACCAGGAACAGCTGCAGGAGACGGTGCGGAACGAACTGGCAAAGGTGCCCGATTCCGGGAAGGTTTCCGTGGGCACCCAGCAGGGCGGCTTCGGCACCTCGTCCACAGTGGATATCACCATCAAGGCCGCCACCACGGCCGACCTGCAGGCGGCAAGCGACACCATGGTGGAAGCCATGACCGGCGTTCCCGGCACCAGTGAAGTGGCCACCAACCTTGCGGCCAGCCAGCCGGTGGTTCAGGTGAAGGTGGACAGGGCGAAAGCTGTGGCCGCCGGGCTCGACGAAGAACAGGTGGCCGGGGTCCTCGCTTCGACCATCAGCCCCATCCCCGCCGGAACTGTCCGGATCGACACCGACGATTTCCCGGTCCAGATCGGTCAGGGCACCAGATTCACCAGCATTGACGCCGTCCGCAGAATCCCCCTTCCCGCCGCCGGCACCCCCGTGACGCTGGGCAGCATCGCCTCGGTGGAACAGGTGGACGTGCCGGTATCCATTACCGCCAGCAACGGCCAGCGCACCGCACGTGTGTCCGTGACGCCGTCCGAATCCAACCTCGGCGCGGTCAACGCCGAGGTCCAAAAACGCCTTGAAGAGGTGCAGCTGCCGGCCGGAGTCACCGCCGAACTCGGCGGTGCCACCACCCAACAGCAGGAGTCATTCCAGCAGCTCGGCCTCGCGCTGCTGGCTGCCATCGCCATCGTTTACGTGATCATGGTGGCCACCTTCAAGTCCCTCATCCAGCCGCTGATCCTGCTGGTTTCGGTGCCGTTCGCGGCCACCGGCGCCGTGGTCCTGCTTCTGGTGACCGGGGTTCCGCTGGGACTGCCGTCGCTGATCGGCATGCTCATGCTGGTGGGAATCGTGGTCACCAACGCCATTGTGCTGATCGACCTCATCAACCAGTACCGGCAGCCGCGGGACGGGCGGCCGGGAATGAGCGTGGCAGATGCAATCACGCATGGCGCACGCCAGCGGCTCCGCCCAATCCTGATGACAGCCCTGGCCACCGTCTTTGCCCTGACCCCTATGGCGCTGGGCCTCACCGGCGGCGGCGGCTTCATCTCGCAGCCGCTGGCCGTGGTGGTGATCGGCGGGCTCATCTCCTCCACCGCCCTGACCCTGGTACTGGTGCCTGTGCTGTATCGCCTGGTGGAGGGCCGCCGCGAAAGGAAGGCGCTGCTCCGGGAACTGCAGGAACGCCCGGAGTTCGGCGCCGGCGCGGACGTGGACGACGAGTTCCGGGACTGGACCACCGGCATGGTCCCCAAAGTCAGCGGCCGCCGCGCCGCCCCCGGAAGCCCCGAGTAAACAAAGCGGAATATTTTCCCGCCGGCAGCGTTGTACCCGTCGATAGATGCAAATGCATCTAAATTGGCCTATACTGGATCGCAGGCCAGCAAGTCCAAGCAACGGAAAGGCACATCATGCAGATCGGTGTTTTCAGCGTCAGCGACATCACTCCGGACCCCACCACGGGCCGGATCCCCACCGAGAATGAGCGGATCAAGGCCTCGGTGGCCATCGCCAAAAAGGTCGAGGAAATCGGCATGGATGTCTACGCCCTGGGCGAGCACCACAACCGGCCCTTCTTCTCGTCCTCCCCCACAACCACCCTCGCCTACATCGCCGCGCAGACCGAACGCATCACGCTGTCCACCGCCACAACCCTGATCACCACCAATGACCCGGTGAAGATTGCCGAAGACTTTGCGATGCTCCAGCACCTGGCCGACGGCCGGGTGGACCTGGTCCTCGGCCGCGGCAATACGGCTCCGGTCTACCCATGGTTTGGCAAGAACATCCAGGACGGCGTGGAGCTCGCGATTGAGAACTACAGCCTGCTGCGCAAGCTGTGGGACGAGGACACCGTGAACTGGTCCGGCAAGTTCCGCACGCCGCTGCAGAACTTCACGTCCACGCCCCGTCCGCTCGACGGCGTCGCCCCCTTCGTATGGCACGGTTCCATCCGCACCCCGCAGATCGCCGAAGTGGCCGCCTACTTCGGTGACGGCTTCTTTGCCAACAACATTTTCTGGCCGAAGGAGCACTACCAGCAGCTGATCAGCCTTTACCGTGAGCGCTACGAGCACTACGGCCACGGCAAGGCGGACCAGGCGATCGTGGGTTTGGGTGGCCAGTTCTTTATGCGGAAGAACTCCCAGGAGGCCGTCAAGGAGTTCCGTCCCTACTTCGACAACGCTCCGGTGTACGGGCACGGGCCGTCCCTGGAGGATTTCACCTCGCAGACGCCGCTGACCGTCGGCAGCCCGCAGGAAGTCATCGAGAAGACGCTGACGTTCCGGGAGTACTTCGGCGACTACCAGCGGCAGCTGTTCCTGATCGACCACGCGGGCCTGCCGCTGAAAACGGTGCTTGAGCAGCTGGACCTGTTCGGTGAGGAAGTCCTCCCCGTCCTGCGCAAGGAATACGCGGCCCGTAAGCCGGCCCACGTTCCTGAGCCGCCCACCCACGCCGGCCGGGTGGCTGCGCTGCTGGCAGCCCAGGACACCGAAAAGTCCGCTGCGGAGGCGTGATGGCAGGCAAGACTACCGAGTCGCCGGTTCGACTGGCGGCGGAAACCTGGGAGTCGCTGTTCCGGGCCCAGGTGGCTGTGATGCGCAAGCTGCAGTCCGGCCCGGCCTTCCGGAAGCTCGCGGTGAACGAGTATGACGTCCTGTTTACGCTCTCCCGCTGTCCCACCGGGTGGCTGCGGCTCAACGAGCTCAACGACAACGTCCTGCTGAGCCAGTCCAGCCTCAGCCGGCTGGTGGAGCGGCTGGAAAAACGCGGGCTCGTGGCCAGGATGCCCGCACCGGAGGACGGCCGCGGCGTGCTCCTGCAGCTGACGGACACCGGCCGTGAACTGCAGAAGGAGATCGGGCGCGAGCATGTCCGCGACATCTCCACCCTGATGGGTCCGGCCCTGACTCCGGCTGAGCAGAAGGAGCTGCGAAGGCTCACCGAGAAGCTTCGAAGCTCGCTGGGGCCACGCCCTGTCCGCTAGGAAGAACCTGCAGAGGCCGGCGCCGGAGCTTCCCGGCGCCGGCCGAGCCGCCTAGCCCAGTGCCAACAGCCGGGCGGGGTCCTCCACGGGCAGGGTGCCGTTGACAACAGCGGTGACCTGGAGCTGGTTGAGGATGAGGCTTCCGCCCACGGTGGAGAGGAAGGCCGTGTCAGCTGAGTCGCGGCCCGCCGTGATGCGCAGCATCGATTCCCGCGGGGCAAGGCCCGTGGGATCGATGACGTGCCAGGCTCCTTCCACGTAGGCCTCCGCTACGGCGTGGAAATCCATCGGGCTCAGCCCCGGGGCATAGACTGCGGCCAGCCGGGCTGGAATATCCTTGGACCTCAGCAGCGCGATGGCCAGGTGCGCAAAGTCCCGGCACACCCCACGGCGGCTGAGGAGGGTTTCCACTGCACCGTCGGTGCCCCGGGAGGAGCCGCTGAGGTAGCGCAGCTCCCCGTTCACCCAGTTCCGGACAGCGTGCAGCAAATCGCCACCGTGGACGCCCTCGAACTCCGCATAGGCCGTGGGCAGGAGCCGGTCGGATTCTGCGTAGCGGCTGGGCCGGACGTAGCGGATCCGGTCGGCGAGCTCCGCTTCCTCGGGTTCCCCTTTCCCGCCCACCGTCGCGGAGTATTCCACCGTGACCTCTGCCGGCTCGGCGAACTCCATGTAGTGGAACCTGCCTCCGTGGTGGTCCGATACCTCGGTCAGGGGTACCTGCCCTCCCCCGGCTGTCACGGCCAAGGACTCCTCAAAGGAGGAGTAGCCGCTGTTCCGGGCTACAGCGATGGCCATGGCCACCTTGGTGTTGGCTACGGTCTTGAAGACCAGTCGTGCGGAAACACTGCGTTCCATGGCTCTCCGGGGGTGTCGGCGGTGGAAGAAAAGTCGCCACTCTGACCGGCGCAGGGTGGGGGCCGGGAACGGGACTAGTTGTTGATCTCCAGAGACATTAGCATCCGCTGGACGTTGGCGAATTCAGTGCCTTCCGTGGCATAGCGGGTTGCCTGGTTCAGGGTGTCGAACGCCTTCGCGGGAGCCACCTTTTCATCCGGGGCGAAGGCCTTAACGGAGACCACATCGCCAAAGGAATAATCGCCCTTCCCCGCCGGGCCACGGACGATGTTGCGCAGCTCGCACGCCCGCCCGTCTCCGCCGCCCACTACGTTGGTGATGCCGTAGGAGCCAAAGTAGCGGTACCCCTGCACCACCCGGAAAACCACCCTCGGCGGTATTGTTCCTTCCCCGCCGGCGGCAGACAGTTCGACGGGAACGCTGCTGATGACCGTATAAGGCCGCTTCGAGGCGCCAGCGCAGGTGGCGGACGACGGCGGCAGTCCTGTCCGCAGCGCTGCGAGGAATGTCCCGTCCGGCTTTTTCACTTCGATTTTCAGCGCGCCGGGCAGGCTGCCTTCGTCCGGCGTGACGGACTGCGCGATCCAGTCCTCGGGAAGCTCGAAGCTGACAATCCTGCCGGGATCCGAGAAAGTCTTCCACGCCGCCGCCGTGGCAACAGCCTCGGGCCCGGCGGTGGGCGTCGCGCCGGCGTCCGCCGTCGCCGTCGCTGATGCCATGGCGCCCGCTGATGCAGGAGCGGTGGTTCCCGCGGCTGACGGGTCCGGCTGCGCTGTCCAGCCTGGCCCCCGGGGCTCTGCCGTGGAGCAGCCTGCAAGGAGGGCGCCCGCCACCAGCAGCGCACCGGACAGGACGGTCGGTGTTGCCTTGCCTCTCATGCAGCCAGCCTAGTGGGACGGCAGGGAGCCAGTGATGACCGGGAAGGGGTTTCCTCCGACCAAACGGCAAGCACACCGGCGCGTGTCGGCGCTGGACGTGTTCTGCGGGTCCCGGGGACTAGGCTGGGGGCTATGGAAGAGCATCGGGGCGCAGCCGAAGAAGACCGGACGGACATTTCCGCCGTCGACATCGCTGACTGGCGGCTGCGGACGTTTGCCCTGTATCACAACGTCCGCAAGCTTTCGCTCGAAAACCCGGCGGAGGCGCATTCCTACTGGCGCCATCAGCGCGACCTGATGTTCGTCACGCACCCGGCCTCGGCATTGACTGCGGCAGATAAGGCGCACTTTTCCGGGCTCAAAACGGCGGACTATGACCCCATCTACCGGTTCCATGTTCCGCTGACCCAGCAGGGCGCGGGCAGGCAAATCAGCGTAGAAACGGGTACCGACGGTGCCGTCCGCTTCGTCCGGCTGGGCACCTTTGACCTTCCGGAAGTAGGTCAGCTCGCGGTGTGGAAGCTGCAGGGGTACGGCGGCGGCATTTTTGTGCCGTTCCGGGACGCCACCGCCGGCCAGCCCGGCGGCAGCTACGGGGCTGGCCGGTATCTGCTGGACACCATCAAGGGCGCGTTCCACGGCGTCCAAGGCACCGGTCCGGACGCCACGTTTGTCCTGGACTTCAACTTTGCCTACAACCCGTCGTGCGCCTACAACGAGGCCTGGGCCTGCCCGCTGCCGGGGCCGTCCAACCGATTGGCCGTGGAGATCCCGGTGGGCGAGCTCTACTGACGGGACTGCTCAGCCCCGAGCAAGGCGCTGGGCGCCCAGGCCCCTGACCCGTCCGACGCCGTCAAGCACCGCCGCAGCCGCCGCTTCCAGGTCCGCTTGGGTCACCAATGCATCAAAACTGAACCGCACAGCAGTCTGGGCAACTTCCGGGGAAATTCCCATTGAGGTGAGCACGGGCGACGGCGCATCGGAACCCGCCGCGCAGGCTGAACCGCTGGAGCACACGACGCCCTGGCGTTCCAATTCAAGCAGCACTGATTCGCCGCTGGTTCCGGGGAAGCAGAAGGACGCCACGGAGGGCAGCCGCTCAACGGGATGCCCGGTGAGGATGGCCCCCGGAACACCGGCAAGTACAGCATTGATAAAGGTGTCCCGCATGGCTGCGACCCGCCGTCGTTTCTCCAGCTGGCCGGCTTGGGCCAGGGTGAGCGCGGTGGCAAGGCCCACGGCCCCCGCCACGTTCTCTGTTCCTGATCTCCGGCCCCGTTCCTGCCCGCCGCCATGAACCAGCGGCTCCACCCTGGTGCGGCCGCGGACGAACAACACTCCGCTGCCTTTGGGCGCCCCGAATTTATGCCCCGAAATGCTCATCGCATCAACGCCCAGAGCTCTGGTGTCCACCGGCAGCCAGCCGGCCGCCTGGACGGCATCGGTGTGGAACGGGACGCCCAGTCCGCGCGCCAGGCCGGCAAGTTCGGCGATGGGCTGCACCGTTCCCACCTCGTTGTTGGCGTACATGATGCTGGCCAGGGCGGTTTCCGGCCGAAGCACGGCCCGGAACGCTTCTGGCCTTACGCGCCCCGTCCCGTCTACAGGAACCACATCAACCGCGAAACCGTGGAAGCGCTCCAGGTAACGGGCCGACTCCTCCACCGCGGGATGCTCCACGGCGCTGATCACCACCCGGTTCAGCTGCGGATCTGCTGCCTGCCGGGCCAGGGCGATTCCCTTGACGGCGAGGTTGTCCGCTTCCGTTCCGCCGGCAGTGAAGGTCACTTCTCCGGGCCGGCAACCCAGGACGGTTGCGACCGACCGCCGGGCACCCGCGAGCCCATCAGCGGCAGCCTCGCCCACGGTGTGATGGCTCGACGGGTTGCCGAACTCACCGGTGAGGTAAGGCCACATGGCATCGAGCACCTCACGGCGGACGGGGGTGGTGGCTGCTGCGTCAAGAAAGATCATGGGGAGTCACCTGACGGTCAGTTCGACGTCGAGCCCGAGGTCCAGGGCCGCCACCGTGTGGGTGAGGGCGCCAACGGAGATGACGTCGACTCCCGTGGCTGCGATTCCAGCCACCGTCCCGAGGTTCACATTTCCGCTGGCCTCAACCCGTGCCCGCCCGGCCACCAGTGCTACACCGGCCCTCAACTCCTCGACCGTGAAGTTGTCCAGCATGATGGTGTCCACGCCGGCCGCAAGGACCGGCCCGATCTGGTCCAGGCGGTCCACTTCCACCTCGAAGTGGGTGGTGTGGCCCAGCTGTGCTTTGGCAGCGGCGAGAAGCCCGGTGAGCCGTGCGGGGTCGCCGCCGGTCATGACGGCGAGGTGGTTGTCCTTGGCCAGCACGGCGTCGGAGAGGCTGTACCGGTGGTTGGCGCCGCCGCCGCACCGCACGGCGAACCGCTCCAGGATCCGCAGCCCGGGCGTGGTCTTACGGGTATCGGTGATCCGGGCGGGGGTACCTTCGGCCAGCCGCACAAACTCTGCAGTCTTTGTGGCGATGGCGGACATCCGCTGCACCAGGTTGAGGGCCACGCGTTCTGCCAACAGGACCGACCTGGCACGTCCGCTGACCCGAGCGAGGTGCGTCCCGGCGTCGAACTTCTCCCCGTCCGCCAGCAGCAGCTCCACGTCGGTGTCCGGATCCACCAGCAGCATGGCATCCCGGAACACCGTGGCACCGCTGAGGACGCCCGGCACGCGCGCGTTCAGCACCGCGGTGGCTCGGGCTTCGCCGGGGATCAGCAGCTGGGAGGTGATGTCACCTGCGGGGGCATCTTCAGCAAAGGCACGCTCCAGGATCTCCCGCACCGGCGCCGACGGCAGCGTCAGGTCCAGGCGCGGTTCGTGGACGGTCGGTGGTTCAATCACCGGGTTCCGAGTCATGGACAGTTCAGTCATGGACAAGGCTCGCTTTCGGGCGGGTTCGGAAAGTTTTTTCATACTCGTCGGAGATGGCGGCAGCATCAGCAGGAGCGTCGCTCCGGTAGTGCGCACCCAGGGACTCCATGCGCTCCTGCGCTCCGGCCACCAGCAACTGCGCGGCAAGCAGCAGGTTGCGGTCCTCGTGCTCCCGGACGTCCCCACCGGTGGGAACACTCTCAGGACGGACGACGGCGGCCCACCGGTCAAGGGTTTCCCCCGCCGCGGAGAGCAGCACCCCATCACGAAGCACCCCGGCCTTGGCAGTCATCAGCCGCCGAAGGCCATCCCGCGAGAACGGCTCCTCCCTACCCTCCTTACCACCGACGTTGGCCAGCAGACTCTCAGCGGGAACAACTGATGCGGCCATCCCGCCTTCTAAAGCAGCAGGGAAGGTGATGGTGCCATCAGCGTTCCGGGGCAGGTGTGCGGAAGCGTGCGTCAAGGGGAGGCCGCCCGCGGCCGAGACAGCACGCGGAGCATTGCTGCCCCGGGACGCACCCCAGCCACGGTCACCGGAAAGGAAGTCCTCAACAGCGCGGCGGCCGAAAACCAGTCCCTCAAGTAAGGAGTTGCTGGCCAGCCGGTTCGCTCCTTGGACGCCGGTGCAGGCGACTTCACCTGCTGCGTAGAGACCTGGCACCGTGGTTCGGCCGTGAAGATCGGTGGTGACGCCGCCCATCCAGTAATGCGCAGCCGGTGCGACCGGAACCAGTTCGCGCGTCCAGTCGATGCCGGCGTCGAGCGTCCGCTGCGTGAGGGTGGGGAAACGCTTTGCCAGGAACCCTGGGCCCTTGATGGATTCAATCACTCGCGCATCGAGGTAGACGTGGCCGTTGGGGTCACCGAGCTTGGCAAGGTGCAGGGCAATGCTGCGGGACACGACGTCGCGCGGGGCGAGCTCCGCGTCCGGATGGTACGCCCGCATGAAGCGCTTCCCGTTGCCGTCGACGAGAATAGCTCCCTCACCACGGACGGCTTCAGAGATAAGCAACGGTGCCTGGTCAGTGCCTGGTGCCGCCGCCGGGCCTGATGGCGGGGTTACAACCAGGCAGGTGGGATGGAACTGGAAGAATTCCAGGTCAGTTGCCGCCGCTCCGGCGCGGACGGCGAGCGCAAGGCCGTCGGCGGTGGCCACCGCGGGATTGGTGGTCTGGGCGAACAGCTGGCCCGCTCCTCCTGTTGCCAGCAGGACAGCGTCCCCCTGCACCATGGCCCAGTTGCCGTCCTGAAGGAACTCCACTCCGGTAACTCTGCCGTTTTGCTGGAGGAGGGATGTTGCGTGGGCAGAAGTCCGGACCGTCAGGATCCCATCGGCTTGCCGCTTGAGCACTGACTGGATCAGCGCCGCGGCGACCTTCGCTCCGGTGGCGTCGCCGCCGGCGTGGAGGATGCGGGGCGCTGAATGGGCTGCTTCCAGTCCTAGAGCCGGGCCGCCGTCGGCCGCTGAATCGAAGCGGACGCCGAAACGCTGCAGCCCTGCGATGTCCCGGCTCGCCTCGGTGCACATCAACCGGACGGCGTCTTCATTGCAATGCCCCGCCCCGGCCCGGAGCGTATCCGCGATGTGGGCCGCCACGGTGTCACCGGGGGCAGGCCCGTCCAGCACCGCAGAAATCCCGCCCTGGGCGTACCAGGTGTTGCTTTCGCGAAGCCCGCCCTTGCTCAGGAGCACCACCTCAGCACCGGCATCCGCTGCCAGCAGGGCAGCATAGAGCCCCGCGATGCCACTGCCGACGACGATCAGCCGTGCCCGCGCCGCAGGGCTTTGGCGGGCGGACGTCCCACCGGGTCCTGGCGCTCCCCGGTCCTCAAGAGGAGCCGGGGTGGATGGCCTTGTCATGACGGCCTGGCCGCGAGCATGCGCTCAAGGGCGGTCCGGGCGTGATCCTGCACCGAGTCCGCGACGGTGATCCGGTTGACGACGCGCCCGGCAACCAGTTCTTCGAGGACCCAGGCAAGGTAGCCGGGGTGGATGCGGTACATGGTGGAGCAGGGGCAGATGACGGGGTCCAGGCAGAAAATCGTGTGCTGGGGGTACTCTGCCGCGAGCCGGTTCACCATGTTGATTTCGGTGCCGACGGCGAAAGTGGTGGGCTCCGTGGCCGCGGCGATGGCCTTCTTGATGAAGTCGGTGGAACCGGCGGAATCGGCTGCATCCACTACTTCCATGGGGCACTCGGGGTGGACGATCACCTGGACGCCGGGGAAGTCGGCGCGGGCCTTTTCGATCTGGGCTACGTTGAAGCGCTTGTGCACCGAGCAGAACCCGTGCCACAGGATGACCCTGGCCTCGAGCAGGGCCTTTTCGTCGTTGCCGCCCAGGTCCTTGCGCGGGTTCCACATGGGCATCTGCTCCAGGGGGACTCCCAGGGCTTTCGCGGTGTTGCGGCCCAGGTGCTGGTCCGGGAAGAACAGCACCCGCTGGGCCCGCTGGAACGCCCACTCGAGGACGGTCTTGGCATTGGAGGAGGTGCAGACGATGCCGCCGCGCTCACCGCAGAATGCCTTCAGGGCTGCCGAGGAGTTCATGTAGGTGACGGGCATGACGGGAACCCGGCCGTCGGCGTCGGGCTCGGTGCCGTAGATCTCCTCAAGCTGTTCCCAGCATTCGGCCACGGAGTCCGCATCCGCCATGTCCGCCATGGAGCAGCCGGCGGCAAGGTTGGGCAGGATCACAGCCTGTTCCGGCGCGGAAAGGATGTCAGCGGTTTCGGCCATGAAGTGGACGCCGCAGAACACGATGGCCTCCGCGTCCGGTCGGGTGAGGGCGGCGTTGGCCAGCTGGAAGGAGTCACCCACGAAGTCGGCGTACTGGATCACTTCATCGCGCTGGTAGAAGTGCCCCAGGATGACGGCCCTGTCCCCCAGTAGAGCCTTCGCTGCCAGGATCCGCTCACCCAGCTCCGCATCGCTGGCGAGCTTGTACTCCTCCGGCAGCTGCCCCTGGCGCGGGGTTGCCGGAGGTGCAACGTCGGCGCTGGAGGCGCCGGGGCCGTACGCGGGGATACCGGCGAGCGCCTCTGCGAGGTCGTAGTCCCACGGCCCCTTGGCCAGCGCGGGGCTGCACGTGCCGCCCTTTGCGGCCGCGCCTTTTTCGGCCTGTTCGCGTGTGATCAGCTGGATTGCTGTGTTGACGCTGCTCATGTTGTGCTCCTGTTGTCTGGGTCGAGGCCGGGCCGGCCGGTAAAGCGGTAGAGGCGGGGCGGGCGGTGTTTGCCGCCCTGGAGGTACTCGCCGGTTTCTTCGATGTCAGGGGTGGATTTGAGCTGCCGGCGGAAGTTGGCGGGGTCCAGTTGCCTGTCCAGTACGGCCTCGTAGACTTCCCGGACCTGGGCGAGAGTGAAGTACTCCCCCAGCAGGTGGTACGCCACGGAGCCGTAGGCCAGCTTGTTGCGCAGCCGCCAGAGCGCGTAGTCCACGATTGCGTTGTGGTCGAAGGCAAGTTCGCCCAGCCGGTCCGCCCGGAACCACCTGACGTTTTCCGACTCGTCCGCGAGCGCGGCTTCCGTGGGTTGAACCAGGGCCCAATAGACGATTGAGACCACCCGCTGGGTGGGTGAGCGGTGCAGCCCGCCAAAGGCATAAAGCTGCTCCAGGTAGCTGGGCGCAAGGCCCGTGGTCTCCACCAGGTTCCGCGACGCCGCATCCTGCAAGGATTCGGAGTGGCTGAGGGGGCCGCCCGGCAGTGCCCACAACCCTTTGTACGGCTCCCGGATCCGGCGGACCAGGGGTAGCCACAGCGTGGGCCGGCCCGAGCTTTCGCTGGGGCGCAGCGTGAAAATGACGGTGGAGATAGCGAGCGGGGGCGGCGCCGCCTGGCGCTCGGAGACGTTGGCAGAGCTCGAGTACACGTGTCACCGCCTTCCGGATTGTAGGACACCTGCCGCGCGCGGCTAGATATGGTCATCTTGACCAAAACTAATTCTACGGTCCAACGCCGTTCATTTAGCAAATGTTTCAGCTGGGCTCGGGCTAATCCACCGGCCCGGGGCTTGCGTCCCGACTACGCGCTGCAGCACGGAAGGCGGTAAATTCGATAGGTCCCACGAGGAGCCACCAACCACACCCCAAGAAGGTTCAGCAGCAAAATGACGATGAAGTCCACCGCAGTGCACGCACAAGGCCATCTGGGCCACACCATGAAGCCGCGCCAGCTCACCATGATGGGCCTGGGCAGCGCCATTGGCGCCGGGCTGTTCCTGGGATCCGGGGCAGGCGTGCAGGCGGCCGGCCCCGCAGTGCTCATCTCCTACCTGGTGGCAGGCACGCTGATCATCCTGGTTATGTGGGCGCTGGGCGAGATGGCCGCCGCGAACCCGAACAGCGGCGCCTTCTCCGTGTATGCCGAGCGGGCCCTGGGAAAGACAGCCGGCGCCACCATCGGCTGGCTCTGGTGGCTGCAGCTGGTAGTGGTGATCGCCGCCGAGGCACTGGGAGCTGCCGGGCTGCTGTTTACGGTGTGGCCGGTGATTCCGGTGTGGGCGCTGGCACTGGTCTTTATGGTCGTCTTCACCGCCATCAACCTCACGGGCGTCCGGAACTTCGGTGAGTTCGAATTCTGGTTCGCCATCCTCAAGGTTGCCGCGATCATCCTGTTCCTGGGGGTGGGCGCCGCCCTGCTGCTGGGGCTGCTGCCGGACGTGGCGTCCCCCGGCCTGGCCAACCTGACGGCAGATTTCGCCCCCGCCGGCCTGGGCGGCATCGCCTCCGCCCTCTTTGTGGTGATCTTCGCCTTCGGCGGCACCGAGATCGTGTCCGTGGCGGCGGCAGAGACCGAAGACCCGGAGCACAGCGTGGGCAAGGCCATCAGGACCGTTGTCTGGCGCATCCTGGTTTTCTACATCGGCTCCGTTTTTGTGATCGCCACGGTCCTGCCGGCAACCTCGGAGAGCCTGGCGTCGCCGTTTGCCGGAGTTCTGGACACGGCCCGGATCCCCGGCGCCGCAACAGCCATCACCCTGGTGGCCGTCGTCGCGCTCCTTTCCGCGTTGAACGCCAACCTCTACGGGGCCTCCCGGATGGTCTATTCCCTCGCGGAGCGGGCCGAAGCACCGCGGTTCCTCACACGGCTGAGTCGCGCCAGCGTGCCCATGCTGGCCGTCGGGGTGTCAGTGGCGTTCGGTTTCGTCGCCACGGTCCTGGAACTGCTGTTCCCGGAGCGTATCCTTCCGGCCCTGTTCCAGCTGGTGGGTTCCACCTGCCTGGTGGTGTGGGGCAGCGCGCTGGTCTCGCAGCTGATCCTGCGGCGCCGGGCAGATCGGGAGGGCACGCCGCTGCCCCTGCGGATGAAGGGCTTCCCGGCCCTGACCATTGTGGGGCTCGTCCTGCTGGGCCTGATCTTCGCGGTGGGCTTCAGCGCCGAGAGCAGCCGCATCCAGCTCTTCAGCACCATCGGCCTGATCGCGGGGATTGCGGTGGCCTGCGCCGTGGCCGCCCGGTTCACCACCAGGACCCGGCAGGTAGAGTAGTCCCGATGTACGAGGTTCCGAAGCGCCCGGTCCGCCCGGGTGCCGTAGTTGATGAGGACTGACACCATGAGCGGCAGGCACACCGGCGAGCAGCACTTGCACACAGTAGAGGGAACAGATCCCCAGTTGTACGTAGGGGTGCATGATCCCGCCGTGGATGCCGGGCTCCGGCCCGTCCTCCTGCTGCACGGCTTCTCGTCCTCCAGCAAGCTCAACTGGGAAGACACCGGCTGGGTGGCGGCGCTGCTAGACGCCGGCCGCCGCCTCATCACGGTGGACCTGCCAGGACACGGCCGAAGCGGAGCACCTGAGGACCGGGATTCCTACTCCCCCAGCAGAATCCGGGCGGACCTGCTCCAGGTAGCGTTCGACGCCGGCGTGCGGCCCGTGCAGGACGGCGACCCCTCCAGCGGGCTGGACATAGTCGGTTACTCCCTTGGTTCCCGGCTCGCCTGGGAGTTCGGAGCCACGCAGCCGGAAATCGTGCACCGGTTGGTGCTGGGCGGGCCGAACGTCGCGGACCCGCTTGCGGCCTTCGACCTCGTCGCTGCCCAGGATTACCTCGCCGACGGGACCCCGATCGCTGATGAGTCCACTGCCCGGCTGCTGAAAATGGCGCTGCTGCTGCCCAGCAACAACATCTTTGCGCTCCTCTCCCTGGTCGAAGCGATTAAAGCCGAGCCCTACGACCCGGCCGAGGCCGTTCCCCATGCGCCGATGCTCCTGGTGGCCGGTGACAAGGACGAACGCGCTGCCAGCCTGCCGCAGCTGGCTGACTTGGCGGCTAAGGCCGGGGGGATAGTTGAACAGGTGATGCTGCCGGGCCGGAACCACACCAACGCAATCACCAGCCGGGCCTTTAAACAGGCAGCCATCACTTTCCTCTCGGTCTAACAAATACCGGTCCGCCTGCCCGCTGTCTCCTGCCGCCCTTTTCCCGGCGGTAGGCTGAAGGAAGGGCTGGTAGCCGGGAGGGAAACATGCTGACGCGCTTTGAAGACCGTACTGAGGCCGGTGAGAGGCTGGCCGCGGTACTCGCTCAGTTCCGTGAGCGGCCCGGCACAGTAGTCCTTGGCCTTGCCCGGGGCGGCATCCCGGTAGCGGCTTCGGCCGCCAAGGCCCTCTATCTCCCGCTGGGAGCTGTCCTGGTGCGAAAGCTCGGCATTCCGGGGCACCAGGAAACTGCCTACGGCGCCGTGGCATGGGCCCGCGGCCGAACGGTCCGCCTGCTCAACAAGCCGCTGATGGACCGGGTACTGGAGCACGGAGTGCGCCAGGAGCTGCTGGACGAGGTGGAGCACCGCGAACGCGCCGAACTGCTGCGCCGCGTCAATTTATATCCGGGAATAGACCACGACCTGTCGGGCAAGACTGTCCTGCTGGTCGACGACGGCCTGGCCACCGGCGCCACCATGCGCGCCGCCGTCGAAGCCGTCCGCGAGGGTGGCGCGACAACGATAGTGGCCGCCGCCCCTGTCGGTTCCATCGAAGCGGAAGCCTCCGTGGAGCGGGTGTGCGACGCCGTTCTGTGCCTGCATCTGCCGGGAAAGTTCCGGGCCGTGGGCAGCTTCTACCGCCACTTTGAACAGCTTACGGACGATGACGCCATCAGTTTCCTGAAGCAGTAACAGCGTCCCCTGGTTTGATTGGTACCGCCGGTACGGCGACGGGCCCGAACCAGTGTGGTCCGGGCCCGTCGCCCTACTGCGGAGTTGATGAGGTCAGTGGTGGCTGACGCCCAGCGGACGGCCCTTGGTCTCCTTGGCCAGCAGCACACCGATGGCCGAGATGACGCAGAGGACCATGATGTAGATACCGATGGATCCGGCCCACTTGGTGGTCTGCAGCAGCGTTTCGGCGATGGTTGCCGCGAAGGCTCCGCCCAGGATGGCCCCGAACGCGTACCCGATGGAAATGCCGGAGTACCTGACGTTGGCCGGGAACATCTCGGCGTACATGGCGGACATGGGCCCGTAGGACAGGCCGAGGCCGATGGTGAGGACAAACAGCGCCACACCGTAGAGCCAGATGTTCCTGGTGTCGATCAGGGCGAACATGGGAATCATCCAGGCGAAGATGATGGCGTAGCCGATAAGGAACGTCTTGACCCGGCCGATGCGGTCAGAGAGCCAGCCGCCCGCCAGGGTGAAGATCAGCCAGCCGAAGGACGCCAGGGTGGTAGCCAGCAGGACCTGGGGCGTGGGCATTTGCAGCGTCCTGGTGGCATAGGCGATGAAGAAGGCGATCAGCAGGTAGCCGGCAGCGTTGTTGCCGATGAAGATCAGGGTGGAGTACAGGACCGGCCTCTTGTGGTTGCGGACCAGCACTCCCAGCGGCGCCTTGCTTTCCTGCTTCCGCGCGGCCATCTCCTGGAAGACCGGGCTTTCAGCAACAGCACGCCGGATCAGGTAGCCCACCACGATGAGGACGATGGAGAGCAGGAACGGAACCCGCCAGCCCCAGGCCGCAAAGTCTTCCCTGGACATGCTGGTGTTCAGGAAGAAGAGGAGGCCGGTGGCCAGGATCATGCCGATCGGGACGCCGATCTGGGGGTAGGCGCCGAAGAGGCCGCGCTTGTTCAGAGGCGCGTGTTCCACTGCCATCAGTGCTGCACCGCCCCACTCGCCTCCTGCCGAGAAGCCCTGGATGATGCGCAGGGTGATCAGGAGGATGGGTGCCCAGGCACCAATCTGTGCGTAGGTGGGCAGCATGCCAATGAGTGCGGTGGCTGCGCCCATCATCACCAGGGTGAAGACGAGCATTGCCTTGCGGCCCAGGCGGTCGCCGAGATGGCCGGCCACCACTGCGCCCAGCGGGCGGAAGAGGAAGCTGATGCCGATCAGGGCAAACGAGAGGATTTGCGCGAGTCCGGGGTTGGACTCGTTCAATGGCGCCAGGAACAGGGGTGACAGCAGCGTTGCGGTCAGCTGGGCAAAGATGAAGAAGTCGTACCATTCGATGGTGGTGCCGACCAGGGTGCCGGCGAGGACTTTACGCTCCTCACGCCGGGTGCTGGGACCAGCGAGGGTATCCACCTTGGAAGGTGTGGTCATTGAAACTCCATTGTTTTATCGGCAGCTACGCCGCCGGGACGCCTTCAGAATTACCGACAGAACGGTCAGTTAGTTGAAAGAGTACTACGAAAGTGTGAGGCGGGACACACCCCAACATAATTTCGGCTGCACTGTGTTTTATTGCCCGCCACAGTGGCAAGTGGACTCGGACGCCCGCAAGTTCTATATTTGAACCGCCGTTTCTTATTGCGGACGCCACGCCTCGGCGAATCCCTGCACACGAGCCGCGACACCGCTACCAAGCGACCTAGGATGGACAGCATGAGCCCCACCGCCGGAGCCCCGGCCGAAGCAGCTCCGCCACAGGCTTCACCCTCCCAAACGCTTTCCCGCGGCATCCGCGCCCTTGAGATCCTGGCCGCGGCACCTGGCCCCATGACCATCGCCGAGCTCGCCGATGCCATGGGTGTGCACCGTTCCGTGGCGTACCGCATCCTGCGCACCCTCGAGGACCACTCGCTCCTGGTCCGTGACGACGGCGGCCGGGTCCAGCCCGGGCCGGGCCTCGCCGTGCTGGCCCGGAGCGTCTCGAGGAACCTCCAGAGTGCTGCCCTTCCCGAACTCACCCACCTGGCCAACACCCTGGACATGACGGCGTTCGTGGCTTTGTGGGACCACCACGACTGCATCACCCTGGTCACAGTGGAACCGCGGCACTCGGGCGCGACGGTGGCCCAGCATCCCGGCACCCGGCACCCAATCAATGCCGGTGCACCCGGCATCGCCATCCAGTCTGCCCTCACTGAAGCTGAGTGGGACCGGCTGGAGACAGGCGTTCCCTACCGGCCCGAAGCGGCTGTTGCCAGGCGCGTCGGGTACTCCGCCAGCCATGACGAGGTCATCGCCGGGGTCTCCTCCCTGGCCGCACCCGTCCGTGTGCCAGGCGGCCGCCCGGCAGCACTCGCCGTCGTCTACATCCGCTCCGCCCACGACCCTTCAGTGGTGGGCGCGGCGCTCGCAGAAAGCGCTGCCAGGATCGAACGGCAGCTGACCTGAGCGTGCGCCGGTACGCTGAGCCTCGTCAGCGGCGGACGCTGCGGCGATGAAGCACGACGGCGGCCGCGGCTCCGAGGAGTGCCAGCGCGGATGCCGCGCAGGCGGGAACAAGGAACGCCGCCGCGTAGCCGTGGTCCTGTGCCAGCCGGCCGCCCAGGGACGAGCCGATCGCGGTGCCGGCCACAATGCCGCTGGCCAGTGCGGTCATCACCGTGCCCAGCCGTCCCTCCGGGGCCAGCACGCCTCCGACGGCGAAGACGGTAACCATCACCGGGCCCACGGGGACCCCAAGGATGAGCAGCACTGCCACCATCGCACCCAGTGACGACGGCACCAGCAGGAGCACGGCGAGTGCTGCCATCAGTACAGCGGACACCACCCAGCGCCAGGAAAGGCTGAAACGCTGCGGCCAGTAGGCAACTGAGAGGGCTGCGGCAGCCGAGCTGAGCCCCATCACGGCATACAGCAGTCCGGCGAGTTCGGAGGTGGCGTAGCTGGCCGAGAATGAACTCAAAGCCGCCTGCGTTGAGCCGAAAAACGTGCCCATGCAAACCATCGCAACCACTGGCAGGGCGACGGCGGCAGGCATCCTCACCCGGGAGCGGCGTTCTGCGGCCGGAACCGCGTGGCGTGCCCCCGGCACCGCGCGGTGGGTGCGATGCGCGGCAAAGGCGGGCACCAGCGTGATGGTCATGGCTGCCGCCAGCGCGAGCGGAAGCCAGGGTGCCAGGAGGCTGGCAAGGATTCCCACGAGCGCAGGCCCCAGCACAAAAGTCACTTCGTCCGCCGTGCTCTCGTACGAGAGCGCCGTGTCCAGGTCCCGCCTGTTATCCGGCGCCTTGCCCCGCGACGTCAGGGCCATCCACCGGACGCGGGCCAGCGGGCCTACCTGCGGACAGCTTGCCCCCGAGAGGAACGCGGCGGCCAACACGGCAGCGGGAAAGCTTCCGGACGTGCCCATGGCAGAGGCTGCAAGGATCAACGCCACTACGGCTGCGGTATTAAGGACGGCAGCCCACAGCAGCATGGGACGTTGGCCCCGCCTGTCGGCCAAGGCTCCCAGGACCGGAGCGCCGAGGGCGGAGCCAACGCCCACCGCACCTGCCGCAGTGCCGCCCAGGGCATAAGAACCGCTGTTGGAAGTGACCAGGGTCAGGGTGCCTACCGTCAGCATGGCCAAGGGAAGCCGGGCAAAGAGACCCAGGGGAATGAAGCCGCGGCCGGCGAGATGGGGAAGCCTGGCGAAACGGCCGCCGGAAGCAGGCTGCATGGGAGCCTGCGTGGCAGGTTCCGGTGTGTCGGGTTCCTGCGTGGCGGGAAGGACGGCGTGCCCCGAAGCAGGAGGCTGGCCAGATGAAAAGGAAGTGGAGGATTTCAATTCCGGGCTCGTTCAGTCATGCGCATCGTCCCTCCTCCCGATGCGCGAAACCCGGTAACTGTCCAAGTATATCCGCGCTTGCCCGCAACCTCAGACCGGGACGTCCAGGGCTTCGGCGATCCGCAGCGTAGATCCGTTCCTGGTCTTCAGTACCTGAAGCTGCGTTCCGATCCGTTGCTTCATTTCCCCCACATGGCTGACGAGCCCCACTACCCTGCCGCCGTCCCGCAGGCCCTCCAAGGCATCCATCACTTGTTCCAGGGATTGCTCGTCAAGGCTGCCGAACCCCTCATCCACAAAGAGCGTCTCGATTTCGACTCCGCCGGCCTCCTGCTGGACTACGTCTGCCAGCCCGAGCGCCAGGGAGAGCGACGCCATAAAGGATTCGCCGCCGGACAAGGTGGACGTGTCCCGGCGGTGCCCGGTCCATTGATCCACCACTTCCAGGCCCAGCCCGGACTTGGCACCGCGCGCCGCCTTCGCGTCAGTGTGCTGCAGGAGGTACCGGCCGTCGCTCATGGCAACCAGGCGTTCAGATGCGGCCAGAGCCACCTGCTCCAGCCGCGCCGCCAGCACGTAGCTGTTCAGGCTCATCCGGTAGGTGTTGTCTCCCCGGCCGGCCGCTGCGTCCGCCAGGCCGGCAAGCATGCGGGCCAGGTCCGCAGGCCCCCGCGCGGATCCGGCAAGCTCGTCATAGGCCGTACGGATGGAGGCCAGCGATTCGAGGCAGCGCTTGGCCATGCCTGCTGCCAGGTCCGCGTCACGCGCTTCCTTCAGGGCGGCAGCAGCCTCAGCCTTATGGACTGCGAGCTGCTGCTCATCGGGCACCTGACCGGCAGCCGCTTCCTCAAGGGCGAGCACAATGTCCGCTGACGCGAACAGTTCCGCCACCCTCGCCGCTTCATCCTGGGCGGACCGCATCTCGGATTCCAGGGCAGCAGCTTCACTGCCGGCCAGCAGGTGTTCGCGCGCCTCATCGGCGGTCGCGAACCCGGCTTCGGGCAACGCCTGCTCCAGCTGTTCCAAGGCCTCGGCAGCCTGGACCTTGGCAGAGCTCAGCTCAGCCTGGGCATCAACGGCTTTACCCAGCATCGCTGCCGCGTTTTCCAAGGCACGCAACCGGTGGGAAAGGCTGCGGTGGCCGGCCCTCAATCCTGCCAAAGCCTGGTCGAGCGAGGACGACTGTTCGGCCACGTCCGCAAGGGAGGACACCACCTGATTAAGCTCTGCCTCGGTGCCGGCACGTGAAGCTTGTGCAGCTGCAATGCCCGCCTCAAGCGTTTCAAGCCGCAACCGGGCTGCCGCGAGCTCCCCGACCGCCTGTTCGGCGTCGGCGGCAGCCCGGCGCGCCTCTTCGGCCGCGCTGGCGGCCTCCTCCTTGGCCGTTTCCCCGCCTTGGCCGGCGAGGACGGCTACCAGCTGGTTTGACTCGGCCAGCTTGTGGCCGGCCGCTGAAAACCCTGCGTCAGCGGCTTCATACAGCTGGTGGGCCGCTTCCTCGTCCTGGGCAAGCCCCGGGCCGCCCCCATCCGCTACCGCCGGCAGGGGGTGGTCGGGGCTTCCGCACACCGGGCACTGTTCCCCGTCGACCAGCTGCGCCGCGAGCTCGGCGGCCGCGTTCGCCAGCCGCTGCTCCCTCACGTCAAGCCAGTGCCGTTTAGTCTCCAGCTGGTTCTCCCGGGCCGCGTCGTGTTCCAGTTTCACGGCATCACGGGCCGACACTGCCGCAGCATACCGCCGGACCACGTCCAGCAGCTCCTCGGCAGCCGTTGCTTCCTTTGCACGCAGGGCCGCCGTTCCGGCACCCACCTCCAGCGGACCCAGGCCGCCGGAGAGGCGCGACCGTTCGCTGAGGAGGCTCTCCACACGGCTGGCCAGCGCGGCACCGGCCCCGGTGAGGTCATCCTGTTTGGCCAGCAGCTGCTGATGCTTTGACCGGAGCGCCTTGAGACGGTCCTCATCAGGAAGTCTCGCCTCGACCACGGCCAGCAGGGACCGAATCCGGTTTAGTTCGTCCGTTGCACCCGGAACTGCCGCTGGCCCGGCCAGGTCCAGCGCGTCATCTGCCGGGAAGCCGAGGTCCAGCTGGGCCAGTTCGGGGTCTTCACCGGCAGCGAGGCGAAGCAAGGTGAAAGCCGATTCCATCGCGGCAGCTGCGCGCCGGACTTTAACCGCTCCGGCATCGACACTCCGCAATTGTCCGGCGAGTACCTCTGCCTGGCGGTGCCGGCCAAGCCGGAGGGCAACCTCTTCCAGACGTGGCAGGGCTTCCTGCGCGGCGGCCTGCCTCGTGGCGGCTTCCTCCAGCCTGCGGTGCCGGTCCCGGCGTGCAGTCTCCGCTTCGACGCGGTTGGCACGTTCCCGGCTTGCCGCTTCCGCGGTTTTTGCCTCGTGGGCAAGCTCGCGCAGGCGCTCGGCGGCAGCATCCTTCAGCCAGTCGAGCCGTGCAGCAGGGTTGTCCCGGGACGGGCCATCGGCCTCACTAAGCTGCAGGGTTGCCGATTCCGACTCAGCCCGGGCCGCCAAAAGCTCAAGCTGGCCGGCAAGGACAGACACTTCTTCTTTCGCTGCCTGCGCCTGGCGGGACAGCTCCTGTTCAACTGCTTCGAACCGCTGGGTGCCAAAAAGTTTCTGCAAAAGCTCAAGCCGGTCGGTGGCCTTCGACCGCAGGAAGGCTGCAAAATCACCCTGCGGCAGCATCACCACCCGGGTAAATTGCTCACGGTCCATGCCCAGCAGGGCGAGTATTTCAGCGCCTGCCTCGTCATTGCGGGCCGACTTTTCAACCCACGCCCCGTCCACGCGTTCCCGCAGGAGAGTCTTCGCCTGCTGGGTGGTGAACCCGTTCCTTCCCCTGGCGCTGGGCTTTTCCCAGGCCGGCGAACGTGTGACCTCAAAGCGGCGGCCCTGGGCGGAGAACTCACAACTGACGCAGGGCTCCTGGCCCGGCTCGGCGTGGTCGCTGCGCAGGCGTTTGCCGTCCTGGCGTGCTCCTGGCACCGAGCCATACAGGGCGAAGCAGATGGCGTCCAGCACACTCGTTTTTCCTGCCCCGGTGGGGCCATTGAGCAGGAAAAGGCCGTGCGCGCTGAGCCGGTCGAAATCGATCTCCTCGGTGCCGGCAAAGGGACCGAATGCGGAGATGCGGAGCTGGTGGATCCTCATCGCGAGGCCTCCTGGAGGCGGACGTTTTCCAGCGCGCCCGCGAGCGCGGCCTTCTCTGCGTCGTCCGGGATGCGGCCGCGCACGTGCTCCAGGAAACCGCAGCATACGGCGAGGTCATCCGGCGCTTCGGCAAGCCTGCTGCTGTAAGTCGAGGCGGCGGTGGCAGGTCCGCCCTCGGGATCAAACCCGAGCACCAGGGTGTCAGGGAAGCGCGAACGAAGGCGGTCCATGGCCCGGGCAGGACGCTGGGCGTCCGTGAGGGTCACCTGGCAGTATGCGGTTTCAGCCCACGCGTGCTCGGGCGACTCAAGCAGTTCGTCCAGGGGACCCCGCAGGACGGCCAGGGTACGCGGGGCATCCCACAGGACTTCCTCGACACCGGTAACCCCATCGGCATCAATGTTTATCAGCCAGGCGCCCTTGTTGTGGGAGGCCTCGGAAAAGGAGTACGCAAGCGGGGAGCCCGAGTACCGGACCTGGGGCGAAAGGGACTGCCGCCCGTGCAGGTGGCCCAGGGCGGTGTAGCTGAAACCGTCGAAGAGGTCCAGCGGGACCGCACCCACCCCGCCGATGCTGAGGTCACGTTCACTGTCCGAGCTGATTCCCCCGCTGGCAAACGTATGGGCGAGAACCACCGAGTGGACTGTTGCCGAAGCTGACCGGCGTCTGATGTCCTGCCGGATCAGGTCTGTTGCCGCGCGGGTGACCTCGAAGTGGCTGGCAGCCTGGACGCCCAATTGCTCGGCCACGAGCCGCGGTTCGAGCCAGGGTATGCCGTAGATGGCCACCACGGCTTCGCCGGCAGCTGCCCCGTCTTCGGCAGCTGCGGCTGCAGGCAGCAGCAGGGGCTGGTCCAGGCCTTCAAGCCTGGTCCGCAGGTGCACTCCGCCGCGCTCCAGCAGACGCGAGGCGAACCCCAGCCTGATGGCGGAGTCATGGTTGCCGCTGGTGAGGACTACCTGGGCTCCTGCCGAGGTCAGCCTGACCAGGGCGTCGTCCAGCAGGTGGACCACATCCACGCCCGGGAGGGCGCGGTCGTAGACGTCCCCGGCGATCAGCACAATGTCCACGGAGTGCCGGGTGACGGCGTCCACCAACTGGTTGACAAAGGCCCGCTGCGCATCCAGCATGCCGACGCCGTGGAAGGACCGGCCCAAGTGCCAGTCCGATGTGTGAAGTAGCCTCATGTTCCTAAGCTATCGGTTGCCACTGACAGTTCCGGAGGACTGCAGTGCGTCGTGACGGGCCAGGACGGGCGTGCTCATGGTGTCGACCTTCAGGTAGGCGTACGGGGTTTTGCCTTCGGGCAACCCAGGTATTATTCCAGGGCCGGCTGTGCGTTCGCTGGACAAGGCGATATACGCGCGGGCTAAACGACGCCGGTGCGCGCAGGGCAGCCGTGCTGCGTCACGGTAAATTTACTGCATGAGCATCGAGCCGGACACTTCCACGCCCTCCCTCAAGTCCCGCATTCATGGCTGCCTCCTGGGCGGCGCGTTGGGCGATTCCCTGGGCTATCTCGTGGAGTTCGACTCGATAGACCGGATCCGCAGCCGCTTTGGCGCTTCCGGCGTGACCGGTTTCGCAGCCCTCGCGGGAAACAGCCACTTCTCCGACGACACTCAAATGACGCTCTACACCGTCGACGGTCTGGTGGAGGCGCTGGAGTGGGCCAACTCCGGGGTGGGTGCGGATGTTAACGCTTGCCTGTGGCTGGCCTACCTGCGCTGGCTCGCCACGCAGGGGGAAGCAGCTCCGGCATCGGCCCCTGTGGCACATCCCCGCTGGATCGACGAACAGTCCGTACTGCATCAGCGGCGGCACCCCGGCAAGGCCTGCATCTCCGGCCTGGCAACGGGTGAAATGGGCACCTCCATCCGGCCCGTCAACGCTGGGTCCAAGGGTTGTGGGACAGTCATGCGGTCCGCCCCGTTCGGGCTCATCCCCCACATCACGCCCGACGCCGTCTACAAGTTGAGTTCCGACGCCGCCTCCCTGACGCACGGCCACCCGTCAGCGCGCCAGAGCGCCGGAACGTTCAGCGTCCTCATCCACCGCCTCGTCGCCGGCGACGGGCTGCGGGAAGCTGCGGCGGCAGCAGTTGCACACGCCACCGGGGTCGAGGGTGTGGCCCCCGAACTGCCTGACCGGCTGGAGGGCGCACTCCGGCTGGCAGGCAAGGGAATCGTGACGCCGGAGGAACTGGTCCAGGCACTCGGCGAGGGCTGGGTGGCTGAGGAAGCATTCGCCGTCGCACTTTACGCCGTCCTGGCCACCCTGCCGGACGACGGCGGCGAGGCGGCCGGCGCAGGCGCCGCAGACCCGGTGCAGCACTTCCGCACAGCAGTAGCCCTGGCCGTCAATCACAGCGGCGACAGCGATTCCACCGGTTCAATTGCCGGGAATATCCTTGGCGCCTTTTACGGCGAGGACTGCCTTCCCGCCGATGGGCTGGAGGCCCTGGAGGCGCCCGAAGTCATCCGCGGCATGGCCAACCAGCTGGTGAAGGTCACAACCGGCGAAGGCTGATGTTGTTGCAGGCCTCGCAGACTTCTTCCGGAATCAGGCCGCGCCGCTGCAGGAACCCGAAGATCACGCAGCCAAGGCAAAATCCGGAGAAGGCCTCAAGCGACGCCGCGGCAATCAGGATCCCCAGCACGGTCCAGGCGGCGGGCGCAGCGCCGGCGGCGAACAGGAGGAACGCAACGGTGGAAACCACAGCTCCCATGCCCTGGGCAAAGCGTTTGGGCGGCCCGGGAACCAGCTTGACCCGGCCCAGCCGGGGCGTGATGACCTTGACAGAGAGCAGTGCCAGCGGCGAGATCCGGGGGCCGAACAGCAGCCGCAGCCAGAATCCGACGGCGATGGCCAGCAGCCCCCATCCCCACCCGGCGGCGGCGGTCCCCAGTGCCAGCAGCACAACAAGGCCGGCCGTCACGCGCGCAGCATACTCGTTGACAGGGTTGGGGAAGGCAAACACGGAGCGCATGAGCCCAGGCTAGGGGCGGCCGACGCCGGGTGGAAGCTTTGTTGCGCCCTGTGAACCTGGACGGCCAGGCCCTCAGGCGCTGACGGCTGCAGCGGCGAAGCTGCCCACCATCTGCAGGAACTCCCCCTCGGAGAGGACCTCGATGGCCTGGCCGCGCTCGTGGAGCTCCAGTACGCGCCGCGCTTTGCCCGTGAGCCTGCCGGAGCGGAGGTCCGAAGCCACAAAGCCGTCACCCACCACCAGGACCGTGGTGCGCCCGGTGACGCGGCTTTCAGGGCGGGCACCGAGCTCTGCCGAGCGCACTTTCGCTTCCGGCCGGCCCATGGAAAGCTGTCCGGTGAAAACGACCGTCTGGCCGTAAAGCGGATGGCCGGGGTGGGCATCGGGGTTGGGGTCCGGGTTCGCCCCCTCCTCAGGCCAGCCCGACTGGAACGGCCGGACGAGCGCAGCTCCGCTGCCGGCTGCAGCGGAGATCGCGGCCAGGCTCGGCTTCGACAACCCGTCACGGGCCGGGTCGAAGGCCTCCTGGCGCGGCATCACGAGCCCCAGGGAAAGGTAGAGCTCCGCGATGCTGTTGGCTCGGTTGCGCCCGGCGATGTCAATGAGGATGCCGGCGCACGCCCTGGCATCTTCGGCGGCGTCGTGGTGATTAACCAGGGGCACGCCGGCTTCCTCGGCGGCAAACGGCAGGGAGTTGGACACCAGGGAGTAGCACCGCCGGGACAGCATCACGGTGCAGACGTAGTCGTAGCCCGGACCCGCGAGGCCGGAGACCTCAAGGCCGGACCGGATGACCCCCAGGTCAAAGGCAGCATTGTGGGCGGCGAGGATGTCATCGCCGATGAAGGCGCCGATTTCGGGGAAGAGCTCCCCAAAGCGCGGCATTCCCGCCACGTCCCGGGCTGTGATGCCGTGTATGCGGACGTTGTGGTAATCGAAATGATCGTGACTGGCGGGCGGGCGCATCAGCCACGACGCTTCCTCGACAATCCGTCCGCCCCGGACTTTCGTCAGTCCAACGGCGCAGGGCGAGCCCCGGAATCCGTTCGCAGTCTCGAAGTCGATCGCCGTAAAGTCCAAACCCACGGGGCAACCTTACCTCCGGCGGCTGACCTTCCCGGGTCAGCCGTGCCGCCCTGTCATGGATATCACCAGTCCGACTGTCGGGAGTTTCATCTACGCCAGGGGCAGGAGGTGCGTCAAGTACCCTTGAGGGGTGAACTTTCCTGTGATGAACGACTTCGCTGTGTCCATGCTGGGTGGTGCGGGACCGGTGCAGCCACAGCTGGCATCGTTCCTGCCCGACTGGCTGAACCCCCAGGTCTTCCTGGCCGATCCTGCCCTGGCACCCTGGGTGGTCCTGCTTGTATGCGGCATCGTCTTCGCGGAAACCGGGCTTCTGGTGGGCTTCTTCCTGCCGGGCGACTCCATGCTTTTCACCGCGGGCCTGCTGGTGGCCACTGACACGATCAAGTTCAATGTGTGGCTTTTTGCGCTGCTCATTATTGTGGCGGCCATTATCGGCAACCAGACCGGTTACCTGATTGGTTCAAAGGCCGGCCCGGCCATCTTTAACAAGCCCAATTCCCGCCTCTTCAAGCGCGAAAACGTTGAGAACGCCCACGCCTTCTTCGAAAAGCACGGCGGCAAAGCGCTGATCCTCGCGCGCTTCGTTCCGATCATCAGGACATTCGTTCCCGTCATCGTCGGCGTCGCCCAGATGAACAAAAAGAAATTCTTTCTCTTCAACGTGATTGGCGCAGTCCTCTGGGGCGGCGGCGTGACGCTCCTGGGTTACCTGCTGGGCGACCGTATCCCCTGGGTCCGCGACAACCTGGACATCATTTTCATCGCCATCGTCCTGGTCTCGGTCCTGCCCATCGGCATCGAGGTCCTCCGCGGCCTGTCCGCAAAGCGCCAGGCGAAGGCCTACGGCACCGACCCGGTGGACGAGTTCATCGAGGAACACGCTCCCGAGAACGAGCACAAGACTCCCCGCCATATCCAGGGCACCCGCTCAGAGTAGGCTGCCGCGGCGCTATCCGATTGAACCTTTTAAACAGCTGTGCTCCCCGTTCCGGCGGGGAGCACAGCTGTTTAAGCAGGAATGCGCTAGCGGTTGTGCAGGGCCTCCACAACGGCCGGCAGGAGCGCCCGGAAGGCCTTGCCGCGGTGGCTGATCGCGTTCTTCTCATCGGCGGACAGCTCCGCGCAGCTGCGGTTTTCCCCCGCCGGCTGCAGCACGGGGTCGTAGCCGAAACCGCCGGCGCCGCGGGGTTCGCGCAGGAGGACGCCCTCCAGCTGCCCGTACTCCACCACCTCGCGCCCCGGGGCTGCGTCCGTACCGGGTACCGCCAGGGCCGCGGCGCAGACGAAGGCCGCGCCCCGGTGGGCGTCCGGCACGTCGGAGAGCTGGTTGAGCAGCAGCTGCAGGTTGGCTTCGTCATCGCCGTGGCTGCCGGCCCACCGAGCCGAGAAGATCCCCGGCGCCCCGCCCATCACGTCCACGGCAAGGCCGGAATCGTCGGCAATGGCCACGAGGCCCGTCGCTTCAGCGACAGCGCGCGCCTTGAGCAAAGAATTCTCGGCGAACGTCACACCGGTTTCGACGACGTCGGGGGCACCTGCCGCCGCCGCGTCCACCACCTGCGTGTCGACGTCGAGCCCCGGCACCTGCCCGCGCAGCAGTTCCCGCAGCTCGCGGAGCTTGCCTTTGTTATGGGTGGCAAGCACCAGGCGCGGCGCGGCGGTGGCCGCGCTCACAGGCTGTCTGCCAGGGTTTCGCGCTGGATGGCAGCAAGCTGGGTGGTGCCCAGCAGCGCCAGATCGAGCAGCTGGTCGAGTTCGGCCCGGTCAAAGGGCGCACCTTCGGCGGTACCCTGCACTTCCACGAACTTGCCGGAGCCCGTCACCACCACGTTCATGTCGGTCTCCGCCCGGACGTCCTCAACGTAGGGCAGGTCCAGCATCGGAACGCCGTCGATGATGCCGACGGACACCGCTGCGATGGTGTCGATGAGGGGCTGGGCGTTCCTGGCGATCAGCTTGTTGTCGCGGGCGAACCGGATGGCATCCGCGAGCGCGACGTAGGCGCCGGTGATGGCTGCGGTCCGGGTTCCGCCGTCCGCCTGCAGGACATCGCAGTCCAGCACGATGGTGTTCTCGCCCAGGGCCTTGGTGTCGATGATGGAGCGCAGGGAGCGGCCGATGAGCCGGGAGATTTCGTGGGTGCGGCCGCCGATTTTTCCCTTGACTGATTCACGGTCGGAACGGGTGTTCGTGGCCCGGGGCAGCATGGCGTACTCGGCCGTAACCCAGCCGCGGCCCTCACCTTTGAGCCAGCGGGGAACTCCGGCAGTGAGGGACGCGGTGCACAGGACCCGGGTGTTGCCGAACTCGATCAGGGCCGAGCCTTCGGCCTGGTTGGACCATCCGCGGGTGATGCTGATGGGCCGGAGCTGGTCCGGGGCGCGGCCGTCGGCGCGCACGATGGGCACTGCAGTTGCTTCAGAAGTCATGCCTTTAGCTTATCCACTGCCGGCCGCAGCGAGAGTCCGGGTGCCGCCGGACCGGCGCCGCTCAGATGGTGTAATGCACTCCGGCGACAGCCACGGCGACATCGCCGCCGAAGACCGGACGGGCTTCCGCCATGACGGTAGTCGGCGAGGTCCATACCGGAATGTGGGTCAGCAGGAGCCGTCGCGCCCCGGCAGCGGCTGCGGCTTCCCCTGCGCGTTTGCCGGTCAGGTGGACATCCTTGATGCCGTCGTCGCGGCCTTCCTCGAAGGCTGCCTCGCAAAGGAACAGGTCGGAGTCCTTGGCCGCCTCCTCCAGCCCCGCGCAGGAGTCTGTGTCACCCGAGTAGGTCAGGGTCCGGGAGACGTTGTTGCCTTCCTTGTCCGGCTCCACCACTTCCACCCGCAGGGCGTACGCCTCCTCCACGGGGTGGTTCACCGCGAAGGGTGTCACGGTGAAAGGGCCGACGGTCACGGCTTCGCGTTCTGCCCAGTTGGTGAAGTCGAACTCCTCGTGCATCCCCGGGTCCAGCTCCAGGCCGTACGCGGTGGCCATCCGGTCTGCCGTGGCGGCCGGTCCCCATACCGGAATCCGGCCGCGGCCCCAGCCGCCCGGCTTCCACCGGACAGCCACGTGCAGGCCGCACAGGTCCATGCAGTGGTCCGGATGCAGGTGGGTGAGGAAGATCGCGTCGATGTCCTCGAGGTCGGTGTACCGCTGGATAGCGCCAAGTGCGCCGCTGCCCAGGTCCATCACCACTTTCCAGGTCCGCTCGCCGTCGTTCGCCGTCAGGAGGTAGCACGATGCCGGGGAGCCCGGGCCGGGGAAGGATCCCGTGCAGCCTACGATGGTGAGCTTCACTGGCCGGAACCCCCGGTCACTGAACTGCCCACGAAGTTGGAAATCCGCGGGCGGCTCCTGGCGTTTTGGGCCGCGGCGATCATTTCGGGGGTGATGCGGGCCAGGCTGCCGGTGGGGTACTGGGCGGCCACATGATCCACGTGCCGGACCGAGAGTACCTCGGGACCAAGGAACCGGCGGGCCAGTGCCTCGAACTGGTGGGCATCGCCGGTCGCCACGAAGTGGTGTTCCGGAGGGGTGTCCCCGGTGCGCTGCAGGTTGTGGGTGGCCAAGGCCCGGTAGACGTCCTTGGCGGTTTCCTCGGCACTGGACACCAGGGTCACGTCCGCTCCCATAACGAAGGAAATCACGCCGGTGAGCAGCGGGTAGTGGGTGCAGCCCAGGACTACGGTGTCCACGCCGGCGGCCTTGAGCGGGGCCAGGTATTCCTCCGCGACGGCCAGCAGGGCCGGCCCGGTGGTGATTCCGGCTTCCACATAGCTCACGAACTCCGGGCAGGCCACCGATGTAATGACCAAATCCGGGGCGGCGGCGAAGGTGTCCTCGTAGGCGCGGGAACCCACTGTGGCGGAGGTGCCGATCACGCCTACCCGGCCGCTCCGTGTTGCGGCAACGGCGCGGCGCACGGCCGGCTGGATGACCTCGATGACCGGAATGCCGTACTTGGCCGTGTACCGCTCCCGTGCGTCACGAAGCACAGCGGCCGACGCCGAGTTGCAGGCTATGGTGAGCAGCTTGACACCGGAGTCCACCAGTTCGTCCATCACGCCCAGGGCGTTGGCCCGGACCTCCGCGATGGGCAGGGGGCCGTACGGTCCGTGCGCCGTGTCCCCCACGTAGAGGATGGACTCGTTGGGAAGCTGGTCGATGATGGAGCGCGCCACCGTCAGCCCGCCTACGCCGGAGTCGAAGACACCAATGGGCCGTGATTCCACGGCCGCGGCCGGGAGGTCGCCGGCTTCGGACACCGCTGCGGCTTCAACGTGCGGGTCCATGCTCGAGGCTGTTGTCATGATTATTCGAGGATAGGTCTTCCCTGCAGGCTCAGGCAGCATCTTGTGGCCTGTGACTCATGTCTAATGTGTCACAGGCCAGGGACGGGAACGGCCGGCCGGTCAACGGCCGGTGTCCAGGGACTGCAGCATGGCCTGGACCAGCGACTCCTGCAGCCAGGTGGCGAAGTTGTAGACCAGTGCCAGGTAGCTTTCAACGTCCTCGGCCTGGGACCAGTCCTGCATCAGGTGGACGTGCTCGGCGTCCTCCTCGTCCTGGATGTCCAGCCGCTCGGCCAGCACCAGCCGGACGTCGTTCAGGGCCATCGACCAGTGCCGTGCGCCGTCAGCGGTCAGCACGATCTCGTCCTTGTCCAGGTCAAGTGCCGCCGCCCGGAGGGCACCGATCTTTGTTTCCCGCAGCGAGCGCTCCGTGAGCTGGCGGAACTCCAGGGACGCGCCGTCGTCGTTCTTCATCACGTTGGGCAGGAGCCGCTTCACCGCCCGGTCCGTGGGCACGGCCACCTCCATGTCGAGGCCGATCAGGGCCGCCAGCGGGTCCTGGCCCTGACGCTCCTCCGGCTGGAGCATGGAGATGACGTCGTCGATGAGGCTGCGCAGCAGTTGCCGTTCGGCCGGTTCCAGATAGCCGGTGATGCCTTTAAGTCCGTACTTGAACGCCTTAGCCACGTTTCCCCTTACCCTGGCCCGGCCCGCCGGACTTGCCTGCATTGCCGCCTGACCCGCCGCTGGCCTTCTCCACCGTGGCCCACAGCCCGAAGCCGTGCATCGCCACGGCATGGCGCTCCACCTGCTCCTTGCTGCCGGAGGCAACAATGGAGCGGCCCTTTTTATGGACCTCCATCATGAGCTTGTTCGCCTTGCTTTCCGGGTAGCCGAAGTAGCTTTGGAACACGTAACTGACGTAGCTCATCAGATTAACGGGGTCATTCCAGATCACCAGGTTCCAGGGGATGTCCGGCGCGGCAAGGAAGTCTGTTGACTCCGCTGTGCCGGTCCGGGTGCCCTCCTGCGTATCAGGGCCGAGCGCAACGCTTAAGGTCATCTGTCCATTCTATGGGGAGGATGGGCCCACGCCGGCGAGGGGCCCGCGGCGAAGCGAAGCGAGACGTGGGAGCCGGTGGGGACTAGAGTGACTTTCGTGAGCACCTCTGCCGGCTGGGACCATCCCCGCACGTCCTTCTACACTGACCACTACGAGCTGACCATGCTGCAGGCGTCGCTGCATTCGGGCGCCGCGCACCGCAGGTCCGTCTTCGAAGCCTTCGCCCGGCGGCTCCCGGACGGCCGGCGCTACGGCATTGTGGCAGGTACAGGCCGCCTCCTTGAAGGCATCTCGAATTTCCGCTTCGGGGAGGCCGAACTGGACTTCCTGGCCCGCACCAAGGTGGTCAATGAGGAGACGCTGGAGTACCTGGCGTCTTATCGTTTCTCCGGTGACATCTGGGGCTATCCGGAAGGGGAAGCGTACTTTCCCAACTCCCCCATCCTGATCGTCGAGGCCACTTTCGCCGAAGCGTGCATGCTGGAGACATACCTGCTGTCCGTGCTCAACCATGACAGCGCCATCGCCTCCGCCGCGTCCCGGATGATCAGTGCCGCCGGCGGCCGCCCCTGCATCGAGATGGGCTCCCGCCGCACCCATGAGGAAGCCGCTGCCGCCTCCGCCCGGGCAGCCATCATTGCCGGCTTTGACAGCACGTCCAACCTGGAGGCGGGCATCCGCTACGGGATCAAGACGGTGGGCACCGCCGCGCACTCCTTTACCCTCCTGCACGACACCGAGCGGGACGCCTTCGAGGCCCAGATCGCGTCCCTCGGCGATGGCACGTCCCTGCTCGTGGATACGTACGACGTCGAAGCAGCCGTTCGCACTGCAGTGGACCTGGCGGGTCCGCGGCTTGGGGCGGTACGGCTGGATTCCGGCGACCTCGTGGCACAGGCCCAGTGGGTCCGCCAGCTCCTGGACAGCCTGGGCAACGAAAATACCAAGATCGTTGTCACCTCGGACCTGGACGAGTTCGCCATCGCCGCCCTTCAGTCGGCCCCCGTGGATTCCTACGGCGTGGGCACTTCACTGGTCACCGGGTCCGGCGCCCCGACCGCCAGTATGGTCTACAAACTGGTGAGCCGGACGGACGACGACGGGAACTTCGTCTCTGTAGCCAAAGCGGCCAAGAACAAGGCGAGTGTGGGCGGGCGCAAGTACGCGCTGCGGAAACTGGACGAGCGCGGCATTGCCACTGCCGAGGTGGTGGGTGTGGGCCGGCGGCCCGAGGACGACGGCAATGACCGCCCGCTGCTGCAGCAGTTCATGAAAAACGGCGAACTGATGCCGGGCTGGACGGGCCACGAAGGCGTGCTCCGCGCGCGCCGGCGCCATGCCGAGTCAATGGCTGAACTTCCGGCCGTGGTGAACCGCCTCCAGCGCGGTGAAGCAGCCATCCCCACCATTTACGAGGAGAACTAATGTCCCGCGCCCTGATCATCGTTGATGTCCAGAACGATTTTTGCGAGGGCGGCTCGCTCGCCGTGGCCGGCGGCGCAGCGGTGGCCGGCGCGATCAGCGAATACGTGGATGCCCACCACAGCGAGTTCGACCACGTGGTGGCCACGCAGGACTGGCATATCAATCCCGGAGACCACTTTTCCGAAACCCCGGATTTCATCGACAGCTGGCCGCCGCACTGCGTGGCGGGAACCCGCGGTGCAGAGCTCCACCCGGACCTGGATACCGAGTACATCGATGCCTATTTCCAAAAGGGGCAGTTCGCAGCGGCCTACTCCGGCTTCGAGGGACTGCAGGCGCCGGAGGACGCCGTACCCACCGGGGAACGGCAACCCGGCGCGCTGCCCGGCGCCGGCGACGCTGACAGGTATGCTGCCGCTGATGACGCCATCGGCCTGGACGACTGGCTACAGAGCAACGACGTCGAGGACGTGGTGGTGGTGGGGATCGCCACCGACTACTGCGTCAAGGCAACGTCCCTGGACGCAGTGCAGGCGGGCTACTCCGTGACGGTCATCCGCTCCCTGACGGCAGGGATTGCGGAGGACCTGGAGGAAGCAATCACCGAGATGGAGCTCGGCGGCGTCGACGTCGCCTGAGCGCTATTTGCGGCCGACGAACCAGTCCTGAAGCTTCCGCAGGCGGGACTGGAGCTGCTCCTCGTTGGCCTGGGCCACCGGAGGACCGCCGCAAACAGTCCGCAGCTTTGTGTGGACCACGCCGTGCGGCGTCCCGGTCCGGGCCGACCAGGCAGCCACGTTCTTGGCCAGTTCGTTGCGCAAGTCCATCAGCAGCCGGTGGTCCGGGACAGCCGGAGCCGCGGCTTCTGCCGCCACCGGGGCACGCCGGTTCTTCCGGTTGAGCTGCTCATGCTGGCGTTGGCGAAGCAAGGTGCCCACCTGTTCCGCGTCCAGCAGCCCGGGGATGCCCAGGAAGTCCATCTCGTCGTCGGAGCCTACTTCGCCGCCGGTGCCGAACTCGCCGCCATCGAACAAGACACGGTCAAAGGACGCCTGCGAGTCCAGGGCCTCGAACTTGCCCTTTGTGAGGCTGTCGGAGGCCTTGTCCTCGCGGTTGGCTTCCGCCATCAGCGAGTCCTCGGGATTGAACAGGCCGTCCCCGTCCTCCTTCTCGGGGCGGTCCAGGGCGTGGTCCCGCTCCGCCTCCATGGAGTTGGCAAGAGCCATCAGCTGCGGCACGGACGGCAGGAAGACGGACGCGGTCTCCCCCCGCTTGCGGGCACGCACAAAGCGGCCCACAGCCTGGGCAAAAAACAACGGAGTGGAAGTTGACGTTGCGTACACACCCACTGACAACCGGGGAACGTCAACGCCTTCGGACACCATCCGGACCGCAACCATCCACCGCTTCTCACTGGCAGTGAATTCCTCGATCTTGCTCGACGCTTTGGCGTCGTCGGAAAGAATAACCGTGGGCGACTCCCCGGTGATCCGCTTCAGCTGCCCCGCGTATGCCCTGGCGTCCTCGTGGTCGGTGGCGATGACCAGCCCGCCGGCGTCCGGAACCGTACGGCGCACCTCGCTGAGGCGTTTGTCCGCCCCTGCCAGGACAGCCGGAATCCATTCGCCGGCCGGGTTCAGGGCAGTGCGCCATGCGTGCGACGTGATGTCCTTGGTCACCGCGGCCTCACCGAGGGATGCCGCCATCTCCTCGCCGGCGCTGGTCCGCCAGCGCATTTGCCCCGAGTACGCCATAAACATCACCGGCCGGACCACGTGGTCGCGCAGCGCGTTGCCGTAGCCATAGGTGTAGTCCGCCTTGGACCGGCGGATCCCGTCCCGGTCCTCCGCGTACTCCACAAACGGAATGGGAGAGGTGTCCGAGCGGAACGGGGTTCCGGTCAGGGACAGCCGGCGCGCCGCAGGGTCAAATGCCTCGCGCAGGCCGTCGCCCCAGGACAGCGCTTCGCCGCCGTGGTGGATCTCGTCCAGGATCACCAGGGTGCGTGCGGCCTCGGTTTTGGCCCGGTGCAGCATGGGTTTGCTGGCGACCTGGGCGTACGTGACGGCGACTCCAATGAAGCCGCGGCCGTGCTGGCCGTCGGCGTTCTTGAAGTTGGGGTCGATGGCGATGCCCACCTTGGCCGCCGCATCCGCCCACTGCCGCTTGAGGTGGTCCGTGGGCGCGACGATGGTCACGCGGTTGACTGCGCCGGACTCGATGAGCGTGGACGCGACCCGAAGCGCGAAGGTAGTTTTACCGGCACCGGGTGTGGCCACGGCAAGGAAGTCCCGGGGACTTGTCCTCAGGTAGAGGTCCAGGGCTTCCTGCTGCCAGGCACGGAGTTTCGGGGCGGTTCCCCAGGCTGCACGTTCCGGATAAGCCGGAGGCAGGGTGGGGCCGCCAAAAAGCGTCTCCGTCACTATTTGTTGTTGCCTGAGTCCCCTCCGGGACCCTTGCCGCCGTCGTTGCCCGGGCGGAGGCCGTCATAGACCTCTTTACACATTGGGCACACCGGGAACTTCTGTGGGTCCCGGCCGGGCGTCCAGACTTTGCCGCACAAGGCGATGACGGGGTCACCGGTCAGCGCGGACTCCATGATTTTTTCCTTGCGCACATAGTGCGAAAAGCGCTCCCGGTCTCCTGGCTCCACCTCTTGGCGCAGTTCCTCGCGCTCAATGGTGGCCGTGGACGTTCCAGCCCCGGAAAGCTCGCGCATCGGGTCGTTTTCGAGAGGGTCCGTCATGCTAGTCATGCCAACCATCTTAGCCTTTCCGGCGGTGGGGCGTTCGACGGCGGCGCGTCCCCCTGCGGGAGGAAACAGCCGGCCGCTGCCTGCCGCCGTCGAACTTTTCCCTGCTGCCCCGGGCCGCCGGCCATGCTGTCAGATACCCTGCCAGGCGGGCTTGTTGTCATAGGTGTGGCGGTAAAAATCGGCCAGTTTGAGCGCCGAGGCGGCAGCCTCGTCCAGCAGGACGGTGGCATGGGGATGGAACTGCAGCACGGACGCGGGGCAGATGGCGGACACCGGACCTTCGACAAACTCGCGGACGGCCTGCGCCTTTTGTGCGCCGGTTGCCACCAGGACCACATGCCGGGCATCCATGATGGTCCCCAGGCCCTGGGTCAGGACGTGGTGCGGGACCTCCGCCAGGCCGCTGAAAAACCGGGCGTTGTCCCGGCGTGTCTGTTCGATGAGGCTTTTGATCCGGGTGCGGGAGGCGAAGGAGGACCCGGGCTCGTTGAAGCCGATGTGGCCGTCAGTCCCCACGCCGAGGAGTTGCAGGTCGACGCCGCCCGCCGCGGCGATGGCCTCCTCGTAGGCGCGGCAGGCCTCCGGGATGTCTGTGGCCGTCCCGTCCGGGCCGTGGACATTTTCCGGGGCGATGTTGACGCGGTCGGTGAACTCCCGCCGGATGACCTCGCGGTACGACTCGGGGTGCCCGGCCGGCAGGCCCACGTACTCGTCCAGGGCAAAACCTGAGGCACGGCTGAAGTCCAGTCCGTCCCGCCCGTGCCGGGCAGCGAGTTCATCGTAGATCGGCAGCGGCGACGAGCCGGTGGCAAGTCCCAGGACCGCGTCCGGCTTGCGCCGGAGAAGCTCCTCGAAGGCATCAGCGGCGAGCTTCCCGATCTGTTTGCTGCCGCTGAGGATGACTACTTCCATGCTGTTCCTTCCGGGGCCGTGTCAGCTGTTCGCCCGCTTGGCGGTTGGCTGCTCCGTGTCCACTGCTCAACGGTTCACTGTGACCTGGGCCAGGAGCTCAGGACCGCGGGCGTCCAGCCATTTTCCGCCCAGCCTGACACCGATCACAAACAAGCCCACTCCCAGCACAAGTCCAACGGCGAGGTTCAGCCAGCCGAACAGGCTGTTGCCGGTGACCAGCTGGGCGACCAGGAGGGCGGCCTCCGGCAGCACCAGGACCATCAGGACTCCCAGCCCGGCGAACTGGACGGCAAGGGTCTGGCCCACGTTTCCCGGGGGTTTCTTGAAGGGGCTGTCGCCGGGCAGGGGAACCGCCACGGTGTACCGGGCCGAGACCACGGAGGACAATCCCAGTCCCGTAAAGAGGATTCCCAGGCTGAGCCCCAGCTGGCCGGGCAGCTGGTCCCAGTCGCCGGTGAAGGCGGAGTGACCGGCGGCGAACACCAGGACCACCGGCAGCGCGAAGGCAAGGCATGCCAGGGCACGGCCCAGCCTGTCGTCCACGCCCCGGACACCGCTGGCCAGGTGCAGCGCGAAGGCAGTGCTGTCATAGGACACATCAGCGGAAATGGACCAGGCCAGGATAAACGCCGACAGCGGCGCCAGGAGCGCGAGGGTGCTGAAATCGCCGGTTTGGCTGCCCTGGAAAACCAGCACCACCGGCAGGAGCGGGATCACAACGAGGGAACCGGAGTAGCGGGGGTCACGGATCCAGTACGTCAGGGCCCTTGCCATCACGGCGCCCGCAGGAACAGCGGGCAGGAGCCCGAGCAGCCCCAGCTTGCCGCCCTTGCGCTTGCCGCTGCCAGAGTAGGGCGGCGTGACCAGGGCACGTTCCAGCAGCAGCTTCCAGAACCAGGCCAGGCCCGTAAGGACCGCAAGGGAGATAAGCAGCTTCAAGGCCGCCGCGCCGGGCCGGCCGGCCTCGATGTCCCCCGCCAGGGCCCACGGGGCACCAAGCGGAGTCCACGACAACGTCCGGGCGAAGTCCGGAAGGAATCCAGTGGACGCGGTGATTCCGCGGCCTACTCCCGCCACAATGGGGCCCAGGAGGACAAGGGGAACCATAAACGCGACGGCGCTCACGTCCTTGAAGCGGCGGGACGACGCGAGGCTGGCCGTTGCCGTCGTCACCACCTTGGACAGCACGATGCAGGTCAGGACGCCCACCGCCGCGCCCACCAGGGCTGCGAACGCAGGCAATACGCCGCGGGACCACGTCATCACCGTGGACAGTGCCACCAGGGCTGTTGCCAGGCCCGGAATGCCGATCAGTCCGCCCAGCGCGAGCCCGGCCAGCAACTGCTTCATCGGGACGGCGAACGTGGTGAAGCGGGCGGGATCCAGCGTCATGTCTGTTGCCGAAGCCACCACCGGAATGATGCCCCAGCCCAGGATGGCCGCCGAACCGCCAAGCACCACGGCGGTGTACGCCAACTCGTGGTCCGCCTGGCGAAGCAGGACCAGCACCACCACCAGCGTGGCAACGATGCTCAGGGCATAGAGCCCTGCGAAGGCCATGCCCACAAGCTGCCAGGGGCTGCGGCGAAGTCCGTTGCGCAGCAGCGTGAGTTTGAGCCCTAAAAGGTGCGCAACCATTCCAGCCCTTCCGTGCGGCTGCGGCCGCCTACCAACTGGACGAACCGGTCTTCCAGGGAGACTCCCCCGCGCACCTCGTCCACCGTTCCGGTGGCCAGCAGCCTTCCGCCGGCCACCACTGCAACGTGGTCGCACATGCGCTGCACCAGGTCCATCACGTGGCTGGAGACGATCACCGTGCCGCCGGACGCCACATAGCTGTCAAGGATGGAGCGGATGTTGGAGGCAGACACAGGGTCAACGGCTTCGAAAGGCTCGTCCAGCACCAGCAGCCTGGGCGCGTGAATCAGGGCGGACGCCAGGGCGATCTTTTTGGTCATGCCCGCCGAGTAGTCAACCACGAGTGTGCCGGCGTCCTGCGCCAGGTCCAGGGCCGCCAGCAGCTCACCCACGCGGCTGGCCAGCACGTCCTTGTCCATCCCGCGCAGCAGTCCGGCGTAGGTGATGAGCTGTTCGCCGGTCAACCGGTCAAACAGCCGTACCCCGTCCGGCAGGATGCCCATCAGCCGTTTTGCCTCCAGCGGGCGTGCCCAGACATCCACGCCGTGGACAACCGCAGTGCCGAAGTCCGGGCGCAGCAGCCCGGTGGCCATCGACAACGTGGTGGTTTTGCCGGCGCCGTTGGGGCCCACAATTCCGAAGAAGGAACCCGCGGGGACGTCCAGGCTGATGCCGTCCACCGCGATCTTTTGCCCGAAGCGTTTGGCGAGTCCCCGGATGGACAGTGCGGCGACGGGACCGGCCGGCCGTGCAGGGTCTGGTTGCTGAGCAGTCATGAAGCCAGACTAGTCCTCGGGTTGCGGCAGCGGGGTCCTCCTGCAGGAGTAGTAAAAAAGGCGTAGGACCACCCGCAGCGGCCGCGCGTTGCTAGCGCACTTTGCGGATCCGGATGGGTCCTTTGGCGGTGGAGGGATCAACCACCGAACCGCCTTGGGTGATCTCCACCTCGCCGGCATCAACCAGCCGCCGGGCAGCTTTGCGGGCAGGCTCCATGAGGTCGCGCCAATTTTCGTCGCCCACGGCACGGGCAGCATCCGACGGGCAGATGGTGGACGTTGCAGCCCTGGCGGCCAGAAGTTCCAGGATGGCCGCTTCCAGTTGCAGGTCGACTCCGTGGCCTGCGGTTTGCCCCTTGTCGTGCTGCGCGGTTGCCATCACAGCGGCATTCAGAAGGTGCGCCGCGGGACGGCGCGCTCGTACTGCGGTGCCCACTTAATGTCATGGCCCAGTTCGAAGGCCGCGCGCAGCCACCAGTGCGGGTCCCGAAGAGCAGCCCGGGCAATAAAGACGCCGTCGGCCTGTCCGGTCGCGATGGCATGTTCGGCCTGGCCGGCAGAGGTCAGGAGGCCGACGGTGCCGGTGGGCACTCCCGCTTCCCTGCGGATGGCCGCGGAGAACCCCGTTTGGTAGCCGGGGCCGGCCTTGATCTGTTGATGGGCCACCGCTCCGCCGCTGGAAACGTCAACGAGGTCCACGCCGTGCTCCGCCGCCTCCTGTGCCAGCCGCACGGAAGCCGCAAGGTCAACCCCGCCATCGGCCCAATCACTGGCCGAGATCCTCAGCAGCAGGGGCATGGAGTCAGGAATCACAGCCCGCACCGCATCAACCACCGAAAGCATCAGACGGTTCCGCCCTGCTTCATCCCTGCCCCAGGTATCGGTCCGCATGTTGATCAGCGGGCTCTGGAACTGGTGCAGCAGGTAGCCGTGCGCCGCGTGGATTTCCACAGTGTCGAAGCCGGCCTCAACGGCGCGGACGGCGGCGGCCGCGAAGTCGCTGATCACTCCCGTGATCTGTTCCTCGCTCATCACGGCGGGCTCGGCATAGCCGTCGAAGGGTGACGCTGAAGGCCCTGCTGTGGTCCACCCGCCGTCGGACTCCGGAATACTGCCGTGCTTCCCGGAAAAGGGCCAGTACGTGGAGGCCTTCCGGCCGGCATGGGCCAGCTGGACGCCAATTTTTGCGTCCGCCGCCCCGTGGCGGTGCACAAAAGACGTGATCCGCTGCCAGGCTGCGGCCTGGGCGTCGTTGTAGAGGCCGGCGTCGCGGGGGCTGATCATGCCCTCGTGGTTGACGGCGGCAGCCTCGGTGAGGATCAACGCCGCGCCGCCGGCGGCGAAGGAGCCCAGGTGCATCAGGTGCCAGTCATGCGGAACTCCGGGCGCGGCGTCGGCATCGCAGCTGTACTGGCACATCGGCGATACCCAGCCGCGGTGCTGCAATTCAAGCGAGCGAAGCTTCAGCGGCTCGAACAGGGCGGACATTAGAAAAGAACCCGCGCGAGTGCCTGGCGCGCCTTGGCCACGCGCTCATCGGCTGCGCCCACCACGTCGAACAGCTCAAGCAAACGGACGCGGGCAGTCTCGCGCTCCGGTCCGAAGTTCCTGCCAATGAAGCTGACCAGGCGGGTCAGCGCGTCCTCCACGTGCCCGCCCGCCACATCCAGGTCAGCGACGGCAAGCTGCGCCTGCAGGTTGTCCGGCTCATTGGCTGCCTGGGCGCGGAGCGCTTCGCTGTCCTGGGCTGAGAGCGACTGAAGGCGCTCCATCAACTCCACCTGGGCCAGCCCGGCCTTCGCCTCGTGGTCGGCAGGCATCTCGTTCAGTGCCTGCCGGTAGGCGTCTGCAGCCGCCGCGTAGTCGCCGGCTTCGATGGCGTCGAAGGCGGCCTGGTGAAGCGGCGGCAGCGGGGCGGGCTCGCCTTCCTGCTCGGCACCGGCGCCGAGGCTGCCGGTCACGCCGTTTGCCGCGGCCACCTTCAGCAGTTCATCCAAAAGGCCGCGGACCTGCTGTTCGTCGGCACCGCCCTGGAAAAGCGGCACCGGCTGGCCCTTGAGCACTGCTACGGCGGTAGGCACGGCCTGCACTTGGAACGCCTGGGCCAGCTGAGGGAAAGCTTCGATGTCGGCGGCTCCGAGGACCAGCCTGCCGCCATAACTGTCCACCACGCGTTCCAAAACATCCAGCATGGTTGCGGATTCGGGCGAGTAGGAAGCCCACAGGGCGAAAACCACCGGCACCTGCGCGGACAACTCCACCAGTTGCTGGAAGTTGCCCTCGGTCACGTTCACTACCAGCTCGGGAGTACCGGGAGCGGCCCCCGGTTGCGCTCCCCCGGGCGCTTCCGGACCCGACGGCGGCGCGGAGGGGGCCGGGGCGGCGGGGCGCTGCTTCAGCGAGGAAAGGTCGACGGCGCCGCGCAGGTTAAGCAGGTTGGCAGCGGCAGGAGGGACTGGGCGGGAAGCTGGCGAACTCATGCTTTCCACTCTAGCCACTCCGGCCGCTGCCGGGGGTAATGCAGGTACGGCGTCTACTTGAAGCTGGCCCCCACCAGGCCGCGGGTGGCAGCCACAAGCTTCATGGGATCGGTGGAGCCTGCCGGCGGAACGTACACGGCCATGGACTCGGCGAAGCTCAGGACCATGCCGGTGGTGGTTTCCTTGCCGCCGGCGAGCGCCGCGGCATCGTCACCGATGCTGAGCTTGTCACCGGCGGCCTTCGGCGTCCCCTCGAAGCCGAAGTTGATCCGGCCCAGTACCAGGGCGCCGCCGTCGGCGGTGCGGAACACAATGGTGCTCTCGGGAACAACCTTGTGGGTGAAGGAGAAATTGCCGTTCTCTCCCGCCTTGACCACCTCTGCCTGGTAGGACAGGGTGTCCGCGATGTACGGCGAGGACTTACCCTCCACCAGCTTGTCCTTGAAAGGGGAATCGGCGCTGGTGAGGCGGTCGGCCAGGCCGGACATGGCCTCTTCGCCGCTGTACAGCAGCCCGGTCTTGTCAGCCGCTGCCAGCGTCTCGGTACCGTCACGGTTGATGGTGGGGAAGGTGGTGCCGGGCTGGAGTGGGTTCGTTTCCACGAGCTTGTAGTTCTCGCGCGGAGATGACTGTACGAGCGTCAGCAGCTGCGGAACCACGTTGCCGTCGCCCTGGGTCACGGCAAGGACGGACCGGGGCCAGTCACGGTTACTGGTGACCACCGTGGTGAGGAGCTTGGTGGAGCGCACGGGCATCCGTGCCTCGTAGGATCCCACCCGGGAGCGGATCTTGTAGTTCTGGGTCCGGACTTCAAGCTCAGTGCCGCCAACGCGGCCGGCAAGCTTTTTCGCATCCTTTGCTGCGTCGCCTGCGTCCGCTGCGCTGGAAACCTGCTCCAGGATGCGGCGGAACTGGGCGTCGAGCAGCACCGGCGAGCCTGACTGATCCTGCGCGGCAGCCGAAGACTCCGGGGAAGGCTCGGGCGCGGGCGAGGTGGCACTTGCGGCCACACCGGTTCCGGCCACAACAGCAGCGGCAACCACACCGGCGGCGGCCATGGTCACCCGCGAGGACGAACGTGCCTCGGTCCTGGCACGGGCACGCTGGGCAAAACCGCTGCCCTTGCCGTTGCCGTCACCTTCGCCGTTGCGCTTGCGCTTGCGCAGGGAGAGCAACGCCAGGGCGATCCCGCCGAGGATCAGGAGCGAGCCAAGCACCATCAGCGGAATGGCCCACGGGGTGGAAGTATCGTTCGGGAACGTCATGGAAACGGAGGCAGGAGCAGGCTGGGTCCCGTCAGAGGCCAACAGGAGGGTCCAGTCGCCGTCGGCCGGCGGTGTCCAGGAGTACTCCAGCTCACCGCTTGCGTTCTCGGTGGAAACCCAGAGGTCCGAGCCTGCGGGGTTGGGCGCAGTGGGTTCGCCGTCTGCGTGTTCCACCTGGAGCGACTTCCCGTCCTCGGAAACCCCCGTGACGGTGTTGTGCGCCGTCTTGCCGACCCAGGCGTCGACATCATCGGGACGCCCCGATGCCAGCAGGAAGTTGCCATCACCCTCGATATTGATCTTGACGGTGCCGCCATGAAGGGTGCGCAGGTTCTGGTCAATGACCGTCAGCGGCGCCGCCCCGGCATCAGCCGGCGCAGAGGCCGTGAAAGTCTCGGACGGGGCCCAGATGGTTCTCTGGCCGATGCCGGCCAGCAGTGTCAGGAGGCCGAGCAGCACGAGTGCGACTGCAGTCTTTAAACGCAAGGGAACACCTATCATCAGCGGGGGTTTACCCTCAATAGTAACGGTTTCGTTACCACGGCCCTTGTTTCCCGTGCCGGAAAGGCATCTTCCCCTGCCCGCGTGACGGGCACTTCACGGGTGTTGACAAGGCGGCTGATAGTGTTTGCGATGATCATCACACCCGCCCGCGCCAGCGGCGCCACGCACTGAACAGGCCCCACATCCCAGTGACTGACAAGACGGACGAGTCCTCCGCGGCACACGAGAAACGAACGGGCGCTGAGCCTTCGGCAGGCGCTCCCCAGGTCCCTGCGCCCGTCAGCCGGAGGGGGGCAGCCTCCGCGGCCCTCGGACTGGTGGTGCACCGCCTTCGCCAACCGCTGCCCGGGGCCCAGCCGAGGCTCCGCTTCGAAATGCCGCCGGAGTACCCCCACCAGGAGAAGCAGGTTGGCGAAGAGTCAGGCGAGGTCGAACCCCAGTTCGGTGACCCCGGCCCACGGATGTCGCCCCAGCACCCCCTGTACATGGGTTTTATGGGCACCGTGGGTGTGGGCCTGGCCCTGCTTGTCTACTGGATCGGATCCAACACCACGCAACTGCTGCTGTGGATTGTGGCTGCGCTGTTCATCGCACTCGGCCTGGAACCTGTGGTCAGCTGGCTTGAGAGCCGCAAGATCCCCCGCCCGGCCGGAATCCTGGTGTCCGTTACCGTGCTGGTAAGCGCCGTCGTCGGATTTTTTGCCACCCTGATCCCCACGATCGTGGAACAGGTGACGCAGGTTGTCCAGCAGGCACCGGTCTGGGTTCGGGACTTTATTGATTCAGACTTCTTCCGCAGCCTCGATGACCAGTTCGGCGTCCGGGACCGGATTACCGAGGAACTGGACAAGTTTGTCAACGACCCCGCGGCAGTGGGCGGAATCTTCGGCGGCGTGGTGAGCTTCGGGTCAACCGTCGCCAACGGCCTGTTCGGCACCCTGATTGTGCTGGTGCTGAGCCTGTACTTCCTGGCCGCCCTGCCCGCAATGAAAAAATGGGGGTACCGGCTTGCACCCCGTTCCCGCCGGGCCCGGGTTGAGGCTTTGTCCGAGGAGATCACCCGATCGGTGGGCAACTACGTGATCGGGCAGGCTTGCGTAGCCCTGCTTAATGCCACCTTTGCCTTCATCGTGATGTCCATCGTGGGGGTTCCCTTCGCCCTTTTGCTGGCGTTCGTGGTGGCCCTCCTTGCCTTTATCCCCCTGGTGGGCGGGCTGATTGCCGGTGTGCTGGTAGTCCTCATCGCGCTCACCGAAGACTGGCAGACCGCCACTGTCTACGCCATCTGCTACTTTGCATACCTGCAGTTCGAGGCCTACTTCATCTCGCCGCGCATCATGCAGAAGGCTGTCGCGGTGCCGGGCGCAGTGGCAGTCATTTCCGTTATCGCCGGCGGCAGTTTGCTGGGCGTCCTCGGCGCCCTGATCGCCATTCCGACGGCGGCCGCCGTCCTGCTGCTGGTCCGCGAAATCTACATCGTGCGGCAGGACCAGCACTGACGTTGGGACGCGGCCGCCGGCCTCTCAGGTCGATACACCTAGGCCGGGGCGTTGGCTGCCGGCCCGTCCCATACCTGCGGCAGGCTGGCGCCGGAACCTGCTTCGGTGACCTCATCCACGATCTCGTTCAGCACCCGCCCGGCGTACTTCTCCCCCACCCACAGATGCTTGGCGCCTTTGACCCCTACAACGCGGGCCTGCGGCACCAGGCTGAAGCGCCCGGCGGCGGCGTCCGGCTGCAGATAATCATCGTGCTCAGGCACCAGCACCTTGAGCGGTTTGCCGGACTGCGCCCACTCGAGCAGGTGCGCATCCTTGGCCCGGTGCAGCGGCGGGGACAGCAGAACTGCCCCCTCAATCAGCGAGGCGACCGGCTCCGTGGCCCCGTACATCAGGGCAAGTTCGGTGCCGAAGGACCAGCCCACAAGCCACCGGTTGGGCAGGCCGCGTTCGACGGCGAAGCGGACAGCTGCCTCCACGTCATGCCGCTCTCCCACACCTTCCTCGAAAGCACCGGTGCTGGTACCCCGCGGGGACTCGGTGCCGCGCGTGTTGAACCGCAGCACCGCGATGCCGGCCAGTGCGGGCAGCCGGTAGGAGGCCTTGCGGTAGACGTGGGAATCCATGAACCCGCCATGGGTAGGCAGCGGGTGCAGGGTAATCAGCGTGGCTTTGACCGGCCCGGACTCCGGCAGCGCCAGCTCCCCCACCAGGGTATGCCCGTCCTCCGTTTGCAGCTCCACGTTTTCGCGCCGCGCCGGCAGGACAGTGGAGGCACGGATGGGCGTGGGGCCGGTGGACTGGCTGAATTCGTACGACGCCGGATCAAAAGTCATGCCTGCCAGCTTAGCGACAGCTGCACCCGGCCCCTTACCGGTAGCGGTAACTGCGGGTCATCCAGCAGTTGGTGTGCCAGTGGCGGCGCTCCGCCAGCCCGGCAGCAGCGCCGAAGAGGTGGTCATCCTTCCAGACCACCAGGTGGGCAACCCCCGGCAGCACTGCAGTGGAACACTCGGGGCAAATGTACGTCTTTTCAGCGTTCCTGGCCGTCATGGTGCGGACCATCCACTCGCCGTCGGGTGCGCTTTCCCGCCGCGCGATGCCTGCCCGCGCGCGCTCCAGGTCAAGCTCAGGAACCTCGCTGCTTCCCTTCCTTCCGGCCGCACGGGCCGACGCGGCTCCGGATTTTCCGGACACGGGACGGCGGGGTCGGTTGAAACGCGGCATGCATCCATTCTGCCCCAGCGCCGGCCAGGCCGGTCCCTGCCGGGCCGGCACCGCTCCCCCGGCTTGCCCGGGGCGGAGGCCGGCGGCACCAGACGGTAGTCTGTACGGCGTGCGACTTGTCATAGCCCGATGCTCTGTTGATTACGTTGGCCGGCTCAAAGCCCATCTCCCCCTTGCCACCAGGCTGCTGCTGGTCAAGGCTGACGGCTCTGTCCTGGTCCACTCGGACGGTGGCTCCTACAAGCCGCTCAACTGGATGAGCCCGCCGGCAACGCTCCGCGTCTCTTCCCCCGAGGACGTTGACCTGGAACTGGGTGTCATCGAGCAGTGGACCGTGCAGTCGGCTAAGACGGACGACCGGTTGATCATCAACATCCATGAGAAACTCAGTGACTCCTCCCACGACCTCGGTGTGGATCCCGGCCTGATCAAGGACGGTGTGGAGGCGGACCTGCAGCGGCTGCTGGCGGAACAGATTGAAACGCTCGGTGAGGGCTATTCCCTGATCCGCCGCGAGTACTTCACGGCCATCGGCCCGGTGGACATTTTGGCCCGCGACTCGGGCGGCGGCACCGTGGCCATTGAGCTTAAGCGCCGCGGCGACATCGACGGCGTGGAGCAGCTCACCCGGTACCTTGAGTTGCTGAACCGCGATCCGCTGCTTGCCCCGGTCCGGGGTATCTTCGCTGCGCAGCAAATCAAGCCGCAGGCCAAGGTGCTCGCGAACGACCGCGGGATCGATTGCATCACCCTTGACTACGATGCCATGCGCGGCGTGGACGACAGCGAGTCCCGGCTCTTCTGACTGCCGGTTTTCCAAGCGCTCCCGGCCCAGGCAGCGAGCCTCCCTTTCGGGCTCTATTCGGCTCTGACAAGGTCATTTAAACGTCTTTTTGCCCAAAAATTGTGCGTTTTTCCGCCCAAACCGTTGACCTCCGCGGAGCAGCGTGAAATTCTTATCTCAGTCTTTGTGTAGGTGTTTTTCATGCTCGCAAGACATGTTGCGAGTGCGAAGCTCCTGCAGCGCCGGTCCTTTACCGGACGGCAATCCAGGATTCTTCTCACGGAGTGACCAAGGCCGGCACGAGGTGTGCCGATCTTAAACAAGTTCCACAATGAGGAGAAATAAATGGCACAGGGAACCGTCAAGTGGTTCAACGCTGAAAAGGGCTTCGGCTTCATTACCCCGGATGACTCCGACGGTGATGTCTTCGTGCACTACTCGGAGATCCAGACGGGTGGCTTCAAGACCCTCGACGAGAACCAGCGTGTTCAGTTCGAAATCGGTCAGGGCGCCAAGGGCCCCCAGGCTACCGGCGTGACGCTGGTCTAGTCCCCGCCGCCCGGCCGCGTTAGTGCGGCCGGCAGCGAAACAATGATCCCCGGCAATTATGCCGGGGATCATTTTTGTTGAATTGCCGGTTTCATCCCCATGGCAGCAATGGCCGTTCCCGGCTCGCCGGAGCGTACATTTGTTGGTGCTAATTGGAAGGGTTCACTTCACTAATTTGCGTACCAGGCGGGCACCCTGCGGAAGGGAAAGCCCTGGCAGGTAGGCACGTGTTAAAGCGCGGCCAATAGCGGGCAGGTGCAGCGGGTCCTGGTAATACAGGTATAGGGCGCGGTACTCCGGTTTGAACCGCGACTTGAATGCCGCCAGGGAACGGAATCCATATACGGGTTCAAGGGCGTGTCCCACCAGGTCGAGGATCCGGACAAGGTTATCCGCCCCGCCCTCCCCGCCGGAATTATCAGCGGCCCCGGGGACGCTTGCCAGCGGCGAACCCGAGAGGGATATGACCTCCACTGAACTGCGCAGCTCGAGCACAGCAGAGGCGATGAGAAAGTCCATCACCCCCGGGAATCCTTCTGCTCCCCGGCGCATGACGTCCAGCGTCCGGCTGACCAGGGTCCCGCCGTCGTAAACCGGCAGCCAGCTGGTCATTCCATGAACGGTGCCCTCTTCGTCAACGGCGAGGCAGCACAGGACCTCCGGGTCATCGAGCTCATCAATGCCGCCCAGGGTGAAGCCCATCTCAGGGACGGTCTTTCCAGCCGCCCATTCCTCGGAAACTTCGCTCAGGCGTGAGCGCAGCGCAGCGGGCAACGACGCGTAGGAGCCCCACACAGCTCTGACCCCGAGCTTTGCCGCACGGTTCAGCGCAGTCCGGACGTTCTGCCATTCCTTGCCCCGAAACTCGAGTTCGCGGATTGCAAGCCGTGTCTCCTGCGCTACGGCAACCCGCGAAAACCCGCGCTCCTGGAGCATGGGCCAGAGCGAGTCGTCGCAGGAGTAAAGCGCAGGGATCAGGGCCTGCCGGCTGCAGTAGGCCATAAACCCCGCAGCCACGTCCTTCTGGCACTGCGCCGGACCGAAGGCTCCGCCAAGTGTGAGTGCCACGCTGCCGTGCCGCTGGAAAGCCACCGCGCCCTGGCCGTCGGGACTGAACCAATACTCATTGGGTTCCCAGAGTGCCATCCAGGAAAGCGGTCCACCGCCCCGGTGGAGCAGGTTCCGTGCCTCGATCCGGTCCTGCCGCCCGGAATCGTTCCCATGGTGCCCGCCCAGCAGCGCCCACCACACAGCCGCCAGCGCAATCCCCCAAAACACCGGTCCGGAGTACGCAAAAAGGACAGCCTCCACGCTGTTCCGGTCAGCGAAAACGCGGTGGTAGTGCTGTGGGATGGGAACCGGGACGTACTGCCTGGCCAGCTCCGCGAACAGTCCCAGCAGGCCGCCGTCGCGCGCTAATCCGCCTGCCCAGAACCAGGCGCCCGCATAAGTGCTTGCAAGGAGAAGCCACGTTCCTCCCACCGCCAGCGCCAGCGTCCGCCGGGCGGACGGGAGCGTCTGAACCCGGAACTGCCGTCGGTTGAACCACAGGAGCACCGCCAGCAGCAGGGGTACGACAACCAGCGGAAGCACGTGGGCAAAGGCAGATCCCATGGGCGGGGCGGACGGTCCTTGCAGCCGGGACGGAACCAGGGCGAACAGCGCCAGGTAGACGGCCGCGAGCCCCGTCACGGCGAGCTGGATGGCGAGTGCGATATTCAGGGCAAGCCGCCGGCCGCGGCGCATGCCGTCCGCGCAAATCAACAGCAGGACCACCGGAATGACTGCAAGCGCAAGGCCAAAGGGTCCCGCAAAGCCTGCCCGGCCGGCCTCAAGGCAGGATGCTTCCACAGTGGCACCGCAGTTGAACACCAGCTGGCTGAGCGTAGGCATGGGGTTCAACACCACGTCGCGCAGCAGCGCCAGCGGACCCGTAGGTGCCCGCGCTATTCCCGTGAGGATCGGACCCACAGCGAAAACGGCCACGGTAAGCGCGAGCAGGTTTCGGGTCTCCCTGCCGGTGGACCTGTGCCGGTGCAGGTGGCCATGGTCGCCCTGGATCCACCACCCGGCCAGGAGTCCCAGGAAGGCACCAAGCAGCCCGATGACGGTCTCTGCATGCCCCACGTAGAGCACCAGCAGGAGCGAGATGGACAGCACGCCTGTGCGCAACCGGCGCTGCCACAGGACCGGCAGCCTTCCGCTGGCCGCGAGTGCCGCGGTCAGGACTGCCGGATAGGGTCCAAGCAGGATGTCATCGGCCATCCGGTCGAGCCATCCGTCGCCAACGTAGCCCGCCAGCTGGGTAAGCAGCAGGAACAGCGTGACGGCAGCGAACTGGCCTCCAAAGAAGAACGCGGCCGCCACCGGTGTTCCCATCCTTCGTTCGGCAGGGCCCAGCAACAGCAGGATCATCAGGGAGGCGGCAACGTAGGCCATCGGGTTGGTGGCGAAAAAGAGGCTGGTGAACAAAGCCCACCAGTTGCCCGCGCGCAGCCCCGGTCCGCTCACTCCCGCCATATCCAGCAACTGCTCCGGCGGCCCGGCGAGGTAGCTGCCGGTGGCAGCCCCGGCGACGAGGAACACCGCAAGCACGGCCACGGAGAACGGCATCGACTTCAGCGCGCCGATGATCCGGTTCAGGGCGGGGCGTCCCACCGTTGTCCACGCCAGTGACGCTGTGCGGACCTCCTTTCCGGAGCTCACTGCTGGAGTCCCCACCTGTCGGCCAGGAACTGGAGTGCGTCGGCAATCCGCTTGGAGGACGTATCCCAGGAGTGTCCGGTGTTTTCCACCTCGTGGGCACGCACGGTGAAGCCGGCCTCCCGGGCCGCCGCGGCCAGCGTGTGAAGGTACGCCAGGAATTCGTGGTCGTCCTGCCCCGCCGTCAGGTACACCCCGCTGGACTCGAAGCGGCGTTCTTTCATGATGGCAAGGGGCGTCTCGCGCTCAAACGCATCCGGGTCCCCCGGGAAGGCCGCATCGATGGTCTTCTGCCGCTCCTTGGCGATGGCCGGCTCCGCTTCGCCGGAGAAGGAGAGGACGGACGGGTACAGCCCGGGGTGCCGGGTTCCCATCTGCAGGGCGCAGGTGCCGCCGAAGGAAAACCCGCCGATGGCCCAGTGGCTGTGGTTGACGTCAACCGAAAGGGTGGCAGTAATCCATTCAGGCACATCACGGGAAAGGTATGTATCGGCCTTTGCGATGCGGCTGTCCATGCACATCGTGTTGGCGGACTGTGAACCGTTCGGGTCGGGCACCACCACCACTGGAGCGACGCCGCCGTGGGACCGGGCAAAGGAATCCATGTGGTCCTGCAGGGTGCCGCCGGTGACCCAGTCAGCGGGGCCGCCCGGCTGGCCGGCTACCAGGACCAGCACCGGAAGCGCGGGACGGTTTTCCGAGAAATAGGCGGGTGGCAGGTAGATATAGGCGTCCCGCGTGTTCATTCCGGATAGGGTGCCGGGGATGGCAGACTTGCGGAGAACTCCCCCGTCCGGCAGCTCACCCTGTGGTGCCCACCCCAGGAGGGGAACGCCGTCGTCCTCCCCTGACTGCCGCATCAGGTCCGGTTCGAGGGTGGGGATCCGGGCCAGCGCCGTGCCGAACAGGTCACTCACCGTGCGGTTGAGCCCGTAATAGGCATTGATCTGGACCGATGCAAGGGCGACCACCAGGAGTACTCCCGCCAGGCCGGTGGCGCGTGGGCGCCAACTGCTCCGGGGCAGCCGAAGCAGGAAGAGGATCACGGCGGCAACACCGGTCACCACCCACAGCAGGACCGGATCCGGAATGTTGTCCGGGAACACGGAGAAGACGTTGATGAGGGCCCAGTGGACGGTGGCCACGAGGGCGAAGGCGACGGCGGCAGCGGCGATGGCGCGGAAAATCCAGCGCCGCGCGCGAATGCGGGAAGGCGGCGAGAGGAGATACACGGCGCCGGCCAGGCCCAGCGCGAGCGACACCCAGTAAACCGCGCCCTCGGTGAGCCGGAGGTTGAAAAAGCAGTCCACCGCGGCTAGCGCCAGGTGCCCACGCCGATGACCGGCCCGGCCTCAAGCCAGGACGAGAGACCGGCATAGGCGTCGAATTTCATGGCAAGGCGAAGGTCCTGCCCTTCGTACCGCAATTCAACAATGACGACGTCGGGCTGGACCTTGACGGCCTCGGCTTCGGTGGGCTTGCGGCGGCCGAGCAGCTCGAGCGAGTGCCGCCTGAACTTGTGTTTGGGACGGACACTCAACGAGAGCAGCCGGAACCACTCAAGGTCGTTGTCCTGATAACGACAAACCCCCATCTGCCAACTGTTTCCAGCCATGCAAATGGAGGCGTCCACCGTGCCGAGGGCACGCCGCAGGTTGAAGCGGCGCACCCCCGAAAGGCACAGTGCAAAGACCAGCAATCCAAAAGCGATTGCCATGGCGATGAACGTAAAAGTCGGTGCGTCCATCAAGGTGGTGCTAGCGGATCCCAGCGGTAGCCGAGCCGCCCAGGTGGGCGTTGTCAGCAACAATAACCACCCGGTTGTTGTCGACGGAGAAGAATCCACCGTCCACATCTACGGCGATACGGTCACCGGACACCGGCTGGATGGCCAGTTCACCCTCGGCCAGGATCGCCAGCAGGGGCGAGTGGCCGGGCAGGATTCCGATTTCACCATCGCTGGTGCGGGCCTTGACCATCTTGGCCGCTCCGGACCACACGAAGTGGTCCGCTGCGACAATCTCAACCTCAAGCTCAGCCATATTACTTGGTCTGTTCCTGGATCTTGGCCCACTGGCGCTCAACGTCATCGAGGCCGCCGACGTTGAAGAACGCCTGCTCCGCGATGTGGTCCAGCTCGCCGTCGCAGATGGCGGTGAAGCCTTCGACGGTGTCCTTGATGGAGACCGTGGAACCCTCGACGCCGGTGAACTGCTTGGCGGTGTAGGTGTTCTGCGAGAGGAACTGCTGGATGCGGCGTGCACGCGACACGACGATCTTGTCCTCTTCGGAGAGTTCGTCAACGCCGAGGATGGCGATGATGTCCTGGAGTTCCTTGTTCTTCTGCAGGATCTGCTTCACACGGACAGCCGTGTTGTAGTGGTCCTTGCCGATGTACTGGGGATCCAGGATGCGGGAGGTCGACGTCAGCGGGTCAACGGCCGGGTACAGACCACGGGAGGCGATTTCACGGGAAAGTTCCGTGGTCGCGTCGAGGTGTGCGAAGGTCGTGGCCGGAGCCGGGTCGGTGTAGTCATCTGCGGGAACGTAAATAGCCTGCATCGAGGTGATGGAGTGGCCCTTGGTGGAGGTGATGCGCTCCTGCAGGAGACCCATCTCATCTGCCAGGTTGGGCTGGTAGCCCACAGCCGAAGGCATACGGCCGAGGAGGGTGGAAACCTCGGAACCTGCCTGGGTGAAGCGGAAGATGTTGTCGATGAAGAGCAGCACGTCCTGGTTCTGCACATCGCGGAAGTACTCCGCCATGGTCAGGGCCGACAGGGCTACGCGCAGGCGCGTTCCCGGCGGCTCATCCATCTGGCCGAATACAAGGGCGGTGTCCTTGAGGACGCCTGCCTCTTCCATTTCAACCCAGAGGTCGTTGCCCTCACGGGTACGCTCGCCAACACCGGCGAATACCGAGGTACCACCGAAGTTGCGGGCAACACGGGTGATCATTTCCTGGATCAGAACGGTCTTGCCCACGCCGGCGCCACCGAACAGGCCGATCTTTCCACCCTTGATGTACGGGGTGAGAAGGTCAATGACCTTGATGCCGGTTTCCAGCATCTCGGTGGAGCCTTCGAGCGAAGCGAAGCTCGGAGCCTTACGGTGGATGGGCCAGCGTTCGCTGATCTGCAGTTCCGCCTCGGTAACGTCCAGGGGCTGGCCCAGGACGTTGAAGATGTGGCCCTTGACGCCGTCGCCGACGGGTACGGAAATCGGGGCACCGCTGTCCACTACAGACGTACCGCGGACAAGTCCGTCGGTGGCCTGCAGGGAGATGGCGCGGACGAGGTTGTCACCCAGGTGCTGGGACGTCTCGAACGTGATGGTCTTGGTCTCACCGTTGAGTGTGATCTCGGTGGTGAGTGCGTTGTAGATGGACGGGATTGCGTCAGCCGGGAATTCGACGTCGACAACCGGGCCGATTACGCGCGCAATGCGGCCGGTGGCACCGGACGTTGCGGCTACGTGTTCGGTAGCAGTGGCAGTCATCTCTCTCACTTCACTCAGTAGATGGCGTGGATTTAAGTTTATCTGTGGTGGTGCAGGTCCAGCGGAACCGGGCCGTGCAGGCTAGGACGCGAGGGCGTCTGCGCCGGCAACGATCTCGGACAGCTCCTGCGTAATTTCAGCCTGGCGGGCCGTGTTGCGCAGACGGGTGTACTTCTTGATGAGGTCCGTGGCGTTGTCGCCCGCGGACTTCATGGCCCGCTGGCGTGCAGCAAGCTCGGAAGCCGCTGCCTGCAACATGGCCGCGAAGATGCGTGACTCGATGTAGCGCGGCAGCAGAGCGTCAAGAACACGCTCGGTTTCCGGCTCGAACTCGTACAGCGGCAACAGGTCCGATTCAGAAGCCGCCTGCTCCTCCACTACTTCCAGCGGAAGCAGGCGGATGACCGTGGGCTCCTGGGTGACCATGGACTTGAAGCGGGTGTACACCACGTGGATCTCATCCACGCCGCCCTCTTCAAAGTCGGTTGCGAAGTCTGCCAGCAATGCTTCGCCGACTTCACGCGCGGTAGTGAACTCGGGTGCGTCGGTGCCACCGGTCCAGACCCGCGAGTACTCGCGGTTCCGGAACTCGAAGTAGGCCTGCGCCTTGCGTCCGACGAGGTACGTCTTGACTTCCTTGCCTTCAGCGTGGAGCAGCTCGTTGAGACCCTCCACCTGCTTCAGCACGCTTGCCGAGTAGGATCCGGCCAAGCCACGGTCCGAGGTGATTACCAGGACGGCGGCACGGCGGATCTGCTCCGGCTCAGTGGTCAGCGGGTGATCGATTTCGCTTTGGCTGGCGACAGCAGAAACGGCGCGCGTGATCGCGTTCGCGTAAGGCAGTGAAGCTGCTACGCGCGCACGGGCCTTGCCGATGCGCGAGGTAGCGATCAGTTCCATCGCCTTGAAGATCTTGCGCATCGACGTGGTCGAGCTGATCTTCTGGCGGTAGACCCGAATCTGGGCTCCCATACTTATCCTTTCCTAACATTCCGTAGACCGGGTGTGCCGGACCCTTAGGGCCCGGCACACCCGGTCAGTGGAATTAGCGCTTCTGCTTGACGATTTTTTCCTGGTCGACATCGCCCTCGGAGATAGCGCTGTGCTCCTCGTGGCCGGCGCCTACCAAGTGGTTGTCACCCTCACCGAAGAAGCCCTTTTTGAAGGCCACGATGGCGGACTTCAACGCTGCCGCGGTGTCGTCGTCCAGCACGTTGGTCTGCGCCAGCGTGGTCAGGATCGAGGACTTGTGCGTGAGGTGCTCCAGGAACTCCGACTCAAAGCGGCTGATGTCCTCAACCGGCACGTCATCGAGGTAGCCGTTGGTGCCTGCCCAGATGGACACAACCTGGTTCTCCACCGGGAACGGCGAGTACTGGCCCTGCTTGAGCAGTTCCATCAGGCGTGCACCACGGGTGAGCTGCTGGCGTGAAGCGGCATCCAGGTCCGAGGCAAACATGGCAAATGCCTGCATGTCGCGGTACTGGGCGAGGTCCAGCTTCAACGTACCGGAAACCTTCTTCATGGACTTCACCTGTGCGGCGCCGCCCACTCGGGACACCGACACACCAACGTCAACAGCAGGACGCTGGTTGGCGTTGAAGAGGTCGGACTGGAGGAAGATCTGGCCATCGGTGATGGAGATGACGTTGGTCGGGATGTAGGCAGAAACGTCGTTTGCCTTGGTCTCGATCAACGGCAGGCCGGTCATGGAACCCGCGCCCAGCTCGTCGGAGAGCTTTGCACAACGCTCCAGCAGGCGGGAGTGCAAGTAGAAGACGTCGCCCGGGTAGGCTTCGCGTCCCGGCGGACGGCGGAGCAGCAGCGACACTGCACGGTAGGCCTCAGCCTGCTTGGACAGGTCATCAAACACGATCAGGACGTGCTTGCCGCCGTACATCCAGTGCTGGCCGATGGCCGAGCCGGCGTACGGTGCGAGGTACTTGAAGCCTGCGGGGTCGGAAGCGGGAGACGCCACGATGGTGGTGTACTCCAGTGCGCCGTTGTCCTCGAGGGTCTGGCGGATGGCGGCAATGGTTGACGCCTTCTGGCCGATTGCCACGTAGATGCAGCGGACCTGCTTGGTCACATCGCCCGAAGCCCAGTTGGCCTTCTGGTTGATGATGGTGTCGATCGCAATGGCAGACTTGCCGGTCTGGCGGTCACCAATGATGAGCTGGCGCTGGCCGCGGCCGATCGGAATCATGGCGTCGATAGCCTTGAGTCCGGTCTGCATCGGCTCGTGCACCGACTTGCGCTGGGTCACGCCGGGAGCCTGGAGCTCCAGTGCGCGGGTGGTCTCGGCCTTGATCTCACCGAGGTCATCGATGGGCACGCCCAGCGGGTCGACAACGCGGCCGAGGAAGGCGTCGCCCACGGGCACGGACAGAACCTGTCCGGTGCGGTGGACTTCCTGGCCTTCTTCGATGCCGGTGAAGTCGCCGAGGATGATGACGCCGATTTCGCGGACGTCAAGGTTCTGGGCGAGGCCCAGGGTGCCGTCCTCGAAGCGCAGCAGCTCGTTCGCCATGACCGAGGGAAGGCCCTCAACACGGGCGATGCCGTCACTAGCGGTGGTTACGCGGCCGACCTCTACGCGCTCTGCGTTTCCGGGTTCGTAGGACGCCGCGAACTCGTTCAGCGCATTACGGACGTCGTCGGCGTTGATGGTCAATTCGGCCATCTGCAGTCCCTGCTCTCCTGTTTTGTGATCACCGTTGTCCACGATGACCGGGGTTTCTATCAGTTTTGTTGTGCTTGTCCGGCTAGCCGGCCAGCTGGCGTTGCAGCTCGCCCAGGCGGGTGATGACCGAAGCGTCGAGCACTTCGTCACCTACCTGGACGCGGATGCCGCCAATGAGTGCCGGGTCAACGTTGACGTTGACCTTCAGTTCCCGCCCGTACATTGCATTCAGGCCCGCCTGGAGGCGTGCAAGCTGCTCAGGTGTCAGGGGACGGGTCACGCTGACCGTTGCAATCCAGCGCTGCTGCCGCTTGGCCGCCAGTTCGGCGAACCGCTCCACAAGCCGGGTGGGCTTGATGCCGCGGGGCTGGGTTACTGCCTGCGTGATGAGGACCTTTGCTTCCTCGCCCACGCCGGGCACCAGCTTCTCGGCGAGTGCAGCCTTGGCCGCAGCGCTGGCTTGTGGTTCGGACAGAGCACGTTGTACCTCGTGGCTGGAGGCAACGGCCTGGTTGAAGGAGAACAGATCGTTCTCCAGCTCTTCCAGGCCAGAGATTCCGGAGGCAGAAACGGCCGACTTGTTTTCAGCAACGGAAATGACCACCGTTGCGGCAAGAGTCTCGAGTGCATCGCCGATATCCCGTGCGGTTGCCCAGCGTGAGCCGGCCAGCCCGCCCGCGATCTCTGCAGCATCAGCGGAGACTTTTCCGCCAACCAGCTGCCTGACCAGCGCCGACTTTTCGTCACCGTTGCGGGACGGGTCAGTCAGGGCGCGGCGCAAGCCAGCCGAGCTGTCCACCATTCCCAGAATTCCGAAGAGTTCCTTTGCCAGCTGCAGTGACGCCGTCGGAAGCTTGGCTTCCAACCCGGCCAGCCCTGTTGCCAGCGATTCGCTCGATACGCCTGCCATTACTTAGCTGCACCTGCGTTCTGGGTCTCCAGATCTGCAAGGAAGCGGTCCACTACACGTGCTGCACGCTGGTCGTCGTTGAGCGATTCGCCAACGATGCGGCCGGCGAGGGTGGTGGCCAGGGTGCCGACCTCCGAACGCAGGGACACAACGGCCGCCTGGCGCTCGGATTCGATCTGGGCGTGGGCCTGGGCCGTGATGCGGGCAGACTCTGCAGCTGCCTTTTCCTTGAGCTCCGCGAGGATCTGGGCACCTTCGGCGCGTGCTTCCTCACGGATGCGGTTGGCTTCGGCGCGGGCGTCGGTCAGCTGCTGCTTGTACTCTTCGAGTGCAGCAGACGCCTCAGCCTGGGCCTTTTCAGCCTTTGCAATGCCGCCTTCGATAGCCTCGGCACGCTCGGCGAAGGTCTTCTCGAACATCGGGACAACGAACTTGACCACGATGAACATGAGAATGGCGAAGCCCACGAGGGTAACGCCCATTTCCCAGAGGTTGGGCATCAGGGGGTTAACTTCGCCCTCAGTGGCGGCTGAGATGATCAGCTGATTCATATTTCACCCGTCCTTTTCTACTCGGTTCTGTAAGTTCGCTTCGTTCTAAGGACTAGAGAACGAAGGCGAAGACCAGGCCGAGGATGGCGAGGGCTTCGGTCAGCGCAAGGCCGAGGAATGCGATCGGCTGCAGGACACGCTGTGCTTCCGGCTGGCGGGCGACGCCGTTGATGTAGGCAGCGAATACGAGACCAACACCGATACCACCGCCGATTGCGGACAGACCGTAACCTACGAGGTTGAGATTGCCTTCCATTTTTCTTCCTTTCAAGATGCCACCCATGTGGCAGGTTGTTTGGGTTGCTATCATCCCCGCTAGGGGAAGCTTAAGGGTGCCTTAGTGGCTGTCGGCGTGAAGCGCGCCTTCGATGTAGATCGCGGTCAGCAGCGTGAATACGTAGGCCTGCAGGACCATGATCAGGGCTTCAAGCATGTACATGGCGATGGCGCCGGCGAGAACCAGGACGGAGGTTCCCTTGAGCAGGATGTTCTCCTGCATGATGAGGTATTCGATGCCGGATCCGGCGATCATCACGATGAGGTGTCCTGCGAGCATGGTCGCGAACAAACGGAGGCTGTGCGTGACGGGCCGGACCAGGAAGTTGGAGATGATCTCGATCGGGATCACGATCGGAAGGATAAACCAGGGAACGCCGGAGGGCACGGTGGCCAGCTTGAAGTAACGGAGTCCGTTCTTCCTGACGCCGATGGCGATCCAGGTGAAGTAGACAATGCCAGCCAGTACATAGGCGCCGCCCACGTGCGAGAACGTGGGGAGCTGGAACAGCGGGATGGCGCCGTAAATGTTGTTCACCAGGATGAAGAAGAACAGGCTGAACAACAGCGGGACATACTTGATGAAGTCCCTGCCGCCGATGATGTCCTTGGCGATTCCGTTGCGGACGAAGCCGTAGGCGGCTTCGCCGGCGAACTGGAGCTTGCCTGGTACCAGCTGCTGCTTGCGTGCGGCGAGCACGAAGAAGACGGCGATAAAGACAACAGAGAGGAGGACCAGCAGCATCTGCTTGGAGAATCCTTCTGCGGCACCCCACGGCAGGATTGCCGGCAAATGCATTTCGTTAATTCCAGGAGGAGTAAACTCTCCTGAATCTTGGGCCGGGAGCGCAAGCGCGATCAACGCGTTTCCTCTCTGCAGTGTCCATCATTGGGCGTTGGGCGGGGACCGGCAGCCTGACGGCCTGCTGTTCCCCCTGTGAAATTATTTGGCATTAGTGTCGCCGTCCTGGGACGGCCCGCTGGCAGCATGGCGCTCCCCAGCGTTTTTGCGAGAACTGGTAAGGCCATGCATATGGGAAAGGTAAAAACCTCCGACGGCTCCAAGCAGAGCGCCTGCGAGCACGATCCAGCGCGTTCCCCACACGTAATCCAGTCCCCACCCTATCAAACTCCAGACGATGATTCCGCCAACGATGTAGCTGAATACGGCCATGCCGGCGTTGTATCCGCCGCTGGTTCCGTCGCTCGATACACCGGTGGCAGAGCCGTTTGATCCGTCCGTGCTGTTGGTGCCTTCTCCGGGTTTCTTTGGATCACGCATCGCGGTTTTCCTTGGTTTCTGGATCGTTGTAGATCTGAAGGCGGGCTTTGCTGAAACCGTAAAGTTCTGCAGCCTGCCAGAGTACGACGGCGGTGACGGCACCTACGACGAACCAGCGGCCATGCAACCACTGGGGAGCGCCGATGACGAAGAGGACAGCGGCGAAGCCGACCACCTTCACGAAGTAGGTGGCGACGAACATGCCAATTGCTCCGGAAGGATTGTTGCGCCCCATGAAGTGGCCCACCAGAAGGCTGATCCCGAAGAACAACATCACCAGCAGACCGCCCAACGTACTGGACAGGGCACCGCTTCCGCCGTTAAGGATTGCTGCCGGGACTGCGCACAGGGCGAGCCCGGCCGCCGCAGCCACGGAACTCCGCGTGAGGAGGTTCAGCCACAAAGACGGTGTGGGGCCGGAGGCGCCAACGTTTCCGCTGCCGGACTCAGGTCCGGACTCGGCGTTGGAGGTCATTCGATCCCAATCGTCGGCACCAACAGGCACGTGGCCATGAGGCAGGTTTGGAGGGCAGCTTTGGCTGCCCTCAAATTCTACACGAGATAGAACACGGCTAGCTCACGGGGAGGCGTGTGACCTTCGACGGGCGCCGGTACCGGCGGATGAGGTCCGGGCTGGCCAGGTACAAAGCGATCACCAGCACGCCGGCGGCCACGCACAGGGCGACGACGGGGAGCGAAGCAGTGGCGGCGACGAAGCCTAGGGTGATGACGGCTGCGGTGCATAACGTGACGGTGGCGGCTGACTGCAGGTGCGAGAAGCCTACGTCCGTGAGCCGCTGATAGACGTGTTCCCGGTGGGACGCGTACCACCGCTCCCCTGCCTTGATCCGGCGGAGCAGGGTGTAGCCGGCGTCCGCGGCGTAAACCAGAATCGGCGAAAGAACGTATTCGACGTAGACCCCGCCGAGGAAGCCTGCTACCGCCAGGGCTGCTATCGACGCACCCAGTAAGTAGCTGCCGACGTCGCCCAGGAAGACTGAACCCCGCCCCAGGTTCCATGGGAGGAAACCGAGGAAGGACATTGCCAGGACGGTGCCGCCGGCGGTCAGCCAGGGCTGTTCGGACAGCAGGCCGGCCATTGCGTAGGCACCCCCGGCCGTCACCCCGTGCAGGCCCGAAATGCCATTGACTCCGTCCATGAAATTGGCGATGTTGACATAGGCTGCGATCGCCACGGCAGCGAGCGGCAGCCACCAGAACGACTGTCCCGTGAGTACGATGAGCATCGCGGAACCGGCCGCCCCGATGCCGAGCTGGGCGGCGGCGCGCCCGCGGATGGACATGCCGCGCAGGTCCTCGACCCAGCCCACGGCTGCGCAGGCGGCAATGATGCAAAGCACGGTGGCGGCTACTGAGCGGTCCACCGTGACGACCCCCAGCAGCAATGCTGCAGCGTAGCCGGCCGCTGTGGCCAGGGCTACGGCCATACCCATTCCCCGAATGGTCACTTTCACGTGCGATGAACGGGCAGAGGGAACATCAACCACGCCCAACCGGACCAGCCACGGCTTCACCGCAAAGGGAAGCAGCAGGCTGGCCAACAGCGTAATCCCGGCAACCAGGGCCAGTGGGATCACGACGCCACCCGGATCTCACCGGCGTCAGTGGCCTCATCATCGGGAATGTCGGCGATGCCGGCACCTTGTTCCGCCTCGCAGCGGGCCAGCCAGACGTCGAGGTCAAGCTCGTCCGGGTCCTGTTCCGTTGCCCTGGTGTGGGAAATTTTCGGATGCAGGGGGCGCTTATCCAGCTCGCCGCTGCCGACCAGTACCTCGTGCAGCTTCTCCCCCGGCCGCAGCCCGGTGTAAATGATCTCCACGTTCTTTCCCGACATCGCAATCATCCGCTGTGCCACATCCAGGATCCGGACCGGTTCACCCATGTCCAGGATCAGCACATCGCCCCCGGTACCGATCGCACCCGCCTGGATCACCAACTGGCAGGCCTCGGGGATGGTCATAAAGAAGCGGGTGACGTCGGGGTCAGTGACGGTAACGGGACCGCCAACGCGGATCTGCTCAGTGAAAAGTGGCAGCATCGAACCGCGGCTGCCCATCACGTTGCCGAAGCGGACGGAGACGAACTTGCTGCCGGTCTGGCCGGCCATCCATGCCGTCAGTTTTTCGGCAATCCGTTTGGAGTGGCCAAGGGCGGTGGTGGGGTTGGCCGCTTTGTCGGTGGAGATGTTAACGAAGTGTGAGACACCGGCGCGCTGGGCGGCGCGCAGGACGTTCAGGGTGCCGCAGACGTTGGTTTTCCAGGCTTCCACCGGATATTGCTGCAGCAGCGGCGCGTGTTTCAGTGCGGCAGCGTGGAACACCACTTCAGGGCGTCGGTCCTGGAAGATGTTCTGCAGGGCTTCGGCGTCGCGGATGTTGGCCAACACGGTATCCCGGCCTGCCAGGAGGCCGTGGCCGCTGATGGAGATCTGGGTCTGCTGCAGGCCCGTCTCGTCGTGGTCCAGCATGATCAGTTCCGCCGGGTCGAACTGGACAATCTGCCGGCAGAGCTCGGATCCGATGGAACCGCCGGCGCCGGTCACCAGCACCCGCTTGCCCTTGATGTACCCGGCAATTTCGTCAACCTTGATGTCTACGGGCCGCCGGCCGATCAGGTCTTCAACCGCTACGTCGCGGAAGTCGGAGAAACCCGCGGGCGCGCCGGTGCCCAGCATGTCCCGCAGCGGGGGAAGTACCAGAACACGCACGTTGAGGCCGGCAACAGCGTCCGAGATGCGGCGGACCACGGTGGCCTCCACGTTGGCGAAGGCCAGGACCAGGACTGTTGCGCGGGTGCGGCGGATAATCGCCGGCAGGTCATCCCCGCGGCCCTGGACCTGGACGCCGGAGAGGCGCAGGTGCTTCTTGGCCGGGTCATCGTCGATCAGGCCAACCGGAAAGTATGGGGAATCCTGGTCCTGCAGCATGCGGGTCACCAGGGAGTTGCCGAGAAATCCGGCGCCGTAAACCAGTGTGTTTTGTGCCCCGTCCCCGGGCCGGGCCCTGCCCTCTACGTAGAGCCGTTTAGCGTAACGTGCGGCGCACATAAAGAGGCAGGCGAAGGGAAAGGCGATCAGGCCCACACTGCGGCCGACTTTGATGGCCTCATAAAGCACCAGGAGGCTGGCAGTGATGGAGGCAGCCACAATGACGGTGACGAATACAAGTGCCCGTGCCTCCTGGAAGCTGCCGAATGGATACCGGCCCCGGTACAGGGCGAGGGAGTATCCGGCGAGCATCTGGGCCACCACAGCGATGGCGGCGATCACGAACGCTCCGGCGAACTGCTCCACCCGGATGCCCATCTCGTAGCGCAGCAGCAGCGCCAGGCCGATCGCCACGACCCATGACATCGAGTCGAGGAAGAGCTGGATCCAGATCCAGAGGGCGGGCTTCTCGTCCCGTACTGCGCCATGTGCGCGCGTTTCTGATTTTGTACTCAACGAAAGATGCAACCGACTTCCACTACCACGGCGGCCAGGCGCCTGTTTCAAAATACCCCGCCGCAAAACTGTCGGACCGCTTCGGGGCCTAGAACGATACTAATCGCTTCGGGTTCCGCTGCCCGGATGTGCCGGCAGCGAAGGCATGGGTTTCCAGCCCTTGTCGGCAAGGATGCTGCGTGATTCACGCCAACCCTGCCACAGCGCATCGGCCCCTTTAAGGGTGCGCTCAACGAGGACCAGCCGGACAAGTTCCTTCAGGAAGGTCAGTGCTGTGCCGGCTGCGAAACCCGCCCGGTTGAATTTGCCGTGTGCCCGCAGGTAATGCGCCACGTGCCCGCGGTTGCGCATCACATAGCGGCGGCTCAGGTCGGACGAATCATTAAGGTGGCGCAGCCCCAGGTCCACTTGCCGCTGCGCGCGGACCTTTTTAATGACGAAGGCGTTGACGTACACCACCGGTGTTTGCTGCGCGGCCAGCCAGCCGTAGATCAGATCGTCCCAGGTGATGAAGAAGCGTGGATCCGGCAGGCCAATGCTCCGGGCCACGGTGGCGTTGATGAGCATTCCCTCAAAGTTCCCCACGTTCGTGCGGAACACCTCCGAGTGCCGGAACACATCGCGCGAGACCGGGAGGAAGATGCCCAGCGACTCGACAAAATGGTGCTGCCAGAAGAACGGTTTGCCGTTTGCGTCGTACCGGCGGCCGATCAGGCAGGAGTATTCGGGCGTGAACTTCCCCAGTGCCTCCACCGCGCCGGGAAGCACCTCGACGTCGTCGTCCATCAGCCACAGCCATTCGGCGCCGTTTTCCAGCGCCAGTTCCACGCCGCGGGAGAACCCGCCGGCTCCGCCGACGTTCCCGTCCAGGCGTTCGTACTGGATGGGCGGCCCGCCGGCAGCGAGGGCCTGGGCGACGACTTCCGGCGTGTGATCGGTGCTGGCATTGTCCACGACGAGGATCCGCGCAGGTGCGGTATCCAGCCGGGCGAAGGAATCGAGCAGGTTGCGCAGGAAGTCGGCGCGGTTGTATGTGACGACGACGGCGAAAAGGTTCTCCACGGCGGCCTAGCTGTTCGTGGACATCAGTTCCGCGGGCGAACCAAAGCCCTTGCCGCGGAAGCCGGTTGAATAGGCCCGTAACCAGTGCACCAGGCCCTTGAGGTCCCGGGCCTTCAGGAAGTAGTAGGGGAAGCCGATGATGTCCGCGCTGAACCACCGGAGGTTCCGGTACTTACGGGTCAGGTAGCCCCGGTTACGGAAGTAGCAATAGCGCTTGAACTCACCCTCGGGGATGACGGGGGTGATGAACCCGCCGAAGACGGGTTTCATCTCGGTCCAGGTGGCGGGGTGCTGCACGGCGACAGTGGCGAGGGTGCCGTACTTCAGCCCGGCCTTCTTGACGCGCGACAGGAAATCGACTTCGTCGCCCCGGATGAAGAACTTCACATCCGGAATGCCGATCCTGTAAAAAACCTCGGTCCGGATGAGCGCCCCGTTGAAGAAGTGCACCATGTCCGGAAGGTAGCCCATCGGCTCCAGCCGTGACCGGTCGTTGGTGAGCAGCCCGTTGATGCGGAAATTGAAGGACAACCGGTTAGGGTCGGCCGTTGCGGCTACCAGCGGGCTGATGATGTCGAGCTGGTGTTCATCGGCCGTGCGGAGCAGTTCGGCCAGGCAGCTGGCGTCTTCGGGGTGGCCGTCGTCGTCCATCATCCAGATCCACTCGGCGCCGCTGGCCATGGCCGCGAGGATGGCGTAGGCAAATCCGCCCGCCCCGCCGAGATTGGCTTCGGAGCGCAGGTAGTTGATGTTCTGCGCTCCCCCGGCATTGACGACGTCGATGGCCGGGGCAGTGCCGGAGTCCACCAAAGCGATCGAATGGATCGGCGCTGTCTGCGCGGCCAGGCCCTTCAGGAGCAATGCAAGCTCCTCGTGGCGGTCAAAGGTCACGGCCGCGACGGCCACCTTGGGCTGCATGTCAGTTCCCCGGGTGGTTGTCGGTGGTGCTGACGGCACTGCTGCCGGCCGGGCTGTGGGCTTCAGCCGCCGGCTCCTCTGGTTCTTCCGCTGCCATCGGAATCTCACCCAGCCCCAGCACATCCGGCACGTGCTCACGGAGCTGATCAAGCGTCACGGCGCCGTTCCGGACCACCCGCAGGCGGGGGCCGGTAGCGTCAACAATGGTGGAGGGCACTGCTGCCTCGCCTTCGAGCGGGCGGAAGCCGCCTTCGAGGTAAACCTCAACGGAGTCGGCCAGCTGCTCGCGCGCTGCGGCGGCTGTCTGGCCCGGAGCATGGCCGGTGCGGTTGGCGGAAGAAACCGCCAGCGGCCCGGTGAGGGTCAGCAGTTCCTGGGCGATTTCGTCGTCGGGCATGCGCAGCGCCACCGTGCCCTTGGTTTCCCCAAGATCCCAGTCCAGGGACGGCTGCGCGTGCAGGATAAGGGTCAGGCCGCCCGGCCAGAAGGCTTCGGCGAGCTTGCGGGCGTCCGCCGACACGTCCGTGGCGAGTCCGTCAAGGGCGTTGATGCGCGGAATCAGGACGGGCGGCGGCATGGCGCGGCTGCGTCCCTTTGAGACCAGGAGCATGGTGACGGCCTGTGGCGAGAAGGCGTCGGCAGCAATCCCATAAACCGTATCCGTGGGAAAAACCACGCACTTCTTCTCGCTGATGGCCCGCTGGGCGTGCTCAAGTCCTTGGGCGCGCTCGTCGTCGCTGGTGCAGTTATAGGTTGTGGTCACGCGCCTATTCTTTCATTCCTTGTGGTCCGGATCCGCGAGCAGGGCACTGGTGGCGCGCTCCTTGCTGTTGAGGTCCAGATGCGTCCTGATGCTGGTCCAGTTCCCTGTCCTGGCCAACATGGCCGAGATCCAGCCCGCTTGGACTTCCGCATGTTCCATTACGAAGTAGCCGCCCGGTACCAGCAGCCGGGCAGCGGAGGCGGCCGCCGCCGTCGGAAGTTCCATTCCGTCCGCTCCCCCGCCATACAGCGCTTCCGGCGGATCGTGCAGGGCAACTTCGGGTTCGGTGGGGATGGCTTCGGCGGGAATGTAGGGCGGGTTGGAGATGACGACGTCGAAGGTTCCGTTGAGTTCCGGCAGCGCGTCCCGCAGGTCCCCGAGGACCAAATGGACGCCCAGGGGGGCCAGATTCTTCGCTGCCCAGGCATGTGCGAAGGGGCTGAACTCCACCGCGTGCACCTCCGCGCCGGGCACTTCGTGGGCGATGGAGCCTGCGATAGCGCCGGATCCGGTTCCGAGGTCCACGATCCGCGGGTGCCGCATGCCCGCGACGTGGTCGATGACCAGCTGCACCACGGATTCGGTCTCCGGGCGGGGTACGAAAACGCCTGGACCCACGGAGAGCTCGAGATACCGGAAATGCGCCAGACCGGTGATGTGCTGCAGCGGGATCCTGCTGGCACGCTCTGCCACCAATTCCCCATAGCCCTCAGGGGCAGGGGTATCCCCCAGCATCATGGCGCGCAGGCGGCCCAGCCCGACATTCAGCAGATGGTCGGCGAGCAGCTCGGCGTCCACCCGCGGGCTGGGGACGCCGGCGTCGCGCAGAATGTCGGTTGCCTCGCTGACGGCGTCCGCGAGCGACTGCCCTGGCCCAAATGTCATCCGCTGTATTCCCGGAACGAGTTAGTCGCCGATGGCGTCCAGGCGGGCCTGTTCGTCCATCTCGATTGCCGACTGGATGACCGGCTCCAGGTCACCGTTCATGACCTGGTCCAGGTTGTACGCCTTGTAGCCGGTGCGGTGGTCCGCAATCCGGTTTTCCGGGTAGTTGTAGGTGCGGATGCGCTCCGAGCGGTCCATGGTGCGGATCTGCGACTTCCGCTGGGCCGAGTTTTCGGCGTCGATCTGCTCCTGCTGGTGCGCCAGGATACGTGCCCGCAGCACGCGCATTCCGGCTTCACGGTTCTGCAGCTGGGACTTTTCGTTCTGCATGGCCACCACGATGCCGGTGGGAAGGTGGGTAATGCGCACGGCGGAGTCGGTGGTATTCACGGACTGGCCGCCGGGACCGGAGGACCGGTAGACATCGATCTTGAGGTCGTTTTGGTTGATCTCGAGCTCTTCCGGCTCATCCACCTCGGGGAGTACCAGCACGCCCGCGGCAGAAGTGTGGATGCGGCCCTGGGACTCCGTCACGGGAACGCGCTGCACCCGGTGCACGCCGCCTTCGAACTTGAGCCGCGCAAAAACGCCCTCGGCAGGATCGTTGGAGCTGCCCTTCACGGCAACCTGCACGTCCTTGTAGCCGCCGAGGTCTGATTCCGTGGCGGAGATAATTTCGGTTTTCCAGCCGCGGGACTCCGCATACCGGGTGTACATCCGCAGGAGGTCCGCAGCGAACAGGGCAGCCTCGTCGCCGCCTTCACCGCCCTTGACCTCGAGGATCACGTTGCGGGCGTCGTCAGGGTCGCGGGGAATGAGCAGCCGCCGAAGTTTGGCCGCGGCGACTTCCAGCGACTCCTCCAGCTCAGGCACCTCAGCAGCAAACTCGGGATCCTCGTCAGCCATCTCCTTGGCAGCAGCCAGGTCATCCTGGATGGCTTCCCACTTGTGATAGGCCTCAACAATCCCATTGAGCTGAGCCGAACGCCGCCCAAGCTTCCGGGCAAGCCGCTGATCAGCATAAACAGCAGGATCCCCCAGCTGCGCCTGGATAGCATCATGCTCATCAAGCAGGCCCTGTACGGACTCAAACATCTATAAACCTCTTTCGACTTGTAGCCAAGTCTAATAATGCGACAGCGAAGGTGGACAAGCCGCGAAGGCGACAGACTGAGGAGTCGGTCGGTTTTGCCGCCCCGGGAGTGGCATCGGGCCTGCCGGAGCTGGGCGGCGAACGATCGCAGATCGAAAGCCGCCCAGCGTAGGGGCGGGGGCGGCAAAACCGAACGACGAAGGCGGGGCCCGCAAAATATGCGACGACCCCGCCCCGTAACTCAGCTATTTGTCGTTATCGGACTTCGCACCAAGCGTCGTCTTCTGAACCTGCATCAGGAACTCAACGTTGCTTTGGGTCTCCCGGATCTTGTTCGTCAGGAGTTCAAGGCTCTGCTGGGTTTCGAGTCCGGAGAGGACGCGGCGCAGCTTCCACATGATCTTGACTTCCTCGGGGGAAAGCAGGTTTTCCTCGCGGCGCGTGCCGGACGCGTTGACGTCCACGGCCGGGAAGATGCGCTTGTCAGCCAGCTGGCGGGACAGGCGGAGCTCCATGTTGCCGGTGCCCTTGAATTCCTCGAAGATGACTTCGTCCATCTTGGAACCGGTCTCCACGAGTGCCGTTGCCAGGATGGTGAGCGAGCCGCCGTTTTCGATGTTGCGGGCCGCGCCGAAGAAACGCTTGGGCGGGTACAGTGCGGCGGAATCCACACCACCGGACAGGATGCGGCCGGAGGCCGGTGCTGCCAGGTTGTAGGCACGGCCCAGGCGGGTCATGGAGTCCAGGAGGACCACCACGTCCATGCCCATTTCCACGAGGCGCTTGGCGCGTTCGATGGAGAGCTCGGCCACTGTGGTGTGGTCGTCGGCGGGGCGGTCGAAGGTGGAGGCAATGACCTCGCCCTTGACCGTGCGCTGCATGTCCGTAACTTCTTCAGGACGTTCGTCAACGAGCACCATCATGAGGTGGACCTCAGGATTGTTGGTGGTGATGGCGTTGGCGATGGACTGCAGGATGAGCGTCTTGCCGGCCTTCGGCGGGGAGACGATCAGGCCGCGCTGGCCTTTGCCGATCGGGGCAACCAGGTCGATGACACGGGGGCCGATCTTCTTGGGGTCGGTCTCGAGGCGCAGGCGCTCGGAGGGGTACAGCGGAACCAGTTTGGCGAACTCGACACGGTCCTTGAGTTCTTCCGAGGTCTTGCCGTTGACTGACGTCACGCGGACCAGGGCGTTGAACTTCTGGCGGGCAGACTGCTGGCTGCGGTCTTCGCCGTCACGCGGAGCGCGGATGGCCCCAACCACGGCGTCGCCCTTGCGCAGGTTGTACTTCTTGACCTGGGCGAGGGAGACGTAAACGTCGTTCGGTCCCGGGAGGTAGCCGGAGGTGCGGATGAACGCGTAGTTCTCCAGGACGTCAAGGATGCCGGCAACCGGCAGCAGGACATCGTCTTCAGTGACCTCGACGTCGTCGACGTCCGGTCCCTGGGCGCGTCCACGGCGGCGGTCGTTGCGGTCGCGGAAACGGTCGTTGCGGGAGTTGTCCCGGTCCTGGCCGCCGGAGCGGTCATTCCGGTCGTTCCGGTCATTCCGGTCGTTGCGGTCACGGCGGTTACGCCGGTTGCGGCGGCTGCCGCCGTCGGCGTCCTCGTCGCGGTTGTCGTCGCGGCGGGCCCCTTCACGCTGGCCTGCTTCCCGGCTGCCCGCATTGTCGCGGCCGCCGTCGGCGGTCTCGCGTGCAGCGTTGTCGCGGCCACGGGTGCGTCCGCTTTCGCGGCGGTCCGTGCGCTGCCCGGCTTCGCCGGCTTCAGCTTCGGCCCGCTCAGCGGCGGGTTCTGCGGTGCGGGGTTCTGCGCTGCCCTGCACTGCGGCGCGCTGCTGGGCGTCGGCCTGTTCTGCCGGCGCCTCCACAGTTTCGGCAGCCTGCGGCGCAGCTGCGGCTGCTTCGCCGCGGCGCCGGTTGCGGGTGCGCGGCTGGCGACGCTCAGCGGCACCTTCAGCGGCGTCGGGAGCCTCGGCGGCGGCGGGAGCCTCAACCGGAGCGGGTGCGCTGGTTTCGGCAGCCGGTTCGGAGGCTGCGGGTGCCACCACTCCGTCACTGACGGCGCGGCGGCTGCGGCCACGGCCACGAGCCCGCGTTCCTTCAGCAGGAGCCTCGGTTGTTTCAGCGGCTGCCGCCGGGGCGGACGCTGCCGGAACGATTGCCGGGGCCGACACGTTCTCGACGGCCTTTTCCGCTGCCTTCGCAGGAGCCTTGGTCATGGGGGTACCGGCGCGGTGGGCGGAGATGGCCGAAACCAGGTCCCCCTTGCGCATCCGGGAACCGCCGGAAATCCCGAGCTGGCTGGCGAGTGCCTGCAGCTGGGCGAGCTTGAGGCCGGCAAGGCCGCTGCTCTTGGCGGGCGCGGCCGGTGATTCGGCAGCAGAAGATAGTTCCACAGCTGGCGACAGCTCAGTGGTTTCGGTCACGAAGGATCCTTCCCCCTCGACGGCGTCCAGACTGGGAGCTGGACGCGATGATTTGATCTGGGCTGCAGTTCAGATCTGCAGCCGCATTGCTCGGCCTTGCCGGTTGGATATCGGCCAGCAGGGCCGGATACTAATTCACCTTGCACTCCACCCATGGCGGAACGCAGGACTGACGCTTCAGGGGCAGTTTGAGTGCTGCAGATTCCTGCGACAGACCAAGCAGGCGGCACCGGAATACATTGCGCAGTAAGAGACCAAGCGGCAACTAAGTGCAATAGCAGATCAGATAGGCGTCAATTACCGCCGGTGCAACTCCACCTTAGCACCTTCAACGTCCACTGCCAGCTTCAGAACGCGCCACCCGATGTCCGGCGTGTTTGCCGCGGTGAACTCCCCGATGAAAGCAACGACGGCGGCCGCTTCATCCTGTCCGTTCGCCAGGACCAGCACGGTGGGCCCGGCACCCGAGACTACAGCCGCGTGCCCGGCCGCGCGAAGCGCCGAAATCAGCGCAGCGCTCGGACGCATGGCCTCCGCACGGTAACTCTGGTGGAGGTAGTCCTCGGTGCCGGCCAACAGGAATTGGGGCTTGCTGGTCAGGGCATGGATCAACAGGGCGGCACGTCCGGAATTCATCGCCGCCGCGTGGTGCCCCACCGAGGCCGGAAGCAGCGCACGCGCCGCTTCCGTTGACAGCTCGAAATCGGGAACAGCCACGACGGGAACCACCGTTTCGGAGACCGTCGCGCTGGTGCTGCTGTACTGGTCACTGTCCTGCCACGACAGCGCCAGCCCACCGAAAATGGCAGGTGCCACGTTGTCCGGGTGCCCTTCCAGCTCGCTGGTGAGCTGAAGGATCCAGTCCTTACCGCGCCGGCTGGCCTCAGGCACCAGGGCATTTGCCGCGGATACGGCTGCCACTACTGCCGATGCGGACGAGCCAAGGCCCCGACCGTGGGGATTGACGTTGTCAGCCGTGACCTTCAGCCCGCCGTGCCTGAACCCCAGCCGTTCGAAGGCCGCTTCCATGGCCCGGACCACCAGGTGGCTGGCGTCCCTCGGGAGGGTTTCTGCGCCTTCGCCGCGGAGATCGAACAAGAGCTCCTCGGATTCCAGGCTCTCCACTGTCAGGGTGTCATGCAGTGCCAAGGCCAGGCCAAGGCTGTCGTAGCCCGGGCCGAGGTTGGCCGTGGTGCCCGGAACCCGGACCGTGACCCGCTGTCCGGGTTCAATAAGCTGCAGTCCGACGGCGGTCTGCGAGGTGGCGTCCAAGGCTACTTTTCTTCCAGTCCCAGTTCGGCAGCAACGGTGACAACATCATTGGAAACCTTGACCGGCTGGACATCGCTGCCGTCCTCGGTGCGCAGGGCCCACTGGGGATCCTTCAGGCCGTGGCCAGTAACGGTGATCACGATGGTCTTGCCGGCAGGAACCTCGCCGGCGGCGTGCTTCTTAAGCAGGCCTGCCACGCCGGCCGCGGAACCCGGCTCAACAAAAACGCCTTCGCGGGAGGACAGCCAGCGGTGCGCGTTGAGGATTTCCTCATCCGTGACGGCGTCGATAAAGCCGCCTGATTCGTCACGTGCACCAATGGCACCGTCCCACGATGCAGGATTGCCGATCCGGATGGCCGTGGCGATGGTGTCCGGTTCGGTGATTGGGTGGCCGGCGACGAAGGGTGCTGCCCCTGCTGCCTGGAAGCCCCACATGGCGGGGGTTTTGGTGGAGACGGCGGGAAGCGTGCCCGCGGTTTCGGACTCGAACGGAGCGGAGTACTCCTTGTAGCCCTTCCAGTACGCGGTGATGTTTCCGGCATTGCCCACCGGCAGGACGTGGATGTCCGGAGCGTCCCCCAAGGCGTCGACGATCTCGAAGGCGCCGGTCTTCTGTCCCTGGATGCGGGCGGGGTTGACGGAGTTGACCAGGAAGACCGGGTAGGACTCCCCCAGCTTCCGGGCGATGTCCAGGCAGTTATCGAAGTTGCCGTCCACCTGGAGCAGGGTGGCCCCGTGGGCGATGGCCTGGCTTAGCTTGCCCATTGAAATCTTGCCCTCGGGCACCAGGACGGCGCACTTCAGGCCCGCGGCCGTTGCGTAGGCGGCGGCAGACGCGGACGTGTTTCCGGTGGAGGCGCATACCACGGCCTTGGCGCCGGATGCTACGGCGGCGGTCATGGCCATGGTCATGCCGCGGTCCTTGAAGGAGCCGGTGGGGTTCATGCCCTCCACCTTCAGGTACACCTCGGAGCCGGTGAGCTCGGAGAGCTTCTGCGCGTGCACCAGCGGGGTGCCGCCCTCACCCAGGGTGATGACCCGCGTGGATTCCGTCACGGGCAGACGGTCAGCGTATTCGCGGATAACGCCGCGCCATTGGTGAGCCACTTAGACTCCTTCTACCCGCAGAACGGATGTAACTGAATTGATGACGTCCAGGCCCTTGACGGCTTCGACGGTGGCCGCAAGGGCAGCCTCTGATGCGCGGTGCGTAACGATCCGCAGTTCGGCCGACTCCACGTTGGACTCGGCGTCCCGGTGGATGGTCTGCCGCATGATTTCGATGGAGACGCCGTGTTCGGCGAACAGCTGGGCGATCTTTGCCAGGACGCCCGGCTGGTCCGCAACGTCGAGGCCGATGTAGTAGCTGGTGACGGCAGCGTCGATGGGCAGGGCCGGAACGTGGCCGGTGGTGGTCTCGGTACGCTGGGGTCCGCCCAGGACCAGGCGGCGGGCCGCGGAGACAAGGTCGCCGAGGACGGCGGACGCGGTGGGGGTGCCGCCGGCGCCCTGGCCGTAGAACATCAGTTCACCGGCATTCTCGGCCTCGATGAACACGGCGTTGAAGGCGCCGCGGACGGCAGCCAGCGGGTGCTCACGGGGCAGCAGCGTGGGGTGCACGCGCACCGAAACGCCACCGCCTTGTCCACTGTCGCCGTCGCCGATTCTTTCAGCGATGGCCAGCAGCTTGATGACGAAACCGGCATCCTTGGCCGCTGCGATGTCAGCGGCGCTGACCGAACTAATGCCTTCGCAGTGGACGTTTTCCAGAGCGAACCGGGTGTGGAAGGACAGCGTGGCGAGGATGGCTGCCTTGGCAGCTGCGTCGTGGCCCTCGACGTCGGCGGTGGGGTCCGCTTCGGCGTAACCGAGGCGCTGCGCTTCGGCGAGGGCGTCGGCGAACTGGGCGCCGGTGGAATCCATCTGGTCAAGGATGAAGTTGGTGGTGCCGTTGACGATGCCCAGCACGCGGGTGATCCGGTCGCCGGAAAGGCTGTCGCGGATGGGCCGCAGGATGGGAATGGCTCCGGCCACGGCAGCTTCGTAGGACAGCTGCACGCCGGCCTTGTCCGCCTCCTCGTAGAGGGTGGGGCCGTCCTGGGCCAACAGGGCCTTGTTGCCGGTCACTACACAGGCGCCGTTCTGCAGCGCGGACAGGATCAGCGAGCGGGCCGGCTCGATGCCGCCCATCAGTTCGATGACCAGGTCGGCGTCCTTGACCAGGGTCTCGGCGTCGGTGGTGAACAGTTCCTGCGGCAGCTCGACGTCCCGCTTGGAGTCGACGTTGCGCACGGCAATCCCGGACAGCTGCAGGCGCGCGCCGGTGCGGGCGGCAAGGGCGTCGGCGTCCTCAATGAGAATCCGCGCAACCTGGGCCCCAACGTTGCCACAGCCCAGCAGGGCCACTTTCAGGGTTCGCAATTCAGACATTCAGGCTCCCATGTCGCGGTTCAGCAAATCTTCTTCGGTTTCCCCGCGGACAATCAGCCGGGCAGATCCGTCGCGCACCGCGACAACGCCCGGCCGGGCCAGATAGTTGTAGTTGCTCGAGAGGGCCCAGCAGTAGGCGCCGGTTCCCGGTACAGCAAGCAGATCACCGGCTGCCACGTCCTCGGGCAGATATACATCTCTAACAACTATGTCGCCGCTCTCGCAATGTTTGCCCACCACGCGGGACAGCTGTGGCGCGGCGGCGGACGTACGGGAGGCCACAACCGCCGAATAATCCGCGTCGTAGAGCACCGGACGTGCGTTGTCGCTCATACCGCCGTCCACCGACACATAACGGCGGGGATACGTAACGTTTTCGCCCGCATCTTCGGCCTGGCCGGAGCCGGGGGCATCGACGCGGACAGTCTTGAGCGTCCCCACCTCGTACAGGGTAAAGGTGGTGCTGCCCACGATGGCCCGCCCCGGTTCAATCGAGATCCGGGGTGACTCGATGCCCAGTTCAGCGCAGGTGGAACGGACGACGGCGGCCATCGCCGCAGCAATCTCAGCTGCAGGGCGTGGGGTGTCCACCGGGGTGTAGGCGATCCCGTAGCCGCCGCCGAGATCAAGCTCCGGCATAACGATGGAGTACTTTTCCTGCATGGCCGCGAGGAAACGAAGCAGCTTCTCGGCTGCCAGTGCAAAGCCGTCCGGTTCAAAGATCTGGGAGCCGATGTGGCAGTGCAGGCCCAGGAGCTCGATGCCGGGGTGTGCCGAAGCCGCTGCCACCGCTTCCTCGGCAGCAGACAGGCCCGCCTGGTCCGTGGTGTCAGCCGCCATGGACAGACCAAACTTCTGGTCCTCGTGCGCCGTGGCGATGAATTCATGTGTGTGGGCGTGGACGCCGGGCGTCAGCCGCAGCATGACCTTGGCCATTTCGCCGCGGGCCTGGGCTATGTCGCCCACCCGCACCAGCTCGGACAGGCTGTCCACCACAATCCGGCCGAGGCCCATGTCCAGGGCACGATTAATCTCACCGTCGGACTTGTTGTTCCCGTGCAACGCCACGCGCCCACCGGCAATGCCCGCGCGGGCGGCGACGGCCAGCTCCCCGCCCGAGGCCGTATCCAGGCGCAGGCCTTCCTCCTCCACCCACTTCACAACAGCTGTGCAGAGGAAGGACTTTCCCGCGTAGTAGACGTCCACGCCGCCGCAGATGTCAGCGAAGGCAGCATCGAAGGAATCCTTGAAAGCCCGTGCACGGGAGCGGAAATCGGCCTCGTCCATAACGAAGAGGGGCGAGCCGAACTGCTCTTTCAGCTCCTGGACGGTGAGGCCTCCAACGGTAAGTGAGCCGGCGTCGTTCCGTTGCACGCTGCCCGCCCACATCGGTTCCTGGAGTGCGTTCAGGTCAGCGGGCACTGCGAGCCATTCGGGTGCCAGCGGAGACGCGGTCTTCGAGGTTTCTACGGACATTGCCATCACATCCGTTCGGGCGCGGAAACGCCAAGAAGGTCAAGGCCGTTGGCGAGCACCTGGCTGGTGGCGTCATTGAGCCACAGGCGGGTGCGGTTGACGTCGGTCACCGCTTCATCGCCCATGGGCGCGATGCGGCAGGCGTCGTACCAGCGGTGGTAGGCACCGGCGATGGTTTCGAGGTGCCGTGCCACGCGGTGCGGTTCGCGCAGTTCCGCTGCCTTTGCCACAATCGACGGGTAGCTGCCCAGGTACGAGAGCAGTTCGTTCTCCGTGGCATGGTCCAGGAGGGAGGCGTCGAAGCTGTCTTTGCCGTCCACACGGCGTTCCACACCGGCGTCGACGGCGTTGCGGGCTGCGCCGCGGGACCGGGCGTGGGCGTACTGCACGTAGAACACGGGGTTCTCGTTGCTGTGCTTCTTCAACAGCTCCGGGTCCAGGGTCAGCGGGGAGTCTGCCGGGAACCGCGCCAGGGAGTAGCGGACAGCATCCTTGCCGAGCCAGTCGATCAGGTCCTTCAGCTCGATGATGTTCCCCGCGCGCTTGGACAGCTTTGCGCCGTTCACGGAAACCAGCTGGCCGATCAGGACCTCGATGTTCACCTCGGGGTCATCTCCGGCGCAGGCGGCGATGGCCTTGAGCCGGTTGATGTAGCCGTGGTGGTCGGCGCCGAGCAGGTAGATCTTCTCGGTGAAGCCGCGGTCCTTCTTAGAGAGGTAATAGGCGGCGTCAGCAGCGAAGTACGTGGGCTCGCCGTTGGCGCGGATCATCACCCGGTCCTTGTCGTCGCCAAAATCGGTGGTCCGCAGCCAGACAGCACCGCCGTCGTCGAACACGTGGCCCTGCTCGCGAAGGCGGGCAACGGCACTTTCGATGGCGCCGGCGTCGTGCAGTTCCTGCTCGGAGAAGAACACGTCGAACTCCACGCCGAACTCGGCGAGGGTTGCCTTGATGTCCTTCATCTGTGCCTTGTAGGCGGCGGCGCGGATGACCGGAAGCGCGGCGACCTCGGTCAATTCGCGGATGTCGGGGTGTTCGGTGATGACCTCGTGGCCCAGATCCGCGATGTACTGTCCCGGGTAACCGCCCTCGGGTACAGGCCGGCCGTGCAGGCGTGAGTACACCGAGTTGGCGAAGACGTTCATCTGTGAACCGGCGTCGTTAATGTAGTACTCAGCCGTGACGTGGGCGCCGGAAGCGCGCAGCACCCGGGCGATGGCATCGCCGAGGGCAGCCCAGCGGGTGTGTCCAATGTGCAGCGGCCCAGTGGGGTTGGCGGAAACAAATTCCATGTTGACGGTGTGGCCTGCGAGCGCGGTGTTGGTCCCGTACTGCCGGCCGGCTTCGACAATGACCTTGGCGAGGGCGCCGGCCGTGGCAGCGTCCACGGTGATGTTCAGGAACCCGGGGCCCGCGATGTCCACGGCGGAGACGCCGTCGATCGACTTGAGCCGCGCGCTCAGCACCGTGGCGAATTCGCGGGGGTTCGTGCCGGCCTGCTTGGCAAGCTGCAGGGCGATGTTGGTGGCCCAGTCACCGTGGTCCCGGTTCTTGGGTCGCTCCACGCGTACCTCGTCTGGCACTGCTGATGCTGAAAGGGCAATCTCGCCGGCGTCGACGGCGTCTTTCAGGCAGGCGGATATGGCGAGGGAGAGTTCTTCGGGAGTCACCCCTCTAGCCTACCGGGGGCCAGTGACAGCAAAAGAATTCGGACTGCTCCGGTGCCATAGGCATTCCACAGGAAATTCACAAGCCACCTGCAAGTTGAACCAATACGCTGGGTTCATCGTTGACACCGACGTAAGCACCGTCCCAAACACTTATACGAAATGAGAGCCTTTATGAGACCGTCAGTCCGCAAAAGTGTTTTCGCCGGAATCGCCGGCCTTTCCCTCGCCGGAACGGTGGCGGGCTGCGCGCCGTCCGCCACTGAGAGCACGCCGGCGGCCCCCGCCGGCAGCGCTGCAGCAACGGCGTCCGCAGGATCGTCGTCGCTGGCAGGCAGCGGCGCCACGTACAAGGACGGCACGTACAGCGCTGACGGAAACTATGTTTCGCCGAACGGCACCGAGACGGTAGGTGTCGAACTGACCCTGGCCGGAGGCACGGTCAAGGACGTCAACATCACCCAGCATCCCTCCAACCCGAACACCCGCAAGTTCCAGGGGGAGTTCGCCGGCGGTATCGCGTCGCAGATAGTGGGCAAAAACATAGACGAGCTCAACGTCTCCAAGGTCGCCGGCTCCTCCCTGACGAGCGGCGGGTTCAACCAGGCCGTAGAACAGATCAAGTCGGAGGCGCAGTAGACGGTGCCGGGCGCGGACTGGGAGGACTTTGCGTTTGAGGCAATCGGCACGCACTGGGAGATTTCCACTCCTTGTCCGCTTGCTCAGTCCGTCCGGGCCCGCCTCCTTGACCGGGTGGAGAAGTTCGACGCCGACTGGTCCCGCTTCCGGGCCGATTCCCGCGTCAATATCATGGCGCGGGAGCCCGGGACGTTTGGTTTTCCAGACGAGGCGGGCCGGCTGGGGCTGCTGTACAGGACGCTTTACGGGCTGACGGACGGAGCCATGACCCCGCTGATCGGCGCCTCCCTTGAGCGGCTGGGGTACGACGCCGGCTACTCCCTTAAGCCCTCAGGGTCGCCGCTGGCCGCACCTCCCTGGGACGAGGTCCTCAAGTGGGAGGGCACCACCATCACCACCACTTTGCCCGTGGTTCTTGACATCGGGGCGGCTGGCAAAGGCCTGCTGGTGGATCTGCTCGCCGAAAAACTGGACGCTGAAGGACTTGATTCCTTTGTCATCGACGGCAGCGGGGACCTGTTGGCAAGGGGCTCCCGCTCCACCCAGGTGGCTTTGGAGCACCCCTACAACCCCGGGCAGGCCATCGGCATCGTGCCGCTCACCGGGCGTGCGCTCTGCGCCTCGGCGTCCAACCGCCGGACGTGGGGCGATGGCCTGCACCACGTCCTGGACGGAACAACCGGGCAACCGGTCAGGACCGCCGTCGCCACCTGGGCCCTTGCAGACACGGCGATGCTGGCAGACGCCCTGGCCACTGCTCTCTTCTTTGTCCCGGGCGCACGCTTGGAGCAAGAGTTCAAATTCTCCTGGCTGACCGTATTCTCTGACGGGAGCGCAGTCCACTCCGCCGAGTTTGAAGGGACACTGTTCACATGAGCCCTGTGGAAACGCCGAAGGCCGGGCCGGTCCCCTCCGTGGCCGCCCGGCTGGATACCGTCCTTGGCCGGTTCACCATGTACCGGCTCATCCTGCTGGTCCTTGCAGCTCTTGCCGTGTACAGCCTCTTACTCGATGTTCTTGGCTGGCTGACCTTCGGCATCCCCGAAATGCTGGCGCACCTTGTGCTGTGCCTCGGCCTGACCTACGCCTCCAACAGGGCTTTGGCAGCCCTGTTTCGGGTTCGGCCCCACTCTGAATCCTCGCTCATCACAGGGCTGCTGCTGTACTTCCTGTTCTGGCCCTCCTTCGCGCCGATGGATGTGGCTGGAGTGGCACTGGCCTGTGTCCTGGCTTCTGCATCAAAGTACGCACTCGTGTGGCGCGGCCGCCACATTTTCAACCCCGCCGCCGCGGGAGCATTCGTGGTTGGGCTCACGGGGCTCAACGTCGCCACCTGGTGGGCAGCTACTCCTGCGATGTTGTTGTTGCTGGTGCCGGGAGTCCTTTTGGTGCTTTACCGCACACGGAAATTCCTGATGGCCTCGGTCTTCCTCGTGGTGGCCTGCGCCATCATCGGCGCGGAACTGCTTCAGGCCGGCATGTCCGTTGGGATGGCGCTGTGGCAGTCACTGGCCCAGCGGCCACTGCTGTTCTTTGTGGGCTTTATGCTCACCGAACCGCTGACACTGCCGCCGCGCAGGTGGCAGCAACTGGCCCTCGCGGCTGTGGTGGGCGTGGTTTTTGCCGTCCCCTACAACTTCGGCTTCCTGGCCAATTCCCCTGAGGCCGCGCTGCTGCTGGGCAATCTGCTCGCCTTTATGGCGGGCCAGCGCGGCGGTGTGCGGCTGACGTTCAACGGGACCAGGCCGCTGACGACCAGCACCACCGAGTTTTCCTTCAAGCCCTCCCGGCCCGTGCGGTTTGTCCCGGGGCAATACATGGAACTGGACCTCCCGCACGCGAAGTCGGATGGAAAAGGACGACGCCGGGTGTTCAGTTTGACCGGCTCGCCCAGTGAGCGCGTGGTGAAGTTCGGCGTGCGGACTGCCGAGCCGCTGTCCGCCGCCAAAAAGGTCCTTCTTTCCCTGCAGCCGGGCGACGAGCTGACGGCCACTTCCGTTGGAGGTGACTTTGTCCTCCCCCGCGATCCCCGCAAGCCCGTCCTGATGATGGCTGCCGGCATCGGCATCACCCCCTTCCTTTCACATCTCTCCTCCGGTGGTTTACGGGACCGCGACGCCGTGATTCTGGTGCTGGCCAGGAGCGCTGACGAGATCGCGTACGCAGATGAATTGAAGGCTCCAGGCGTCCGTGTGGTTGCCCGCATCGCCGATGGTTCCGAGCCGCCGCCGCACATCGCTGCGTTCCCTGCAGATGGCACCAGGGTGGACGGTGAAGCCCTCAAAGCACTCGTTCCCGACATTGCTGACCGCGAGGTTTATATCTCAGGCTCACCAGCGAGCGTCGCCTCGTTGCGTCGTGCGGCACGGCAGGCCGGGGCCAGGAAGGTGCACGTGGACTCGTTCTCGGGCTACTGAAACGCGCCGCTTTGGAGAGCCCGTGCCCGCCGGAGTTCCGAGTCCCGAGTGGCGATTTTCCCTTGCGGGCCACCTTCCTGCTAAGCTCTAGGACGTCCCGCCGGCAACGGCAGGAACCCCCGGATTGCCCTCGTAGCTCAGGGGATAGAGCGTCTGCCTCCGGAGCAGAAGGTCGTAGGTTCGAATCCTATCGAGGGCACCAGAAGAGAAGCACCCCGGTCCACGGACCGGGGTGCTTCTCTTTGTCCAGTCCGGCACGGCTCAGGACCACGCCGGTCACGGTGACAGGTCGTGTGGCGGAGGCCAGATCTGCGACAGGTCGTCGGCATACCAAGGTTCGCTGCCCCGGGAGAGTCCGGCCAGTGGGGTGGTTCCAGTCCTGGTGTTCGCTTTTGTATTGCCGGCCGGCGGGACCTAAATCATCGTGAGGGGGTAGGACATTCCTGGTTGCACCCCAACAGTTGCCCCGCCAACAACGGACGGAACACCGCTTGGATCCACCGCTTTGTCGGTGCCCCCTCGTAGTCTGAATTTACCTAGTTGAGGGGGTACGCCATGCACGTTCAGTTCTGTTCCATCATTCCGCCATACCTGTTGAGGCGGCTGGCCAGGCAGGACGCCCCGAAGTTTTCCGCGGCCGCACGAGCGGCCAAAGAAGCCTTGGGCCACGTCCGCTCTGTCCAGGCAGCCCGCACGCAGGCCGCCCCCGACGTCCCGGCAGGAGTGCGCCAGGCTAAACCAGGACCATCAAACCGCTCGGTTTTCGACGCCGCCGGCTCGGAAACCGTCCCGGGCAAACTCGTCCGCAGGGAGGGAGAGCCCGCCACGGGGGATCCTGCAACTGACGAAGCCTACGACGGGATGGGCCACACGCATCGGCTGTACGCCGACGTCTTTGGAAGGAACTCGATCGACGGCCGGGGCCTGCCCCTGAACGCTACCGTGCACTTCGGCAAGCTCTACGACAACGCTTTCTGGGACGGGACTCAGATGGTCTTCGGCGATGGTGACGGGGAGGTCTTCGAACGGTTCACCAGGTCCCTCAGCGTCATCGGCCACGAGCTTGCACACGGGGTTACCCAGCACTCCGCAGCGCTGGTGTACCGGAACCAGGCCGGGGCCATCAACGAGTCGATGTCAGATGTTTTTGGTGCACTTGTGGAGCAGTACGTGAAGGACCAGTCGGTCACGGAGGCCAGTTGGCTCATCGGCGAGGGGCTTTTCACGCCCGAGGTGGAAGGGCGCGCCCTGCGGTCCATGAAAGCCCCCGGAACCGCGTACGACGACGACGTGCTGGGTAAGGATCCGCAGCCAGACTCGATGGACACTTACGTAAGGACGAGCGCGGACAACGGCGGTGTCCACATCAACTCAGGCATCCCCAACCGGGCGTTCTACCTCGTGGCGGAACAGCTGGGCGGAAACGCCTGGGACTCGCCCGGGCGCATCTGGTACGAGACGCTCACCGGCGGGGATTTGCCCACGGGCGCAACCTTCACCGTATTTGCCCGCGCCACGGCAGCTACGGCTGGGGAGCTTTTCGGTTCTGATTCAAAAGAGCATGACGCCGTGCGAAACGCGTGGGAAACTGTGAAGGTCAAACTCTAACGGGATGCCTGGCTGCCGTACTTCGGGCCACCGGGCTCGAAGTACCACCCAGGAACCAAGCCATGAAGATCAGTGTGGAGCGCACCGGCGGCATCGCGGCGATGACCCGGGTGTGGACTGTTAACGCTGTTTCCGAGACAGCCAGGAACCAGTGGCAGCCCATCGTCGAGGCATGCCCTTGGGACGCCGTGCCTCGAACACCGCGGGCCGCCGCAGAGGAATACTCCGGAGCCCAACCGGACCGGTTCATCTACTCGATCCGTGCGGGCCAGCATCGCGCTGCGCTGCCCGAGCGGGCAGTCACCGGACCCTGGCGGGTGCTGGTGGACAGCACCCGGGCGGCCGCTGAGGAATCACGGGCGGCACAACGCCGGGAGGCATGAAGCCCGGGGGCTAACCCACCTCCGCCAGCTGGCCGCGGAAGGCCCTGCGGTAGGACTGCGGGCTGGTGTCCAGGACTTTCCCGAAGTGGTGCCGCAGCAGGACCGGATGCCCAAATCCGGACTCCCGCGCAATCTCCTCAATGTTCAGGTCCGTGGCCTCAAGGAGTTCCTGCGCCCGGAGCACCCGCTGGGAGTTGAGCCAGGCCGCCGGTGTTGCCCCCGTTTCGGACCGGAACTTCCGGGCGAACGTCCTGGCGGACATGTGCACCCGCGTGGCGAGCTCATTCACCGTATGCTCGCGGTCCAGGTGCTCCACCATCCAGCGAAGGAGTTCCTCCATCGGAGCAGAGCCGCAGGTGGGCATGGGCCGGTCAATAAACTGTGCCTGGCCACCATCGCGGTGCGGCGGGACCACCATGTCGCGGGCAATCGCAGCGGCCACGTGCGCACCCAATTCCACCCGCACCAGGTGCAGGCAGGCATCGATACCGGCAGCCGTGCCGGCGGAGGTGATGATGTTTGCGTCCTGCACGTACAGGACGTTTTCGTCCACCCGGACACCTGGATATTCCGCAGCGAGGCGGCCTGAGTAGTGCCAGTGCGTGGTGCAGCGCCGGCCAGCCAGCAGGCCCGCCCGGGCCAGGGCAAAGGCTCCCGAGCAAATGGACATGACCCAGGCTCCCCGCGCATCAGCGGCGCGCAGTGCTTCAAGGACGAACTCGGGTAGATCATCATCGTTGCCGTAGGGGGTCATGATGACGAGGTCTGCGTCGGCGGTGGCTTCCAGCCCAAGGCTCACATTCATGGACAACCCGGACTTGAGCTGGACGTCGCCCGGCGCCGGCGTACAGACGCGGAAGTCAAAGGCCGGGACGCCGCTCCCCCGCCCGGACCTGTCTATCCCGAACACTTCACAGGCGGTGCCAAACTCGAACATCGAGAAGTTGGGGACCACGATGACGGCTACTGATTTCAGCATGCTTCCATTGTGGCAGGAATTTTAGCGTTTTGGGCATTTCTGCCACTTTTTCTGGGTCCCAGAGAGGAGAAGCATGGAGGCATGGAAATCCTCACAACCGTCCTCGTCATCCTGCTGCTCCTCATATTTGCCGCCACTGTGTCGGCTCTCCTGCAAGACGGCAGGGGGCACACGCCTCCCGTTGAATCGCATGAAGCGTGGTCCGCCCTGGACCTTCCCAGCACCAACTACACGCTCCGCATCTTCTAACCCAGGCCAGCCAAAGGCCGGGCACAGCTGCAACCAGTCGAAACGGGAAGCCCGGGCTCCCGCAGTAGACTGTCAGCAGCCATGACACTTCACATCTCCTATCCTGCCGAGCTGCCGGTCTCCGAGCGCCGCGAAGACCTGATGGCCGCCATCGCAGCGAACCAGGTCACCATCATCGCCGGCGAGACCGGCTCCGGTAAGACCACCCAAATTCCCAAAATGTGCCTCGAACTTGGCCTGGGCGAAAACGGCCTGATCGGGCACACCCAGCCGCGCCGGCTCGCAGCCCGCACGGTCGCGGAGCGCATCGCCGAGGAACTGGGCGTGGACATCGGCCAGGAAGTCGGGTTCCAGGTCCGCTTCACCGGCGAGGTCAGCCGGAACACCAAGGTCAAGCTGATGACCGACGGCATCCTGCTCGCGGAAATCCAGCGCGACAAGCTGCTGCGCAAGTACAACGCCATCATCATCGACGAAGCCCATGAGCGCAGCCTCAACATCGACTTCATCCTCGGCTACCTCCGGCGGATCCTGCCGCAGCGGCCGGACCTGAAGGTGATCATCACGTCCGCCACCATCGATCCCGAGCGCTTCGCCAACCACTTCGGCACGCCGGAAAACCCAGCGCCCATCATCGAGGTCTCGGGGCGGACGTACCCCGTGGAAATCCGGTATCGCCCGCTGTCGCAGCCCCCCGCCGGAACGGATGAAGAGAACGCTTCCGACGATGAACTCGAGGAAGACCGCGATCCCCTCGACGCCGTCTGTGACGCCGTGGACGAACTCGCTGCCGAAGCGCCCGGCGACATCCTCGTATTCTTTTCCGGCGAGCGCGAGATCCGGGATGCTGCCGAGGCGCTCCAGGCCCGCATCCAGTCCAACCGGAGACTGGCCGGAACCGAAATCCTCCCCCTGTTTGCCCGGCTCAGCCTGCAGGAACAGCACAAGGTGTTCCACCCTGGCAACAAACGCCGGATCGTCCTTGCCACCAACGTGGCCGAGACGTCGCTGACCGTGCCGGGCATCAAATACGTGATTGACACCGGCACTGCCCGCATCTCCCGGTACTCGCACCGCACCAAAGTCCAGCGGCTGCCCATCGAACGCGTCTCACAGGCATCGGCCAACCAGCGTTCCGGGCGGTGCGGGCGCGTATCGGACGGCATCGCCATCCGCCTCTACTCCGAGGAGGACTTCGAATCCCGGCCCCGCTTCACGGATCCCGAAATCCTGCGCACCAACCTCGCCGCTGTCATCCTGCAGATGACAGCCATGGGAGTGGCCCGGGGGCCGAAGGACGTCGAGAACTTCCCCTTCGTGGAGCCCCCGGAAACGCGGGCCATCAACGACGGCGTCACGCTGCTTCGCGAACTCGGCGCCTTGGCTGCCGCCCGGCCCCAAAACGGCTCTGACGGGACGAAGGGCGGCGGCGGACTTACCGCCGTCGGGCACAAACTCGCCCAACTGCCTGTGGACCCCCGGCTGGGCCGGATGATCGTGGAAGCGGGAAAACGAGGATGCGTCCGCGAAGTCATGATCCTCGCGGCGGCCCTCACCATCCAGGACCCGCGCGAGCGCCCTACGGACAAGCAGCAGCTCGCGGCGGAAAAGCACAACCGGTTCAAGGACGAAAACTCGGACTTCACCGGTTTCCTCAACCTCTGGAACTATATCCAGGAGAAGCAGCAGGAGTTGTCGTCCTCTGCCTTCCGGCGCCTGTGCCGGGCCGAATTCATCAACTACCTCCGCGTGCGCGAGTGGCAGGATCTGTTCGCCCAGCTGCGCCAGCTGGCCCGCCCACTGGGCATCAGCCTGGACAACAAACGCCTTGCCGATCCCGTTGGCAACCACGACGGCATCCACATCAGCCTCCTTTCCGGGCTCTTGAGCCACATCGGCATCCTGGACGAGCGTAAGCGTGAATACGCCGGTGCCCGCGGCAGCCGCTTCGCGATCTTCCCCGGCTCTGCGCTGTTCAAGAAGTCCCCTACGTTCGTGATGGCGGCGGAACTGGTGGAAACCAGCCGGCTCTGGGCCAGGGTTGCCGCCCGGTTCGATCCCGTCTGGGCAGAGCAGGTGGCCCCCGACCTGGTCAAGCGCAGTTATAGCGAACCGCACTGGTCCACCCGCCAGGGCGCAGTGATGGCCTACGAAAAGGTCACCCTCTACGGCGTACCCATCATCGCCCAGCGCAGGATCAACTACGGCAGGGTGGATCCCGTCGTCGCCAGGGAACTCTTCATCCGGCATGCCCTGGTGGAGGGCGACTGGAAGACCCACCACAAGTTCTTCCACCGCAACCGTGCCCTCCTGCAGGAGGTCGAGGAGCTCGAAGCAAGGATGCGGCGCCGGGACCTCCTGGTGGACGACGAAACGCTGTTTGAGTTCTACGATGCGCGGGTCGGGCCGGACGTTGTGTCCGAACGGCACTTTGATAAGTGGTGGAAGGAAGCCCGGCAGGAAAACCCTGACCTCCTGGACTACGACAAGTCGCTCCTCCTCAGCGACGACGCCGACGACCTCGATGTCTCCGCCTACCCCAAGACCTGGCTGCACAAGGGTTTTGAACTCCCGCTGACCTATGAGTTCCACCCTGTGGCTCCCGGCTCGCCGCCCAATCCGAGCGACGGCGTCACCGCCGAAGTGCCCGTCCTGTTCCTTAATCAGCTGGACGACAAGGCCTTCCGCTGGCTGATTCCAGGCCAGCGCGTGGAACTGGTAACGGCCCTGATCAAGTCCCTGCCCAAGCAGGTCCGCAAGAACTTCGTCCCTGCCCCGGACGTGGCCCGGCAGGCAGTAGCTGTCCTTGAGTCCGATTTCGACCCGGCCTCCGACGAGCTTGAACTCTGCCTCGAACTTGCGCTCCGCCGCGTCCGCGGGCACGTCATCCCGCCCGGTTCGTGGAACTGGGACGCGGTGCCCCCGCACCTGCGCGTGACGTTCAAGGTGGTGGACAGCAAAGGCAAGGTCCTGGATGAGGGCAAGGACCTCGCTGCCCTTCAGGAGAAGCTTGCGCCTGCCACCCGCCGGGCCATTGCCGAGTCGCTGGGTGCCACACCCGCCTCTACCGCTCCGCGCAGCAACGCGGGGCGAGCTGCAGGAAGGGCCGACGACGGCGGGACTCCCCGCCTGCAGGCACCCGCCCAGGTGCCGGCCGGGTCCGGCCCCGCCGGGTTCCGGGAGCAGGACGGCCTCACCGAGTGGACTTTCGGAACCCTCCAGCGCCAGGTCAGCAACACGGTCAAGGGCCACACCGTCACGGGTTATCCGGCCCTGCAGGACCAGGGCAATTCTGTGGCCCTTCGGGTGTTCCAGACCGCGGACGAACAGCAGGACGCCATGCGCGGCGGCGTGATCAGGCTGCTGGCCCTGCGCGTTCCTGCTCCTGACCGCTACGTTCTGGAGCACCTGAGCAACACGGAGAAACTGACATTCAGCCAGAACCCGCATGGTTCTGTTTCAGCCCTCATTGCCGACTGTGCGCTGGCGGCGATCGACAAGCTCACTCCTGCCGAACTCCCCTGGGACCGCAAGTCCTTTGACGGGCTCTACGAGCTGGTCCGGGCTGAGCTGATCGACACCGTGTTCAGCGTGACGGCCGTGGTGGAGCGCATCCTCGCCAGTACCCGGCGCATCGAAAAGCAGCTGAAAGGCACCACCAGCCTGGCGCTCATCAGCGCGCTCAACGACATCAAGAGCCAGCTCGAGCAGTTGGTGTACCCCGGCTTTGTGGCACGTACCGGCTATGCCCAACTCAGCCAACTCCCGAGGTACCTCTCAGCCATTGAGAAGCGGCTGGAACGCCTCCCGGGCAATGTCCAGCGGGACGCCCTCAGCATGGCGGTGGTGCAGCGCCTCGAGGATGACTACGACGACGCCGTGTCGGCCCTGCTGCCCGGCCGTAGGGCCGGCGGCGAGCTTGCCCAGGTCCGGTGGATGATTGAAGAGCTCCGGGTGAGCCTCTTCGCCGTCGAACTTGGGACCGCCTATTCGGTGTCCGAGAAGCGGATCCGCGCTGTGCTTAACAAGGCGCTGGCTCCGGCTTAGGCCGGGACGAAGTCGCCGTACCCCGCAGCGCGCAGGCCCTGCCGGAGTTTCTCGGCGTTGGCGTCCAAAACTTCCGGGTCGGGGTTCTGGTCCGCGGTGGCAAAGTTGAACTCGGCCATGCTCCTGGAGGGCCAGACGTGCACGTGCAGGTGGTTAATTTCATAGCCGGCCACAATTAGCCCGGCGCGCGCCGCACCAAAGACGTCCACCTGGACGGCGCCGATCCGCCGGGCCACCTCCATGACCCTCGCCAGGGTCTCCGGAGAGGCGTCGGTCCAGCGGTCCACTTCCTCGGTGGGAACCACCAGGGTGTGGCCGTCGGCCAGCGGACCCGTGGTGAGGAACGCGGATACGTCGTTCTCCCGCCAAACGAACCGGCCGGGAATTTCGCCGTTCAGGATCCTGGTGAAGAGCGTACTCATGCGTCTGCCTCCTTGGCGGGTGCCTGCAAAGTGCTGGTGTCCAGCACGAACCGGTATTTCACATCGCCGGCGACCATCCGGTCGTAGGCTTCGTTAAGCTGATCAGCGCCGACCACTTCGATGTCCGCCACCACGCCGTGCTCCGCGCAGAAGTCCAGCATTTCCTGGGTTTCGGCAACGCCTCCGATCAACGAGCCGGCGTACGCGATCCGGCGCCTGATCAGCGCCCGGGGGTTCACGGGCGGCATCGCCTCGGACGGAAGTCCGAGCTGGAAAAGCGCACCGTCAACGCGCAGTGTCCGGAACAGCGGGTTCAGGTCGTGCGGAGCTGCCACGGTGTCGATGATGAGGTCGACGGTGCGGTTGGCCGCGTCCATCGCCGTTTGGTCCGTGGACAGGACCACTTGGTCGGCCCCCAGTTCCAGGGCGGCCGGCACTTTGGACTCGGACGTGGTGAACACCACCACCTTCGCTCCCATCGCCTTGGCGAGCTTGACGGCCATATGACCGAGTCCGCCCAGCCCCACCACACCCACAACGTCGCCTTCTTCGACGTCGAAGTGCCGCAAGGGCGAGAACGTCGTAACGCCGGCGCACAGCAGCGGAGCGACGGCGGCCGGGTCCAGGGAGTCCGGTACGTGAAGGACGTAGCGGCGATCCACCACCACAGAGGAGGAATAGCCGCCCTGTGTGATCGAGTTGCCGTTGCGCCGGTCGACGGCCCCGTACGTGCCGGTCATTCCGTTTTCGCAGTACTGTTCCAGGCCGTCCAGGCAGCTTTCGCACTCGCGACAGGAGTCCACGATGCAGCCAACGCCCACCCGGTCCCCCGGCGCGAACCCGGTAACGGCTGATCCCACGGCACTCACAGTGCCAACGATCTCGTGGCCGGGCACCAGCGGCCAGGTTGTACCACCCCACTCGCCGCGAACCGCGTGGACATCCGAATGGCACAGCCCGCAAAACTCGATGGCAATTTCGACGTCGTCGGCCTGGGGAGTGCGGCGGGAGAGGGTCAGCGGGACCAAGCCGCTGTCCGGGGATGTGGCGCCGTACGCAGCAGCCAGCACGCCGCCGTCGGAAGCAGCGGATCCGGACGCAATCAACCCGGAGGCAACGGTTTCAGCGGCGACAGGTTCACGGACAGCAGTTTCAGGGGTGACAGGTCTTGCAAGGGGCGGCGGCACGGGACGTCCAGGAGTCATAGTGCGACGCTACCCTTGAGCGCCGCCAAGTTTCCACCCAGCCGGGGCGTCGCCGTCGGCGCGGGGGTCCGGCCCCGTCACCACCGGCAGATGGGTGTTGCTGGACCACTCGGAGAAGGACCCGGGATAGAGGGCGGCACGGAAGCCGGCGAGCTCAAGGGCGGCCACCTGGTGGGCTGCCGTGACGCCGGACCCGCAATAGACTCCCACCTCGACGTCGTCGGTGACGCCCAGCGACTCAAAGCGTCGGCGCAGCTCGGCGGGAGGCAGGAAACAGCCGGCGCCGTCCACGTTTTCGTACGTCGGCGCACTGACTGCACCCGGAATGTGGCCAGCTCGGGGATCAACAGGCTCAATCTCGCCGCGGTACCGCTCTCCGGCCCGCGCGTCCAGAAGAATCCTGTCGGCGGGGCGCCCGTCCGGACGGTCATTCTCCGCAACGGGTCCACCCTCCATCCGGGAGGTTACGTCGGCCGCCTCCAGGACCGGCATCTGCCCGTCTGCAAGGGTGACGTGGCCGGGAACGGGCCGGACCTCGCCCAGTTCCAACGGCAGCCCTGCTGCACGCCAAGCCGCCAGGCCGCCGTCGAGCAGGTAAACCTTGGGAAGGCCGGCGTTGCGCAGCATCCACCACGCCCGGGCTGCCGCCATGTTGGCGCTGTCATCGTAGGCCACCACAAGATCGCCGTTGCTGATGCCCCAGCGCCTCGCCGCCTCCTGGAACCTTCGGGGTGATGGCAGCGGATGCCTTCCCCGCTCCGGGACAGCAGGATCCGCAAGTTCGGTGGCGAGATCAACGAAGACGGCGCCCGGCAGGTGCCCCTTCAGGTAGTGGTCATGGCCGTGCGGGACGCCCAGCGCCCACCGCACGTCCAGCAGCACCGTGCGCACGCCGCCGGCACGGCGCCCCTCCAGTTCGGAAACATCCATCAGCGGATTCATTGTGCTCCTTCGCGTGGGCAGCCAACGCTCCCACTCTAACGGCAGCTCCGGCAGCCGCAGGTAGGCTGGTGCGGTGAAGATCGAGCGCACCGCGGGCCGGGACTGGGCGGACGAAGCCATCCGGAAAATCACGGCAGAAAACAACCGCTCCGCCGATACCCACCTCTATTCGGTACCCCTTCCCGAGCACTGGCGCGTACAGCTTTATCTCAAGGACGAGTCCACCCACCGCACCGGCAGCCTCAAGCACCGGCTGGCGCGCTCCCTGTTCCTCTTCGGCCTGGTCAACGGCTGGATCAGGGAGGACACCACCATCGTCGAGGCCTCCAGCGGCAGCACCGCGGTGTCCGAAGCCTATTTCGCGCAGCTCCTGGGACTGCCGTTCATAGCCGTCATGGCGCGCACCACCAGCCCCGAAAAGGTTGCGCTGATCGAGCAGTTCGGCGGTTCGTGCCTCCTGGTGGACCACGCCTCCGAGGTCTATGCGACGGCGGAAGAGGTCGCCGCCACCAGCGGCGGGCACTACATGGACCAGTTCACCTACGCCGAGCGGGCAACGGACTGGCGCGGAAACAACAACATCGCGGAGTCCATCTTCGGCCAACTTGAGCTGGAGGAACATCCCGTGCCGGACTGGATTGTGGTGGGCGCAGGGACGGGCGGTACCAGCGCCACCATCGGCAGGTACCTCCGTTACAACAGCCACCCCACCCGGCTGGTGGTGGTCGATCCGGAAAACTCGGCCTTCTACCCGGGCTGGCGCGGCACCTCGTCCGGCCCTGCTACCGGATCGCCGTCCCGGATCGAGGGCATTGGCCGGCCCCGGATGGAGCCCAGCTTTGTGCCGTCCGTGATCGACCACATGGTCCAGGTACCTGACGCTGCGTCGGTCGCCGCCATGCGCCACCTGCGCACGCTCGCCGGGCTCCATGCCGGTCCCTCCACCGGAACCAACCTTTGGGGCGTGTGGCAACTCATCGCGGGGATGATCGCCGAAGGCCGCCAGGGCAGCATCGTCTCGCTGATGTGCGACGGCGGCGAGCGCTATGCAGGCAACTATTACTCCCCCGGGTGGCTGGCGTCCCATGGCTTGGATCCGCAGCCGTACGAAGCGGTCATCAGGCGGTTCTTTGATAGCGGTACCTGGGACGGTGGCGAGGCTTAGACTTCCACCGACTCGCCCGCGGCCAGGTGCTGATACTCCGTGCCGTACTTGGCCCCGAGGCGCTTGACATGGCCTTCCACGATTTTCAGGCCATTCTCGTTGAGCAGGCCGTCGTGGATTTGGAATGCCCGTGGTGCCCGGACGCCGATCACGAAGTCCACCACTTCAGCTGCCTTGCTCCACGGCGCGTGGATCGGCACCAAGAGCGTCTGCACGCTGATGCCGTCCGGAATGACGAACGAATCACCGGGGTGGTAGACATTGCCGTCCAGGAGATAGCCGACGTTGGCCACCACGGGGATCTGAGGGTGGATCAAGGCGTGCTGCCCGCCGAAGCTGCGAACCTCGAAGCCCGCCGTTTCGAAGGACGACCCGGGGTCTACGGTGTGGATCCGGTCCGCTGCATCAGAGGCTTCCTTGCGCAGGTTATCCGCGACGCCCGCCGGGGCAAAAACCACGAAGTCCCGGTTGTCCTTCAAAGCAGCCACCACAGCGGGAACGTCGATGTGGTCGCCGTGTTCGTGGGTGACCAGGACCGATTCGGCACCGGCCAGTGCCTCCGCCGATTCCGAAAACGTGCCCGGGTCCAACACCAGAACCCGGCGGTCTTTCTCGAGTCGGACGCAGGCGTGGGTGTATTTGGTCAGCTTCATAGCGCCAGCCTAGGGTCCGGTCCGAACCCGTGTCCACGAAGCTCCGGCTGGTAATCTTGATCTTTGCCACCATCCTGAGGGAAGCGAGTCCATCCATGCCGTTCGGCGCCAAGGCTGATTCCACCAAGCCCGCTTCGGCCGAAGCCTTGGGAGGCACCGCACGGGCCGCTTCCGTGCCGGCAGGCACCGCCGCGCCCGTTGCCGGCAAGGAACAGCGCGTGACCAAGCAGAGGCTGGCCGTCAGCGCCGCATTGGATGAGCTGCACGATTTTGTGAGCACGCAGGAGCTCTACCGCATCCTGCAGAATCAGGGCGTATCGGTATCCCTCGCCACCGCCTACCGGATCCTCCAGTCCCTTGCCGACGAGGGCCTGGTGGACGTGCTGCGCAACGGCGACGGCGAAGCGGTTTACCGCCGCTGTGCCGTCACCGGCCACCATCACCACCTCCTGTGCCGGAACTGCGGCAAAGCGGTGGAGGTGGAAGCGCCCGCCGTGGAAACGTGGGCAGCCCGCACGGCGAGCGAACACGGCTTCACCGAAGTGGCGCACACCGTGGAGATCTTCGGGCTGTGCCCTGACTGCACGGCGCGCAGGGCAGCCGGCGAGCTCTAAGCAGGTCCGGCTTAGGGGGCCCCCTGCCGCGCGAACCGGCCCACGCGCGATCAGTGGGCCTGCAGCACCCGCCCGTTGATGCCCCGGGACGACCGGATGGATCCGATAACGCGGCACACCACGTAGATCAGGAATGACAACGTGGTGACGTAAGGGCTGATGGGGATGCGGCCGCCAAGGGCCAGCAGGATTCCGCCGACGGTCGCCGTCACGGCGAAGACAACACTCAGCACCACCACTGTCACCGGGGAGGAAGTCACCCGGAGGGCTGCAGCAGCCGGTGTGATCAGCAGTGCGAGCACCAGGAGGGCTCCCACCACCTGGATGGAAAGAGCCACGCTGATGCCCAGCAGGACCATAAAAACGATGGCGAGCGTCCGGACGGGCACACCGCGTGCCTCGGCCAGTTCCGGATCCACACTGGCAAAATTCAGTGGCCGCCAGATGGCCGCCAGGACAACCATTACCACCACGGCGGTTCCGGCCAGCGCCTGAAGCTGGACGGTACCAACTGACACGATCTGCCCGGTCAGCAGGCCGAACTTGTTCGCAGCTCGTCCCTCGTACAAGGACAGGAACAGGATTCCGAGGCCCAGGCCGAACGGCATAATCACGCCGATGATTGAGTTCTTGTCCCTCGCCCGCACCCCCATCAGGCCCAGGAGCAGTGCAGCCGCCACGGAGCCGATGAGCGAACCAAAAACGATATCGGCCCCAATGAGCAGGGCAAAGGCGGCACCGGCGAAGGACAGTTCCGATATTCCGTGGACCGCAAATGCCAGGTCGCGTTTCATCACAAACGTGCCCACCAGCCCGCCGAGCAGTCCCAGGACGGCTCCTGCCCAGATCGAGTTCTGGACAAGGACCAGCAACTCTCCGTAGTTTTCGAAGCTGAAGATCGCCCCGATGATGCTGTCGGCGTCCATCAGGCCACCTCTCCGGCGAGGGCATGGGCTTCCGCGTGATGATGCGTGGTGGCATCCGGCAGGCCCACCACCACGATGCGGCCGTTGGCGTGGATGACCTCGACATGGCTGCCGTAGAGGTCTGAAAGGACTTCCGTGGTCATCACTTCCTGCGGCGTGCCGACCTTGAACCGGCCGCCCGCCAGGTAAAGCACCCGGTCCACGTAATCGATTACGGGGTTGATCTCGTGGGTAACAAACACCACAGCACTGTTCTGCTCGTGGCATTGCTTGTTGATCAGCGCGCTGACTGCCTGCTGGTGGTGCAGGTCAAGGGAGAGCAACGGTTCGTCGCACAGCAGGACCTTGGGGTCGCTGGCAAGGGCCTGCGCCACGCGGAGCCGCTGTTGTTCGCCGCCGGAGAGCTGTCCCACCGGAACCTTGGCATAGTCGGTTGCGCCCACCAGTTCGAGGAGATCGTCAATCCTGCGGTTCGCTTTGCCTGACGACATACGGAGTCCCCAGCGGTGGCCGTCCACGCCCAAGCCCACGAGGTCGCGGGCGCGCATGGGCGTATCGCGCGCGAAGGATTTTTGCTGCGGGATGTAGCCGATCAGGCTGCTGCCGCGCTCAACCGGGTGCCCGCCGAGCGTGGCCTTTCCGCTGTGCAGGTCCTGCAGACCCAGCAGGACCTTCAGGAAGCTGGTTTTGCCGCTGCCGTTGGGCCCGAGCACGGCAAAGAACTCACCGGGCCTGATCTCCAGGTCCAGATCCTCCCAGAGCGTCCGCTTACCGAATGCGAGGGACGCCCCGGTGAGGCTGACCACGGGTTTCAACTATTTGTCTCCAGAACTTTGCTGACGTTGTTCACATTGTCCGTCATCCACTGCACGTAGGTCTTGCCCTCGGGCAGCGTTTCACTGAAATCGACCACCGGCACGCCCGCCGTTTCGGCAGCCTTCTTCAGCGCTTCGGTCTGCGGGCCCTCGGTCTGGCCGTTGTAGGCGAGGAACCGCACCGACTTGGAGGCCACCAGGTCGGTTGCAGCCTTGAGGATGGCCGGCGGAACGTCGGTGCCTTCCTCGATCGCAGCAGTGTAGTCCTTAGGCGTAGCGTTCTCCAGGCCCGCGTCTTCCAGCAGGTACACCGGTACCGGCTCCGTCACAGCAACGGGCGCGCCGGCCGCTCCGGCCTTCAGGCCTCCGAGTTTCCCGGTCAGTTCTTCCAGCTCGGCCTTAAAGGCAGCAGCGTTTGCATCGAAGGCAGCTGCGGAGGCAGGTTCCAGCTCACCGAGCTTTGCTGCCATGTTATCGGCCAGCCGCCCCATGGCAGCCAGGCTGTACCAGACGTGCTCGTTGAGCTCCCCGTGGTTGTGTGCGTGGTCATCCTTTGCCACTGACTCCGCAGGTGTTGCCCCGGCCGAGGCTTCCTCTTCGGGGTGCGCCATGCCGGAAAGTTCGACGGCGTTCAGCACGTTGGCCGCGTCGATGCTGCTGTCCTCCGCCAAGGTATGGAGGAAATCGTCGTACCCGCCGCCATTCTCGATGACCAGATCGGCCTTGGACACGAGGAGCCGGTCCTGGGCAGTGGCTTCGTAGGAGTGCGGATCCTGGCTGGTCTTGGTGATGATGGCAGAAACGCTGACTTTGTCCCCGCCGATTGTCTCTGCGACGTCACCGTAGACGTTGGTGGAGGCCACCACGTTGATCCTGTCGGCCGCCTCGGTTGAAGCTTCGGGCTGGGGGCTGCACCCGGCGAGCAGCAGGCCAAGCCCGGCAAGGGCTGCCAGGGATGTTCGGGCAGCGGAAAGACGGCGCACGGAAACCTCGGTTCAAACGGGAGCGGAAAAGAACCACTCCAGCTTATACCTAAATAGGAATGATTCCTATTTAGGTATAAGGAAGCAAGTGCCCGGGGCTCCGCGAGAGGCGGTTGGCAGGGAGCCCCGCACCCGCTTGCGGGGCTCCCGGAAGTTCAGCTGCCGTTTGCCTGGCCCAGCCTCCGGACGCCTGTGGCCTGCGTGGCGTCACGGATCTCACCCACAAGCTGCTCGATCACGTCTTCCAGGAAAAGGACGCCCTTTGTCTTGCCATCGGGGCCGATGACCCGCGCCAGGTGCGAACCGGTGCGCTGCATTACCGACATTGCTTTTTCGATCTCGTCATCCAAAGCCAGGTTCGCAAGTGACCTGATCCTGCTCTCGGCAATCGCGTGCCCGTAACCGGCCTCGGGAATGGACAGGACGTCCTTCACGTGGAGGTAGCCGTAGAGCATGTCATCGTCGTCGAGCATCGGGAAGCGTGAGAACCCGGTGCGGCTCACGGCCTTCTCAAACTCCACCGGCGTAGTAGCCGCTTTCAGCATGACCAGCTTTTCCAGCGGCACCATAATGTCCGCGGCACTGTACTCCGAGAATTCGAGCGCGCCGGTGATCAGCCCCGCATCGTCATCCACGAGGCCGTGGCGGGTGGACTCCTGCACGATCGACTGCACCTCCTCAAGGGTGAAGGAGGAGTTCACCTCATCCTTGGGCTCGATGCGGAGCATCTTAAGGATGTGGTTCGCCGACCAGTTAAGGACAGAGATGACGGGGTGGACCAGCCGGGCAACGAACATCAGCGGCGGGGCGAGCAGGAGCGCGGCCTTGTCTGCGACGCTTACCGAGATGTTCTTCGGCACCATCTCGCCGAAGGTCACGTGCAGGAACGTCACCACCATCAGGGCGACGGCGAAGGCTGCCACGTCGGCAACTTCCATCGGCAGGCCCAAAGTCTCCAGCGGCACGGCCAGCAGGTGGTGGATGGCAGGTTCTGCCACCAGCAGGATCAGGAGGGAGCAGACCGTGATGCCAAGCTGCGCGCACGCCAGCATCAGCGAAACGTTCTCCATGGCACGGAGCGTGGTTTGCGCCCGCTTGTTACCGGCTTCAGCCAACGGCTCGATCTGGCTGCGCCGGGCGGACATCACCGCGAACTCCGCGCCAACAAAGAAAGCGTTGCCGAACAGGAGGACAACCAGCCACAGTATTCCGGCCCAGTCGCTCATCGTTCAGCCCCGTCTTCGTTGTTGCCGGACTCGGGCTCGGGCTCCGCGGGCCGGAAACAGATCCGGTCGATGCGCCTGCCATCCATCCTGGTGACACTCAGCGTTCCGCCGCCAACGGGGACGGTGTCGCCCACCATGGCGATCCGGCCAAGTTCGCTCATGACATAGCCGCCCACTGTTTCGTAGGCCGCCTCATCGGGAACGGTCAGGCCGGAAATCTGTTCGGACAGTTCGTCCGGGCGGAGCAGTCCAGGGAAGTACCAGTCGCCGGATGCGCTCTGCAGCAGGCCGGGACGGACCTTGTCATGCTCGTCGGACACCTCGCCCACGATCTCCTCGACCAGGTCCTCGAGGGTGGCGATGCCCGCTGTCCCGCCATATTCATCCAGGACAACCGCGAGCTGCAGGTTCCCCTCACGGAGTTCCGCCAGCAGGGCATCAAGGTGGATGGTCTCCGGGACCCGCAGCACCTCGGTCATGATGGCACCGGCTTCCAGGTTCTGCCGGCGCTCCCAGGGAACAGCCACCGCCTTCTTGACGTGGACCAGCCCCCGGATGTCATCGGCTGATTCGCCGATGACCGGGAAACGTGAGTACCCGGTCCGGCGTGCGGCAGCGAGGATGTCAGAAACGGGCTGGTCCGCTTCGATCGTCTCCACCCGGATACGCGGCGTCATCACATCGGCCGCTGTCCGGGCCGAGAAGTTCAGCGTCCGCGCCACAAAGTTGGCTGTGCCGGCGTCGAGGGTTCCCATTTCCGCCGAGCGCCGCACAAGCGACGAGAGTTCGGCCGGGGTCCTGGCGCCCGAAATCTCTTCCTTCGCCTCGAGCCCGAAGACATTCAGCACCTTGTTGGAAAAGCCGTTGAGCACCACGATGGCGGGTTTGAACACGGCAGTGAACATCAGTTGCGGCCGGGCCAATGCGCGGCCCACCGGGAAGGACAGGGCGATGGCCATGTTCTTTGGCACCAGTTCGCCCAGGAGCATCGACAGCAGGGTTGCGATAACCATTGCCAGGACCAGCGAAATGGAGGCCACCGCCACGTCGGGAAGTCCGACGGCGGCCAACGGGGCTTCCAAAAGCCTGCCCACGGATGGCTCCATCACGTAACCGGTCAGCAGAGTGGTCAGCGTGATGCCCAGCTGGCAGCTTGAGAGCTGCGTTGAAAGGGACTTCAGGCACTTCAGCAAGGGGACCGCACCGGCGTCACCGTCGTCGATGGCCCTTTGGACGGTGGCCTGGTCAAGGGCAATAAGGGAAAACTCGACGGCGACAAAAAAGCCCGTGCCGGCGATCAGCAGCAAACCTGCTGCGAGGAGAAGCCATTCCATTCAGCATCCCGCCTGGGCAGCGGTGGCTGCGTGGACGGGCACTGGAGATGGGAAGCGACGCCAGGACTGTCGGTCCGGCGGAGGATGGTCGGCCGATGCCGACGCAGTTTCCTTGGCAGCTCCTGCCGGCTGTGCCAGCGATTGGTGATGGGCGCGTGTTCGGGGTTTGCCGGCTCTGCGGGTGGACTGCGCGGAGCTCTGTACGCTCCGCTGGCAGCCCCCAGGCCGGCACCTAGATTTACTGTCCATAAGAGTTTCAGTCTACAGGGAGCCGGGCGCCCCACCGCGCCTTCCGCAACAGCCGCCAGGGCGGCCTCTAGTGCTCCGAAAACCCTGATTTCCGTCGTTCCCCGCCGCCACATTCCGGCCTTTCCACGTCACTTCATGATTTGGGTCACCCTTATTGGCAGTTACCACACGATGCTTACTAGACTGGCATTGGTCTGGGTTCAGAGGACGCAGAGACCGGTTGAATCGTAGTGCTGAAGCACCGTGGGCCGGAGAGAAATCAAACTCATGGAAGAGGCGTATTTCAAGTGCCAGAGCAGCCTAGCCACCGTCTACCAGAGGAATTTGGCGGAAACGAGTGGCTCGTTGACGAACTGTACGAGCAGTACCAAAAGGACAAAAACGCCGTGGATGCCAAGTGGTGGCCGCTGTTTGAGTCCTTCGGCGCGGCCGGCAGTTCTTCTTCCAACGGAAACTCGGGGCATGCAGCTGCCCACCCTGCCACCCGGGAAATGCCTGTTGTGAATGCGGCTCCTGCGGCACCGGCCACGCCTCCCGCCCCGCCGTCGGCACCGCCCGCCTCTGCTGCACCTGCTGCCGCCCCGGCGCCGGCCCCTGCCAAGAAGGCTCCTGCCACTGTGGCACGTGACGGTTCCAAGAAGACTGAATCCGGCACGGGCTCGCAGCCCATCCCGGCGCAGTTGCCCAAGAACGTCAAGGCCCCCACGGCCCCGGAAGAGGACGTTGTCTCAATCCTCCGCGGACCGGCGAAGGCCATTGCCACCAACATGGTCACCAGCCTCGAGGTGCCCACCGCCACCAGCGTCCGGGCCATTCCGGCCAAGCTGCTGATCGACAACCGCGTTGTCATCAACTCCAACCTCGCCCGCGCCCGTGGCGGCAAGGTCTCCTTCACGCACCTGATCGGCTACGCGGTCATCCGCGCTCTCTCCCAGTTCCCTTCCATGAACGTGTACTACGACGAAGTGGACGGCAAGCCCGTTGCCGTCCAGCCGGCGCACGTTAACTTCGGCATCGCCATTGACATGCCGAAGCCCGACGGAACCCGCCTGCTGATGGTGCCGAACATCAAGAAAGCCGAGACCCTCAACTTCTCCGAGTTCTGGCACACCTACGAGGACCTCATCAAGCGCGCCCGCAACGGCAAGCTGACCGCTGATGACCACCAGGGCACCACCGTCTCGCTGACCAACCCGGGCGGCATTGGTACCGTGCACTCCGTGCCGCGCCTTTCCAAGGGCCAGGCGGCCATCATTGGCGTCGGCGCGCTCGACTACCCTGCCGAGTTCCAGGGTGCCAGCGAGAAAATCATCGCCCAGAACGCCATCAGCAAGGTCCTCACCCTGACCTCCACCTACGATCACCGTGTAATCCAGGGGGCCGGCAGCGGCGAGTTCCTGAAGCTGGTCCACCAGCTGCTGCTCGGTGCGCAGAACTTCTACGACGAGATCTTTGAGTCCCTGCGCATCCCGTACGAGCCCGTACGGTGGAGCGCCGACAAGCAGGTGGACCCGGCCGACGAAATCAACAAGGTCGCCCGGATCCAGCAGCTGATCCACTCCTACCGTGTCCGCGGACACCTGATGGCGGATACCGATCCCCTCGAATACGTCCAGCGCAAGCACCCGGACCTCGACGTCCTCACCTACGGCCTGACGCTCTGGGACCTGGACCGCGAGTGGCCCACCGGCGGTTTCGGCGGCAAGCCGATGCTCAAATTCCGCGACATCCTCGGCGTCCTGCGCGATGCCTACTGCCGCACCACCGGCATCGAGTACATGCACATCCAGGAGCCGGAGGAACGCAAGTGGTTCCAGGACCAGCTGGAGCACCCATACTCCAAGCCCAGCCGTGAAGAGCAGCTCCGCATCGTCTCCAAGCTGAACGCAGCCGAGGCATTTGAGACCTTCCTGCAGACCAAGTTCGTGGGCCAGAAGCGCTTCTCCCTCGAAGGTGGAGAGTCGCTGATTCCGCTGCTGGACGCCATCATGTCCGACGCCGCCGACGACGGCCTGGACGAGGTAGCCATCGGCATGGCCCACCGCGGCCGCCTGAACGTGCTCACCAACATCGCCGGCAAGACCTACGCGCAGGTGTTCCGCGAATTCGAGGGCACGCAGGATCCGCGCTCAGTCCAGGGATCCGGTGACGTCAAGTACCACCTGGGCACAGAGGGAACCTTCACCTCCGACAACGGCAAGGAGACCAAGGTTTACCTGGCCGCCAACCCGTCCCACCTTGAAGCTGTCGACCCGGTCCTCGAGGGCATCGTCCGCGCTAAGCAGGACCGCCTGGACCAGGGCCAGTCGTTCCCTGTCCTGCCCATCGTCGTCCACGGCGACGCCGCTTTCGCCGGCCAGGGCGTGGTTGCCGAAACCCTCAACCTGTCCCAGCTCCGCGGCTACCGCACCGGCGGCACCATCCACATCGTGGTCAACAACCAGGTAGGCTTCACCACCGCTCCGTCATCGTCGCGGTCCTCCACGTACTCCACCGACGTTGCCAAGATGATCCAGGCACCGGTGTTCCACGTGAACGGCGATGATCCCGAGGCTGTGGTCCGCATCGGCCAGCTCGCCTATGAGTTCCGCCAGCGGTTCCACAAGGACGTTGTGATCGACATGGTCTGCTACCGCCGCCGCGGGCACAACGAGGGCGATGATCCCTCGATGACCCAGCCGCTGATGTACAACCTGATCGAAGCCAAGCGTTCAGTCCGCAAGCTCTACACCGAGTCGCTTATTGGCCGCGGTGACATTACCGAGGAAGAAGCCGAGCAGCTGCTCCGCGACTACCAGGAGCGGCTGGAGCGGGTCTTCGCGGAGACCCATGCGGCGCAGACGTCCCCGATTCCGATCATCACGGCGGATTCGGCAGCTGTGTCCGACATTGAGCGGCCCATCGCCCAGCAGTCCGACTCCAGCACGAACTCCCCCGTGTCCACTGCCATCTCCGCGGACACGCTGGCCCGGATTGGCAAAGCTCACCTGGAGATTCCGGAGGGCTTCACCGTCCACGCGAAGCTCAAGCAGCTGCTGGAGAAGCGCGAACAGATGTCCCGCGAAGGCGGCATCGACTGGGGCTTCGGCGAGATCGCGGCCTTCGGTTCGCTCATCATGGAAGGCGTCCCGGTACGCCTGGCTGGCCAGGATTCACGCCGCGGCACGTTCGTGCAGCGCCACGCCGTCTTCCACGACCGCGCCAACGGCAAGGAATGGCTGCCGCTGGGCAACCTTGCCGATGACCAGGCCAAGCTGTGGATCTACGATTCACTGCTGTCCGAATACGCAGCCATGGGCTTCGAATACGGCTACTCCGTGGAACGCCCCGATGCGCTCGTCCTCTGGGAAGCCCAGTTCGGCGACTTCGTCAACGGTGCCCAGACCATCATTGATGAGTTCATCTCCTCCGCCGAGCAGAAGTGGGGCCAGCGGTCCTCGCTGGTACTGATGCTTCCGCACGGCTACGAGGGCCAGGGCCCGGACCACTCCTCCGCACGGATCGAACGCTTCCTGCAGATGTGCGCCGAGGAAAACATGATCGTGGCCAATCCCACCACGGCGGCCTCGCACTTCCACCTGCTGCGCCGCCAGGCCTACAGCCGGCCGCGGAAGCCGTTGATCATCTTCACGCCCAAGCAGCTGCTGCGCCTCAAGGGCGCCGCGTCGTCGGTGGAGGACTTTACCAACGGCACGTTCCGGCCTGTCATCAGCGACCATGAGCAGCTGGCCGCAGACGCCGTCGAACGCGTTCTGCTGGTCTCCGGCCGCCTCTACTACGATCTCCTGTCCACCCGGCAGAAGACCGATGACAAGACGACGGCGATCGTCCGGGTGGAGCAGCTTTACCCGCTGCCCGCCGCCGAGATCGCTGCCGAGCTGGCCAAGTACCCGAACGCCGAGGTTGTCTGGGCGCAGGATGAGCCCGCCAACCAGGGACCGTGGCCGTTCATTGGCCTGAACCTGCCGGACGCCCTTGACCGGCGCGTCCGCCTGGTGTCGCGTCCGGCCTCGGCCTCCACGGCCGCCGGCTCCATGAAGCGCCACGCCGCGGAACAGGATGCCCTCCTGAAGCAGGCATTCGCGCGGAAGTAATCAGTAAGGCTGCCCGGCCGGACGTCGAAATACCGACTCCGGCCGGGCAGTTCTGTTTAATGGGATGAACAGCACCGGCCCGATCCCCCTGAGTGGTCCGGGTGGCGGCAGGCAGTCAGCACCGAAGTTAAGAGGAACGTGTGGAAGACAGGAAGCTGCGTATCGCAGCTGTAGGCGATGAACTGCTGGCCGGACTCGGTGATCCCCGGGCACTCGGCTGGCTGGGCCGCGTTTTGGCCCGCACTCCCCAGGACGGCATGCTCCTGGAGAGCTACGCCCTCCCCTGCCCGCAGGAAGGAACGGAAGGCCTGGCTGCCCGCTGGATGGGCGAGGCCAGCCGCCGGTTCAGCGACCAGGCCGAGAACCGCCTGGTCATAGGCCTCTCCGGCCGGGACATCGAGTTCGGGCTTTCCACTGCCCGCAGCCGGCTCAATCTGGCCAACATCCTGGACTCGGCATCGCAGAACCGGCTTGGAGTTTTTGTGGTGGGCCCGCCGCCCACCCTGGACCCGGCACAGAACCGCCGCCTCGACGAGCTGAACACCGCCTTTGCTGACGTCACCACCCGCCGCAAGCATCTTTATGTGGATACTTTCTCACCCCTCCTGAACCACGAACAGTGGCGGCAGGACCTGGCAGCAAACGGCGGGACGCCCGGGCAGGCCGGATATGGACTCATGGCCTGGCTGGTACTGCACCGAGGATGGTTCCAATGGCTGGGGATGGCCGTCCCCGAATAGGAGAGCGGTTCGCGATATATCTTGACCTGAGCGTTGCCCCGGCGGTACGTTGGGTGCATCACGCGATATATCGTCTTGGAGGACCAATGGCTGATCAGAACTGGGATGTCACGAGCGCACAAACCATCGACGTCGACTCGGTGACGTCCCTGAAGCTGGGCATGGTGCGCGGCCGCTTCGACGTGGTGGCGCATCATGACCCGGTCACCCGGATAGAGATTTCCGAGGTCCAGGGCGACCCCGTGTCCGTTTCGCTGGAAGACGGCCGGCTCGAGGTCCGTCATCAGCTGCACGGGCCGCAGGGCTGGTTCAAAAACCTCATGGGAACGGTCAACCACAACAGCGAAAACTACGCCGTCATCAGCATCGCTGTTCCGGCCACGGTTGAAGTTGAGGCAGGCACCGTCAGCGGTGACGGCCTTGTTTCAGGGATGGCCGGCCGCACGCGCCTGAACACTGGTTCCGGTTCCGTGATGTCCGACGGCACCGATGGTGAACTGCACGTGAACACTGTCAGTGGCGAGGTAAGCGCCCGCAATCACAGCGGCGTCCTCACAGCCAAGACTGTTTCCGGCGAGGTCACGGCATCCGGAAATTTCAGCCACATCCGGGCCAACACGGTCAGCGGCGGCATGAGTTTCGACCTGCTGGGCTACACCCAGGATTTCGGAGCCAATTCGGTATCCGGCGACCTCACCATCCGGATCCCCCACGACGTCGGCGTGGACCTCGTTGCCAAATCTGCCAATGGGACGGTGGTCATCGACCACCAGAAATACCATGTGCCGGGCGGCAAGGTGGAGACCATTGCCGGTCCGGACGCGAAACTCATGCTGGTCAGGACCAATTCAGTGTCAGGCACCACGTCCATCATCCACAGCGCAGCGTCCGGGAACGCGGAAGAACAGCCCTGATGCCCGCCGTCTTCGCCCACGGCGCCCTGCGGCTCTACCTGCTGTCCCTGCTGGAGTCGGGCCCGAAGCATGGCTACGAACTCATCAAGGCGCTCAAGGAACGCTTTGGCGGCACCTACTCCCCCAGCGCCGGCACCATCTACCCCCGGCTCGGAAAACTCGAGGAGGAGGGGCTGGTGGCCACGGAATCGGCCGGGCGCCGGACCAACTACCGCATCACGCCTGCCGGGCTGGCAGAGCTGAACCTGCGCCGCGAAGAACTTGCCGCGGTGGAGAACGAGATCTCCGCCTCTGTTCGGCGGCTGGCAGACAACCTTCGTGAGGACATCCGCAGCAACATGCGCGGGCTGCGGGCTGACCTCGCGGCAACGGCGGAGGCGGCACGGGCCGCCGCCGGTTCTGTCGATTTCACCACCGCCGCCGGCAGGTCGGCCCCCGAGGGCAAACGTTCGCTGAAAGAAGCCGAGGCGATGCTCCAGGCATTCCGCGACGACCTTCGCGCCGAGTTGCGCCTGCAGGCGGGCAACCAGCCGCTGAGCCCCGTGGCCCTGGAAACCCTTCGGACGGTCCTGGAACAGGCCCGCATCGCGGTCCGCAACTCCCTCCTCGAAAAATAGCTTCCCCGCCCGAAGGCGCGGATTGAACCGCAGGTCACGCGGCGGTTCCCGGTTCGCGGGCCGCCACATCATGTGGGAGACTTGAGGGCAGCTCTTTTTGAGTACCAACAGTAAGGAGGCCAGCTATGAGCAAGCGTGCACGCAAGCGTCGTGACCGTAAGCGTGGCGGCGCGAACCACGGGAAGCGCCCCAACACCTAGGCAAATGCCAGGTACTACGGTTCACAGCAAAGGACCCCGGAAGCCACTCGGCTTCCGGGGTCCTTTGTGTTGAGGCAGGGAATCGCTGCCCTGGCCTGGCTGCTGGACGGCTGACCTAGGCGTCCACCGGCCGGATCGAATGGATCCGGTCCAATATGGCGTTCTTCAGATTATCGGGAGCAGCTTCGGTGCAGGAGCGCTTGACCATGTTGCGGATCACGCACTCAAGGTCGTACTGCTCCGTGCATTCCGGGCAGTCATCAAGGTGGGTCTTGATTTCCGTGATGTCCTCACGGGTTAAGGCGCCGTCCAGATACTCATAGATGCGTTGCATCCGGGTATCGTCGCAGTCGCCCAATCCCTGGCAGTCGCTCATTTCCTGTTCTCCTGTTGTGTGCTTTCCGCCGCGTCCTGTGGAGGTGCGGCCGTTTTGAATCCCCGCTCGGCGGCGTACTCCCCGAGCATGTCCCGCAACATTCTCCGGCCGCGGTGGAGCCGGGACATCACTGTGCCGATAGGCGTGTTCATGATGTCTGAAATTTCCTTGTACGCGAAGCCTTCGACGTCCGCGAAGTACACCGCAAGGCGGAATTCCTCCGGAATGTCCTGGAGCGCGCGCTTGACGTCCGAATCGGGCAGGTGATCCAGCGCCTCTGCCTCGGCGGAACGAAGCCCCCTGGAGGTGTGCGACTCGGCCCGCGCAAGCTGCCAGTCCTCGATGGTGTCCGAGTTGGACTGAAGCGGCTCGCGCTGCCGTTTGCGGTAAAGATTGATATAGGTGTTCGTCAGAATGCGGTACAGCCAGGCCTTGAGGTTGGTTCCCGGCTTGTACTGGTGAAACGCGGAGAAGGCCTTGGTGTAGGCCTCCTGGACGAGGTCCTCGGCGTCGGCAGGGTTCCGGGCCATGCGCATGGCGGCAGAATACAGCTGATCGACATACTGCATAGCGTCACGCTCGAACCGGGCACGGCGCTCCTCCGTCGATTCCGTGGAAACATTGACCACCTCTTCAGTGGTTTCCGCGTCAGGCTGCTGTGGCTCTGCCGTTTGATCTGCAGGCCCGGGCCGTGCGTCAGCGCTGCTTTTGGCTTCGCTTTGGGAAGCCTCATACATGGCCGAAACGGCCGGATCCAAGGTGCTCATTGCCTTCAAGTCTACTGTCAGGCTCCGCGCCCGCGGCGAGCCATACTCGGGGGGTTCGGCCTCCAAGGAGTCCATTGCCACCGGGCCTGCTGCCTCAATTCCGTCCAACACCCGCCTCAAGGGCCAACTCCGCTCTGTTGTCCGGTGCTTTGTCTTTGGGCCCGGCTCTCGCGGACCCAGCATCCATAACCTCAGCCCTTGGGCAAATATTCCCCAAAAGTGCAAGACTAGAACGGACTTCGCCGCACCCGACGCGGTTCGTCCATCCAGGAGGAAATCCATGTCCTTTGTCCGCACACTCGCACGGCCCATGCTGGCTTCCAGTTTTGTTCTTGCCGGAATGGATAAGCTCAAGAACGCCGACGACACCGCCCAACAACTGTCGCCGCTGCTGAGCAAGGCCACGGCGGCGCTGCCGTTCCGTACTGACGAGAAGACGCTGGCAAGGGTTATCGGCGGAACACAGGTGGGCGCAGGCGTCCTCTTTGGGCTGGGGAAGTTTTCCAGGCTTTCAGCCAGCGTGCTGACCGTCATTTCCCTTCTCAACACCTTCGTTGAATGGCGCAGTGCGGACATCAGCAGCAAGGAAGGGCGCGGGAACCGCCGCAACCAGCTGCTGAAGAACCTTTCGCTGAGCGGCGGGGCGTTGCTCGCTTCCGTCGACACGGCTGGCAAGCCGGGACTGGCCTGGCGCGCCGAGCACCTGGCCGCAGACGCCCGGAAGGGTGCCGCGCACCTTGCCGCGGACGCCAGGAAGACCACCAACAAGAAGCTGTACAAAGCCGATAAGGCCGTACGCCGCGCCGTCGAACAGGCCACGGGGGCATAAGCAGGACATGACCGCAGCAGCCGCCGCCACCCAGAACCACTCCGGAACGTCCCTCCCCCACTGGCCAGCCCCCTTCGCGTCCCGGCCCGTCGATGCCACTGTTACAGTGCCCGGGTCAAAGTCGCTGACCAACCGGTACCTGGTGCTCGCAGCGCTGGCCGACGGCCCGTCGCGCCTGCGTGCGCCGCTGCATTCCAGGGATTCGGCACTGATGATCGATGCGCTCCGCCAGCTCGGCGCCACCATCACGGAGGTCCCGGGGGACGGCGCGTTCGGTCCGGACCTGGAGGTGGTCCCGCTCGCGGCACACGCGGCGGCGTCCTCCACCAGGATCGACTGCGGCCTTGCCGGTACCGTGATGCGGTTCGTTCCGCCGCTGGCGGCGCTGCGCAACGGTGCCAGCGTGTTCGACGGCGACCCGCACGCCCGCAACCGGCCCATGGGCACCATTATCGAAGCCCTCAAGGCGCTGGGAGTGGCTGTTTCCGCCGAAGACGGCAGCGCGCCGTCGTCGTTGCCGTTTGTCGTGGAAGGCACCGGGGAGGTACCGGGCGGCCACCTGGTCATCGATGCCAGCGCCTCCTCGCAGTTTGTTTCGGCGCTGCTCCTCGTGGGAGCAAGGTTCACCGAAGGCCTTCATCTGGAGCACGTCGGGAAACCGGTGCCGAGCCTTGACCACATCAACATGACCGTGGCTGTCCTGCGGGGCGCCGGGGTTGTGGTTGATGATTCGGTTCCCAACCACTGGGTTGTTTCCCCGGGGCCAATCCGCGCATTCGACCAGCGGATCGAGCAGGACCTGTCCAACGCCGGGCCGTTCCTTGCTGCTGCCCTGGCGTCCTGCGGAACGGTCCGGATTCCGGGCTGGCCGGAGCAGACGCAGCAGGTGGGAGACCTGTGGCGGACGATTCTTGCCGAGATGGGCGCTGAGGTCACTCTCCGTGATGGTGTCCTGACCGTTACGGGCGGACCCGAAATCAAGGGCGCCGACTTCGCGGACACCAGCGAGCTTGCCCCCACCGTCGCCGCGCTGTGTGCCCTGGCCAGCGGACCCTCCCGGCTCAGCGGCATCGCGCACCTGCGCGGCCACGAGACTGACAGGCTGGCTGCACTGGTCACCGAGATCAACCGCCTCGGCGGGGATGCCGAGGAGACCAGCGACGGCCTGGTGATCCGGCCCGCCAAGCTGCACGCCGGCGTCGTCCGCAGTTACGCCGACCACCGCATGGCGACGGCGGGAGCCATCCTTGGCCTGGCCGTGGACGGGGTGCAGGTGGAGGACATTGCCACCACCGCGAAAACCATGCCGGACTTCCCCCGGCTGTGGGAAGACATGCTGGCCCAGGCCGGCCCCTCGGATGCCGGCGCGGAAGGTTCCACCGGTGGCGCGCAGCACTGATTCCTGGGACGAATCGGATGTCCGCATCCGGCCCAGCAAAAAGGGCTCCCGCCCGCGCACCAAGGACCGGCCCAGCCACGACGACGCTGTAACCGGACGCATCATCACCGTCGACCGCGGCAGGTACACGGCAGTGGTGGGTGAGGACTCCGGCAACGAACGCGTGGTCATCGCCGCGAGGGCACGCGAACTTCGCCGCAACCCTGTAGTGGCCGGAGATTTCGTCTCCCTGGTAGGCGATGTATCAGGCGAACCGGACACCCTCGCCCGGCTGGTCAAGATCCAGGACCGCCGGACCCTGCTGCGCCGCAGCGCTGACGACACGGATCCGGTGGAGCGGGCCGTGGTTGCCAACGCAGACCAGCTGGTGATTGTGGTGGCCGCCGCCAACCCCGAACCACGCACGGGCTTCATCGACCGCGCCCTGGTGGCAGCGTATGACGCCGGGATCGAGCCGATCCTGCTGGTCACCAAGGCGGACGTCAAGGATCCGGCGGAGCTGCTGTCCAACTACACACACCTCGACTTCCCCGTGATCATCAGCCGGACAGCCGATTCCAGCGCATCCGGCATCGATGCCCGCTCTGATGACGGCCTGTCCGCCCGTCTCGACAGCAATGCCGTGGCCGAGCTCCGGGGGTACCTGGATGAAAAAGTGACTGTCATGCTGGGGCATTCAGGCGTAGGCAAGTCGACGATGGTGAATGCGCTGACCGGGGCTGAACGGGCCACCGGCGGCGTCAATGCCGTGACAGGGCGCGGGCGCCACACGTCGTCGTCGGCGCTGGCGCTAAGGCTGGCGGACGCTCCTGTGGGCAGCTGGATTATCGATACCCCGGGTATCCGCTCCTTCGGCCTGGCTCACGTGGATCCTGACCGGATCCTGCGCTCCTTCCCGGACCTCTCCCCCGGCATCGATGACTGCGAACGCGGCTGCAAGCACACCGCCACCGCCGTGAACTGTGGGCTGGACGCGTGGGTGGGCGGCGGCCATGCGGGTGCCACCGGGGAAGCACGGCTGGCCTCGCTGCGCCGCCTGTTGGGCACCGACCCGCGCCTGGAGGTGCAGGAGACAAAGGAACTGGGCAGCGTCAACTGACGGTGCCGATCTCCCAGCAGATCAGCGTGCAGGCGGTAGTTTGGAACCATGATCCAACCTGCTTCAAGCTACAACGATGACCTGCGCCTGGCCCACGTCCTGGCAGATTCCGTGGATGACCAGACCATGAGCCGCTTCAAGGCACAGGACCTCAAGGTGGAGACCAAGCCTGACCTCACGCCGGTCACCGACGCGGACAAGGCCGCAGAAGAAGCCATCCGCGGCCAGTTGTCCCGTTCCCGTCCGCGTGATGCCGTGCTCGGGGAAGAGTTCGGCAGCACCGGCCACGGGTCCCGCCGCTGGATCATCGACCCCATTGACGGCACCAAGAATTTCGTCCGCGGCGTCCCCGTCTGGGCCACCCTGATTGCCCTGGTGGATGAGGGCGAGCCCGTTGTTGGGGTGGTGAGCGCACCCGCCCTGGGCAAGCGCTGGTGGGCGGCCAAGGGCATGGGAGCCTACATGGGCCGGTCGCTGGCTGCAGCCACCCGGCTCCGTGTCTCCAACGTCGCCAGCCTGTCCGACGCTTCGCTGTCCTACTCCAGCCTGGGCGGCTGGAAGGAACGCGGCAACCTGGACAACTTCCTGGGCCTCACCGAGGACGTGTGGCGGACCCGGGCGTATGGCGATTTCTGGTCCTACTGCATGGTGGCGGAAGGCTCCGTGGACATTGCCTGCGAACCTGAACTCAACCTATACGACATGGCGGCACTGGTGCCGATTGTGGTGGAAGCGGGCGGCCGCTTCACCTCGCTGGAAGGCGAAGACGGGCCGTTCGGCGGCAACGCGCTGGCCACTAATTCCATCCTGCACTCAGAGGTGCTCCGCCGGTTGAACCCGGACCTGGACGATCTTCTCTAACACCTTCATCGAAGAATCAGCGGCGGGCACCTCCAAAAGGAGGGGCCTGCCGTCGTTTCTTCGGCGAAGCAGCACTTTTCGGCAAGTTCGTAACAAAGGGCTTAACATTCGGGCCGGCTTCAAACCTTCCTGCCTTATGTCCTACGCTCTTAAGCAGGTCACGAGTGCCAGCGCGAAACCCCGGTTTGCTGGCCGGCAACCCTCCAACCGCGGTGGGGTGCCCCGGGTGACGACCAGGCCGGTCCGGAACGGATGCGGCAAGCGCGGATTCCCGGTACAGGGAGTCCTTTCGAAGTGAGGTCTCTGTGACTACTGCCACCGTCTCCCCCAACGCCGCCGCCCAGATTGAAACAGTCCAGCCTGACGCCGCTGCCCCCTTTGATGCCCGCCGCGCCGTCGCCGGCCGGCCGCTTGCGGCTGTCACCGGCGCTGAAATCCAGGCACCGCTGATCTCCGGCGGCCACGTCCGGTATGCGAACCTCGACTACGGCGCCTCCGCTCCAGCCCTCTCCGTGGTCTCGGCCTACCTCAACGAGATCCTGCCGTTCTACGCGAGCGTCCACCGCGGGGCTGGCTACGCGTCCCAGATCAGCACGTCCGTCTACGAGAACGCCCGGAACATCGTCCGGGAGTTCGTGGGCGGCCGCCCGGACGATTCCGTGATCTTCACCCGGAACACCACTGACTCCCTCAACCTGCTGGCAGGCTGCCTGCCCGCAACAGACGGACGGCCCGGCGGGGACGTCCTGTACCTCGACATCGAACACCACGCGAACCTGCTGCCGTGGCAGGGCGTCCCCCACCGCAGCATCGTTGCCGCCGACACCATCGCCGGCACCATCGAGTCCATCCGCGCCGAGCTGGAACAGGGAGGCGTGAGCCTGCTGGCCGTCACCGGGGCGTCCAACGTCACCGGCGAGATCCTGCCCATCCGGGCCCTGGCCACGCTCGCTCACGAACACGGCGCACGCATTGTGGTGGACGCAGCCCAGCTGGCGCCGCACCGCCGCATCAACATCGCCGCGGACGGCGTGGACTACCTCGCTTTCTCCGGCCACAAGCTGTACGCACCGTTCGGCGCCGGTGTGCTGGTGGGCCGCCCGGACTGGCTCGACGCCGGAACGCCCCATCTCGCCGGCGGCGGCGCCGTCAAGGAGGCAAGGCTCGACGGCGTCAGCTGGGCCACCGGCCCGGCCCGCCACGAGGGTGGCTCCCCCAATGTCCTTGGCGCAGCCACCCTGGCACGCGCCACGCAGGTGATCGCCGGGCTGGACCTGGACCGGTGGCATGCCCATGAGTCGGCCATTCGTTCCTTCCTGGTGGAGGGCCTGCAGAAGATCGACGGCGTGACCGTCCACCAGATCTTCAAGGACACCAACCCGGATACGGACACCATCGGCGTGGTCAACTTCTCCGTGGAAGGCTATGACGCCGGACTGGTAGCCGCGTACCTGTCCGCCGAGCACGGCGTTGGCCTGCGTGACGGCCGTTTCTGCGCGCACCCGCTGCTGAAGCGGCTCGGGCTCCCTTCCGGTTCCCTCCGTGCCAGCTTTGGAGTCGGTTCGCGCCTTGAGGACGCAGAACGGCTTCTTACGGGCATCGAGTCGCTGCGCCGCTTCGGCCTGGGGTGGGACTATGTGGTGGACGCAGGACGCTGGGTTCCCGCCAATGACACGCGGACCTATCCGCACTGGGCACCCAACACGCCGGGAACTGCCGGGGCTGCCCCCTGCACCGATGACTGACTGCTGCCGACACCGTCCTGCCGCTCCTGCCGTCCTGACACTGCCTGCTTTTCCTGCCTGCTGATCCTGCCTCTACGGCGCGTGCGGTAAATTCGAAGGATACCCAAGGGCATCAGACGAAGGAGGCCACAGGTGGTACGGGGTGGCCCCAAACTTGATCACGGACGGCGCCGGGAGCTCGGCCAGAGCTTCCAGGACGGCGGCCGGCACTACCAGCAGGTCCGTCCGGGCTATCCGGACGAAGCAGCTCAATGGCTGGTGCCCCCGGGCGCCCATGATGCGCTCGACGCCGGGGCCGGCACCGGTAAGTTCACCGAACTTCTGCTGGACAGGGGCCTGTCGGTCACTGCCCTCGATCCCTCTGCGGACATGCTCGAACAGTTACGGGCGCACTATCCCGCTGCCACGGCGATCCAAGCCACCGCGGAGGCGACGGGCCTGCCCGCGTCGGCCTTCGACGTCGTCAGCGTTGCCCAGGCCTGGCACTGGTGCGACGCCCTCGCGGCGAGCACCGAACTTGCGCGCGTCCTCCGTCCGGCCGGGACGCTGGGCCTGATCTGGAACCAGCTGGACACATCAATTCCCTGGGTCCACCGGCTCTCCCGGATCATGCACGCCGGCGACGTGTACAAGCCCGGCTTCCGGCCGCACGTAGGACCCGAGTTCAAGGGGCTCGAGGGCCACGTCACCCATTGGCAGGACCGCGTCACCACCACCGACCTGGTGGAGCTCACCAAGTCGCGGAGTTATTATCTGCGAGCCGGTGAAACCACCCGGGCGAAGGTGCTGGCCAACCTGGACTGGTACCTCCACGACCACCTGGGCCACAGCCTGGATGAAGAGCTCCAACTGCCCTACCTGACGCTCACGTGGCGGGCCTTCAAAGCATGACGGAGAACGGGCAAAGGGTAGGCTTGGGGCTGTGAAGACCAGCGCGCCCTCCTCCTCCATTGAGGATTACGTCAAGGTCATCTACTCCTTCACGGAATGGCAGGACAAGCCCATCACGTCCTCCCAGCTGGCGCAGCGCCTGGGAGTCGCCAATTCCTCGGTGTCCGAGATGGTCCGCAAGCTGAAGGACCAGGGCCTCGTTGACCATAAGCCCTACAGCGCCATCACGCTGACCGACGCCGGTGTCCGGCTGGCCCTTTCCATGGTGCGGCGGCACCGCCTGATCGAGACCTACCTTGTCCAGCAACTGGGCTACAGCTGGGACGAGGTCCATGATGAAGCCGAACTGCTGGAGCACGCCGTCTCGGACACGTTTATTGAGCGTGTGGCGGCCATACTCGGAAACCCGCAGCGTGATCCGCACGGCGATCCCATCCCCACCGCCGATGGGAAAGTGCTGATGCCCCGCGCGCACCTGATGGGCGAGCTGGACCAGGGGCACACCGGCAGGATCACCCGGATCAGCGACGAGAACCCGGACCTGCTCAGGTACCTTTCCGCGGAGGAGATTGACCTCGACGCCGAGGTGGAGGTGGTGGGCCGCAAACCGTTCGGCGGCGCGCTGGTGGTGCGGATCAGGAATTCGGGCAGGACCCGGGACTACGATCTCGCGGATGAGATCACCTCTGCCCTGTGGGTGCACAGCGACCAGCCACATCCGGGCTGCCTGCTTGGGGACAGCTGAATGAAACCAGCCGGCATGCCGGCGGGACGCACCTGGCTTGCTGTTGCCGCCGGAGGCCTCCTCGGCACCGAAATGCGGTACGGTCTGGGGCTCGTGTTTCCGGATGTTCCGGGATCGGTGCCGTGGGCCACGCTGTGGATCAACATTGGCGGCAGCTTCGTCCTGGCAGCGTTGACAACCATATGGATGGCCCGGCCCCAGACCGCCTTCTGGCTGCGGGCCGGGCTCGGGCCGGGACTGCTGGGGTCCTTCACAACGTTCTCTGCCGTGGTGTTTTCGGTGGACCAGTTGGCCCGGGCCGGGGAGCACTTGGTGTGGGTGGCCTACCTGGTGCTGTCGTTGCTTCTTGGGTTGGCCGCGGCCGGATTGGGGTGGCGGTTCGGCAAGGTGGTGGCCGGGGTTTTTGGTCCCGGCGCGGGTAGCACGCCGTGATGACTGCTGCTCTGGTGGGCCTGTTCGGCGTCGCCGGCGCTCTTCTTCGTTTCGCCGTGGACAGCTGGTTTGCCCATCACGCGTCCATCCGGACGGCACGCCCGGTCATCGGTTCCTCAGGCGGTTCCGGGGTCAAGGCGAGGCTGCACTGGCCCTGGGCCACGCTGCTGGTGAACGCCGCAGGGTGCTTCATTATCGGCGTCACCCACGCCATCACCGTAAAGCTGGGGCTGGCCGCGGAATGGCAGACCGCACTGGCCACCGGGCTGGCGGGCGGACTGACGACCTTCAGCTCGTGGACCACGGCGACAGTGCGGTTGCTGAGTGAAGCGCGGTTCGGCTCCGCGGTGTTGAATGTGGCCGCCAACCTGGTCCTCGGCTTGGGGGCTGCCGCTGCCGGGATTGCCCTGGCTGTCTGACCCGGTGGGGGGCGATTTGGCGGGCTCCCGTATCGTGGATGGTGATGATTAGCAGACGCGACGCGGCCATTGCCCTTGATGTACCGATGGAAATGGCCCAGCGCCACGGCCTTCCGAAGTGGATGACCGAGGCCGAACTCGGTGAGATCCTGGACAACCCGCCGCCCTGGCTGGTCCAGTCCCGCGCCAACCGCACCGGCAAGCGGCCCGTCTGGGTCCATCTCGAGTGCGCGGTCTGCGGCTACGAGGAAGCAGCGCGCCCCAAGAAGTGGTGGCCGGACTTTACGTACGTGGTGTGCGGCCACCACGATCCCGAGGACGTTCCGCGCGTGCGCGAGGGTTACGTCCGCAGCGAGTTCGACGGCGTCGGCACGCGTTTTGTAGGCATCGCGGACGTGCCTGTTCCGGACTGACCGCGCGCCATTTCCGGCCATTACATTGGGGGCCGAAAAGGCGTATTTTACGAAGAGGGACAAAGCTTGTCCCCTGTTGTAAGGAGCGCGCCATGCCGGACAAGACACCCCATCAGAACCTGGCAAAGAAGCCGGTCAAGACCATCAAGGAAAAACGCGCCGAGAAGAAGTCGAAGAACCCTGAAGGTGCCCAGGACCCGGTGGCGCACTTGAAGAAACGCCGGTAGCTTACTGCCCGTTTGTTTGCATCTCTTCCGGTACAGCAACCAGGTCCACTTCCCTGCCGTCCCGCAGCACCCTGATCTGCAGCGGCTGCCCGATTGCATCGGAGAACAGCAGCTTCTGCAGGCTCTCGGCGTTGCTGAGGGGGCGGCTTCCGGCGGTGAGAATGATATCGCCGGCCTGCAGGCCCGCCCGGCCTGCGGGTGATCCGGCCAGCACCTCCACCACCCTGAGCCCGTCCCGCTGGCCCGTTCTGATCACCGCGCTGGCGTTCAACCGGATCGGGGTGCTCACCACACCGAGGTAGGCGCGCCTGACCCGTCCGTCGTTCAGCAGGGCTGAGATGATTCGCCTTGTTGTCGTGTTAATTGGAACGGCAAGGCCCAGCCCGGCGCCGGCCACTGCGGTGTTGATGCCCACGATCCTCCCGTGCGAATCTGCCAGGGCGCCGCCGGAACTGCCTGGATTGAGGGCAGCGTCGGTCTGGATGACGTCTTCGATCACCCTCCGGTTGCCGCCCGCCGTGACCGGGATGGAACGGCCCAGCCCGCTCACGACTCCGGCCGTGACCGATCCTGCCAGCCCAAGCGGATTCCCGACTGCGATAACCAGCTGGCCCACACGCAACGTCTCGGCGTCGCCGAACCGCGCAGGAGCCACTCTCGGGGCTTTGCCGCGGACCACGGCGAGATCCGACAAGGGATCCACCCCCACGAGTTCGAGGTCAGTCCGGCTGCCGTCGGCAAACGCGGCATGGCCCTTATTCGTGCCGGCCACCACGTGGGAGTTCGTGAGGAGATAACCGTCCTCGGTAAAGAGGACTGCGGAACCTGCTCCCACACGGAACCGGCTGTTCCGGCGGGTGCTGGTCATTTCGATGGCCGCGACGTGCGGCGTTACCGTCTCAGCCACCCGCATGACTGTTTGCGAATACGAGTCCAAGGCGTCGTCGTCGGGCGCCGGTGCGGCTGGCTCACTCCCCTGGGTCATGGGGCATCTCCTGGTTGTAGCCAAATCCCGGAGGCGAGGACGTCCGGGTCCTACCGGAGACAACGATCGAAGTCGTGCCGCTAGTCCCGGCTGTGCTACGCCGTGGGTGAACGAGCCGCCAAGCCTTGCCGGCCAGGGGCCTAAAGCGGCCAGGCATCCGGGGGCAAAGAAAAACACCCCGGTCCGAAGACCGGGGTGTTATCTGGTGAGTCACCACATCCGCGAGGGATGTGCCGACTCACCACAAATGTGGAGATGGGGGGAATTGAACCCCCGTCCGATGTCGTGTTGTCAGGGCTTCTCCGGGCGCAGTTTGCGTCGGATTTTCTCGGCCCCAGCCATGCTGCAAACAGCTGGCTGATCCGGGCCCAGTCATCTAAGAGTCCCGTTCACCCCGATGACGGAGGTGAACAGCAGTGGCTATCTAAATGACGCCAGGATCCGGGGCGATAGCAACCTCGGGCTGACGGACTGTCTTACTGGTTAAGCAGCAAGAGCGAAGTCAGTGCGCTTAGATTCGGCACTTATTGGTTTGCAGAAAGCGTTTACGAGATAATTCTGCATCCTCGGCCCGCTTCACCTGTCGCGACTAACATCGTCGAAACCGATCATCCCCATATTCTTTTACCAAACCGGCAGGCGAGCCCGCCGGACTACCCACTATAACGCATCCCCCGGAGAATTCATTCCAGCCTACCGGCGGCGGTTGCGCTCCCGCATTTCGCGCTGCGCTTCCCGGTTGTCCTGCTGCTCACGGAGTGTCTGGCGCTTGTCGTACTCGCGCTTGCCTCGGGCAACGCCGATTTCGACCTTGGCACGGCCATCAACGAAGTACAACTGCAAAGGCACAATGGTGTAGCCCGATTCACGCACCTTGTGCGAGATCTTAATCAGTTCCTCACGGTGCAGCAGCAGCTTGCGGCGGCGTCGGGCTGCGTGGTTGGTCCAACTGCCCTGGTTGTATTCCGGGATGTGGATAGCTTCCATCCACAGCTCGTCGTTGTAGAAGGTGCAGAATCCGTCCACCATGGAGGCGTGGCCCTCGCGCAGGGACTTTACTTCGGTCCCCATGAGCGCGATGCCAGCCTCGTAGGTGTCCAGCACGTGGTAGTCATGCCGGGCCTTGCGGTTGGTGGCCACCACTTTACGGCCACTTTCTTTAGGCAAGGGAAAGCTCCTCAGGTAAAAATCGGATGTCCTCCGGGCCAGCCGGCGCGGAGTCATACCAGTGTACGGCAGGGTTATCCGCCTTAGAGCAGCCCCATTGGATCCACGGCGTTGCCGTTCAGCCAGGTTTCGAAGTGGGCATGGCAGCCGGTGGAGTTGCCCGTGTTGCCGGAGTAGGCGATCAGCTGCCCCTGCGAGACCCGCTGTCCGTTCGACACCACGATGCTGGCATTGTGGTAATAGATGGTGTTCAGCGTGTTGCCCTCCATCAGGCCGTGGGAGATCTTTACCCTCCAGCCGCCGCCGTCGGCTGAGCTCCAGCCGGAGCTGAAGACCTCGCCCGCTGCGGCGGCGTAGACAGGCGTGCCGCAGGCTGCGCCAAAGTCCAGCCCCGTGTGCATGTACCCGCCCTGTCCATAGAAGTCGATGGTGCCTGGCGGGGTAGCACGCCACCCGAACCCGGAAGTTATCGGCACGCTTCCGTCAAAGGGATGCCGGAGTCCGAAGGCAGACGGCGAACCGACTGAGGGCGCGGGCCGTGCGGGCGGCACGTAAGGTTGCACGGGCGGTGGCGGCTGGTTGCGTGCTGCTGCCGCAGCAGCAGCAGCAGCGGCTGCGGCCTCCGCCTGCCTGCGATGCTCGGCTGCGGCGGCTTCCGCCAGCCTCCGCTGCTCGGCTTCCCAGGCCTCCCGCAGCTTTCGGTCGCGTTCCTTGATTTCGGCGGCAACGGCGTTCTGGCTGGCCTGAACACCCGCCAACTGCGATTGGATCTTAGGCTTGGCTGCCTGCAGTTGAGCGTCAAGGCGGCTGGTATCGGCGATTAGCTTATCTACCTGTTCCTTCTTCTCCGCCGCTTCGTCGCGGGCAATCTTCTCCCGCTCGAGGGCAGCGTCGGCTTTGGCTTTCAAGTCCTTGATCTCGGCTTCCACCGCTTGCAGACGGGCTTCCGAGTTCACGTTAGTGGCGTTCTGCTGCTGCAGCTTGTCCATGGCCGCGTTCTGGCTGCGCATGGCCTGGTCTGCCAGGTCCATGGTCTCGGTCAAGCTTCCGCCGTTGCTGGAGCCAAAGAACAGGGACAGGTTTGAGGGTACGCCCCCGGATTTGTACGCCTGGGTGGCGATCTGACCGATCAGCTTCTTTGTGTCTGCAATCTTTTTCTTGTCGGTTTCCATCTGCTGCGTGATTTTGGCCTTGTTCTGCTGGGCCATGTCCACGCGGGCGGATAGCGCTTCGACTTCCTTGACGGCCCCGGCCACCCGGCCCTGGGCTTCCAGAAGGGCCTGCTGGGCTCCAGGCAGCCGGCCCTGGTAGATCACCAGGTCGCTCGCAGCCTTGGCGATGCGGGAATCAACGAATTCCAAGGACTGCTGGACCCTGGTTGCCTCTGCCTCGAGGGCCTTCTGCTTGTCTTCAAGCTCGTCGGCGAAAGCCATCGGGGTGGACGAAGCCAGCCCTGCGGCCAGGACAACGGCGAGCACGGCGCTGATGACGCCGGTGCGCTGCGGTGCTTTGCGCCGACTGTTCAGTCGGTGCCGGGGCGAAGTTTGGTCCGTTACGTTCAATGGCATTCCTTGTTCAGTTTGCATACCTAGACGCGAAGGTATCTGCGCAAGGTCAAGAGGGACGAAATACCGGCCAAGGATCCGCCAAGGATTATCAGCGCGGGGGCGAGGATCAACGTCTGGCCGGATGAGATGAAGGCCGTGTCCGGGTACTGCTGAGACATGAACTCGCCGAGGAAGAAGTGTGCAACGGCCCACAGTGTTGCGGAGGCCAGCGCAGCACCGATGACGGCGGCGATGACGCCTTCCAGGATAAAGGGAAGCTGGATCACCGTTTTCGAGGCACCTACCAGGCGCATGATTCCCGTTTCCCGGCGGCGGCTGAAGGCGGAGAGCCTGATGGTGGTTGCGATCAGCAGGATGGCGCACACGATCATGACACCGGCGATGCTGACCGCCACAAGGGAGGCCCCGTTCATTACCGAGAAGAGGCGCTCAAGCAGCTGGCGCTGGTCGATAACCGTCTCCACGCCGGGCTGGGAGGAGAAGGTTTCGCTGATGATCTGGTACTTTTCCGGGTCCTTCATGTTGATCCGGAAGGATGCCGGCAGCTGGTCCGGCGTCACCGAGTCCACGATGGGCGAATTCGAGAACTGGTCCTTGAAGTGTGTGTACGCCTCTTCCTTGGACTCGAACTGGAAGTCGTTGATGTATTGCGCCACAGCAGGAGATTCCAGCAGCCCGTTGAGGCTTTCCTGCTGCTCGGCGGTGACGGGTCCGCCGGCGCAACCAGCCGCCGTCGACCCTTCACTGCACAGGAAGATGGCTACCTGGACTTTGTCGTACCAGTAGCCCTTCATCTGGTTGATCTGCATCTGCAGCATTCCTGCTGCGCCAACGAAGGTGAGCGAGACGAAGGTGACCAGGATGACCGAGACCACCATGGAGACGTTGCGGCGGAGGCCGCTGCCGATCTCGCTGAGGATGAACGCGAGCCTCATCGCTGTCCCTCGCCTTCGTGCGGCTGTCCCGTTTCCGGGTTTTCCCTGCCGCTGGCGTCCTTGAGCCTGCGCGACTGGCCGACGACCGGGATCATCGACGTGTACAGGGCTTTTGCCTCGTCGCGGATGATGACGCCGTTCTTGAGCTCGACCACGCGCTTGCGCATTTCGTTGACGATATCGTCGTCGTGGGTTGCCATAACCACGGTGGTTCCGTTTTGGTTGATTTTGTCCAGGATGCCCATGATGCCCATCGACGTGGTGGGGTCCAGGTTTCCGGTGGGCTCGTCGGCGAGGAGGATGCCTGGCCTGTTGACGACGGCACGGGCGATGGCCACACGCTGCTGCTCGCCGCCGGACAGTTCGTGCGGCATGCGGTGTTCTTTGCCCTCCAGGCCCACAGTTTTGAGGACCTCGGGGACGGTGTCCCGGATGACGCTGCGGCTCTTGCCGATCACCTGCATAGCGAAGGCAACGTTGGCGAAGACGTTTTTCTGGGGCAGGAGCCGGAAGTCCTGGAAGACGACGCCGATGCCGCGGCGAAGCCGGGGCACGCGCCAGCTGGAGATCTTGGCAACGTTCTGGCCGGCGACGTAGACAGCCCCGGAGCTTGCCCGGTCCTCCTTGAGGACCAGCCGGAGGAAGGTGGACTTGCCGGAGCCGGATGCACCGACCAGGAAGGCGAATTCGCCGCGGTCAATCTCAAGGTTGACGGAGTCCAGCGCAGGCCGGGCTTTCTGGTCGTAGACCTTGGTGACATTTTCGAATCGAATCATGGCCCTAAGTACCCTGCAGGGCATAGCTGATTCTGATGCAGCCCAGTTCTGCAGCCGGTGCGCGGGTTTTCGTTTGGGGGAAGTAGGGCCCCGGCCCCTCGACTATACGCAGGAGTTCCCGTGTATCACGCGGGTTTCAGGGGGCGTGTCGCCGGATCCTGTATCTCCGGCTGCCCCTTATCGCCTTATTTCTCGGCGTTCCGGTTGTCCGTGCGCCACCTGATGCCGGCATCGATGAAGTCGTCGATTTCACCGTCGAAGACTGCCGAGGTGTTTCCGACTTCGTGCTCGGTCCGGAGGTCCTTGACCATTTGGTAGGGGTTGAGGACATAGGAGCGCATCTGGTCGCCCCAGGACGCCTTTACGTCGCCGGCAAACGCCTTCTTTTCCGCGTCTTCCTGTTCCTTTTTGAGGAGCAGGAGCCTGGACTGCAGCACGCGCATTGCGGCGGCGCGGTTCTGCAGCTGCGACTTTTCGTTCTGCATTGAAACTACGGTCCCGGTGGGGATGTGGGTCAATCGGACTGCGGAGTCGGTGGTGTTGACCGACTGGCCGCCCGGGCCTGAAGAGCGGAACACGTCGACGCGGATTTCGTTGTCCGGGATCTCGATCGAGTCCGTCTGCTCGATCAGCGGGATGACTTCGACGGCGGCGAAGGAAGTCTGGCGGCGGCCCTGGTTGTCGAAGGGGCTGATTCTTACGAGCCGGTGGGTTCCGGCCTCCACGCTGAGGGTGCCGAAGGCGTAGGGTGCCTTCACTTCAAATGTTGCTGACTTCAGACCGGCTTCTTCGGCGTAAGACGTGTCCATGACGGTGGTGGGATACCCGTGCCGCTCGGCCCAACGGAGGTACATTCGCATCAGCATCTCGGCGAAGTCAGCAGCATCCACGCCACCGGCGCCGGCCCGGATTGAGACTACGGCCTCGCGCTCGTCATACTCACCCGAAAGCAGGGTGACCACTTCAAGGTCCTTAAGGGCTTTTTTGACGGACTCCAGTTCGGCGGCAGCCTCCCCCATGGAGTCGGCGTCGTCCTCGTCCTGCCCGAGCTCCACCAGGACCTCAAGGTCATCGATTCTTGAAACCAGGGTGTTGAGGCGCTCCAGCTCCGATTGGCGGTGCGACAGCCGTGAAGTGATTTTCTGTGCCGCCGAGGGGTCGTCCCACAGGTCCGGTTCGCCAGCCCGCTCGCTAAGTTCGGCGATGTCTTCCTTCAGTGCCTCTACGTCAGAGACTCGCTCAATGGACTCGTAGGTGGCGCGAAGGGCGCGGATTTCAGCGGAAAAATCAATATTGGCCATGGTTGTTTAAGCCTACGCTATCCCGCAGAAGGCCCGGGCCTTGCGTCTTAGCGTTCGGGTTGCGGGCCGCTCGGCGTGCCGGCGTGAAAGGGCGTCAGCGGGTAAGACGGGAGCGTGCGGTCGAAGTCGCCTCGATCCGGATACCGTCGGGCACCAGGAAGTTCACCACTGGCGGGTGAACAGCAGCAGTCAGCACGACGACGGCGGTGGAACCGTCTGGACTGCCCGTTGCCCCTGTGACGGCGAGACCATCGAAGCGCTGTGACGCGGGACTCCTGGAGACGAAGTCTGCTGCCACGTTCCTCACCCTCGCAGGGCTCAAGACCGCGGACGGGCTGCCGCCTTGTGTTTCCACCTCGCCAAGGGTGTAACTGCCGGCGGCAGCAAGTGAGGCGCCGTCGGCCAGGGAAAGCAGCCGCTTGTGTTCGAGGTAAACGGACGAAATGCCGATGACCACTGTTGTAACAAGCAGGGCCACAACGACGTAGCCCAGGACCATCACCATCATCTGGCCGTTGTCATCTTTTGGCATTGCCGTCACCGGAACCTGCCGACCAGTTGCGTGGACGACGCCTCCACCTCGCTGGCACTGAGGCGGAAATCCCCGTCGAACGGCAGGAACGGAAGTGGCACGGTCAGGCTTACGGTGACGGTGATGGTGCTGCCGGCCGCCTGGCAGTCAGCGGGACTGCAGGATGTTGCCACCCGCGCCTGTTCGGGCTGGTGTCCGAAGTCTGCGAGCGCGATCGCTACCGCCTGTTCGGCTGCTGCCTGTGCTGTGGCGGCGTCAGGCTGCGCTATGTAGACCTTTGCTGCCTGGTCAGCCGCGCCGACGACTGCAAACGAGCCGCCCTGGATCTGGCTCATGGTGATGATGAAGTACACGAGGGGAACCATCAACAGAAGGGCCAGGAAAGTGAATTCCACCACCGCACTCCCCCGTTCATGCTGATTTGCTGCCCGCGGGTTTTTGGTGCGCTCGGGTGCAGCAGTTCTTGGCTCGCGGCAGAGCGCTGCGAGCAGCCGGGCGCGGAAAGGGACCCGCACCAGGTCACGGTTGCACTGCCGCATGCCCCTTCACCTCCAGCAGGTCCCGGGGGCCGATAAGACCAATCACGGGCATGGGGGCACTTACGGTCACTTCCAAGGTCCGCAAACCCTGGTACGTCACCTCGCTGGTGCTAACGTGCTGTGCGAAGCCCGCATTCAAGGCGGACTGAATCAGACCACGGGTCCGTTCCTCCGCGTCTGCGGCACTCCGGTCAGCGAGAGTTCCATAGCGGGCACCGGATGCTGCAGCATCAATCAACGTGTTCCTCACGTGCAGGACCAGTGTCAGCTGGATGATAGCGAGGAAGAACAGCGTGAGCAGGCTGCCTACCAGGACAAAATCGACCACAGCCGAGCCCTGCTCTCGGAGTGTGGTCTCCTGTGGGACGAGTGGAGGGGGTCGCGTGCTGCTGACGGCATCGCCATCAGCGGGAAGTAGGTCGTTCCTGCGGCTGTCCAGAGCGCGGCTAGTGACCCCGCCGCGGATGGACAAAGTCATCGTTTAGCTTCCGACCTTGTCCATCGCCTGGTTGAACATGGCTTCCAGCGCCGGACCGGCGAGCGCCAGCAACGCCGCCACGAGAACCGCGGACATGAGGGTGATCATGACCCAGCCGGGGACGTCTCCCCTCTCGGGATTGTCGGTCACCTTTCCGTTACAGGAATGGCCGTCAAACGAATCCCTGCCTGGGCTACGCTTCCGCCGCAAGCTGTTGCCGCCTACTCCCGGAAGCAGCGTAGCCGCCAGTGACAGGAACAGTACCAAGCAGCGAATCCCCATTTTCTCCATCATTCCGTCCTCTTCCTGATTCAGCTTCCAACTTTGATTTGTTCTGGTGTTGTCGTTGTCTTCGAGCTTCAAAATCCCAAACTGATTGCGGCGATGCCCGGGAAAACGGCAAAGACCACGGTCAAGGGGAGCACGCCGAACACCAGCGGAACCATCATGGCAATCTCCTTTTTGCCGGCAGCCTCCATAAGGTCACGCTTGGCTGTGTCGCGTACGTCCTGGGCTTGGGCTCGGAGGACATCAGCCAAAGGCGTTCCCCGCTCCACCGCGACCACGATGCCGTCCACGAAACGTACGAGTGGCGTCAAATCTGTCCGCGCTGAAAACTCCTGTAGTGCCTGGATAAGCGGCTTGCCTGCCCTCGTTTCGACGAGGATCTTCGAAAACTCTTTGGTGAGCTCGCCCTTGGCGCTACGGCAGACCCGGTCCAGTGCGCCTGTAGCGCTCTCTCCTGCGCTGACCGCCAACGCCATCAGTTCTGCCAAACTGGGGAACTCCGCCATCATCCTCGATTCCCGGCGGCGGATCTGCGCGCCGAGCCAGTAGTCCCGGAACATGAACCCGCCGATGGCACTTCCCAAGACAGCAACGACCGCCAGGAGGGGGTTGAACCTTCCAGAAGCCGCACCTAGAACGATGAAGACGATCGAGATAGCGAACCCAGCAGCTGCCCACAGGAGTTGCTCAGCCCGAAAATCGACAGGGGACTTGCTGATTCCTGCCTGCGCCAATCTTCGCGCCGTAGTTTTCGATGCGGGGTTCAGCCGGCCGAGAGCCGCCAGGCCATCCCGCACCATAGGTCGAAGGATCCGTTCGAGCGGCCCAAACGGCGTCACGTTGTGTTCCCCGGCGTGCAGAAGCCTTGACTCAAGATTTTGTGACTTCAGCTGCGGCTCAATGCGCTGCGACAACGTGACGGCGCGCATGAAAGGAGACCGGAAGATCACCAGCCACAGTCCCACTCCCAACAGCACTCCGACCACAACTGCCGGAGGAGAAACCTCCATCACCTGAGCACCCTCTCGTCTTGGGGAAGTGCACCAATCCGAAGCATCACGGAGTAGCAGAACAGGGAGACGACCAAGCCTCCAAGCAGAACGGCGGCACCCATCGGCGTGTTGTATGCCTGCACTGCCTCCGGTCTGGTCGCAAGGAGCATCATGACGATCCAGGGCGCGGCAACGGCGAGCCGTGCTGCGTTGACTGTCCAGGACTGCCGTGCTTCCAGCTCACTGCGAGTGCGGGCGCTTTCCCGCAGAAACTCAGCCAGGGTTCCGAGGAGCTTTCCGAGGTCTGAGCCTCCAACCTCCCTTGTCAGGCGCAGCGCCTCCACGATTCGGTCCGCAACAGGATCGGCCAGCCGGTGCTTGAGCTGGTTGAGCGAGGCCTCGAACTGGCCTCCGGCCCGATAGTCTGCACCGAAATCCCTGAAGACGTAGCGGAGTTCCTCGGGGCCCTTGTCACCGAGCTGGATGAGGGCCTCCGGCAGCGGCAGCCCTGCGCGGATGGCAGAACGGAGGTGGTCGACGACGTCGGGCCAGAGTGTGCGCAGCAACGCGCTCCTCTTCTTTGCCTTCCAGCGAAGGACTGTTACCGGAAGCCAGGCCCCAAACAACCCGAAGCAGAAGGAGATTGGCCACGAGTGGGTCACGGCAAAAAAGACAAGGGCTACGAAAAGTCCGAGCCCAAGGCAGGTGCCCACCAGTCCTGATGCCGACACCTTTTCTATTCCCGCCCCGGCAAGGAGGTCCGCGAGGCGGCTGGTCCTTTCCTTGGGAAACGCAGGTTTCGGTGACTCCCAGAAGGACCACCAGATCAGGAAGAACCCTGTACCCGCCGTTACTCCCAAAAGTGCCGATATCATCGCGGATCCAGCAGCGCGGCAACGTCATATCCCGCCCTGGCAAATTTCTCCTGCGCCGGCATGGAGTTGGGCCGTGGCTGCAGCATCCCGTCGATTGTGGCAAACACCGGTGATGATTCGATGATGCCGTTTTCAACCCGTCGGCCAAGGGCAAGGATTTCTGTCACTTCCCTGCGTCCGTCAGCTCGGCGGGTGCAGTGCACCACCAGGTCAATGCAGGACGCCACCGTGGGCACAACGAACGCACTGGAGATATTCTCGCCAGCCAGCAACGGAAGCGTGCAGATCTTGGTGACGGCGTCATGAGCAGAATTCGCGTGGACGGTGCACATCCCGGGAAGACCTAACGATGTTCAAACGCAATTCAACCGCCAGCGTGCGCCAAAGTGTCTGAGGAACTTGGCACACCGTGGTTCGTGCAGGCCGAATCTACTTCACGCACATGCTAAGGCTGTCCCTCCGCAGGAGCCTTAGCTTTGATCTGTGACGTTGTCGTCCTCTTCGTATCGATACTCGTGTTGAAGGTTCTTGATCAAGAACCTGGTCACTAGCCAAAAGAGGACAGCGGCAATTACAGCTAATCCTGCCCACCACAGACGTTCCACTGTGGGATCTTGAACGGCGAGAAAAACGATGTAAATGACACCGCCCGTGAACCCGATAGCTTGCCCGGTCCAGAGCATGGTGCCGCGCCTTACTGCCGGATGAACCCATTCCTTGTCGTCCATACGTCACCCCGTGTTCAGGCCTGGCGCTACTTACCGAGTCTTTGGTGCTCGTGGGAGTAAAGGATCTCGCGCAATGGCGGCGTTGTCCACGCCCGGTGCAGATACCCGCAGGTCAGTGGGACGAATCCGCTCCCAACCCCTGCGTGTTCCCCCTTGTACAGGTTGAATACCCGCATGAACTGTTGTGGGAGTTGACGTCATGGTGATCGGCCTTCTGGGATTTTGGCAACGCGCTGCATCGGCACAGGAATCAAGCGGTTAGGTGACCAAACTGATCCCAGGATCACTTCACTGGGGTTCCGTGGGCTCATGATGAGCCTGTAAATTCCGGCAGCCCGGAATTTAAGGCGATGAGCATGTCGAGGCTCTCGGCCTCCCGGACTTCGCCCACCACCAGCCGGTCCGGACGCATGCGGAGCGCTTCCTTGACCAGGCGTCGCAGTGGTATTGCACCCTCACCTTCAAGGTTGGGCTGACGGCATTGCAACCCGACAACGTCCCGAAGGGGAAACTGCAGCTCGAAAATTTCCTCGACGGTGATGACGCGTTCCCTGCTCCCGATGCTGGCTGCGAGGCAGTTCAGCATTGTGGTCTTGCCGGCCTGAGTCGCGCCTGAAACCAGGATGTTAAGCCCACTGGAAACTGCAGCGCCAAGGAAGCGGGCCGACTGAGGGGTGAGGGTGCCAAGCTCCACGAGATGTTCAAGCCGACTGGCTTTGACCACGAACTTCCTGATGTTGACTGCCCAGTGCCTTCGCGTCACGTCCGGGATGACCACATGCAACCTCGACCCGTCCGGCAGGGCTGCATCTACAAAGGGCGAGGACATATCCAACCGGCGGCCGGAGCTCTTCAGCATCCGCTCGACCAGGTCCCGCACCTGTTGATCGGTCAGGCTGAGGGAGGTTAGCTCCGATTCGCCGTTCCTCGCTATGTAGATTTCATTGGGCGCATTGATCCAGACCTCTTCGATGGTCAGATCGTCCAAGAGCGGCTGAAGGACACCGAATCCGGCGACAGCATCAAAAAGAAACCTGCGTGCAGCATCCAGGGGGCCGATCGGAGGCAGGGGACCCATCAGCGCACGTTCGTCGTAGTCTGAGACCGCCGCCTCCACTAAGCGGCGGACCTCGCCGACCTGGTGAAGCGGATCAAGCCCGCGGCGGCGGATAAGCTCGCGGACTTCGTCCTCGACAATTTCCAACGCGTCCATAGGTTCCCCAATACAACTGCCGCCCCCGGCGGAGGCAGTGCAACTGGGTAAAGCCTAGGGAGAGTGAAGCTCGGCAACAAGTCATGCCAAGCATGTGTGGATAACACATATCTGGCCCAAATCACATGAGCAACACCAGAACCACTAGTTCCGTAGGTAACACCAGTGCTATGGTGAGCGCGTTAATTGTCGAAATACCACATGTCAGGTGCCTTTCCCTGGGGGAAATCACCCAGCAGTAACCAAATGAGCGTTCGCCAGAGCGCCACATTGTCTCCGGAGCAAAAATGAAGCGGAACCTGTCTCAGTCCCGTCGCCCCCCGTTGAAGTCCTTGGCCATAGCGCTCTTGGCTGCCTCTCTGGTAGCCGGCCCGGGCCTGGCGGGGGTTGCTTCCGCCGTCGAACCCTCTCCGACGCCGATAGCTTCTTCGCCGGCAACTGGTACCCCGCAGACTGCGGAGCCTGCTCCGGCGGCGCCCTCGCCGGAAGAAGCAGCAGTGCCAGCGGAGACGCAGGCTGCCCAACCTTCAGAGGAGGCTACACAATCCATGGCTGAAGCCGTGGGGGCGGGCGGAGCGGAAATGGGACAGCGCTCGGCTCGCGTCACTGCCTCGGCTCCCTCCGATTCCGTCAAGCGACTCAGCACGGAGTCGTTGTCCACAGAAGGCACCTGGATGCCCACTTTCGGTGTTCAGGGATTGGACGTGAGCGGTCACCAGACGAGCGTGGACTGGCGGCAGCAATGGAACATGGGGGCGCGCTTCGCCTATGTAAAAGCGTCTGAAGGAAACTACTACACCAACGAACGCTTCAGCTCGCAGTACCAGGGCTCCCGAAGTATAGGGATGCTTCGAGGCGCCTACCACTTCGCTATTCCCAACTGGTCCTCGGGCGCCGACCAGGCACGGTACTTTGTAAAGAACGGCGGGGGCTGGTCTGCGGACGGTTACACCCTGCCGCCAGTGCTGGACTTTGAATTCAACCCGTATGAGGGTCGGACCATCAACGGTTTTTACTTTGGCAACACCTGCTACAACATGACTCCGGCACAGCTTCAGTCCTGGGTTCGGGATTTCGGAAACACCATGCGGTCCCTCACGGGAAGACTCCCGGTGATCTACACCAACACAAGCTGGTGGAACAACTGCTTAGGCAACCCTGCCGGGTTTGGTGATTACCCCCTGTGGGTTGCCGCCTACCCGAAATCGGCCACCAACGATGCAGGCCCGGTTCCGACGGCGAGCTGGAGCACGTACAGCATATGGCAGTACAGCAGCACCGGACCTTTCGCTGGAGATTCCAATGTCTGGAACGGAGACATGGCGGGGCTTCACCGCTTCGCCACCAATATTCCCGCGGCCGACTACTCCCGCGCGTTGCGGTTTTCCTCGGGTGACGTGACATCGGATGGCCTCGCCGATCTCATGACGCGCGGCACTGACGGCGCGTTGATGTTGCAGCGAGGCAAGAGTGACGGATCCTTCGATTCGGGGGTGCGCATAGGAGCGGGCTGGAACATCTACGACGTCGTTGTCGCGACAAAGGACTTCGACGGCAACGGCATCGGAGACGTTCTAGCCCGCGACGTCGCTGGCGCGCTGTGGTTTTATGCAGGCGACGGCCGAGGCGGAGTCCGACCCAGAGTGAAGATCGGGGCCGGATGGACCGTCTTCAAGTCCTTCAATGCAGCCGGCGACTTTGATGGCGATGGTAGGAACGACATGTTGACCGTAGCCTCCAACGGGACCCTGTGGTTGTACCCGGGAAACGGACAAGGCGGATTTATGCCAAGGCGCAGCATCGGTCAGGGGTGGCAGCAATTCACGGCCGTTCTCCCCGCAGGAGATTTCACTGGCGATGGAAACGCTGACATTCTTGCGCGCACTCAAACCGGCGATCTCTACCTCTACCCTGGCGACGGCAACTCGGCATTCAAGCAGCGCACTCTCCTAGGCCGCGGCTGGAACGCCTTCTCGGCCATAGTGGGAGGCCTGGACGTGAACGCGGACGGTAAGTCTGACGTTCTTGTGCGGGACGCCGCTGGCAAGCTTCGCAGTTATCTTGGTGGGGGCAACGGCAATTTCGCAGAGACCGCACGCATCGGCGCTGGCTGGCACAGCTTCACAGCGATCTTCGATGCAGGCGACTTCGACGGTGACGGTAGAGCCGATGTCCTGGCCCGGGCTAAAACCGGTGAGCTGTACCTGTATCGCGGGAACGGACGCGGAGGCTGGCTTCCTCGCCGGCAAGTCGGGTCAGGCTGGCAGGCCTTCAGCTGGGTCACTAGCGCACGCAACTTCGACAGCGCTGGCGGTGACGATCTCATAGCCCGGGCGGACGACGGAACACTCTACCTCTACCCGTCGGACGGACAGGGTAATCTTCTACCAAGAAAGATCGTAGGCAAAGGGTGGCAGATCTTCACCGCCATCGTCGGTGCTGGCGATTGGAATGGGGACGGTCGCAACGACATCCTCGCAAGGACGTCCAATGGGACGTTGTGGCAGTATCCCGGTAACGGTTCCGGCGGGTTCCTCCCGCGTCGCGCTATCGGCAGTGGATGGGGCATCTTCGACACCATTGTCCCCGCAGGGGACTTTGATGGGGACGACAAGCCTGACCTTCTGACCACTACTGCCAGTGGGGCCACTTGGCTCTACCCCGGTAGCGGAGTAGGCGGGTTCCTAGCCAGACGTAATGTGGTTGCCCCTTGGACTGATGCGGAAGGTCTTCTTGTTAGCCGCAACTTCGCGGCCACTGGTCATCCTAACGTTTTGGTACGCCAGCCGGACGGTTCATTCCTTATGACGACCGGTGACGGTGCCGGTGCGTTTCGCAGCGTCCTGATAAATGCTGGAATCAGCTAGATCTGGGCTGTCTGGAGTCGGCCGAGATGCGGGAGCTGAAGAAGCGGAACCGGTTGTTGGAGCAGGAGAATGAGATTCTGCGCCGGGCGGCTGCCTATCTGGCCTGGGACATCAACCCAAAATGACTCTTCTATGGGTTCTGTCAAGCCATGATGGTCTGGGGTTGGCGGAAAATCGCGCGGCAGATATAGCGTTTGAGGTTGCGGCGGATCTCGAGGGTTTGATTTTCCGGTGGCACGGCTGCGGGTCACGTAGTCCTTGGTGTCGGGGTCGAAGCTCATGCGGGTGCGGACGATGACGTCGAAGGCCCTGTTGAGCTGACGATCGCCGGTTCGGTTGAGGCGATGTCTGGTCGTGCCGGAGGACGCGGCGCAACGCCGCCGAGTGCGGCGAAGGCTGCCTCTGACCGGATCCGGCCGCGGTGGGAGTAGACGCAGATAATGATGGCCGCTGTCACCGGGCCGACTCCTGGAGGGGTTTGCAGTCCGGGGGCCAGTTCTTCGGTGAGTTGGGCTAAGGCTTTGTGGTTTTCGGCGAGTTGACCGGTGAAGTCTTTGAGGGCCAGTGCCAGTCGCTTCGCCTCGGCGCGGGCGATTCGGATCACGGGGTCGGTGCTGGTGGAGGTCCGCCAAGCTGCGATGGCTGTGATCCGTGCGTCCCGCAGGGATGTCCGGGCGTCGATCCCGAGAATTCTGATCGCGGCCCTGGTGCCTGCAGCGCGCGCCTCCATCACCTGATCGCGCTGGCGTCCGAGGACGGAACGGGCCGCGGCTTCGATCGGATCCGATTTGCCGGTGAGTGACCGCGACGAGCGTGTCGGTGGTCTGACCTCGCCCACCTCTATGCCAGCGGCGAGCAAGATCTGGGTGAGCCGGGCACCGTAGGAGGACGTGCCCTCGACGGCCGCGAAACCCTTTCCCCGCCTGTACGTCGCCGGATCCAGGTGATCGCTCGGTCCATCCCCGAGGAGGTGGCCGGGAATGCGGCGGTGCCACGGCACCGGTTGAGGCGTGAACCGCGGTGAAAGTGTGTGTGCGGGCGTGGGTCCACTCCGACGACAAATTCGAATTCTTCGGCAATGATCGCCATGTGCGTTCTCCTTCTATTGAACTGAACAGGTCGCACGGCCTGTGTGGGTCGCTCGGAGACGCATCTGCAACGGGTCACACCAAAGGTGGACGGTCTTCTGATCAGGTCATCCGTGCGGGCAGACCGGTGCCCGGGGAACGATGCAAACGAGTCATTTTCAAGACACCGCACGTGCGGGTCAGATATACCCTGAGTCACACGCCGTCCTCCGGGACCAGCCTGCCAGCCAGCCTCGGGCCGGCCGCTGACCATTACAGACTTACCCGCTGGTCACGGATCTTGCCGCCGATGGTGTACCCGTGGCGGTGACCAGCAGGGTGTTGGGAAACAGCCGCGCAAGGCTACTACCGGTGGAAGGCCAGCCGGTGACGGAACGGGACTGGGTCGATGCGCACCTCGTCAACGCCGCCCTGGACATCCATTCCGAGGACCCGGCATTCGGGTACCGTTTCATCGCCGACGAGCTCCCGGAGAAAGGCATCACGGCGGCTGAGAACCGGGTCCAGCGGCTGTCCAGGGACCAGCGCATCTGGTTAGTGTTGCCGTCGCAGCACTGGAGAACGCTGTGCGGGCTCGCTGGCCAAGAAGAACCGTGGTCCACTCGGACCGTGGGTCCCAGTTTCGGTCCCGCCGCTTCGTCGAATCGCTCCGGCCTCACAGGATCGATGGGGAGGGTCGGCGCGTGCGCGGACAACGCCGCAATGGAATCGTTCTTCTCGCTGATGCAGAAAAACGTCCTTGACCGTCAACGGTGGCCCACGAGACAAGACCTGCGCCTCGCCATCACGACCTGGATCGAAAGAACCTACCACCGCCGGCGACGCCAAAGACGACTGGGAAAACTGACGCACATCGAATATGAAACAATCAACCGGACCGCGCTCACGGCGGCCTAAGACCCCGAGTTAACAAAAGCCGAGGCAGTCCCACTACAAGCTTGCTCGGGTTCGCCCAACCGTTGGACACAGAACGTGTCCCTATGTTTTTTGTCAAGCGGCTGCGGGGGTTTGGGGTTCGTAGTGGGTTCCGTCGCGGAGCATGGCGAAGAGGGTGTCACAGCGGTGGCGTGTGAGGGCGATGAGGGCCTGGTTGTGGCGTTTTCCTTCGGCTCGTTTGCGGTCGTAATAGGCGCGAGAGAGTGGGTCTTTCACTGCGGCGAAGGCGGAGAGGTAGAGGGGGCATTTGAGGACTTTGTTGCCTTTTCTGGAGGCGCGGTCGGAGCAATTGAGCTGCCGGAGCGCCAGGTCACGGGGGTCAGGCCGGCGGAGGAAGCCAGGTGCCCGGCGATGGGAAAGTCTTTGCCGGCAACCTCGGTGAGGATCCGCGCTGCGGTCCTGATGCCGACCCCGGCAGAGACATCAGGACCGGGTGAAGAGGGTGGGCCTCCAGGAGGGCTTCGACTTGGGCGTAGACGGCGGTGCGGGCGTCGTGGATTCCCGCGAGCACGCCGGCCAGCTGGGGTAAGACGATGGTGGCGGCAGTGGTGCCGACGACTGTCACGGTTTGCTTGGCCGGCGTCGAGTATGTCCTCGGCGAGACGTTCACCCATCCGGGGTGCAAGCTTGCTCAGACGGTTCCCGATCCCCGCCGACCCGCTTGGCGCAGCGCTTCGGCGGTGGGCCTGGTCCGCAGCAGGTCCGGTACCGCAGGATGGTCCAGCCCGGGTCCCAGGACACGTTCGAGCCCCGGATGGATCTGGGTCAGCAGCCCGCGGATCCGGTTCGACGTGGCGGTTGCCTGTTTGGCTAGGTCGTCATCGAACCAGCAGAGCATGCTCAGTTCGGCGAGCTGGGTATCGGCGAGCTGGACCGACCGCAGGGTGTGCGGCAAGGTGCGGGCAGCGTCGGCGATGATGAACGCGTCCCGGGCATCAGTTTTCGCTTCGCCCGGGTGCAGGTCCGCGATCCGGCGCATCGCCAGACCGGGCGGACACCCCACAAGGGCCCCGGCGGCTTGGGCCACCGCCACCGGGAGCGCGCCGATGGTCGCAGGCTGGTCAATCACTACCAGTATCCGGCAGTGGTGTTTAAGTTCGGCCGGGACCTCCCGGATCCTTGCCTCGTCGTTGGGCAGGGCCCTGTCCAGCAGTTTTCCCGGCCCGGTCCAAGGCAACAGCGTGATGCTCTCCCTTGCCCACGTCCAAGCCGACGAACACTTCAACTAATTCGTAGTTCTCAACCACCCCGGCACCTCCAGTCGTAGACCACCCCTGCAGTGCTGGCCTGTCCGCGGTGTCGGAGCCCGGCATCCACGTTACAAACGACGTTCCCTACCGTCCTGTCCCTATTAGCGGTCTCCCCGGCACCTGCCCGGCGGGCCAGCACACCCACATCCTCCAACAGGAAAGGCCGACGAAAAAGGTAACGAGCGCCATCATCGAAAGCGCTCGGTCCGCCCTTAAGTAAAGCCGTCCGCGAGGGCGGCCGGCACTAACGCGCGTGCCGTATCCTTAAACGCGTTCCCCGACGACAACACGAACAACTCTCCAAAGGAGACACGGTCCGGAATGGACATACAGAATCACTTTTATGGCCATTCCGCGGTCCTCGCCGGTTACGCAGGCTTGCACCGACCGCGGCATATGTCGGGTCTCCTGCAGCATGGGTGGACCCCCGTCACTCCCATTCGTACCCACTTCGCGGATCTGGCCGGTTCGGCGCCAGCCGGCAAGTTATTCACATGGACGCACGATTCACGAGGGTGGACCGAAGAAGAGTCGGCGCGTGAGACGGGCTTTCGCAGCACCGCGATCGGATCCCCGGCACTGTACCTCGCAGAAATGGTCAAAAGAACCGGCGTAGCGATCGAACGGCCCATCGAGGCGGTTGTCTTCCCATTCCATGGAACGCGGCTTGTCTCCGTTGAGGGGGACCAAGAAGCCTACGCGCGTGAAGTCTTCGACCGGGAAGGCTCGGCGCTAGTGTGCATGCACATTGACGATCTACAAAAACCCGAAATTGTCAATGCCTGGACCAAGGCCGGCCACAAGATCACCACGGCCGGCGAACGGCGGGACCCAGCCTTCTTGTCCCGGGTGATGTGGTTGCTCATGAGCTCGAGAAAGGTTATCTCCAACCGGCTTGCTACAGCCCTGGTCTATGCCGCGGCTGTGGAGACACCCGTAAGCATTTATGGTCCCCACTTCCAGATAGCGGGCATCGAGGAAACTTCATCTGAAGAATACCTCCAGAGACTTTGGCCGGAGTTCTACGAAGAAATCACCTCGGTTCCGGACCTGCTGAAAATCGCCAACGCCGAACTCGGCCATTCCTATTTGCAATCCCCCGTAGACCTCCGGCGTACTCTAGGATGGGATTGCCCCGCATTCCGTCCCTTCGCGGACTATTGGATAGGAGCACCTATTGCCAAGGCCAAGTCCGTTCTCGGCTGGAAGAAGCGGGAGGTTGGACCTGTGGTCAACGAGGTCAAGCTCTCTCCTTTGCACTTTCTAAAGGACCCTCTAGAGCACCTCCCGGACCGGTTGCCGCGCGTCGCATCCACGTCACTGCTCGCTCCTACGCTGGACATCCTTGGCTGAGTCCCAGGTAGGCCCTGCCTCCCACGCCAGGCAATCACTGTACTACTTGTTGGGAGCAGCACTTCAAGGCATGGGTGCCCTGCTGATCCAGCCCTTTTCCATCCGTATCCTTGATGCCAGAGAATGGGGCCAGGTCGGGTTGGCTACTGTCTTGCTTCAGGTTGGGCAAGTCATACTCTCCGCAGGGTTGCCATTGGCGGTTACGAGGGCATATTTCGCTCCCGTTGACGGCCGACTCCATGCCAAGGCAATCCATGGCGCGAACATTGTTCTCAGCCTCGGACTCTCCTTCGTGGTTGCCGCTGCCTACTACCTGCTCAGCACGGACCGGGACGCCGCCGCGACCTTCGCATGGGCAACGGTTGCGACCGGGTTACTCAGTGTTGTTGTCAGTTCGCAAGCGTTGCTCAGAAGCCAGCAAAGGGCGTTGTCCTTTGTGCTGCTAAGTGGCGGCGCTTCCCTGGGAGCTCACCTGTTCGGCTTGCTAGCAATAAGCTTGATTTCGGCGAACGCAACGACGTACTTCGTTGCCTTCGCCGTGGGAATGTTTCTAACAGCTGTGGTTGCGTTTGCCCTGGCGACTCCAATATGGCCTGGAAGGGCATGTGCGGCTGTCAAATCGGCGTTCCGCCTGGGCCTCCCCGTCCTGCCGCACGGGCTCGCGATCATGTTGCTGATGCAAGGCGACTCTTTCCTGATTCAGCACTTTCAGAGTTCAGAGGCAGCTGGAGAATATGTGGCCGCCGCGGCATTTGCCCTGGGCCCGTTTGCCGTCCTGTCGGGACTTAACAACGTTTGGACTACCCGGATATTCGAGGCCTCCCATGATGAACGCTTCACAGAAGTCGTCAGAACGGTGAGCAAGCAAATGGCTTTAGCTGCCGCCGCGATTGCCATAGCCGGGTCGGCCGCCGCAACCCTAGGTATGCTAGTCCTCAAGGGTGACGATCACGAGGTGATGCAACTTGCCAAAGTCCTGCCTGCTGTTGCCTGCGGCTATTCCTTATACCTTGTCGCGATGTCCGTCATGTTTGCGCGGCAAAAGACCGGAGCCTTCACGTGGGTCACGCCCTTGGTGCTTGTGGCTGCTGCGGCGGCTGCAATGGTCCCGGCGCAGAACGGTCACTACTGGCAACTTGGAGTGGTCAAGGTGGCTGCATTTGGCGGACTTGGTCTTGTGTACTATGTGCTCGCGGAAAAATTACTGCCGGGTTCCATCGCGCTACGGACATTTGCTCTTTCAACTTTGCTGTCGTTAGCTGGCGTCGTCTTCAACGTCCTGCTCCCAACCACGTTGATTTTCGGTGCGGTTAGTGTCGGCGCTGTCGCCGTCGCTAGCATTGCCTGTTGTTTGGTCCTGCGAAGGCAGGGGATGCATCATGATAGAAGCCAAAATGCGATAGCGCGTCAATAGTTCGTAACAAGGAGATAGGGAAGTAATGCATTCATCCTACGAAGTGTCCGGCCGCAGGATCGGCAATTCGGAACGGCCTTTCATCATCGCCGAGGTGTCAGGTAATCACAATGGTGACTTGCAGCGCGCTCTCGAGATCGTCGACATGGTTGCGGCCTCCGGCGCTCAGGCAGTCAAGCTGCAAAGTTACACAGCTGACACGATCACCATCAACTCAAACAAACCCGAATTCTCAATCAGTGCTGATCACCCGCTCTGGGGTGGCAAGAACCTGTACCAGCTCTACAGAGAGGCTCACACGCCATGGGAATGGCATGCTCCCATCTTTGAGCGTGCGCGGTCCCACGGACTGATTCCGTTCTCCAGCCCGTTCGACGCAACAGCGGTGGAGTTGCTGGAATCTTTGGACGCTCCACTCTACAAAATCGCCTCGCTCGAAATCGGAGACCTGCCTCTTCTCAGGCTCGTGGCCCGCACGGGGAAGCCGATTATTCTCTCAAATGGAGCGGCCTCAATGAGCGACATTGATTCGGCGGTCCGAACCATCCGAGAGGAAGGTAACGACCAGATCATTGTCTTGGCGTGCACGTCCTCATACCCCGCAGCAGCCTCCGAATCGAATCTTCGTACCATTCCGGTACTCCAGGATGCATTCGGTGTCCAGGTGGGTCTCTCCGACCACACGATGGGTATCGGTGCCTCAATCGCAGCTGTTGCCCTTGGTGCGACGGTGATTGAGAAGCATGTGACTTTGAGCAGGGCTGATGGGGGCGTTGACTCGGACTTTTCCCTCGAGCCGCGTGAGCTCGCTGCGTTGGTTCAGGAAACCCAAACGGCGTGGGAGGCCTTAGGCTCTCCTGTCATCCGGCAGACTGCTGGAGAGTCCGAAAGCCGCAGGCTCAGGAGGTCTTTGTACGTCGTCAAACCAGTGAAGCAGGGCGAAATTGCAACGGCTGAAAACGTACGCTCAATACGACCATCCGGAGGGCTTGAACCTGCACTGTACGAGACGATCCTCGGGCGTCCGTTCCGGCAGGACTGCGACGGCGGGACGCCACTGACCTGGGACGTCGTCTAACGCACAGAACAAGAAAGAGGACCTCAGGCCCGATCAAGGACGTCCCTTGCGTTAGGTTAGAGGTCCTCTTTTATGCTCCACGCCCGGTAGCAGGGCCCGAACATGTGAAGGTTACGCCGGAAGGTCTTGGCTTTCCTTCACGAGACGGTACCAGCTCTCCCCCCCAGAAAGAGCTGCACGTTCTTCATAGCCCGCGCTGCGGAATAGCTTGTAGGAAGCTACATTTGAGGTCAGCATCGCTGCGTGTAGAACGGCGACGGGATGGAGGATCCGAAACTGACTTTCCGCCGCGGCAAGAATCTTTGAGGCCAAACCACGGCCGCGCATGTTCGGAGCCACGGTGATGGACACTTCCCAATTTGCGTTGTCTAAAAGATGGAATCGAACAGTTCCCGCGGCTGCCCCATCGTATTGCGCAATCAGCAAGCATACGGCCGGATTTTGGATCGCGCGAGCAACCCATGCAACGTGATCGTCCCAAAGCAGCTCACCTTTTTCCCTCGAAACCTCACGGACGGAAGGTTCGTTTCGCCAGTCGAAAAGCTGGGATGCATCACCGATTTCGGCGGGCCTAATGGAGATACCGCGTCGATTTCTAATCATCTCTTCCCAATATCCCACGACGCGATCAGCCCCAGCGCCGTCCACAACTTTCCGAGCCCGTGTTCCCAGCTGGATCCTCCGGGCATCATCTCTGAGAAGACTGCGCAGACCGTTCAAGGCCACGGCTTCGTCCAATGCGCCGCTACTGGCGTTCCCTAGTCCGAAGGCCATGTTGTTCCCGGTTGCAAAAGAATAGTTTTCGGCCTGGTTATCGACCAGCTGTACCAAAGCCATGGGAACACCGAGGGTGGCAAGCTCCCACGTAGTGGTGCCGGCACCACTGACAACTAGATCCATCGAAGGGAACAGCTGCGGAACGTGCATCGACGGTTGGACAACGTCCAAAGTCTGTCCGCTGGCGAGGTCCACGGAGAACCCCGAACGGCCCTGAGAATCGACCACGAGACACCGCGACTCAACGCCGGTTTGCGCCCAGAGCTCTACGAAGAACGACGTCATGTCTCTGGCGTCGGTTCCACCCATTACGATCAGGACGTCTTTTACCGATGAGGGTGGGACCTCGACAAGCTCCGGCCGCCGGAGATTTCGAATAGATCGACGGATCGGCACGGCCCTGGCCCCCCTGAACAATCGGTGCGAGCCGTCAGACGGCCGGTATCGCTTTTCAGCGCCCGGTGAAGGGTCAATGACAAGATCCGCCGATCGGCGTCCGAAACTGCCGTCCTCTACAGACGACAGGAGAACACCCGCTTTGCGCAATTCTCCGTTTAAGTCGCCCTGATCAGAGTAGGTGTCTATATGTACAATGTCCGCTCGTATGAGATTCGCTAGCTGTGCCAGTTCAGCCAGACCCGCGGGTCGCGGGTGGACACCAGAAGAGAATTCCTCGATGAGAATCGCTCCGACGGAACTTTCGACCTCCCCGCAGAACTCGACATCGTGCCCCGCAGCAAGAGCAGCCTCAGCCAACGCCACGGTCCGGATAACGTGACCTAGCCCTTGCGATTTCGTGGAGTCGCATCTCAGCAATACTCGCAATTCAGCCCTCGTTCAGCGCCTTCTGCTCGATATGAGCATTGAGGGCAACGATATCAGGATGTTGGTTGAGGATGTGGACAACATCACGCCAGCTCGGCGGACGAGATGGCAGAAGGGCCACCAATGCATCCAAAAGGGCAGCGTCCTCAGGTGTGTCAAGCGTGACCCTATAGTGTTCCGAAGACGGTCGGAATGTGAGTGCACCGCAATCGAAATTGGCGCCTTCCTCATACAGCGCACTCGTGACGTGTGAACGGTGATGCGCTTCTGCCCGCTGGTTCGCCTTAGCGAGCGCAGCCACGGTAGCCAACTCCACGTCCAATCCTCTGGGCAGGGAGCGCACCTGCGTCGTGGAAACGTAGTCGAGGCGGGTGTCGCTCCGCCAAAGCGCAACAACCTGGGAGATCACGACGGGGTCGAGCAATGGGCAGTCCGCTGTCAACCGAACAATGGCATCCGCCTTAGTCAAATCAGACGCGAGAATGAACCTGCTCAGCACATCATCTTCACTGCCCCGGATAACCTCGATACCGTACTCCGCCCCAAAATGAGCGATGGCGTCATCACCCGCCGCCGCCGACGTTGCGACCACAACTTGATCGATACCGTTCGCAGCTTTCGCGGCCCTCACGACCCATTCGAGAACGGGGGTCCCGGCAAGATCACGCAATACCTTACCGGGCAACCTGGATGAACCAACCCGCGCCTGGATTATCGCGACCACTCGGGGCGCGTTTGATTCTGTCATGACCCCACGACAGCCAGAACATTGTCGATGACACGCTCGACGTCAGCATCCGAAAGTCCAGGATAAAGCGGCAAAGAAATCTGTTGGCGGTAGTATTGCTCGGCAGAAGGACACATGCCGCGCTTATAACCTAGGTCTTCAAAGACCGGGTGCCAATAAGCCGGAATGTAGTTCACCTGTACACCTATCCCACGAGCACGCAGATCCTCGAATATCGCACGTCGACGGTCTGCTTCGACACGCAAAGGGTAAAGATGCCAGGCAGGCTCTGCGCCGTTCACAGTACCTGGAAGGGTTAGGTTGGAGTTGCCGACAAATGCTGCATTGTACAACTCGTGAATCCTTTGGCGGCGTTCGCGGAAAGACTGCAAACGAGCAATCTGGTTAATGCCGAGTGCACATAAAACGTCGGGAAGTCGATAATTTAAACCAAATTCATGAACTTCCTGATGCCACGGACCCTCGTCGGAGAACCTTAATGACGCCGGGTCGCGCACGAGCCCTTGTCCCTTGAACAGGCGAGCCTTCATGGCAAGTGCATCGATTGGTGTGACCACTGCGCCGCCCTCCGCCGTGGTCATGTTCTTTGTCGGAAAAAACGAGAACGTCGTCAGGTCGGCAACACGACCCACAGGAACGCCATGCAGGGATGACCCCACTGAGTGCGCAGCGTCCTCGATAAACAGTGCACCTGTTTCATGAGCCAACGCGTTGAAGGCTGCCGCGTCTACCGGCAATCCAGCGTAGTCGACAGCCGTAATAGCACGGGTCTTAGATGTTACCGCCGCACGTGCAGCATTCAAGTCAAGATTTCCAGTTGACGAGTCAATGTCGGCAAACACAACTTTGGCACCCGCTATGGCGGCCGTAGCGGCCGTCGCCACGAACGTAAGGGGCGTCGTGACGACCTCATCGCCGGGCGCCACGCCAGCCGCAACATAGGCCACGTGAAGAGCTGCGGTTCCCGAGGTCACCGTGACAGCATTGGACCCGCCAGCGACTGCTGAAATAGCGGCTTCGAATTCCCCAACTCTCGGACCGATGGTCAACCAGTCACTGCGTAGCGCCTCAGCCACTGCTTGGATATCCGATTCGTCGATGGACTGACGACCATAGGGAAGCACGCTCTTAGAGCCCTTCGGCTTCAAACATTGCACGCAGCTCATGGATGTCCAGGAACTTTTCGTTGCCATCGGACTGGTAGCTCCAGCCGTCCTTGACGGGGACTGCACCTGCGGGAGTTTCGTAACCCCATCCACCGAGGTGCGGCATGACCACATACCGGTCACCCACCGACACGGTGCGGCGCGAGTCATCAGCCGCTATCATCTCTTCGTGGAGCTTCTCGCCGGGACGAATGCCGATTTCGTGAGTCGTTGAATTGTCGTCCACAGCCTTGGCCAAATCGGTGATTCGCACGGACGGAATCTTCGGCACGTACAACTCCCCACCCTGCATGATTTCGAAAGAGTCCAGCACGAACTTCACAGCCTGCTCCAAGGTGATCCAGAAGCGAGTCATGCGGTCATCCGTCACGGGCAGGGATTTACCCTCGGCCGCCATCTTTTTCCAAATCGGCACAATGGACCCCCGTGAACCCATTACGTTGCCGTAACGCACCACGCAAAAGCGAGTTTCGTACGACGCGGCGTAGTGATTGCCGGAGATGAAGAGCCTGTCAGCGCAGAGCTTGGTTGCTCCATACAGGTTTACTGGACTGGACGCCTTGTCGGTCGAGAGAGCCACTACCTTCTTCACGCCTGCATCAATGGCTGCGTCCACGACGTTCATGGACCCCTCGACGTTAGTCTGGACGTATTCGAACGGGTTATATTCCGCGGTGTCGACCTGCTTGAGGGCTGCGGCGTGAATGACGTAGTCAACCTTGTGGAACGCGCGCTCCAGACGCTGGCGGTCCCGCACGTCTCCGATGAACCAGCGCAGCCGCGGATCGTTGTTGTACATTCCGCGTACTTCGTGCTGCTTCAGCTCGTCGCGGCTGAAAATCACGAGCCTCCGAACATCATGATTTTCCAGGATTTCCTTGATCAACGCCTTGCCAAGCGAACCTGTACCGCCTGTGATCAACACCGAAGAACCAGTCAGTAGGGACATGCCTTTAACCACCTTGAAATCAAGTTTGAATTCTTACTTTTAGTCCGGAACACCAAGTTTTTTCCCGGCATAACGCCTTGCAAGCCTACCAGCATTGCAAACCTTCGGTGTCTGACGGGCCGCCTGCATGTCTCGCTCAACTGTCTGCAGACACCCGCTGTCAGGCCACTTTGGCCCTCAGGGCCGGACGGCGTGGGCCACCAATTTGCGCAGGCCCGGCCACATTCTCTTCGAAACCACCTGCGGAGTAAGCGATGCGGCGTTCAGTCGCGATGTCAGGTGCCAGCGTGCCGAACGAGCGGCACCGTCCCAGCCCTTGGCGCTGAAGTCGCGTACACACTCATCGAAGAAGGCCCGTTCCTCGGCAAACCGCCGGCCATCCAGCGCGCGGACGGACGAGTCAGACCCGCGGTGCCGGCGGTACTGGAAGCAAACGGTGTCCAGCACAGCCATCTTCCCCCCACTAAGAATGATGTCGATGGCCAATGCCAGGTCCTGGACGACGTCGTACTGGGGCCGGAAGTCATGTTTTTTGACCGCCTCGGCGCGCCAGGCGACGGACGGGAAGTACAGCCAGTCCCCGATCATGAGGCTCTCAGCAATAGCCTCCCCTGAGACGATTGCCTCTGAGGACTGGCCCACGAGTCGCTGCCGAAGGTACTGCTTGACCTTGTCGCCGAGGGGAGCATAAACGGCACCGTTCTCGTCAATAACTTCCACCCCCGGCTGCACAATGCTGACGGAGGGCTCCTGGAATGCCTTGCGTACGGTGCCGATGTAGTTCGGGAGCATAAGATCATCTGCACCCATGATGACCACAATTTCGTGCTCGACCAGACCCACGCACTTCTTGTAGTTGCCGTTGGCACCAAGGTTTTGTTCGTTACGGAAGTAGCGTACGCGATCGTCGCCTGCCACGAGGGCGGCGAAGTAGTCCGGCAAGCTGTCATCAGGATACCCGTCATCCACGATCGTGAAGCGGAAGTTCCTGTCGTCCTGTGCGAGTACCGAATCGACCGCGGCTTTCATCATGGCCACGTCGCCGTAGTACGGGAACATTACGTCAATAGTCACTATCATCTTCTCTCGGTGGGCGGTGTTCCGGGTCCCGAGGGACCGTCGTCTGCTGTCGGCTGGGTAAGGCTGATCTGTTCCTGCAGTTGCTCGAATCCGCCGCGAAGGATAGCCACTTCTTCAGCGAGAATTCTGGTTTCGTCTTCCAGGATGGTCAGTTCACGGGAAACATGAAGACTGACTCCCACCAGCAGCAGGATCGAAAGGGAGAAGAGCAAATTGGCGGGGACTACCACGCCAACCATCGACGCTGCCCAGTTCAGCAGTCGAGGAAAGAGGCCCAAAATGATCGTGAGACCACCGATGACAAGCCACAGAACGGCGTACTTCTCACGAAGACGGCCATTGCGTAGCATAACAAGGACAACCGCCACCATAATGATGGCGAGAATCAAGGAACCTGCAACGTTCATTCCTTAGGCACTTCCCTCTCCGGCGATGTCGCCGGACAGCGGCGCATGTAATTCGGTTACCCGGGGTGTCCTGCGGCGCGCCAGCGCGAAACACAGAACAAGCCCGGACCTGGCTAAGTAGATTGAGGCCTTGACCGGACCCTGGCTGGGGGTGCCCGCCTGACGTGCTTTCATCTCCACAGGCACCTGCGTTACCGTGCAGCCGGACTTGATCGCCACAACAAGGGAGTCGATGGTGTCGCCCAGGTATTCAGCCGGAAAGTGCGAAATATATTGCCGAATCGCAGTCTCGTTCGCGGCGCGAAACCCTGACGTCACGTCGGTGAGGCTCGTCCCGGCAATGCCGGAAATGACCTTGGCGAGAAAAAACATAGCCCAACGGCGAGGACCCTTGGCACCATAATTGCCTTTGCCCGCGAACCTTGCACCGATTGAGATATCCGCATGTTCGAGGCCTGCCAGGACGCGATCGATATCGTGCGGATCGTGTTGCCCGTCAGCATCCACCTGTATAACGGCCCGGTACCTGTTGCGGAGAGCGTATTTGAACCCTGCCCGCATGGCCCCGCCGACGCCAAGGTTAAACGGCAAACGAAGCACCGTGGCCCCGGCTTCCTGGGCGATCCGGGGCGTGTCGTCCTTGGAGCCGTCGTCGACGACCAGAACGTCATGCTGAGGAACTGTAGATAACACGTGGCGGATGGTGTTTCCGATCGCTTCTGCTTCGTTCCACGCTGGCATGACAATGAGCACGCCAGATCGCTGTGAGTTACCCATGATTTGCAAGTATAGCGGTGAGAGCGCGTCCCCTTGACGGCAGGAAACGACGTGCGGACACGACACCACGGCGTATCTCCCCCTCAATGCCCGCGAATTCCAAGCAAGTTGCCCATCCTTGTAAGGTTGGGTGTGACTTATGAGGAGCTTGATCGATGACTTGGTGGGAAACCCTCCCTACGTTCGCCGCAACATTACTGGTCTACTTCCTGCCGGGCCTGCTGATCCTTGCCGCAGCTGGAGTGCGGCGGCTCAATCTTGCCGCGCTGGCGGCACCGGTCTCGGCGTCGGTGGCCGGCTCTGTAGCTGTCGTACTGCCTTACCTGCGGCTCCCGTTTAACCCCGTCACGTATTTCGCCATCACGGGCTTGCTCGCCGGGCTGGTGCTGGCCGTCAGGCACCTGCTCCGGCTGCGCCGGGAACGGGCCGGGCTGACCGCTACACACTGGGGCCTCGGGTCAAACGGCCGCTTATCCGCCGTGGATACTGGTATTTGGGTGTCGCGGCTGGCCATCCCGGTGGCCGTCCTGTTTCCAGCAGTGATCATCGGTGCGCGGTACGTCGCCGGCTTTGGTTCCCCGGAGAGCTTCTCCGAGACCTTCGATAACATTTACCATCTCAATGCCGTCCGCCACATTGCAGAGACCCAAAATGGTTCGACGCTGATGTTGGGGAACCTCACCGAGGCATCCCGCGGGCTCTACCCGGCAGCCATGCATGACTCCATGGCTCTGGTACTTATGCTTGGCGCCCCTTCGGTCATGGTCGCTGTGAATGTCGGTACCATCATCACCGGCGCTGTCGTCTGGCCGCTGGCATGCATCTTTCTCATCAGCAGGGTGGTCGGCTACCGGCCAATGCCGCTGCTCGCGGCCGGCGTGCTGTCTGCCGGTTTCAGCGCGTTCCCCTACCTCATGGTCGCCTACGGCGTTCTGTATCCGAACCATGCGGCGCTCGCCCTGCTTCCGGCGGTGCTGGGCCTCGCCATTGAAGCCCTCGGCATGTCGCGTTCCCCGGGAAGATCGTGGCTGCCCCCCGGGCTGGCCTTGCTGGCCACTTTGCCTGGCCTTGCACTGTCCCACCCCAGCGCTTTCGTGGCGCTCCTCGGTATTGCCAGTCCCGTGGTCCTGGCAGCCTTAGTGAAGGCAGTCATTGCCGCAGGGAACGGCGCGTCAACAAAATCCAGTGCCCGGAAATGGCTGGCGTTGACCGGGGCTTATGCTGTGATGACTGCAGCTGTATGGACAGTCGTTCGCCCCAGTCTCAGTTCAGCCGGTTGGACCTCCTTTCAAACCAACGCGAGGGCCCTCGGGGAAATCCTTGGCAGCGCGCCCATGGGTACCACCACGGCCTGGCTCCTCCTGATCCTCACAATCATCGGCCTTTACGTCATTGCACGGCATTTCCAGCGTTTGTGGTGGATAGCAGGCATGTACGCAGTCGGAGGCGTCTTATTCCTCGTGGTTTCCAGCTGGTCGAATGGCGATTTCCGCGACTTCCTCACTGGCGTCTGGTACACCGACAGCTACCGTCTTGCGGCCCTTCTGCCGATGGTCACTTTGCCGGTAGTTGTTCTGGGTGCCGAATGGATCGTGTGGCGTGTGCGCTGGCTCGTGGGTGCACTCATGGGTAAGACGGTCAGCATCCCGGGACCATTGCCGAAAGCCGCCTCCCGACTCCTTGCCAAATTCCCGGGCAGCACCGGAGTGGCCGCGGGGTGCGCGGTTCTCCTGGCCCTCGGCCTGGGCGTCCAAGGTGGATCTTTGAAAGCAGTGCAGAACCGTCTTCAAACCGTTTTCTCGACTACTGACGCGTCCGGCCTTGTGAGCACGGACGAAGTAGCCCTGTTCAACGAGGTTGCCGGGCTGGTCCCAGCCACCGATGTCATCGTTGGCAACCCCCGAACGGGCGCGGCGCTCGTCTATGCGTTCAGCGGACGGCGAACCGTTGCGCCGCACATTTTCGGCATCAGGACAGAACAGGAACAGCTGCTTCTGGACCACTGGAGCGAGGCTGCATACAACCCCCGCGTCTGCCCGGCCATCCGTGACCTGAAGGCCTACTGGGCCCTGGACTTGGGCGATACCGAAATCACCCCCCGCGCTGAACCCCTACTCGGCGTTCGGGACCTTGCCGATGATTCCGCCCCCGGCGTGGAACTGGTCAGCGCCGTCGGCAAGGCCAGGCTGTTCCGGGTAACCGCCTGCGGCTAACGGTCAACGACGGCGGCCCCTGCAGGGCGCGGGCTGCGGAGCCGCCGTCGTACGCTATCCCCTACCTGGTCTTGGACAGATAGGCCGCCTTGGCAATTTCAGGAACGATGTTTCTTCCGGCCCAGGCGATGCCAAGCGGGGAGCCCAGTTCAATGGACAAAGCCTCATTCCCTGACACGAAGTAGACCTGCCCCTTCCCGAAGGCTGGCAAGGAAGGCACCGCCCCCTTCGCCTTGAAGGCAGCCATATCATCGGCTCCGATTGAAACAATCAGGACATCAGCGGAAAGTTCAGACCCCCGCTCGCTTGGCAGCCAGTAGGATGCCGGGGCGTTCGAGGTGTCCGCGGGCCGCCCTTGGGCCTCAGCAAACTCCAAAACGGACTCGCTGGCCAGCCCGAATTCCTTCAGGAGTTTCACGGGCAGGGAGGAATCGGAGAAGATGCGAATATCTGCACCGGGAACGGAAGAGGCGCTGAGGTACAGAACAGTGGACCCCGGGAGTCCAGGGTAGTCCTGACCTGCGGACATGATTGCATCCTCCGTTGCTTCGATCAGTGCCCTCGCTGCGTCGTCACGTCCCAGGATGCGGCCGATGAGCCTGACATTGGACCGCCAATCACGTACTGCTTCGTTCTTCGCCGGAATTACTACAGGCGCAAATTCTGACAGCTCGATATACATGTCTCTCGACAAGCTTGAGCCGAGACCCAAAATCGCATCCGGCCTAAGCGTCTTAATTTCCTCAACCGGTATCCCGTGCCGGTCATTAAAGAAGTACGGGGTGGGCCCGTCGATTGCCTTTAGCGCCACCGTGAACCAGGGCGTCTGACCGGTCTTGGACATACCGGCCGGACGAAGTCCCAGCGCCGTGCAAATATCTGCTTCGGCGGCGCCCAGGACCACCACATGTTGCGGCGGGGCATCAAGGATCGTAGATCCAAATTCGTGCTCGACGGTTACCGGGAAGGCATCGGCATTGGGAGTCACCAGCGGGGGGGGGGGGGGGGGGGGGGGGGGGGGGGGGGGGGGGGGGGGGGGGGGGGGGGGGGGGGGGGGGGGGGAAGAAATAGGGGGGTCCCCTCCCTCCGAGAAAAAAAAACCCCCCCCCAAGGGCAGTGCACCCATGAACGCAAGGAAACCGCGCCGATTAAACACCTGTACTGCGCTGTCCTTCATGGCCATCTATTCAATCCTCAGCAACTCGTTGGATGTACTCATCCCGGAAACGGCAAACGGACAAGTCCGCGTATACAGTTGCAGCGAAATCATCCGGAAGCCTCGCGGAAGCGTGACTCAAGGACGGGCTGCAAAGATCTTATATAGCTCCTTGACACGTGATCGGCGTCAAAGTAAACGTGCAGGCCGCCAATGGCGGCGTAACAACTACGTGAATCGCAGAACTGGTCGGACAAGTCCAGCACATGCGCGTTGGCAGAGCCAAGTTTTCTGACGCCTTCCGCCATAGGATCCGGCGGCAGCGCCACGCTGCGGTCATTAGCGCATGCCGGTGCGTTCCCGCGGTTGCGTGCCAGACATTCGGATGTGGTCTTTTTGAGCGTCAGCGGAGTGTCCCGCAAAAGGAAGATGCGCGTGCCGTTCTCTGCCCAGGCACCGATCCTGGACCGGACTCCGGAGGCGTATTGCTCAACCTGCGAGCCACCGCTCCCATCATCGACAGTCTCCTTGGACCCGAACGATGAAACAAACACCATGTCCGGTTTCTTAGTCAGAATGCGGTCGGAGACCAGCCGGCTCCACTCGAGGCAGCGCTGCTGAACCGCAGTGCTACGGGTGCGGACATCCATAAAGGCCACCCGCGTGGCGTCAATGACCGGGCAGCCGCCGAGAAGACTTTCATGTAGCCGCCAACCGTTTTTTCGGGCCAGCTCGATGATGCCCACCTTCCACTGCTCCGCATGTGAATCTCCCACGAGCCAGACGTCGGCCGCCCCCTGTTTCCCGTCGGAGAAGTCACACTCGTTCAGGTATTTCTTGTCCTGTACGGTAATCGGATTGGATGCCAGCTTGCACTCGGGTTCAGAGAACCAGGGCGCTTCCGCCGGGCCAACGTTGTTGACGAGTGGATCGCTGAAGGCATTCGGACAGGAGTTTTCCGGATTCATACTGCGCCCTCCATAGCACGGCCCATTCTGGAGGTCACTAATGCGCTGGGCTTCGGCGCTTTGAGCTGCTCCCGCGCCCGCAAGGAGTGCACCACACAGCAAAGCCATAACCGACATCGCGGCCACCGTTGACAGCAGCGTTACTCGCGGTTTGGATTGTGCAAACAGTTTGCTGCGGCCCGGGTCCTCGACAAATTTCTTGGTCAGTCCCGACAACAGGAGTGCGGTTGCGAGCAGGCCGAACCGATCCGTTGTGGATAATTCACGGCTGAGCAGACTCGGGCCCAGCACGATGAGCGGCCAGTGCCACAGATACAAAGAGTATGAAATGTCACCCAAATACTGGACCGGGCGGGCGTTCAACGGAACGTTGGGTGACCACAAGGGCCCACGGGGTCCTGAGACGATGACTAGAACCGTTCCGAATACCGGAATTAGGGCTAAGTAGCCCGGAAACTCTGTCTGTTGAGTGAACGCAAGCGCGGCGACGAGAATCAAACCGTAGCCAAGCCACTGCAGGCAGCCCCTGATGTTCCAATATGGAGCCCCGGACTGGGGGACGCGCTCAAAGGCGGCCAATGCAATGAGCGCCCCGGCTGCAAACTCGTATGCACGCGTGGGTGTGACGAAGTACGCCTGGCTCTTGCTGGTCTCTGTGAAATAGATGCTAAACGCCAGCGACGCCGCGAACACAACGCCCATGCCCAAAAGCAGCACAACTCTGTTGCCAGCGGATTTCCGTCGGGCGAGCACAAAGAAACCGAGCAACAACAGGGGCCAGATGAGGTAGAACTGTTCTTCCACCGACAAGGACCAGTAGTGCTGAACCGTCGACGCCTGCTCATTGTGGGCCGAATAGTCTACGGACTTGGCGGCGAGCACCCAGTTCTCAATGTAAAAAACTGACGCAAGCGTTTCCTGCGCCACGCTCGTCCAACGTGAGAAGGGAAGCATGATCCAGACTGCGGCCAAGGAAACTCCGCCAACAAGCAGTGCTGCGGGCAGCAGCCGTTTTGCACGGCGGGCGTAGAACCTACCAAGACGGAGTCTGCCGGTTTCGTCGAGTTGTGCAAGGAGATGCTTGGTGATCAAGTAACCCGAGATGACGAAGAAAACGTCGACGCCGACGTAGCCGCCCCGGAGCAATTCCGGCCACAGATGGTTGATAACCACAAGGCCGACAGCGATAGCCCTCAACGCCTGAATATCCTTGCGCACGCCAGTGGACCCGGAGCGCCGCAGCTCAGATCGCACGAGAGTGGGCTGCTCCGTCACTCCTGCTCCTCATCCATCAAATCTCTTCGTAAAGCACCCGTTGATGAGGCGCCGACCTGCAGCGGCACACGTTCAAGGGTACCCCGATGCTTCCAGCCCTACCGTCCACAGCGGCATGCATGTGACAGGACTCAGGCTGCTGACCGTCGCCTGAGCTGCGCCACCACGTCCCGGACGGGTCCGTCCATCAACACTTCACCGTGTTCCAACAGGACACCGCGCTCACATACTGTGGAAACGAGGTCCAGGTCATGGCTTACAACAAAAAGCGTCTTGCCTTTGTCCGACAGTTCCTTGATTTTCGCAATGCACTTGCGCTGGAAGGGTTCGTCGCCGACGGCGAGGATTTCGTCAATAAGGAAGACCTCGGGGTCCGTATGTACCGCGATGGAGAACGCCAACCGGAGGTACATGCCCGACGAATAGAACTTTACTTCGGTGTCAATGAACTCACCGATCTCCGAGAACTCCACGATGGAGTCGAACATTTCATCGATGTGCTTCTCGGACATACCCAGGATGGCGCCGTTCAGATAAACGTTGTCCCGTCCGCTGAGGTCATGGTGGAAACCGGCCCCGACCTCGATCAGTCCTGCTACCCGGCCGCGCGTCCGCACTGTTCCGCCGTCCGGCTGCAGCACGCCTGAGATCAGCTTCAACAAAGTCGATTTGCCGGAACCGTTAAGTCCCATGAGAGCCACGGTCTCTCCCTGTTTTACTTCGAGCGAGACGTCCTTGAGTGCAAGGAACCTCTTGGAGAGATCGCCCTTGCGGCCCTTGACCAACCACACGAGAGCTTCCTTGAGGGAGCGGGTGTGCCGCAGGACGAACTGCTTCCGGAGTCCGGTGCAGCTAATGGCTACGTGGCCATGCGAGGTCATGTCAGAGCTCCTGGGCGAAGTGTACGGAAAGGCGGCGGAACATCAACTGACCAAGGAACAGGATGGCGAGAGAGATGAGCAGCGACATCGGGAGCCAGAAGCCCAGAAGGTCGGGGGGCATGGTGTCACTGACCACTTGGTCCGCCTTCAGCGTCGGTTCCCAGAAAGTCCAATGGAAGACCTCGACTGCGGTGGTGATCGGGTTCAGCTGGTAGACCCAGTACCAGGGCCCCATGACGCGCTCCACCATGGTCCAGACGTAAAGAACAGGCGAGGCCCAGGTGACAACCATAACGATCATGTCCACGATGTTCTCGGAGTCGCGGAAATAGACGTTGACGGCGCCAAACATCAGGCCCAGGCCGGTAGCCAGCACTGCCATCATGAAGAAGATCAGGACGGCCGCGGCCAGTTGCAGGATGGACGGCGTCCAGCCCATAACCAGGCACGCCGCGACCAGCACCAACAGTTGCGGCAGGAAGTGAGCGGCCGAGACCCACACGGTCGCCGCCGGAAACAACTCCCGCGGGAGGTAGATTTTCCGGATGAGGTCCCGGTTATCCACGATGGAACGGGTGGCATTGGACAAAGACTCCGTGAAGAAGTTGACCAGTACAATGCCCGAAAAGAGGTAAATGGCGTAGTTCGGTGTCCCTTGCTCAAGGTTCAGGAAGACGCCCAACGCGATGAAGTAAATGAGAAACTGCATCAGCGGTTTCACATAGGACCACATCAGCCCGAGCACGGATCCGCGGTAGCGGATCTTGATTTCCTTGCGTACCAGCAGCTTCAGAAGGAAGCGGTCACCGTAGATGTCGAGGAGACCCCGGCCTGTCCCGGGCTTAACCAGCTCATCAATCTGGCTCCCCATTTAGCGGCCTTCCTGGGAGTCGGCGTCGAACGTCTTCTTCCAGGCCGCCATCGAAGTGATCTCCGGAACTGCACGGCGGTACTGCTCAGCCAGCTTGTCCCACTCGCGGTAGAGCCGAAGGTGCAAACGGGTGGCCTCGGCCAGCATCGACTTAAGCTTTTTGGGATCACGGCGGTACCAGGAGGCCCCGGTGCCCTCGGCGTTGGACACAATGACGCTGTCGTAGTGGGCCAGCCGGAACCATCGGTTGTCACGGTGTGCCAGGAAGCCCTGCGGACGTTCGGAGCTCTCCGGCCCGGGGGTCTGCACCAGCTGCCGCGACACGGTCTTGATACCCCAGGAAACAAGGTCCTTTTTGCGCGGCATACCAATCGGAGCGCCCCCCATGGGGCCGCGGCCCAGCTTCGGCGCCGGGAAGTCGTCGACGTCGTCCTTCAACTGGGCGTCCGGGTATTCAGACTTCAGTGCATTGATCTCAGGAAGACGGGTGGCCAGGACCCCGTGGAGGTCATCGGGCCCCTTGAAAATATCCTTGAGTGCTTCGATCCGGCCGTGCTCGGTGAAGTACTGCATTGATACAAGGTGCTTGACGTCAGCCTGGACGGATTCCCTCAATACCCGCCCACCTTTCGGGTAGGGGCTGTGGATGAGGGTAGTGATCAGCCTGTTGCGTCCGTGGAAGTATGACTGCCATCCGACCATGTCGTCTTTGTCAGCCCAGGAGACGTGCCAAACCGCTGCGCCCGGCAGCGATACTGTCGCGAAGTTGGCCTCCCGGGCACGCAGACCGTACTCGGCGTCGTCCCACTTGATGAACAGCGGGAGGGAGAGCCCGATTTCTTCGATCACCTTTGTTGGAATGAGGCACATCCACCAGCCGTTGTAGTCGACATCCACCCTGCGGTGCAGCCAGGCAGTCTGGCGGAGGTTGGCGACGCTGAAGTCGTGGCGGAGCTCCATGTCGGCGTGTGGCTGGGCCGGCACAATCCGGTAAGGATCGACAACCTCACCGAAAGTGTGCAGGACGCTGCGGCTGTACAGGTCAAACATGTGTCCGCCGACGATTGTGGGCCTGCGGCAACGGTCGGCGAACGTAAGAAGCCGGACAATGCTTTCGGGCTCCACAACAATATCGTCGTCAAGCAGCAGCACGTAGTCGCTGCCGTTCTCCACGGCCTCGTACATGCCGCGGGCAAAGCCGCCGGAACCGCCCAGATTTGCCTGGTTGATCACCCGCAGCTTGCCCCCGAGGGACGCTTTTACTTCAGCGAAACCCTCCTGGTCCTCCACCTTCTCCGTGCCCTGATCCACAATGAGGATTTCCTTGACGTTGGTGAGGACGTCCAGGTTCTCCGCAAGGATCCGGGCGTTGTTGAGGCAGAACTCGGGCTTGTTCATCGTCGTGATTTCCAGGGTCACCTGCCCGTTTTCACGGGCGGCCTCCGCCGTCTTCCACTGTCCGCTTTCCAACACCAGTCCGTCGGTGGTGGCAGCGAGGTCAAACCAGTACCAGCCGCCGTCACCAAATGGTTTGAGCGATAGCTCGAAGACCGAGGTGGTATCCGCTTCAACGTGGCGCCCATCGACGCGCTGCACGGATCCTCGCGCATTTGACTTGTAGACAGTAACCGTACCCGCGCCGCTTGTCCTGACAACCAGCCGGATATTGCGCACAGAAGTCCACCGCCGCCAATAACTCGCGGGGAATGCATTGAAATAGGTGCCGAAGGAAATTTGCTCGCCGGCTCGAACCCGCATGGATGCCCGTGACAGTAAGTCCTCGAAGTGCGCCTGGCTCAGGACGGAGCTGAACATCTGCAGTTTGTCTTCGGGCAGCTTAGGCGAGCGCGCCAGTTCATCATTCTCCCGCAGACGGATACCACTCGCCGGACCGGCATCCACGTAGAGCGGGATGGTGTCTGTCTGGTCGGCGGAAGGGAGGATCACTCGCTGAAGAACGCTCCATGAGGACGCCTCTTCAGTAGTAGTCATGCGTCCACGCCTCCGCTTTCCAGCTGTACGCCGCTCTCAAAGTGCGGCCGTATCCTGTTGTCGAACATGCTCAGCGCGGACCCGATGGCCATGTGCATGTCGAGGTATTTGTACGTTCCCAGCCGGCCGCCGAACAGGACCTCCTTCTCCGCCGCTGCCCGGTCACGGTATTTGAGCAACCGGTCGCGGTCTGCAGAGGTGTTAATGGGGTAGTACGGCTCGTCGTCCTTCTCGGCGAAGCGCGAGAACTCGCGCATGATGACCGTCTTTTCTGTCTGGTACTCACGCTCGGGGTGGAAGTGGCGGGGTTCGATGACACGGGTGTACGCCACGTCATCGTCGTTGTAGTTCACTACCGACGTTCCCTGGAAGTCCCCGACCTCAAGGACCTCTTCCTCGAAGTCAATGGTGCGCCAGGACAAATCGCCTTCAGCGTAGTCAAAGTACCGGTCGACCGGGCCCGTGTAGATCACCGGGATGTTGCCGACAACTTTGTTTTTGCTGTACTCGTGCGACTCGTCAAAAAAGTCGGTGTTCAGCCGGACCTCGATGTTCGGGTGCTCGGCCATCTTTTCAATCCACGCTGTGTAACCGTTTGTGGGCAGGCCCTCGTACTTGTCGTTGAAGTAACGGTTGTCGTAGTTGTAGCGGACAGGCAGCCGCGAGATGATGCCTGCCGGCAGGTCTTTCGGGTCCGTCTGCCACTGTTTGCCGGTGTAGTGCTTGATGAACGCCTCATACAGGGGCCGGCCGATCAGCTGGATGCCCTTGTCATTGAGGTTCTGCGGATCAGTACCGGCAAGCTCGCCGGCCTGCTCCTGGATGAGGTCCCTCGCCTGGCCAGGGGTCAGGTTGGCGCGGAAGAACTGGTTGATCGTGGCCAGGTTGATCGGCAGGGAGTAGACCTCGCCCTTGTGCACGCCGTAAACCTTGTGGACATAGTTCGTGAAGGTGGTGAACCGGTTGACGTACTCCCACACACGCTCGTTGGATGTGTGGAACAGGTGGGCACCATAGCGGTGCACCTCTATACCCGTTTGCTCTTCTTTTTCGCTGTAGGCATTGCCGCCGATGTGGTGGCGGCGGTCGATAACGACAACCTTCAAGCCGAGCTCAGTAGCGGCCTGTTCTGCGATCGTCAGGCCAAAAAAGCCGGACCCTACAATGACGAGGTCAGCGGTCACAAAATCTCCTGGTTTGAATGCGGGCAGCGCAATGGTGCGCATTGTCTGCTGCTCTAGCCTACCCGAGGCACTGCAGGCGCCGTCGAATCCAGCGCCGCCGCAACCCGGCCCAGGACCAGGCTTGGGACTGGGACAGAACGGCGTCGATCTGCGCCCGACGTTGTCCACATACGGAAACTCTTTGAACCGAGGCGGCGCACCGCTGGCTAGCGTGGACTAAAAGGCCGTGAGGATTTGTACTGATGAAGTTCCATTGCACGCTGGTCCGCAGCACCGGTTCCGTGATGCAGGAAGCACCATGTGAACTGACCATCAACGCACCCGAAGGGACTGGCGGCGAAGTTGTCCATGCCCAGCTGATTCAGAAGTTCGGGACCGGGCCGATCACTATTCGCGGCCAAGACATCTGCTCGATGACCGTCGGTGCGGCCCCCTTTGTTAACGGCGCGGTTCTTGTGGACGGAACCTACGAGCGGAAGGTCCGACGACGGGCGCCGGCCGAGGACGCCCAGCTTGCACTGGCCGTCCACACCGGCGTCGGAGCTGGCACCGTTGTGCCGCTGCGGCGGGGTTCCTACACCATCGGCAGGAGCGGCACCCGCATAGTGATCCCCGACCCCGAACTCTCCCGAGAGCACGCCCGCCTCGTGGTCACCGAGACGGACATACTGATCATTGACCTGGACAGCGCCAACGGCATCCACGTCGACGGCGAACGGGTCCGAAACGCCGTCATCTCCACCGGCTCGAGCATCACCTGCGGCAACACGACCATGTCGCTGGTTTTTATGGACCTAACGGACACAGCACTGGCCGACGCCGGGACCTCCGCCCAGCAGCCCCTGATCGTCCCTGGCCGGATGGATACCGGCAACAGGGCGGCGCTCCTGCTGACCGCCATGCTTCCCTTGCTGATCGGGATAGGACTCGCCGTGCTCACCGGCATGTGGATGTTCCTTGCCTTTGCTGCCGCTTCCGCAGTGTCTGTCCTGGTGCCCCTCGCCTCAGGGCGCCGGCAGCGCCGCGACCTCACACGAGCCGTTGCAGCCGCCGTGGCAGAAGACCGGGAAAGACGACTCCGGTCCGGCCCCTCCCTCGCCATCCTGGCGCTGGCCGCTAATCAGCGGCAGGGCCCCACCTCTGTTTCCTCTGTCGGGGAAGGGGTTTGGCTGCGGGTCGGGGAGGCTCCGCAGCCAGCGAATGTGAGAGTCGAGCCAGCCGTACCATCGGTGGGCATTCCCGGCGTAGGCGCGGTTCCGGTGTTCCTGGACCCAGGAATCCCCAGGACAACCCTCCGCGGACCAGGTGCAGTGGCGGACGGCATCGTCCGTTCCCTGGTGATGCAACTTGCGGGCTACCCAAAGGGCCACGGCACGCGAGTTGTCATTTATGGTGAAGCAGCCCGCCTACCCCTGGGCGCCCGCTATGTGCCCGGCGTCATTCTCACCGCTTCTGCATCTGATCTTCTGCGCATTCTTAGCGAAGGCTTCGGGCGGAGCTATCAACACGGCGTACTCCTGCTGCTGCCGGCTTCCGGTACAGGGAACGACGACGGCGCTGTTTGCGTAAGTGCGGCGGCCCTCGGTTGGCAGGTCCTTGAGTTTCTTGTGGCCGAGGTAAATGGCGGCACCTGTGATGTAGAACTTGCCGAGCGAAAATCACTCCTGCGGCTTACGGCCCGCGACGTTGCCTTTGTTCCAGATCTGGCACCAGAGGACGTCTTCCTTAGTTTTTGCAGGCAGTTGGCCGTGCATACCGAACGGCCAGAGAACGAGGACCCTGCTGTCCCCGCTCAGTGCTCCCTCCAGGACGTGCTGCCGCTCGCTCCTCAGCATACTGAGGCCCGCTGGAATGCGAGCGCCCGGGATCACCGTCTGAACATTCCTTTAGGGCTGGGCCCCACGGGAACGCGCACCCTGGACCTTCAGGCCGACGGACCCCACCTACTCGTTGCCGGGACCACCGGCTCCGGTAAGTCCGAACTGCTCCGCAGCCTCACCCTGGCTTTGGCCCTCTGCCACCCACCCGAGCGGGTGAATTTCCTTTTTGTTGATTTCAAGGGCGGATCCGGACTCGGTCCCCTCACGGAACTCGTCCACTGCGTCGGGCTCCTGACGGACCTGTCCGCCCACGAGCTCGAACGCACGCTAACTTCTCTGCGTGCAGAAATCCGGGTGCGCGAGGAAGCGCTGGCCTCCGCACGGGTGCCGGATCTCACGGCATACCGGCACACCCGCGCTTCGCAGGATTTCCCACTCCCCCATCTGGTCATCGTCATTGATGAGTTCCGCATGCTCGTGGATGATGCCCCGGAGGCGCTCCGGGAACTCATGCGGATCGCAGCCATTGGTCGCTCACTCGGAATCCACCTGGTCATGGCCACTCAACGGCCGCAAGGAGCGCTAACTGCAGACATTCGGGCCAATGTCACCTCGAGCATTGCGCTTCGGGTGCAATCGGAGATGGAGTCCTTGGACATCATCAATTCGAAATGTGCCGCTGCCATCAGCGTAGATGCACCGGGTCGGGCCTTCCTGGCGCGCGGTACGGAGGCTCCCCTGCAATTCCAGACGGCATCCGTAGGACCAGCGCAGGGCGAGCCCGGCCCAACTGCGGCAGTAAAGGTACAACTTGCCGTGGACTGTCTTGCCTTCACCGGCTCCGTCGGAGCTGATATGTGTCTTCCCACCGGGCAAACGCCGGCCCAGGCTGCACGCCCACTGGTGGCGATGGTGCGGGACCTGTGGCTTGCACGGAAGGGACCGGCGCCGAGGCGGCCAGTCGCTCCTGCTCTCCCTTCCAACCTGACCACACCACACGAGGCCGCATCGTCGTTGCCGGCAGGTGGCTACAGGCCCTCAGCGCGGTCAATCAAGCTCGGTCTTCTTGACCTGCCGGGCCAGCAAAGAGTGGTGCCACTCGAGTGGGATCCGGCCGAAGACGGTCACGTGGCCCTCATAGGCGCTCCGTCTTCCGGTGCCACGGAGGCTCTTGCACTGGCTGTTATGCAGTTGCTTCTCCGCCCGTTCGAAGCACACGGTTACGTCCTGGATGCAGACGGTACTTTCCTGTACGCGGCTGCACACCCCGGCATCGGGGCGCATGCGGGCCTCCATGAGCTGCGGCGGGCCGTCCGCGTGCTCGAACGCTTGAAGAGGGAAATGACACACCGGCTGGGAAAAGGCGGCAAGCAGCACGATGACGCACTCTTGGTCCTCGTCATTTCCGGGTGGGGCTCGTGGATTTCGGCGTTCCGTGCCGGCCCCTTGGCCTGGGCCGAAGACCTCGTCCAGGACCTTGCCCGAGACGGCGAACGGGCAGGGATCATCGTAATGATTGCCGGCGATCGTGAACTCGTCAGCTCAAGGGCGTTCTCGTCGCTGCCCAACCGGCTCTACTTCCCCACCGGTTCCAACACTGACAGCCGGATAGCGTGGCCGCGCATGCCGGCAACGGCCGAACTCACGGGGCGCGCCGTGGCATTCGGCCCCGTCTCCCACGGAGTTCCGGCCGTTTGCCAGCTTTACAGCATCACGCCCCACTCTTGGGACTCAGGATCAACGGCCTTGCTGGACGACGAACAAGCAGGCCTTGACAGTGCGGAGAACGTCGGCAGCCAACAAACCAAACGCCCGTTCAAGGTCGAACAACTCCCGGCAGTGGTGGCAGCCAAAGACATACGGCCGACGGCACAGCCGGGGGTCATGGCACAGCCACCGCCCGACCGCACCCAACCAGCACCAACCCCGCGAGGCAGCAGGCGGCAGGACATCGTTCTTGGCGTGGGCGGTGACGAACTTGGGCCCAAGTCCTGCAGGCTGCAGGGGGCAGGAGTGCTCACCGTCCTGGGAGGAGCCGGATCAGGAAAGACCAACGTCCTTCGCGCGCTGCCGCTCATGAATCCGGACGCCGGTCCATGGCTTTATCCCCAAGATGGGACCGACCCGTGCGACTTCTGGAAGCGGGAACTTGCCACGGCAGCAGCAGGTGAATTGTCAAAGGGGAAGGTGGCGTTGGTTGACGACGCCGATCTCCTCCCCGCCGAAGCCATCCGGAATCTGTCGGACCTTAACGCGTTGGGCTACCCAATGGTCCTCACCGCGACCTACAGTTCCTTGCTCATACAACGCGTGCCGCTGGTCATGAGCTCCCGCTCGGCCGGCACCGGCCTCCTGCTCGCACCGCGCTCCCTGTCGGACGGTGATCTCTTTGGGGTCCGGTTCGAAGTAGAGGCCGACGCACCGCCCGGCAGGGCCGTGCTCGTCTCCCACGGGGTGGCACAAGGCATCCAGGTGGGCTGGGCTCCTCCCGGGGACGTAGCATGACGCTCCATGGAAGGAAATCAGTGCTCAAAAGGATGAGGAGCAGCGCTGCACATGCAACTGGTTTCCCGCCTACACGGTTAGAGGGCCGGCGTCACGCCCCCGGTCCGTGAGGCGAAACTGATGACCTTGTTGTGGAACAGCAGCACGATGGCGGTGACGGCCGGGACCAGCATCGCCATTCCAGCCAAAGGAAGACCGTTCGTCAGCGTGGGAAATCCGATGGTCAAAACGAACAACTGCGCCACCAGCGCAGCCGCCCTGGTCCACCGGTATCCCCGGTAAAGGAACAACGCCACGGAATACAGCCAAGCGGAGAAAGCCAGCAGCAGACCAAGGGTGAACACGGCGCCCCAAAAGGAAAGAACCGGGCTGCCCGCCGCCAACTGGTAGCCGTACCAGGCAGCAGCCGCCAACAGCGCTGTCGCCTCCGCCACCACAATCAGCGCCACCACGAGGACAGCTGCCGGCCGTGGCGGGCGCGCGCCCGCCTGCGGGTCCGGCGCCGGCCGCCCGGAGTCTTGGCCCGGGCCTTCTGAGTCGCTCGGCGGGTCCGTGGGGTCTACAGGGGGTCTTGACACACTGGCACCCTACCGGACATAGTCGGACAGTGGTGAGGGCCAATACCGCCACTGTGATGCATCGCTCAGCGTTCCCGGGATTTCAAGCCTTATTACCCCTTGTTTACACAGCGTTAACATGACAGGCTTGATTCAGATGACCAACGGGGCCCTGCCGGGCCCCTTTCCTTTGTAGCTACTAGTGAATAATTTCACAAAGGGCTTTTCCCAGAATTGGAGCAACTGATCAGCATGGATTGGCGTAACCGCGCAGCGTGCCTTGAAAAGGACCCGGAACTGTTTTTCCCCGTAGGAAATACAGGTCCGGCCCTCCTGCAGATTGAGGAAGCGAAAAGCGTCTGCCGCCGGTGCCCGGTAGTGGACACATGCCTGCAGTGGGCCCTCGAGTCAGGTCAGGATGCCGGTGTTTGGGGCGGCATGAGCGAAGACGAGCGCCGCGCCCTGAAGCGCCGGGCAGCACGCGCCCGCCGGGCTTCCTGATTCCCCGGCACACCGGCGTAAGCTAACCAGCATTTTATAAAAGGCCCTGGCCGCAACCGCAAGGTTGCCGCCAGGGCCTTTTGCTGTCCGCCGCCTACTTGGCTTCGAGGCTAAGACGGATCTGAACGGCAGTACCGCCGCCCTCACGTGGCTGCCACTGGATGGTGCCGCCGAGCTCACTTGTCACCAGCGTGCGGACGATCTGCAAGCCGAGACCCTCGACATGGGGCGTTTCGGGCAGACCCACACCGTCATCGGCGATAGTGACTGTCAACTCCTCCTCGCCCTCATCCCCCTCCGAACGGTCAGCCAGAAGCCATACAGTTCCGGTACGGCCCTCAAGGCCATGCTCCACGGCATTGGTCACCAGTTCATTGATGACCAGCGCCAACGGAGTGGCGAAGTCGCTGGGCAGTTCACCGAACATGCCTGAACGCTCGGTCCTGACCTGCTGCGACGGCGAGGCAACTTCTGCTGAGAGGCGGAACTGCCGCCCGATCAGCTCATCGAAGTCCACGCTCTGCGTCAGGCCCTGGGACAGGGTTTCATGAACCAGCGCGATAGTGGCCACCCGGCGCATCGCCTGCTCCAGGCCCTGCTTCGCCTCGTCACTGACCATACGGCGGGACTGCATCCGCAACAGCGCGGCTACGGTCTGCAGGTTGTTTTTGACCCGGTGGTGGATCTCGCGGATGGTCGCGTCCTTGGTCACCAACTCCATCTCGCGCCGCCGCAGTTCGGACACGTCGCGGCAAAGTACCAGTGCGCCGAAGCGCTGCTGCTCATCACGCAGGGGAATCGCGCGCAGGGACAGGCTCACCCCCCGGGATTCGATTTCGCTGCGCCACGGCATTCGGCCGGTCACCACCAGGGGCAGCGTTTCGTCCACCATACGGCGATCCTTCAGCAGGCTCGCGGTGACCTCGGCCAGCGAGCGCCCCTCCAGCGATTCCCCGTCACCGAGGCGCCGGAAAGCCGAGACACCGTTGGGGCTGGCGTACTGAACGATGCCCTCGGCGTCGAGCCTGATCAGTCCGTCACCCACACGCGGGGCGCCGCGGCGGGAACCCGTGGGGGACGCAAAGTCCGGCCACAACCCCAGGGTTCCCATCCGCAGAAGGTCGTACGCGCACTGCCGGTACGTGAGTTCCAGGCGGGACGGCATGCGCGAACTCGACAGGTCCATGTGCGTGGTGACTACGGCCAGGGTGCGGCCGTTCCGGACCATGGGAACGGCCTCCACCCGCAGCGCCATGTCACTGCTCCAGTTGGTTTCACTGGAACGCTCGATGGAGCGGCTGTTCCAGGCCTTGTCCACCAGGGGCTGGAGATCCGATCGGATGGGATCCCCCACGAAGTCGCCGTGGAACACGGTGTGCGTGGTGGAGGGCCGGACGTGCGCCAGCGCCACATACCCGTGGTCGGGGTGGGGGAACCAGAGCGCCAGGTCTGCGAAGGCCAGGTCCGCTACCATCTGCCAGTCCCCCACCAGGAGGTGCAGCCATTCGGCATCCCCCGGCCCGAAATCAGCATGTTCCCTGATGGGGTCCGTAAAGATTGCCACTGCACCTCCAATTGCGACGCCGGACTCGCTAGCGTCGAACGATTGACCTCAAGAGCCTCAATGCTACCGACAGTGAGGCCATGTCGTCGGCCTCGAGCGCATTGACCTCATCGAACATGCTCTTCGCCCTGCTCAACTGCTCCGCATTCCGGGCTTCCCAATCCTTCAGCCGGGCCTCCGGCGAGTCCGCAGAACTGGTGGCGTCCAGCACCGCCGTCGTCATGTCCGAGATGGTGGAGTACAGGTCATCACGCAACGCCGCCCTGGCCAGCGCCTGCCACCGGTCCTGCCGTGGCAGGCTGCTGATGCGCTCCAGCAGGGAATCCGCGTGGAAGCGGTTGAAGACCGTGTAGTAGACGGCTGCGATTTCCTCCACTGGGTCCTTCCGGACGCGGGCAATCTTGGCAATGTCCAGCAGGACAAAGCTTTCGAAGAGCTCGGCCCAACGCAGGGCCAGCCCTTCCGGCAGCTCCCAATCCCGCGCCTTTTCCAGCCAGCCGGCAACCCTGTCCCGGTCATTGCCGCGCAGGTACTCCAGCAGGCGGGCCCGCATGGGATCCAGGAGGGGTTTGAATTCGTCCACGACGTCGGCAATCGGCTGGGAAACACTGCCCTGCCCCAGCAGCCAGCGAACGGCCCGGTCCAGCAGCCGCCGGATGTCCAGGTGGACGGTGCTCCAGTGCTCGGTGGGGAACGAGGCCGGCAGGTTGTTCAACTCCTCCACCATCACGTCGAGCTCGTACACCTCCCTCAGCGCAACGAATGCCTTGGCTACAGCCACTTCCGAGGCCGACGTTTCTTCCATGGTCCGGAAGGCAAACGTAATTCCACCCATGTTGATCATGTCGTTGGCCACGATGGTGGCGATAATTTCGCGCCGCAGCGGGTGGGTGTCCAGCTCCGCGTCAAACCGTTCGCGCAGCTGCTTCGGGAAGTAGGCACGCAACGTCTTCCTGAACCAGGGATCGTCGGCCAGGTCGCTGTCCCGCAGGGCGGAGGTCAGCTCGATCTTGGCGTAGGCGGCCAGCACGGACAGCTCAGGCGAAGTCAGGCCCTGTCCCTGCTGCAGCCGCTCCCTCAACACTTCCGTGGTGGGAAGCGCCTCCAGCTCACGGTTCAGGTCAGCTTTCTTCTCCAGCCAGTCCATCAGCCGTTCGTAGCTCGGGCTCCACTCGGCCACCCGGGTCCGGTCATTCAGCAGCAGGATGTTCTGGTCAATGTTGTCTTCCAGCACCAGCCGACCCACCTCATCGGTCATCGAGGCCAGGAAGCCCGGGCGCTCTTCGGCCGACAGCTTTCCGGCAGCAACCATCCGGTCCACAAAAATCTTGATGTTGACCTCATGGTCGGAGCAGTCAACGCCGGCAGAGTTGTCGATCGCGTCGGTGTTGAGGATGACCCCCTGCAGTGCGGCCTCGATGCGGCCACGCTGGGTCATGCCCAGGTTTCCGCCTTCACCCACCACCTTGACGCGCAGGTCCTTGCCGTCAACACGGATGGCATCGTTGGCCTTGTCCCCCACGGAGGCGTTGGATTCGGTGCTCGCCTTGACGTAAGTGCCGATGCCGCCGTTATAGAGCAGGTCGGCGGGAGCCAGCAGGATTGCACGCAAGAGCTCCGGCGGGCTGAGCTCGGTTGTTTCGGCGGCAAGCCCCAGAGCTGCCCGTACCTGGGCTGAAACAGGTATCGACTTTGCCTGGCGGGGGAACACTCCGCCACCTTCGCTGATGAGGGACTTGTTGTAGTCCTCCCACGATGACCTCGGCAGTTCAAACAACCGCTGCCGCTCCACAAAGGAGGCTTCTTCGTCCGGGTTGGGGTCCAGGAAGATGTGTCGGTGGTCAAAGGCTGCCAGGAGCCGGATGTGGCGCGAGAGGAGCATACCGTTGCCGAACACGTCGCCGGACATGTCCCCCACCCCCACCACGGTGAACGGCTGGGTCTGCGTGTCCAGGTCAAGCTCGCTGAAGTGCCGCTTGACGGATTCCCACGCGCCCCGGGCGGTAATGCCCATGGCTTTGTGGTCATAGCCCACCGATCCCCCGGACGCGAACGCATCGCCCAGCCAGAATCCGTATTCCTTGGCCAGCCCGTTGGCGATATCGGAAAAAGTCGCAGTTCCCTTGTCGGCCGCCACCACGAGGTAGGAATCGTCGTCGTCGTGCCTTACAACGTCCGACGGCGGCACCAGCCTTTCGCCGTGGCTCTCGGTGACGAGATTGTCAGTGAGGTCGAGGAGTCCGCGGATGAAAGTTTTGTAGCTTTCGATGCCTTCGGCCATCCAGGCGGACCGGTCAACAGCGGGGTCCGGAAGCTGCTTCGCAAAGAAGCCGCCCTTGGCCCCTGTAGGCACGATGACGGCGTTCTTTACAGTCTGTGCCTTGACCAGGCCCAGGACCTCGGTGCGGAAATCCTCGCGGCGGTCGGACCAGCGCAGCCCGCCGCGGGCAACCTTGCCGAAGCGGAGGTGGACGCCCTCGACGCGCGGCGCGTAGACCCAGATTTCGAACATGGGGCGGGGGAAGGGCAACCCCTCAATTTGCGCCGGGTCGAGCTTGAAGCTCAGGTGGGACTTGTACTGGTAGAAGTTGGTCCTGAGCGTGGATTCGATCAGGTTCACAAAAGTCCGCAGGACCCTGTCGGCGTCAAGCGTGGCCACTTTTTCGATGGCTGCGGCTAGTTCTTCACGGACGGAAGCCTGCGCCTTGAGCCGTTCTTCTTCATTCAGGGAAGGATCAAAGCGGGCGGCGAAAAGCGCACTCAGCCCCTTGGTCACTTCCGGATTCGCCAGCAGGGTATCGGCCATAAACCCGAAGGAGTTGGCATTGCCCATCTGGCGCATGTATCGGGCATATGCGCGCAGCACGGTTATCTGGCGCCACTGCAGTCCCTCGCGCAGGACCAGCCGGTCAAAGGCGTCCGATTCAGCGGCGCCGGTGACTGCAGCGGAAAAGGAGTCAGCCAGCAAATGGCCCGTGGACACAGGATCAACTCCCGCCGGGTACTTCAGCCCCAGGTCGTAGAGGAAGAAATCCCTCCGGTCCGCCGTCTCAATTTCGAACGGCCGCTCGTCAAGCACCTCCAGGCCAAGGTTGTGGAAGAAGGGCAGGATCTGGCTCAGGCTTTTCGGTTCCAGCATGTAGAGCTTGACGCGTGCGTCCTCCTCCAGCGTCGCACCCGCTCCTTCGGGGAGGTAGACGTGCACGCCTGGCCGCTCCTGCTTGGCACCAGCAGTGCGCTCCGCCGTCGCGCCGTATTTCTCGAAGCGGGCAATGTCTTCAAGTGCATCCTCAACCTCGTAGTCCACGCGGTAGGTGGCGGGGAAGGCCTCGGACCAGATGGCGGCCAGCTCCTTGGCCTCGGCAACGTCCCGTCCTTCACGCAGCACCTCGGCGATGCCCTCGCTCCACGAGCGGGCGGCGCGAACCAGCCGCTTTTCCAGTTCCTCGGTGTTGACGTTGCTGACGTCCGCACCCTTGGGCAGGCGGATGCGGAAGAACAGCCGGGCGAGCGCGGACTCCGTCATCCGTGCCTCGTAGTCGATGGACACGGCCTGGAACGTCTCGCGGAGTTCCTGCTCAATGCGGAGCCGGACATTGGTGGTGTACCTGTCCCTGGGAAGGTAGACGACGGCGGACATAAACCTGCCGTAGATGTCCGGCCGCAGGAAGAGCCGGGTGCGCCTGCGCTCCTGCAGTTTCTGGATGCCAAGGGCTGTGGCGGCAAGGTCCGGAACCTCGATCTGGAAGAGCTCATCCCTGGGGTAGGTCTCCAGGATTCCCAGCAGGTCCTTCCCGGAGTGCGAGTCCGGCGGGAAGCCCGCGCTGGCCAGAACGGCATCAACCTTTTCCCTGACAATGGGTATGTTGCGGACGGAGCCGGTGTAGGCACTGGTGGCAAAGAGGCCAATGAAGCGGCGCTCGCCGTTGACGTTCCCTGCGGCATCAAAACTCTTGACCCCGATGTAGTCGAGGTATGCCGAACGGTGGACGGTGGAGCGGGAATTGGCCTTGGTGATAACGAGCGCACGCTTTTCTCGTGCCTTTTTCCGGCCCGTGTCCGTGAGGTGCTGGATGTGCGGTGAATCCGCGGCTGCGCGCAGCAGTCCCAGGCCGCTGTCTTCACGCAGCTCCAGGACATCTTCGCCGTCCACATTGACCAGGTCGTACTCACGGTAGCCAAGGAATGTGAAGTTCCCGTCGTCCAGCCAGTGCAGGAGGTCCTGCGCCTGGCGCAGCTCGGCGATCTGCGCCGGGTTCGCCACCTTGTTTAGGCTTTCCGCGATCTGCAGCGCCTTTTGGCGCATGTGCGGCCAGTCTTCTACCGCCGCCCGCACATCGCTCAGGACCCGCTGCAGGCCTTCGAGCAGCGCTGCTTTCGCTTCATCGGATACGCGGTTGATTTCGACTGCAATCCATGACTCCATGTGCGAGGCGTTTTCACCTTGCGCTATGAGGTGGGACAGATTCGGCATGGCAGCGGTATCGCCGCTGGAGATGCCCAAATGGGAAGGAACCTTGTTGACCTTCATCAGCGCCGCGGATTCCCTGTTGCGGGTAGCCACGAAGAGAGGGTGGACCACCAGTCTGATGGCCGCGTGCTGGCGGACGAGTTCAGCGTTGACGGAATCGACAAGGAACGGCATGTCGTCGGTGACCACGAAGACGACGCTGCTGTCCTCCTCGTCGACGATGGAGACGTTCGCCTGGCCTGGCTTCCGGACCGACGCGACGTTGCGGTGCGCTTCCGCGCGCGCGGTCAGCATGTCTGAGGGATAGCTCCGCGCATCCTCTTCGGCTAGGTGCTGATAGTAGTCCCCGATGAAGCCTTCATGGGCTTCAATGGAAAGGGGCTGATCCTCCACGCTGGATCCAGACGACATCGACACACGCCTCCATCACAAGATATTCGCTGCTTCCTTGCAGCTCTTACGGCGAGCCTAGTCTTTTAGCCTGCGGGCTGCTGTGGAAGAAAAGACAGAGGTTTTGGATTTTTGCTGGTCGGGTGCACAAACGAGTTGTGCGATGGCCCGACGAAGGGGAGAGTCAGGTGCCGCCTCCAGCAGCAGCGAACCACCCAGCAGGGCGGCGTCCGCCGCGGCACTGTCTTCAGGCAGGAAGGCTTTCAACTGTGACGCCGGTCCGAACCTTTCCCACGCGTCCTGCAGCTGCCGCTCGGGTACCCGGCCCACCGAGGAGGCCCTGACCTTGTTCATGACCACAATGGGCGCGGCTTGTGGAACAGCGGTTTCAAGCTCGGCCAAACCCCGCACGAGTCTTGGCACACCGACAGGATCGGCGGCCCCGACAGCGTAGACAGTGTCGGCTAGTTCAAGGGACCGCAAAGTAGCCGCGTTCCGCCGGGGAGCCATGGTGTCAAAACTCAGCTCCTCATCAGCCTCGAGGCAGAATCCGGTATCCACCACAACTACCTCTGCAATCTGCTTCGCCCGTTCAAGGACAAGAGCCAGTGCAGATGCCCGGAGCTCCGTCCACCGGTCCGCGCGGGTGATTCCAGTAAGAACACGGAAAGAACCGAGCTTTGTGGCCACCGGCGTGGCCACCCTTTTCAGCGCCTCCGCGTCCAGGAGCCCCTGGTCAGCCAGCCTGCATGCCTGTGCCAAACCGGCGGACTCATCCATCAGGCCCAGCACAGCCGCTATGCTCGCACCGTAGCTGTCGGCGTCCACGAGAACAACGGACTTCCCCTCGGCAGCGAGCTCGCCCGCGATGTTGGCCGCAACAAGGGTCCGTCCAGGAGCCCCTGCGGGACCCCAAACTGCGATGATCCGCCCTGGCCCCGGCTCCTCCGGGCTGCTTGGTGGTTCCACCGGAACCGGATGGAGGGCAGCGCCGGTGTCGGCGGCACTGCTCCGGTGCGCGCCCCGGGGTCCCCCGCCTGTCAGTTGGGCGACGGCCTCGGCAATCCCCTCTGACAGCACGGCGGATTCAACTCCTGTGAGGGCGGAAGCGACTCCTATACCCTGGAGCCTCGCCGCTTCCTCGGCCGAGTCGGTCAGGGCAATAATGGCGACACCAACCGCTCCGAGCCGGTCCACGAGCGAAGCGGTCAGGCCCTCGGAACCTTCGGCGACAACGGCGGCCCTCGCCAGTCCGCTTTGGCAGGCTGCCAGCAATTCGGCCAGTTCCGCGCATCTCCGGACTACAGTGACCGGACCGTGCAGGCGTTCCAGCCCACCGACCAGATCCTCGCGGCTCTGCCCGACGGTGACGACGGGAATACTCATCTGCTGCCGCCTCCGGGGTTCCACACCACAGAAATTTTGGCTTCATTCGCCTGCGCCCCCAGCAGCGCAGGCATCTGGTTATCCTCCACCAGCACCATCAACACGGTGGTACGGGACGACCCAAGGGCTGTTGAACCCTCAGTCACCTCGGCGATTTCAGCTCCCGGAAGCAGAAGTTTAGGTTCGCTAAAGCCATTGCGCGCATCGGGCTGGGCCACCCAGACATCGACCCTGGCGCCGGCCACTGCCTGCGCCGGAAGCGTCTCCTCGATGGCCAAGGCAACGGGCTTGCGGTCCAGTTCGTCCACTGCACCGAGGCTGGCCCGGGGAACCAGCTGGTCCTTGCCAATCCTTTGCACCGCCACCACGTTCTCCGGCAGGCCGGACTCGGCGCTAATGTACTGCGCCTCTGTCTCCCCCAGCCTGACCTTGGCCCGAACGACGTTCTCCGGCGTCAGCTTCTCGCCCACCGCTATGCCGTCGCGGGCCGCGTAAACCTCCGTGGTCCGGTCCGCGCTTCCCACCAGGAATACGACGCCCGCCACGGATGCCAACACCAGGAGAACACCTACCAGCAGGCGGGGGTCCTTCCACGAAGGTCGTTTCAGCCTTGCCGCCGTGGCAGATGACTCAGGAACCATTACCGTTTCTCCCCCTATGCGCCGGGACTGCTTGCTGTGACGGACTCCTCATTGTTACGGCAGGGACGCCGGAACAAAAGTCATAAGTCCAAACGAGGCCAAATTGTGGATAACAGCAGCAAACTGCCCGTTCGGTGGCAATATGGATACATGCCCCGGTTTCTTACACTCGCAGACGTCGCCGAGCAGCTTCAGATCAACTCTCCGGCTGCTTACGCCCTGGTCCGCAGCGGCGAGCTCAAAGCTATCCAGGTTGGCGGCCGGGGACAGTGGCGGGTCGAAGAAAAAATGCTTGAGCAGTACATCGAGGAACGGTACGCCGAAGCCAGCCGGATGATCCAGGAATCCCGGTCCAAGTCAGTCTGACTTTCCCTTTCGACGTAGCGCTCCGGCCTTCCTGGTCATTCCGGCAGTGTGCGCCGGCACTTAGATCTCGTTGGCCCGTCGCGACCTGATCGCCGCCAACGCGGTAAAGGGAATTGTCGTCACCTGGCTAACCCGATGGCTGCGGCGCGCTTCGCCCGGGGTGAGGACAGCAAGCTCGAAGTAGTCCCTGCCAACCCGGTCTATGACTCCTGCCATCCGCAGCGCACCCCCGGCATTCCCGATAAGGACCGACAGCTCGGCCCGGTCCCGGGCCATGCCGCGCAGGGCGCTGGCGAGGCCAATTCCCCGGCGCACGGACGACGATTCCGCCAGCGACAGCCGGCCGAGGCCCGCGTAGCGCACCGCTGCCGCGTAGGGAATGAGCAATTGGTGCTGTTCTTCATCCAGCACCAGCGCGTCTCCACCGGCGTGGGTGAGCGTCCCTGAAAAAGATTCGCCGGACGACAAATAGACGGTCAATCGGCAGCCCAAAACCGCCCGCAGCCGGTCAGCCAGTTCCAGGCCAACCATCTCCGCCCGCGCCCGCTCATTGACTTCGGCGTCTAGAGCAAGCCGCTCCGCCTCCGCGAGTTGGCTCTCGAGGTCCTCAAACAGTGCATCCCAGCGCATTCGGCCAGCGTAGGGCCCATGCCAGACAGCGTCAATAACACAACTTTTTCTCTCCAACGTCTGGACAAAGGAAGAAAAAGCAAGGCAAACTGTCCCTACTGATGTCAAACCGCATCAAACTGCATTAAAAGGAAAAGTAATGACTCAAGCAGCAGCAGAACCTGGCCGAGGGACCGATGTTATAAGCGCGACGGCCATATTGCTCTTGGGTGTCCTGCTTTATGCGGTCGGTTCCGGGATTCTGGAGCAATGGCAGCAATCCTCCGCCCGGCACCAGGGACTTCAGGCGGAGCACCTCCTGGGGGCAGCCGCGGCAGCCGCCGGAGCTGGATTGGTGGGCTGGTGGTTTCTTGCATTGCTCTTCGCTGGCGCCACCACTCTCCTTGATCGAAACGGCAAGACCCGTGCGGCGGCACTAACCCGGAAACTCTCGCCCGCCCTCATGCAGCGGCTGGTGCTTGCTGCACTTTCGGTTCAGCTCGTATCCGGTCCGGCCGCGAATGCGCACCCGATGCTGTCCGGACCGGAATGGACCCCCACCCAGGACCATGCAGCATCGGCTCCCGCGAGTCCCGGGAGCCACGTCAACCAGGCATTGGAGCCGGCGGTCGAGGCAACAGCAAAAGCCCGCACGGCTTTAAGAGAGATCAACCCGGGTTGGCAGCCGGCTGCCCCGGTCCCAAGCCCTGGACTGCTGGCGCCTCCTGCAGCACGCGCCGACGACGACACGGAAAGCGGCGCCGGCGCCGTGACCGTCCTGGCCGGAGACACACTTTGGGACGTTGCCGCCCACGCTATGGGTCCAGGGGCCTCGGACGTGGAGATCGCGATGCAATGGCCGCGGTGGTACGAGGTCAACCGGGCGCTCATCGGCCAGAATCCGGACGTGCTGCTACCGGGACAAATACTTCAGCCGCCCTCCGCAGCATAGGCACGGCGGGGCTTCAACCATTCGAGCGATAACTCAAGCCACTAACCAAAGGGGAAAGCAATGACCGCAGCCACACCAATTCGAACCCTCCAAGCACCCGGAAGCGAGGGCAGCCCCACCCCCAGGCGCGTTCCACCGCAGCCTCCCGCCAGGACTTCCCTCCAGCACAGACTGGTACGGCTCCGGCTCTACGTCCGGTCGACTCGTTATCGGAGGTACGGGCGGTCACCCGCGGCACCATCCAGGCAGCCATGGAAGTGCTTGCAGGAATCCGCCCTGTCCATCAGCTGGCACGTCGGCTTGACCCACAATGCCTGGCAGCGCTGCAGCACCGCGCGTGCCTGATCAGGCGCGAGATCACCCGTACCGGCAACCCGGCCCTGGCACGGCTGCACAGGAATTCCATTGTTCGATCGGTCCGCGTTTGCGAAGTAGCGGACGGAGTTTACGAAGCCAGTGCCGTTGTGGTGGACGATGTTCGCGCCAGGGCTGTGGCCGTGCGGCTCGAGCGGGGCAAACAGGTGTGGCGGGTGACTGAGCTTGTTATTGGCTGACGGACTTGCAGCAACGAGCCCTGGCAGTAGCGGGCACCGGCAGATGCAGCGGGACGACAGCAGGGCCGGGGATCATGCCCCGGCCCTGCCCTATCTTCGACTATCAGCTTTCACGTAACCAACGTGTCAGCGCTTTTTCTTCTTAGCCTGCCGCCTGGCAGCGTCCTGGCCCGCGGCTTTAGCAGGATTTCCTGAGCGGCCGGAGGACCGGGTTTCCACCCGGGTCTGCGTGCCGCCATCTTCGCGGGGAGCGGTGTACTGCAGCTGGGCAGGCTGAGCCGGCGCTTCCAGCCCGGCGGCCCGGACCTGCGGCTCCACGTGTTCGGTGTGTTCACCCTCATCGTCCGCCACAACGACGTCCTGGGCAGGAGTGACTTCCACTTCGAGGTTGAAGAGGAATCCTACGCTTTCCTCCCGGATGGCCTCCATCATGCCCTGGAACAGGATGAAGCCCTCACGTTGGTACTCAACGAGAGGATCACGCTGTGCCATCGCGCGCAGGCCGATCCCTTCCTTGAGGTAGTCCATCTCGTAAAGGTGCTCCTGCCATTTGCGGCCGATGACCGACAGGACAACGCGGCGCTCCAGCTCGCGCATGCTTTCAGAACCGATGGCTTCTTCCCGTGCCTGGTACACCAGGCGGGCGTCGGACAGCAGCTCCTCCTTGAGGAACTCAACTGTAAGCCTGGACTTTCCGCCGGCTTCCTCGATGATCTCGTCGGCCGTGACGCTGACCGGGTACAGGGTCTTGAGGTTGGTCCAGAGCTGGTTGAAGTCCCAGTCGTCGCCGTTGCCCTCCGCTGTCGCAGCATCAATGAGGGCGATGATCGTGTCCTCCACGAAGAACTGCACCTTTTCGTGCAGGTCATCGCCTTCGAGGATCCGCCGCCGGTCGCCATAGATGGCCTCGCGCTGGCGGTTCAGGACGTCGTCGTACTTCAGGACGTTCTTGCGCTGTTCGGCGTTGCGGCCCTCCACCTGGCCCTGCGCGGAAGCGATGGCGCGGGAGACGAGCTTGGATTCCAGCGCGACGTCGTCCGGCACCGAGCTGTTCATCAAGCGCTCTGCTGCACCGGAGTTAAAGAGCCGCATCAGGTCGTCAGTCAGCGAAAGGTAGAAACGGGATTCGCCGGGGTCACCCTGACGGCCGGAACGGCCGCGCAACTGGTTGTCGATGCGGCGCGACTCGTGCCGTTCAGTGCCCAGCACGTAGAGGCCGCCCAGGTTGAGGACCTCCTCGTGTTCGTCTTTGACGGACTGCTTGGCAGCTTCAAGGGCTGCCGGCCAGGCGGACTCGTACTCCTCGGAGTTCTCTTCCGGATCCAGCCCGCGCTTGGCGAGCTCGGCCACGGCGGTGAACTCGGCATTGCCGCCGAGCATGATGTCGGTACCGCGCCCTGCCATGTTGGTTGCCACGGTGACGGCGCCCTTCCGGCCCGCCTGCGCCACGATGGCTGCTTCCCGGGCGTGGTTCTTGGCGTTCAGGACTTCGTGGCGGATTCCTTCCTTGGAAAGGAGCCGGGACAGGTATTCGCTTTTTTCCACGCTCGTGGTGCCCACCAGGACCGGTTGGCCCTTTTCGTGCCGTTCGGCGATGTCCTTCACGACGGCGTCGAACTTCACGGTCTCGTTCTTGAAGACCAGGTCCGACTGGTCGAGCCGCTGCATGTCGCGGTTGGTGGGAATGGCAACCACACCGAGCTTGTACGTGCTCATGAACTCGGCTGCCTCAGTTTCGGCAGTTCCGGTCATGCCCGAAAGTTTGCCGTACATACGGAAGTAGTTCTGCAGCGTCACGGTGGCCAGAGTCTGGTTCTCGGCCTTGATCTCCACGCCTTCTTTGGCCTCGATGGCCTGGTGCATGCCCTCGTTGTAGCGGCGGCCGGCAAGAATGCGGCCGGTGTGCTCGTCAACGATCAGGACTTCGCCGTCCAGGATGACATAGTCCTTGTCCCGCTTGAACAGTTCCTTGGCCTTGATGGCGTTGTTCAGGAACCCGATGAGCGGCGTGTTGGCCGATTCGTACAAGTTCTGGATACCGAGGTAGTCCTCAACCTTTTCGATGCCGCTTTCCAGCACACCGACGGTGCGCTTCTTTTCGTCGACTTCGTAGTCCTTCTCCGGCTGGAGACGCAGGACCACCTTGGCAAATTCGCTGTACCAGCGGTTGGTGTCGCCCTGCGCGGGACCGGAAATGATAAGCGGCGTACGGGCTTCATCGATGAGGATCGAGTCCACTTCGTCAACGATGGCGAAGTTGTGCCCGCGCTGGACCAGTTCGGACTTGTCCCAGGCCATGTTGTCGCGGAGGTAGTCGAAACCGAACTCGTTGTTTGTGCCGTAGGTGATGTCCGAGGCGTACTGATGACGGCGAACGGCCGGGTCCTGGTTGGCGAGGATGCAGCCGCTGGTCAGGCCGAGGAAACGGTAGACGCGGCCCATGAGGTCGGACTGGTATTCGGCCAGGTAGTCATTGACGGTAATGACGTGGACGCCTTTGCCGGTGAGCGCATTCAGGTAGGCAGGAGCAGTTGCCACCAGGGTTTTGCCTTCACCGGTTTTCATTTCCGCGATGTTCCCCAGATGCAGTGCTGCCCCGCCCATCAGCTGGACGTCGAAGTGGCGCATGCCCAAGGTTCGTGCGGACGCTTCCCGGACAGCGGCAAAGGCTTCGGGAAGCAGGTCATCAAGCTTCTCCCCCCCGTCCTGGTGGCGTTCACGCAGCCGGTCCGTTTCTTCGCGGAGTTCGGCGTCCGTGAAGGTCTTGAACGAATCTTCCAGGGCGTTGATGGAGTCGGCGTAGTTCCGCAGTTGCCGGAGGGTTTTTTTATCGCCGGTGCGGAGAAGTTTTTCGATGAGTGATGCCACGTGAAGATGCTCCCAGTCTTTGCCGCCGAATTCTGGCGTTTTTAGTCTACGGGAGAGACACCGCCCCGCGGCTCGTTTGTTCCCTGAGAGCGGATACGGGCTGAGTGCCGGCCACTGCCTTTCCGAGGTTCGCCGCCAGATCGCCGCGGTCACCCACCTCCACGTCCGGCAGTCCCAGCCAATCTGCCATCAATCGAAGCTCCGCGGCGAGTTCGACGGCGGTGTCCGCCGGGGCGCCGGGCTCGGCGAAGGCGGACTTGGCCAACAGTTTCCCACCTGCGCGGTCAGCCTTCAGGTCCACCCGCGCCACAATCCGGTCCCGTAGGAGAAAAGGAAGGACGTAGTACCCGTAGCGCCTCTTGTGCTCCGGAGTATAGATCTCAATCCGGTAGTGGAAGCCGAAAAGTTCCTCCAGTCGGCGACGTTCAAAGACCAGGGAATCGAACGGGCTCAGCAGGGCCCGGCCGGCCGCGCGCCGGGGAAGGGTTGCCTCGACGTGGCGGAACACCTCACGGTTCCAGCCGGCGACGGTCACGCGCTCCAGCCTGCCGCAAGCCACCAGACGTTCCACGGATGCAGCTGCGGCCTTGACCGGCGTGCGGAAGTAGTCAGCGAAGCAGCGCACCGTTCCGATGCCGTGCGCCTGGGCAGCCGCATCGATAAGGCGGTGCAGGGCAGGGGCGGGATCCGGTTCACCCGGCTCAGCAAGGTGCACGGCCGGCAGAACCCTGGCGGCCAGCGTGTACTTGCGCTCAAACTGCTCGGTCCGGGAAGCTGCCGAAACCAAGCCCTCCTCAAACAAGTGCTCCAGGACCCGCTTGACGGCGCTCCAGTTCCAGCCCCAGTTGCCCGACTGCTTTTCCTCGATGTGACCGATCCTCGACGCTATTTCGGCAGCTGTCATGGGGCGTGAGGATGCGAGCGTTTCCAGGATCCTGGCCGAGATGGTGGCCCGCACACCCGGGTCCATGCCGGCGGCGCCCACCCAGGCCCTCTTCTGCCAGAGACGGAGGTCGGGAAAATGCTCAGGGCGGATAAAGCTGGCTTCGTGCGCCCAGTACTCCACCATGCGCCGCGGATGGTTACCGGACATCCGCTGGAGGATGGTGCGGTCGTAGTTCCCCAACCGGGAAAAGAAGGGGAGGAAATGACTGCGGGCCAGAACGTTGACGGAATCAATCTGGACGAGCTGGAGCCGGGCAAAGGTGCGGCCCACCGTCCGTGATGTCACGGGGCCGGTGGGCCGTCCTTTGTCGAGTCCCTGTGCCGCCAGAGCGATCCGCCGGGCCTGATCCAGGCTCAGCGTCGCTGGCACATCAGTCCTCTCTGTGGATGGTGTTCACAACCTAAGCGTTTGCTGCTGCGTCATCCGAACGGTACGCAATGATTTTTTCTTCGACCACGGTGTCACCCGGTTCGCATTCATGGTCAAGGGTGATGACCCCATAGGTCCAGCCGCGGCGCCGGTAAACGACGGACGGCGTATTCGTAGCCTTATCCACGAACAGGTAGAAGTCGTGGCCGACAAGTTCCATGTTGTCCACGGCGTCGTCGAGGGAAAGTGACGCCGCCGGGAAGACCTTTCGCCGGATCAGGACCGGGGAATCGCCGGCCGGGATGTCGTTGTCCACATCGTAGGGGGACGTCTCTGCGGGGGCCTCCGCGGTTTCATTCCGGTGGCTCGCCTCGACATAGAGGGGTTCGCGGGTACTGGCAGGCTCCAGCGTGGCGGTTGCTTCCCGGACAGCTTTCGGCGTGTGCCTGCCGTGATGGACCTTCTTGCGGTCCTTGGCCCGGCGGAGCCGCTCAAGCAGCTTGTTGTATGCGAGGTCGAATGCGGCGAATTTGTCAGCGGCGCTTGCTTCGGCACGGATTACCGGTCCCCTGCCCAGTACTGTCACCTCGACTGTCAACTGATCGCCGGTCTGCCGCGAGCTGGTCTCCTTGGAAACTTTCGCATCAACCCGCTGGACTTTGTCTCCCAGCGACTCGATCTTCGAGATCTTCTCCCCGGCATATTCGCGGAACCGGTCTGAAACTGTCAGATTTCGTCCGCTGATCATAAACTCCATGGTGCCCTCCAAATGACTTCGGTGACACGACGGCAGCGCTTCCCTGGGCCGATCTGTTTGACAGTCAAGCCCCTCTCCGAGCCGCCATCGAAAGGTACATTCTGTTCTTGGTACCCACCACCGACGTTAGTTCATAGCCACATGTTATTCATCCTTTCTTGGTTTATTTTTTTCTAAGTCATGCTCCATTCCCCGGGGTTCCGCGGATGCGGCGCCGGTGCCCGAAGAGTCGGGCGGGCGTGTCGCTGCCAGGACCACAGCACCGGTCACGACGGCTCCAGCGAGGTGCAGTGCGCGGGCTGCCTCCGCAAGTGTCGCGCCGGTGGTGAGGACGTCGTCGACGATGATGCAGCGTTGTCCGGCCACCTTGTTTCGTCCGCGCCTGCGGACCCGCATGGAGCCCCGCACGCGCTTGGCGCGGCCGCCACGGTCCAGGCCCTTTTGGCCTCCGGGCAGCTGCAGCCCGGAGGGGCCGGTCTTTTCCAGTACGTCCTGCACAGCGGGACCCGGCAACTGACGTGACACTTCACCCAAAAGCAGGTGGACCGGGCTGAATCCGCGCTTCAGGAAGGCCGCGTTGCTGCTCGGCACCGGAACCAGGCAGTTCGCCTCCGTCCCCGGTAATGCCGAACGGAGACCACCGGCGAGTGCCCGGCCCAGGCTGCTCCTGAGCTGATACTGGCCGTGCCGTTTGAAGGACAGAAGGGCCTGGGCGAGCTCCTCCCGGTAGACGCCGGCAGCCACCACGGGCAGCAGCACGGCCCCGCCGACGTCCATCAGGGCAGGTGCTCCGCTTTCGGCCCGGAAGGGGTCGCGCGTCAGGCGGCGGATGTGGCGGTCGCACTGGATGCAGAGGGCCCGGTCTTCGGCTCCGCAGCATACGCAGTCCACCGGAACAACCAGCGCAAGGAGGTCTGCCGCGGCTCCGGCTGCCTGGTCCGCCAGGCGCAGGAGGACGCTCTGGTACTCGGAGCGGTGCGTGCCGGACCGTTCCGCCGCTGGTAGAAGGTCCGGGTCCAGCCGTATCCTTCTCTCCGCTCCGGCTACATCGAATCTTTTCCTCATCCGGACAAGCTTCCGCCTGAAGTTCCTCAACGGGCAGGCCGTTCCCCGCTATGTGGACAACTTTTGTGTGGGCAATGGCCAGGTGGGCAAGGCGCACCTGTTTACGGCGTCAGCCGGGGAACGACAGGTCGATGGGACCCTTGATCTGCGGGGACCAGCCGTTGCCAAGCCTCTGGAAAACGCCCTCCGCAGACTGCGCGTAGATTTCCTCGGCGCCGTTGCCGGCGCTGAGTGACACCAGGCCTGGCCACGGCGCCAGCTGTTGGGGCTGGCCTGAAGTGAGGGAGAGCAGCTCAGGCGTAACATTCGACGCCGCGGCCCCCTTCATCACGGCAACGGTCGTGTCGCTGACCCACACGCCCTGGTCGGGTTCGCTGTCGGTAACCAGGGTGACGGGCGGAGTCAGCTCCCGGGGTGTTCCGTCCCCGGCCCTGATAATGCCGGTGACCTGCACGCGGGTCTTCCCGTTTTGTTCAGAGATCACCAGCGCACGCACTCCTTCGCGTGAAATCCGAAATTCCTTGACGGTTTTCCCCGCCAGCCAGGCAGGCGCAAGGGTTACTGACGGTACGTTGGCTCCCTCGGGCACGTCGGTGGGCCGGAAGGCAACCACCTCAGTTCGCCCCTGAGCTCCCGGTCCCGCCGACCACACCCAGTCATCCAGGCTGAAGGAGGGCCGGGTCAGGGTACTCCGTGTGGTGAGTGCCCGTGCCGGCTGGCCTGGATTGATGCTGTAAAGGGTGGTGCGGCTGTTGTTAAGGAAGGCCGCGGTCTGCGATACCTGGGATTCTGCGGGGAACCGCGGTTTAAGCGACGACACCGGTTGCATATCCGGCAGCGGTGACACCCTGTTGTTCTCGTAGCGCACCAGCTCGTTGCCACTGACCGCAATCTGGCGCGGGGGCACGCTCTTGTCCAGCACCGGCGGCAGGACCGAACCATTGTCCTCCACCCGGACCAGGTCCTGGTTGGCGCGCAGCTCAACGTTGACCACGTCCGGCTGGCTGCGGAAAGTCAGCGTCAGCTGCATCTGCATCCGCAGGCGGTCTTCGGGAGAGGTTTCGGTAAGTTCCTTGGCCGTCAGGTCCACCTGTGCCGCCCCCGAGACGACCGGCACCGACTCACGGGCCAGCTTTATCCCCGAAGGAAAGGCACTCACCACAGCACCACGCAGGTACGGGGCAGGCCCGGCAAGCAGCGCACTGGTCATCGCCTTGACTGTCTTGTTTTTGATGAACCAGCGGACATCCGGCACCGCGTACGTGAAGCTCGGATCGTAGAAGTAGATGGGGTAGGCGCCGTAAATCACCTTAAACGTCTCTTCGGCAATGGCTGTGCCGTCCGGAAGGGCGGAGATGCGCCATTCCCCGTCCACCTGCGTGACCGTCACCGGGATCTTCTCGACGGTCCCTTCGGGTGACTGGGTAGCGATGCCGTCGGCATCAACCGTATAGGCGACGTCGAGCTCGTAGTTATAGACATTCTCGACCTCTGCCGCCACCACGCGCGCTTCGCGGTAAACAAGGGCGCGCTGGTCTGGCTTCCAGGATACGGACGACGCCTGGGTCAGGTACTGGCGGGCGACAGCGTAGTCGTCCTCATAACCGCTGCCGGCCCGGTAGAAGTAGTCGATGATGGTTTCCGGCGAAGCGCCGGCCTGCGGTGCCGCCGGCAGGAACACGGGTGCGCTCAGGTTGCCTGCGCTTCCCTCGCTGCTTTTGCCCACCGGCCCGGACGTGGGTATGCGGGCACAGCCTGCCAGCAGGACCACCAGCAGGACCAGCAGTAAAGTCAGGGGTCTTGCCCGGCGCGGGGCATGGCCCGTCATGTAGTCTCCTTCGACGTCGACGCCGGAGCCAGCGGCGCTCCGCCGGCTTCCAGCACCAGCATGTTACGGTTGTCCATTTCGCCGGGGATGGTGATGTCCCCCGGTTCCAGCTGGACCGGCGACTTATCGATCTCCTCGCCCTGGCGGAGGGGCAGGGTCAGCCGGAAGTTCGCGCCGCTGCCCTTCTTCCCCCACGCCTGCAGCCAGCCGTTGTGGAGCTTGGTGTCCTCCATTGCGATGGACAAGCCCAGGCCGCTGCCTCCGGTGGTGCGGGCGCGGGCAGGGTCTGCGCGCCAGAACCTGTCAAAGACGCGGGCGGCTTCCGCCGGTGCCATGCCGATGCCATAGTCCCGGACGGCTATCCCGACGGCGGTCTGGCTCGCGGCCACGGTAACCCTCACCGGTTTCCCTTCGCCGTGTTCCACAGCATTGAGGATGAGGTTCCGCAGGATCCGGTCGATCCTGCGGGCGTCCATTTCCGCGATGACGGCGCCGGCGGGGGCACTGAGAATGATTTCGGAACCATATTCAGCCGCGACGGGCGCAGCGCCTTCAATGACGTGGGCCACCACCTGCAGGATGTCCTCGGGCTCGGCGTCAAGCATGGCCACGCCGGCGTCGAAGCGGGAAATCTCCAGCAGGTCCGAGAGCAGGGACTGGAACCGCTCCACTTGGTTGTACAGGAGTTCCGCGGAGCGTTTGTTGATGGGATCGAAATCTTCCCGGGCGTCGTAGAGCACTTCCGCGGCCATCCGGACGGTGGTCAGGGGGGTCCGCAGTTCGTGGGACACATCGGACACAAAGCGCTGCTGCATCTGGGACAGCGTGGCCAGTTGGGTGATCTGCTCCTGGAGGCTGGCAGCCATGTGGTTGAAGGAGGCGCCCAGGCGGGCCACCTCGTCTTCACCGCGGACCACCATCCGCTCCTGCAACTGTCCCGCCGCCAGCTTTTCCGACACCATCGCGGCGTGGCTGACGGGGCTGACGACGTTGCGGGTGACGTACCAGGCGATGGCACCGATCATCAGGACCAGCACGGCGCCGCCGGCCCACAGCACCCTCTGGATCTCGTCGAGGGTTTGCTGCGCCGTGTTGAGATCGTAAATCAGGTACAGCTCATACACGGTGCCGTTGAAGGTCACCTTGTTGCCCACCGCAATGCCCGGACGGTCCTCAGTTCCAACCGGGATAACGGTGGATGCCCAGTATTGGTCCTTCCCGGACTCCTGCACGGATTTGCGCAGTTCCGGCGGGATGACGCTGACCGTCAGCTGGTCCGAAGCCCGCGACTCCACCCACCGGTTGCGCGGCTTGGTCTGTTCGGGCATGGCTTCGAAGACATACCTCCGCTGGATCACCGAACCGCGGCCCTCCACGGCGTTGAGCGTGTCGTACACCAGGGTGATGACGCTGGACTGATCGGTGACCTGGGCGCCGTCGAACGTGTCCTGGACCTGCTTGACGTTGTACCGGGTCTCCGACTCGGCCTGGGTCAGCCGCTCCTGGAAGAGGTTGTTGGCGATCTGGTTGGACAGGTACGCGCCCACTACTGCAAACGAAGTGACGGCCAGGAGCAGCGTGGTGAGAACGGTGCGGAACTGCAGCGAGCGGCGCCACCGCTGGTGCAAGGCCTGCCCTATGTAGCGCAGCGCCGGAAGGAACCGCCGGAACCCTGTTCGGACCAGGCGGGCAACGCGGAGGGTGACGATCAGGGCGCGGCGTTGCCAGATCCGGGCGCGGAAGGACAGCCTCTGGAGGCGGGCTGTTACGGCGTCGGTGTGCTCCGGGGACTTGCCGGGCTCAGGCCGGTCAGGCCCGCCGTGGGGTTCCGGAGAACTTCCCGCAGCGGGCGCGTTGGCAGTTCCCCTCTGAGGAACCTCGGGGTCAGGCCCCTGCTTTGTAGCCGACACCACGCACCGTTAACACAACTTCCGGAGCTTCCGGATCCTGCTCGATTTTGGACCGGAGGCGCTGGACATGGACATTGACCAGCCGAGTGTCGGCGGCGTGCCGGTAACCCCAGACCTGCTCGAGCAGCAGTTCACGGGTGAATACCTGCCATGGTTTGCGGGCAAGGGCCACCAGGAGGTCGAACTCCAGGGGCGTGAGGGAGATCCGCTCGCTGCCCCGGCTCACGGTGTGCCCGGCGACGTCGATGGTGATGTCGGCGATGCGCAGGGTTTCCGGTGCTTTCTGGTCGCCGGGCCGAAGCCGCGCGCGGACGCGGGCCACGAGTTCGGCCGGTTTGAACGGCTTGGGCACGTAGTCGTCGGCACCGGATTCCAGGCCGCGGACGACGTCGGACGTGTCCGCCTTGGCGGTGAGCATCACGATGGGCACGTCCGACTCCCCGCGGATCTGCCGGCAGACCTCGATGCCGTCCACGCCGGGAAGCATAAGGTCCAACAGCACAAGGTCCGGCCGGGATGAGCGGAAAACGTCAAGCGCCTTGGCGCCGTCTGCGCAGAAGACCGGCTCGAAGCCGTCATTGCGAAGAACAATCCCGATCATTTCGGCCAGCGCTTCGTCATCGTCTACCACCAGGATGCGTGCCTTCATAGTTATATATTCCCTTATCAGGCAGGCTTTGTCCTGTTCAGGGCGTTGCGGCATGGCGTAGCGCTAGGTGGCCTGCTTGCCGAACTATAGGCTGGGACCATGCCGGGCATCCCCCGGTGCCCACCGTACGCTGCGGCCCGGGCGCCGGCAGCCGAGGCACTGGACAGGGGGAAGGAACACGGGTGTCACAACAGGATCCTGACGCGCAGCAGCCTGAGGGCGGGGACCGGCCTGCAGAGGACGGCGGCGACCGCAGCAAGAACCCGGGCATCGACGGCGGCCGGGACGCCCAACGCCGTGCGCACAACGACGGCGGGCCGGGCTTTGGCCCGAACTTTCCGCCCGCGCCCCCCAACGGCCAGCCCGGGTGGGGTGCGCCGCCCGCATGGGGCGTGCGGCCTGGAGCGGGTAACCAGCCAGGGTGGGGCGTGCCGCCCGCGTCCCAGCCAGGGCAGCAGCAGTGGGGCGGACCCCAGCCCCCTTACCAGGGCTCACCCTACGGCCAGCCATCGTACGGCCAGCCGCCTTACAACCAGCCCCGCTACGTGGCCCCGCCCAAACCGGGGATCGTTCCGCTGCGCCCCCTGATGTTCGGTGAGATCCTGGACGGTTCCTTCCAGACAATCCGGCGGAACGCAAGAGCCATGCTGGGTGCCGCCGTCCTCGCCCAATCGCTTGCAGCAATCCTCGCAGCGGTCATCACTGCCGTGACCGCCACTTCGGTGGGCTCCTTTGAAGCATGGGTGGAAACCGCCAGCCCAGCCGACCTTGCCTCGCTCGGCATGGGGTTTCTGGCTGCCATCCTGGTGGTGGTTATCCTGACGCTCTTTATCTCGGCCGTGCTCCAGGGCGCGATGGTGGTGCCGGTGGCACGGTCCATCCTTAACCGCCCCACGGGGTTCAGGCAGATGTGGCGCCTGGCCCGTTCGCGTGCCTGGGCGCTGGCCCGCCTCGCAGCGCTGATAATGGCGGCGGGCCTACTCGCGTTCCTGGTACTGGCCGGGATCGCCGTGGCGCTGGTCGCCGGCATGGAGGGCACCGGTGCCCTCCTGCTCATTCCCCTGGTGCCGGCTTTTATCGCCCTGTTCGTGTGGATCTATACCAAGCTGATCGTGGCCCCTGCCGCCGTCGTCATCGAGGAACTGGGCGCACTTGACGGCCTGCGCCGTTCCTGGTCACTAACCCGGGCCAACTGGTGGCGGATTTTCGGGATCACTCTGGTAGTGAGCATCATGGTGGGCGTTATCGGGCAGGTGGTCATGATCCCGGTGAGCCTGCTGCCCACCTTCCTTGGCGGAACCATCTCCCCGCACGGCGGTACCGAACAGGCGATCGGCCTTGCGGTTGCGGTGGGGGTTGCCACTGCCGTCCTGGGCGCCCTGGTCGGCGCCGTAGGCTACGCCTTCCAAACCTCTGTGATGGCGTTGATCTACATGGATCTTCGGATGCGGAAGGACGGACTGGACATCGCCCTGCTCCGGCTGCTGGAAACGGGCGCAGACCCTGAAGGCATTCCGGGACGTGGGATGACTGCCGCCGGGCCGGGCCCATATTCCGGGAACGGCCCCGGCGGAGCATGGCCGAATGGCCGCTGAACCTCCCGTGCTCCCGGGGGCCGAGGAAGCCCGGCGATGGGCAGCCGAGGAACTGGCTAAATCCGAATACCTGGATGCCGAGCCAAGCTGGCTTGAATCGCTGTGGCGCAGTTTCCTGGACTGGCTGCTGTCCCTGGACGGGCCATCCGGCGAAGCGGGCCCGGTACCGAGCCCTGTCATCGGCATCGTCATCGCCGTGGTCATCGCCATCGCCGTGATCCTGGCCCGGCCCCGCCTGAACCCGAAGGCCCGGCAGAACAAGGAAGTCTTCGAACCGGACAGCGAACTGACAGCTTCTGACTACCGGCAGCGCGCGGAAGCTTCGGCTGCGGCAGGCAAGTGGGCGGACGCCGTCGTCAACCGTTTCCGCGCGCTGGTCCGGTCCGCGGAAGACCGTACAGTCCTGGATCCACAGCCGGGCCGGACGGCGGACGAAGTGGTCCTCGCCCTGTCCATCCCGTTCCCGGCCGAGGCGGCGCGCCTGGACCAGGCCGCCAGGACCTTCGACGCAGTCCGCTACGGAAACTGGATGGCAGGCAGCTTTGATTACCAGGCCATAGCGGCCCTCGACCAGGACCTCGAGGCAAGCAGGCCCGCTAAAAGCTTCGGGCCGCAGGATGACTCCGTGGGGCAGGATCCGGCGGTGCTGCCATGACCGGAACGGCTTCCGAAGTCACTGACAAGGAAAGCCACAGCCCGGAAACCAAGGTTCCCAGCAGGAATCCGCTCCGTTGGCTCCACCGGCACCGGGCGCTCGCGGCCGTGGCCGTTGTGGTGGCCGCGGCGCTGGGACTGGTTGTCTGGGGACAGTTGGCGCCCAGGGGAGACGGTGTTTCCCTGTCCGTCCACAATCCGGGACCCAACGGGGCACAGGCAGTCAGCCAGATTCTGGGCCGTCACGGGGTGAACGTCCGCGACTCCAACACGTACAAAGACGCCACGACGGCCTTGGAAAACAGTGACTCCCCCACCCTTCTGCTGCACGACCCGAACGGGTTCCTGGATGAGTCCCGGCTGAGGGAGTTGTCCCGTGCGGCGGAGCGGGTGGTGGTTGTATCGCCCCGGCTGCAGACACTTGCCGCACTGGACAGCGGAATCAGCCAGGCAGGTGTAGTTCCCGAGGCATCGCCGGTGCTGGAGCCCGGCTGTTCGCTTCCGGATGCGCAAGCAGCCGGCGCCGTCTCCGGCGAGTCAGGCTTCGTGTACGACGGCGGGACGTCCTGCTACCGGCCGACGGCGTCCACCGCCGGGCTGCTTGCCGTCGGCGGGGACGGGCACGTTTCGGTCCTGGGCAGCACCGCCATCCTCAGCAACGCACGGCTCGACGAACTGGGCAACGCCGCCCTCGCGATCAGGATGCTGGGCAACTCGCCGGACCTGGTCTGGTACCTGCCGTCCGTGGCAGACCTGGATACTTCCGGCTCCTCGCAAACGCTCGATGAACTTGCACCGGACTGGGCTCGTTTCCTTGGCCTGTGGCTCGCTCTGGTGGCCCTGGCCGCGATCCTGTGGCGGGGCCGGCGCCACGGGCCGCTGGTTTTCGAACCACTGCCCGTGGTGGTGAAGGCCTCGGAGACGGCTGAGGGAAGGGCACGGCTTTATCACGACTCGCACGCCATCGACCAGGCACGGGACAACTTACGGGCCGGAACACTGGTGAGGCTTGCAAGGAAGCTGCGGCTGGGGCCGGGGGCCACCGCGGACGGCACGGCCGAAGCTGCGGCCCGCTTCCTGGACCGGCCGCCCCACGACATCAAACAACTCCTCAACGAACGTCCACGCAATGAGGCACGGCTTGTGGCCTGGTCGCAGGAACTGGACACCCTAGAGAAAGTGGTCAACAGCCGATGAGCGAACAAGGCAGCGGCCCCCGGGTCCTTGACAACACCCATGATTCGGCCCGGCAGGCGCTGCTGGACGTGCGCCATGAGGTGGCAAAGGCTGTGGTGGGGCAGGATGCCACCGTCACCGGCTTGCTGATTGCCCTGCTCTCCCAGGGGCATGTGCTGCTGGAAGGAGTACCGGGTGTGGCCAAGACCCTGTTGGTGCGGGCGTTGTCCGCAGCCCTGAGCCTTGACACCAAACGCGTGCAGTTCACCCCGGACCTGATGCCGGGTGACGTCACCGGGTCCCTCGTGTATGACTCACACAGTTCCGAATTCTCGTTCCGGGAAGGGCCGGTGTTCACCAACCTGATGCTTGCAGACGAAATTAACCGGACCCCGCCCAAGACCCAGGCGTCGCTGCTCGAAGCAATGGAGGAGCGGCAGGTCTCCGTGGACGGGGTTTCCCGCCCGCTGCCCTCACCGTTCCTCGTTGCCGCCACCCAGAACCCGGTGGAGTACGAAGGCACCTATCCCCTCCCCGAAGCCCAGTTGGACCGGTTCCTGCTCAAGCTCACCATGCCGCTGCCGGAGCGCCGCGATGAGATCGAGGTCATCAGGCGGCACGCCGCCGGCTTCGATCCCCGTGACCTTGCAGCCGCCGGCGTCAGGGCAGTGGCAGGTGCCGCCGACCTGGAGCGGGCCCGGCAGGCGGTGGCGACCGTTGCTGTGGAGCCCGAAATCATTGGCTACATCGTGGACCTGGTGCGGGCCACCCGCTCGGCGCCGTCGTTCCAGTTGGGCGTCTCACCCCGCGGTGCAACGGCGCTGCTGAACACGTCCCGGTCCTGGGCATGGTTGTCGGGACGGGGTTTCGTCACCCCGGACGACGTCAAGGCGCTGGCCTTGCCCTGCCTTCGGCACCGGGTGGCACTGCAGCCTGAAGCCCAGATGGACGGGGTCCGCGTGGACGACGTTCTGGCCAGCATCCTCGCATCCGTACCCGTACCGCGCTGATGGCCATTTCCGGGCGGTTTGTGCTCTTGGTGCTGCTGGGCCTTTTGCCGGTCCTGCTGCTGCCCGGTTGGGGAACGGTCCTTGTAGTGGCCGGCTGTCTGCTGGCCCTGGCAGCCGTGGACCTGGTCCTGGCCGGCTCGCTCCGCCAGGTCCAGGTTGTGCGCCGGGAACCCGGGAACGTGACGCTGCATGGGACGGCCGAGTCCGTGCTTGCTGTCCGCAATAGCGGACGGCGCCGGTTGCGCGGGACGTTGCGGGACGCCTGGCAGCCTTCCGCCGGGGCACAAAAAGCCCTTCAGGACATCAACGTGCCGGCCGGCGAAGGCCGGCGGACCACGGTGCGGCTGAAGCCCGTCCGCCGCGGCGACCTCAAGGCCCCGCACGTCACCGTCCGCTCCTTCGGCCCGATGCTGCTGGCCGCCCGCCAGCGGACTATCGACTGCCCCGGGTTACTGCGGGTCCTGCCCCCTTTTCATTCCCGGCGGCACCTGCCGTCCAAACTGCGTAAGCTGCGCGAACTCGACGGTAAGGCCGCCGTCCAGATCAGGGGCGCCGGCACTGAATTCGATTCCCTGCGGGATTACGTCCGGGGTGACGACGTCCGGTCCATCGACTGGCGGGCAACGGCACGCCGGACTGCGGTAGTGGTGCGTACCTGGCGGCCGGAACGCGACCGGCGGGTCGTAATGGTTCTGGATACATCCAGGACGTCGGCCGCAAGGATCGACGATGAGCCCCGCCTGGACACCGGCATGGAAGCAGCCCTCCTGCTGGGAGTCCTCGCGGAAAGGGGCGGCGACCGTGTGGACTTTCTGGCCTTTGACCGCCGGACCCGGGCCAGGGCTGGATCTGCCGGCCAGGGTAACCTCCTCGGCCGGCTGGTCCAGGCGATGGCCCCGCTGGAGGCGGAACTCATCGAACTGGACTGGTCAGCGATCCCGGGGCAGGTCCGCGCCGTATCCGTGCACCGGTCGCTGGTGGTGCTGTTGACCTCTTTGGAGGGCGGTGCGCCGGAGGAAGGCCTCATCCCCACCGCGGTGCAACTGGCCCGTCAGCACGTCGTGGTGGTCGCAGCAGTCCGTGACCCCCAGCTCGGGCTGATGCTGCGGGAGCGCGACAGCGCTGCAGGTGTGTTCCGCGCCGCCGCCGCCGAACGCGCCCTTCTGCAGCGCGCGGCGGTGACTGCCGAGCTCCGGCACCACGGCGTGGAAGTGGTAGACGCCGAGCCGCAGGAACTGCCGCCCCAACTGGCTGACATGTACATCAGGCTCAAGGCTGCAGGTAGATTGTGAAGTCACAATCTACCTGCAGATGCCCCCAGGAGGTCTCCATGAATGTACCGATCTATCAGCAGGCCCTGGGATCGGACTTCCGCCGGCTGCAGCCCGAACTGCAGCAGTACTTTACATTGACGCCGGGCAGCGGAAAGTATGGCGTGGGCGAGGGAACGTTCGACGTCGTGGGTTGCCGGCAGGACTGGCTGCGTCCCCTGTTGCGGCTGACCAGAGGGGAGGAAGCGTTCTTTCCCGAGTACGGCGAGAACATTCCGTTCCGTATCGAAAACCATGCCCACCAGGATCCCTTCGGCCGCTCCAGCCTGACGGCCCGGCGTGAAATCCGCTTCCCGGAGCGGACCCGGATCTTTCAGGACACCACCAGCGTGACCCGCGGGAACGGGGCACCCCAACTGGTCGACTACGTAGGCCGGTACCGGCGGCTCGTGACAAATCTGAACCTGACAGTGACACCGGAGGGACGGCTCCGCGGCGTTTCAGAAGCTTCCCGGCTTTTCCTTGGCCCCCTCCGCATTCCGCTTCCCGCCGCCTTGGATGCCAAAGCCTACGCGGAACAGTGGTGGGACCCGGCCGACGGCAGCAACGGCCGGCACCACATCCAGGTCAAGGTGATCCAGCCCCAGATCGGCCTCGTGCTGGTCTACGCCGGCAGCTTCGACTACAGGCTGCGCCCCTACACGGGCGGAAGCTCCGCACAAAGCTTCCTGCCGCGGTACGCACAGCCGGACCGTTGGGAAAACCGGGTCTGAGCAGCTGCCTGCGGTGGCGCTTCGTCCTCGGCGCTAGCCCTGCGCGAGCTGGTTCAGCCCATCGGCGAGCTGGGTAATGCGTCCAAGGACGGCCTTAGCCTGGGCCGGACTACTGCCGGCGAGCCCGGCAGAGGGTGTGACGCGCAGGGTGCTGAGGGCCGTTGCCGCCAGGCCCAGCTGCCGCCAGGGGCGCCACACCGCCTCAACGCAGTCAGCCACTCTGGGCAGGGAGTTTCCTGCCACGTCCAGCGCGCCAAGCCACAGACGCTTTTCCGATTCCACGGCACCTGCCAACTGCTCCCATTGCCGGGCGGTCAGTGCCTTCAGCGGAACGGCAATACCATCGGCTCCGGCCGCGAGGATCTGCTCGAAGGGCGCCTCAATTTCAGGAACAGCTATAACGATTTCAGCGGCGCCCGCGGCCCGCAAAGCATCCAGTACCACCCGCCAGGACTCGCGCGCTTCAGAGGCCGCCACGGAACGCAGGGTGCGGTAGCCGCTGGAGGTGGGAATGGTGCCGGCCAGGACAGCCGCGATATCAGGCTCGTCCACCTGTACCACCAGCCGGGCGCCGGGCACAGCTGCGGACACCCGCGAAAGATAAGGCCCGACGCCGGCAGCAAGTGAGGCAGCCAGATCCCGCCGCGCGCCGTAGTCAAGCAGGGCGCGCTCGCCGTTGTGCAGGTGGAGGCCGGCAGCCAGGCTGAGCGGACCCACCAGCTGGACCTTGACCTCGGCAGCAGGCTTTTCCTCGGCCCCGGCTACGTCAGCGAGGATGTTGATGTCAGTGGCAAGGGCAGAGGCGGCGCGGCGGAAGTCCTTGCCGGGTCGGTCCACCAGGCGCCAACCGAAAGGCTGGACGTCCACCGCCAGCTCCTCCAGGAGGCTGGCAGTGCGCCCCAGGGCATCTGAACCGACGCCCCGGTCCGGCAGTTCGGCGAGGAACGGCAGGTGGGGGCTGCCCAGCTCGCCCCGGATGATTTTTGCCGCTTCCACCGGAACCTCGCCCGGCCATGGGCCCAGCCCGGTGGCGGTTACTTCCCGCGGCGGCGCCTCGTTCCCGCGGATGGCACCGGAACCTGCTTGGTGCTGTTCACCCGCGCTCACGCGAGTGCTGATGCCTGCGGGTGCTGTCCCGAGGCGGCCTCATGGTCCTCAGCGATCGCCTCGTGATGCCGGATGACCTCGCCGATGATGAAATTGAGGAACTTCTCCGCGAACGCCGGATCCAGGTGGGCGTCTTCGGCCAGCCTGCGGAGCCGGGCGATCTGAGCCGCCTCACGCCCCGGGTCACCGGCCGGCAGCCGGTGGGCCGCCTTGAGGAACCCCACTTTCTGGGTGGCCTTGAAGCGCTCGGCCAGGAGATAGACCAAGGTGGCATCGATGTTGTCGATGCTGGAGCGGATGGACAGCAGTTCAGCCATCACCGAGTTGTCCACCTGGCCGGCCAACGAACTGGCGGAGGGGTCGAAGTCATCGGAGTCAGGAGTGTGAAGGTTGTGCTGCGTCATGGTTCAAGTCTATGGGAGGGCAACTGAATCGACCGGGTGTTAAGCGCCGGTGCCGGCATTGCTCACCGGCGCTAAACAGGGGTTTGGACCTCTACCGGTCAGATGCCTAGCAGTGCCCGGTGTTCTTCACGCCGCCTGGCCTGTTCCTGCGGATCCGGTACGGGCAGGGACGCGATGAGCCGCCGCGTGTAGTCATGCTGGGGGTTGCCCATCACCTGGCTGCCGATCCCCTGCTCCACCAGCCTGCCCTTGTACAGCACGCCCACCCAGGAGGACAGCGTGTCCACCACGGCCAGGTCATGGCTGATAAAGAGGCAGGCAAAGCCGAACTCCTGCTGGATGTCCTTGAACAGCTCCAGGACTTTCGCCTGTACCGAAACGTCCAGGGCCGACGTCGGCTCGTCAGCTATCAGCAGCCGCGGATTCAGGCTGAGGGCCCGCGCCAGGGACGCGCGCTGGCGCTGGCCGCCGGACAGTTCGTGCGGGTACCGTCCAGCGTACGACGCCGGCAGCTGGACTGATTCGAGCAGCTCGCCTACGCGTTTCCGCGCCTGCGCCGGGCTTGGCTTGGTGTGGATAACCATGGGTTCGGCGATGCAGTCCCCGATGGTCAGTTGCGGGTTGAAGGAGGCGGCCGGGTCCTGGAACACGAAACCGATGTCCTTCCGGAGCGGCTTGAAGGTGCGTTCCCGGAGGTTCAGCATCTCGTAGCCCAGCACGCGGAGGCTGCCGCCGGTGGTCCTGCTGAGGCCGGCGATGGCGCGCCCGATGGTGGTCTTTCCGGAGCCGGACTCCCCCACCAGTCCGAACACTTCTCCCCTGGACAGGGTGAAGCTGACCCCGTCCACGGCCTTGAATGCAGGCGTTCCCAGCCTCCCGGGGTACTGGATGGTCAGGTTGCTGGCCTCCACCAGGACTTCCTCATCCTGGTGCGCCCGGCCGGTCAGCCCTTTCGAGGCGGAGTTGTGTCCAAGGTGGGGCACCGCAGCCAGCAGCTTTCGCGTGTAGTCCTGCCGCGGTTCTGCAAACAAGGTGCGGGCGGGCGCTTCCTCGACGACGTCTCCCTGATACATCACCACCACGCGGTCTGCGAGGTCTGCCACCACCCCCATATTGTGCGTGATGAGCACGATGGAGGTCCCGTACTTGTCCCGCAGGTCCCGGAGCAGTTCCAGGATTTCGGCCTGGACTGTGACGTCCAGCGCGGTGGTGGGTTCGTCGGCGACGATCAGGCCGGGATTCAGTGCAAGCGCCGCGGCGATGACCACCCGCTGCTTTTGCCCGCCCGAGAACTGGTGCGGGTAGTAGTTGACGCGGTTTTCCGGATCGGGGATGCCGACCTTACGGAGGGCCTCGATGGCCCGGGCCTTGGCTTCCTTCGCTGAAACCCGTTTCCCTCCGGCGCCCGCGTGGGCGCGGATGCCTTCGGCAATCTGCCAGCCGACGGTGAAGACCGGGTTGAGTGCTGTGGACGGTTCCTGGAAAACCATGGCCACGTCCCGGCCACGGATTTGGCGGAGGCGGGCGGCACTGACGCTGATGACATCAGCCCCGTTGATCACCACTGTCCCCAAGCTGCTGGCCGTTTCCGGCAGCAGGCCGAGGATCGTCTTGGCGGTGACCGTTTTTCCGGAGCCGGACTCCCCGACGATCGCGAGCACTTCTCCCTTCCTGACCTCCAGGCTGACGTCCTTGACTGCATGGACAGGACCGCCGTCGGTGGCAAAAGTGACCTGGAGGTGATCGATGTCGAGGACTGGGCGGCCGCCGACGGACTGGCCTTCGCCGGAATGCCGGCCGGACAAGGGATTGATGTTGACGGTCATGATGCCCTCACTGCTGTCTCGACGGCGGATGTGTCCACCGGCGCCGGGGAGTTGCCGCTTGTGCTCTTGCGTCCGCGCAGGCGCGGATCGTTGAGGTCGTTGATGCTCTCGCCCACCAGGGTCAGGCCCACCACGGTCAGGACGATGGCGAGGCCCGGGAACATGCCGGTCCACCAGATCCCGGAGGTGGTGTCGGCGAGCGCCTTGTTGAGGTCGAAGCCCCATTCGGCGGCCGAGCTGGGTTCGATGCCAAAACCCAGGAATCCCAGTCCGGCAAGGGTGAGGATGGCCTCGGAGGCGTTGAGCGTGAAGATCAGCGGCAGGGTGCGGGTGGCGTTGCGGTAGATGTGGCGGCTCATGATGCGGATGTTGGAAGCACCCACCACTTTGGCGGACTCTACGAACGGCTCAGCCTTCAACCTGACGGTCTCGGCCCTGATGACGCGGAAATACTGCGGAATGAAGACCAACGTGATGGCTGTGCCGGCGGCGAAGATGCCGCCGATGAGGCTGGACTGGCCGCCGCTGATGACGATGGCCATCACGATGGCCACCAGCAGCGACGGAAAGGCATACACGGCGTCGGCGATCACCACCAGGATCCGGTCCAGCCACCCGCCCAGGTAGCCGCTGACCAATCCAAGGACGACGCCCACGACGATGGACATGGCCACGGCGACCACGATCACCAGGATTGCGGTCTGCGCTCCCCAGATCACCCGCGAAAGGACGTCGTAGCCGCCTACCGTCGTTCCGAGGAGGTGCTTGCCGCCCGGGGCCTGTTGCGTGGGAAAGTTGCCGTCGGCGTCGGAAAGCTGGGAGAAGCCGTAGGGCGCGAGCAGCGGGGCAAAGATCGCCGTCAACACAAAAGCGCCGGTGAGGATCAGGCCCGCCACCAGCATGCCGCGCTGGAGCCCGACACTCTTGTTGTAATGCGAGATGACGGGAAGGCGCCGGTACCAGGGGGCCCGGGGACTTTCCATGGGGACGGGAACTGCTGGGATGCTCATGGTCAGTACCTCACGCGGGGATCGATCAGCGCGGCGATGATGTCCACGATGAAGTTGGTCATGGCCACGATGATGGCGAGCAGCACCACGATCCCCTGGACGGCGACGAAGTCACGCGCCGTGAGGTAGTTGGCCAGCTGGAATCCCAGGCCCTTCCACTCGAAGGTCTTCTCCGTGAGCACCGCACCGCCGAGCATCACGGCGATCTGCAGCCCCATCACGGTGATGATGGGAATCAGGGCCGGCTTGTAGGCGTGCTTGGTGACCAGGCGGTATTCGCTGACTCCCCTGGACCTGCCGGCCTCCACGTAATCCCTGCCCAGGGTTCCAATCACGTTGGTCCTGACAAGGCGCAGGAAGATCCCTGCTGTCAGGAGCCCAAGCGCCACCGCGGGAAGCACAGCGTGGGCAAGGACGTCGCTGAGCGCCGCCATGTTTCCGCTTCGAAGGGCGTCCAGCCAGTAGATCCCGGTAGGGGCCTCGAGGGATGTCAGGGCAAGTTCGCTGGATGTTTTGGCCCTGCCCGCCACCGGGAGCCAGCCCAACCAGACAGCGAAGGTGAGCTTGAGCAGCATGCCCGCGAAAAACACGGGGGTGGCATAGCAAAGAATGGCGAAGACCCGCAGGACGGCGTCGGGCGCCTTGTCCCTGCGGTGCGCGGCAACCATGCCGAGGGGGATGCCTACCAGGAGGGCGACGAGCAGTGCGTTGATGGTCAGCTCGAGTGTCGCTGACCCATAGGTGGTGAGCATTTCGACGACGGCCCGGTTGTCCGTGAGCGTGCGGCCGAAGTTGCCCGTGGCCAGTTGGCCGAGGTATTCGAAGTACTGGACCAGGAGGGGCCTGTCGTAGCCTGCGGCCTGAATCCGCTCCTGAAGCTGGTCCGCGGGGAGCCGTCCGCCCATGGCTGCAGTGATGGGGTCACCGGTGATCCTCATCAGGAAGAAGACCATGGTCACGAGGATGAAGATCGTGGGGAAGATCAGCAGGAAACGGATCAGGATGTACTGTCCCAGCCCCCCGCCGGAGGATTTCTTGGTGGCCGGCAGAAGGTTGTCCGCGTCGCTTGGGGGCGCGTCTATGAGTGTTGTCATGGGTACCTAAGGTTGTCGTTTCCGGCGCTGCGGCCCAGCAGGAGGGCGGCGCCGTGACCAGCCCACTGGGGCGGGACGCCCAGCAGGCGTCCCGCCCCCTGTGCGGTCATAACCGGGTGGCGCTTGGACCTACTTGGACATCACGCCAAGACGGGTCTTGAACGACGCGTCCAGGGTCTTTTCGACTCCCTGGACATCCGTTCCCGCCACCATCACCTGGGCACCCTGCAGCAGCGGCAGCGTGGAGAGGTCCTTGGCGATCGCTTCCTGGGCCTGGCCCAGCAGTTCACTCCGCTCCGCCTTGTCCGTGGTCACCAGCTGCTTCTTGACGATGTCCGTCACGGCCGTGTTCTCGTAGTGGTTGCCGAGGAAGTTGCCGGGAATGAAGAACGGGGTCAGGTAGTTGTCCGCGTCCGAGTAGTCAGGGAACCAGCCAAGCTGGTAGGCCGGGTAGGCGTCCGCCCGGCGCTCCTTGGTGTAGGTGGTCCACTCCGTTGACTTGAGGTCCACTGTGAAGAGACCTGACGTCTCAAGCTGTTCCTTCACGAGGGCATACTCGTCTGCGGCGGAGGTGCCGTACCGGTCCGTGTACTGCAGCTTGAGGTCAACCACCGAGGTGATGCCGGCGTCCGCGAGGACCTTCTTGGCCTTGTCCAGGCTGGGCTTGCCGCTGCCGTCCCCGTAAAGGCTCTTCAGCGGCTCCGTGGCTCCTTCGAATTCCTTGGGGACGTAGGAGTAGACGGGAGTGTAGGTGTTCTTGAAGACCTGGGAAGCAATGACGTCGCGGTCAACGAGGTGGGCGACGGCCTGCCGGACGGCCAGGGACTTGGCGGCATCAGCCTCGGGTGTCTTCGCGCCGAAGGGCATGGTGTCGAAGTTGAACACGATGTAGCGGAGCTCACCGCCCGGACCCTTGTGGACCTTGACCTTGGAATCCTTCTCCAGGTCCGAGACGTCTGTGGCAGTGAGGATGCGGCCGGCGACGTCGATGTTGCCCTGCTGCACATCAAGCTTCAGGTTGTTCGGGTCCGCGTAGTGCTTGAGCGTGGCGCCGTCGTTGGCTGCCGCGCCCAGGAGCCCCTGGTAGTCCGGGTTGGGCTTGAAGCTGACCAGTTCGTTCTTTTTGTAGCTTTCAATCGTGTACTGGCCTGCGAACGGCTTCGCGGCGATGATGGCGTCGTCGTCCATGATCTTGTCCGCCGGGAAGACCTCCTCGTCCACAATCGGTCCCGGGTTGGAGGCGAGGACGCCGGGGAACACCTGGTCGTTTCCGGCGGCGAGGGTGAACACGACGGTGTTGGCGTCCGTCGCCTCAATCTTCTCCATGTTCGAGAGGAGCGAAGCGGGGCCGTTGGGATCGTCGATAGCCTTCACGCGCTGGAAGGAGAAGACGACGTCGGAGGAGTCGAGGGTGTTGCCGTTGGCGAACTTCAGGTTTGGCTTGAGTTTCACCGTGTACTCGGTGGGGCTGGTGAAGGAGGCCGACTCAGCGATATCGGGGCTGGCATCGGCGGTACCGGGCTTGTAGTTAAGCAGGAAGGGGTAGATCTGGTTCATCACCATAAACGAACCGCCGTCATACGATCCGGCGGGATCCAGCGTGACAACCTTGTCCGTGGTTCCGTAGGTGATGGCACCGCCGCCGGCTTCACCGGTCGAGGTTCCGCCGCCGCCTGAGGGGCCCGTGCAGGCAGTCAGTGCCAGTGCGGAAATACCTGCCAGCGCGATAGCGCCGTGCAGTGCCTTGTTGCTCTTCGTCATCTGTGAACTTTCTGTTCGATGAATACGCGCCCCGCCGACCCTTGTAGGGTGCCTCTGCTGAGGCGGGAGCGCGCTGTGCTGATGCGTAGATTCAATCAGAGAGTCAACCCCCGGACGGGACCATTCAGTGAGTTGAGACACAAAATTTACCTGAATGATGCGGGGCTCTCATTTACCGCGCATTACCGGCGCACAACGAAGAACGCCGCCCCGGCGGATCCGGGGCGGCGTTGGGTTTTTCGGGTTTAGAGCTCGGCGCGCTGGAGTGAGCGGGCGGCGTCGATGGTTGCCTGGCCGAGTACCCTGCTGCCTTGATAGAGGACAACGGTCTGCCCTGGGGCAACGCCACGCAAGGGTGTGGTCAGTCTGACCACCAACTGACCGGCGGCAGTGCCCGCGCCCTCTTCGGCGGGTTCCATGTGCGCTGTCGCGGGGACTGGGTCCCCGTGCGCGCGGACCTGGGCGTAGCAGTCGAACTCCGTGCCCGTCTCCACCTCGGCGATGGGCAGTCCCGCCCAGGACACCTTGATGCCCCGAATTTCGTCGATGGCCAGCAGGGCTTCCGGACCCACCACCACCTTGTTCTCCTTGGGCCGGATCTCGAGGACGAACCGCGGCTTGCCGTCGGCTGCGGGGGTCCCCAGCTTGAGGCCGCGGCGCTGGCCCACGGTGAAGGCGTTGGCACCGGGGTGCTCCCCTACCTTGGCGCCTGTTTCGTCCACGATGTCGCCGGTGGACATGTCGATTTTTTCAGCCAGCCAGCCGGCGGTATCGCCGTCAGGGATAAAGCAGATGTCGTGGCTGTCGGGCTTATTGGCCACCGACAGGCCGCGGCGCTCGGCCTCTGCACGCACTTCAGCCTTGGAAGGAGTTTCAGCCAGCGGAAACATCGAGTGCTTGAGCTGCTCGTGGGTCAGGACACCCAGGACGTAGCTCTGGTCCTTGGCCCAGTCGGCGGCGCGGTGCAGTTCGCGGTTGCCGTCGGCGTCCTCGATCACCTTCGCGTAGTGGCCGGTGCAGACGGCGTCGAAGCCCAGGGCTATCGCCTTTTCCAGCAGCGCGGCGAACTTGATCCGCTCGTTGCAGCGCATGCAGGGGTTGGGCGTGCGGCCCGCAGCGTATTCATCGATGAAGTCCTGGACGACGTCCTCTTTGAAGCGTTCGGAGAAGTCCCACACGTAGTAGGGAATGCCCAGGACGTCGCAGGCGCGCCACGCGTCCCGCGAGTCCTCAATGGTGCAGCAGCCCCGGCTTCCGGTGCGCAGCGTTCCGGGCATGCGGGAGAGCGCCAGGTGGACCCCGACGACGTCGTGTCCCGCCTCGACGGCGCGGGCGGCGGCGACGGCGGAGTCAACTCCGCCGCTCATGGCTGCTAGAACTCGCATACTGGCTTTCTGTTGGGGGTGTTTCCGGCCTGGCCGGTGCTACGGGCCGGCTTTGACTGCAGCAAAGGAGGCAGGCAGGCTTCCGGAAACGATCTTCGCCTATCTAGTCTACGGCCTGCGGCGGAGGCACTGTCAGCGGGTGCCTAAACCTTGGCGGGCCACGGTACCGGCGGTCTGGATGGAGGACTCGTGGCTGGCCATTCCTGCTTGCCGTGCCCGCGAGTAGGCATCGGGAAGAGCGGCCAGCAGCACATCGACATCCTCGGCTTTCGAGGAGTGCCCCAGGCTGAAGCGTTGGGCCCCGCGCGCCGTTGCCTCATCCAGTCCCATGGCGAGCAGCACGTGCGAGGGGCGAGGCACACCCGCGGTGCAGGCTGACCCGGTGGACGATTCCACACCTGCCAGGTCCAGGAGGAACAGCAGGGAATCCCCCTCGCAGCCGGGGAAGGTGAAGTGCGCATTGCCCGGGAGGCGCCCATCCCCCGCTGCGCCGCGCAGGACCGCTTCCGGCACCCGGTCCTGTACGCCGTCGATGAGGCGGTCACGAAGGGCTGCAATGCGTGCGGACTCCGGGCCGAGGTTTGCAGTTGCAGTCTCGGCGGCCGCGGCGAAGGCCGCGATCGAGGCGGTGTCCAGCGTGCCGGAGCGGACGTCGCGCTCCTGGCCGCCGCCGTGCTGGACCGGGGTGAGTTTCACGGCCCGTCCCAGCAGCAGCGCGCCGACTCCTACCGGTCCCCCGATCTTGTGCCCGGAGACAGACATGGCGTCCAGGCCGGACGCCTTAAAATCAACGGGCAGTGACCCGAAGGCCTGGACCGCGTCGGAGTGGACGGGAACACCGGCGGCGTGCGCCAGTTCCACTATGCGCGCGATGGGCTGGATGGTACCCACCTCGTTGTTGGCCCACATCACGGTCACCAGGGCGATGGTGTCCGGGTCGCGGGAAAGCTCAGCTTCCAGGAAGGCCAGATCCACCGTCCCGTCGGCGTCCACCGGAAGCCAGGTGACCTCCGCGCCTTCGTGCCGTTCCAGCCACTCCACAGTGTCCATCACTGCGTGGTGTTCGACGGCGGAGCACAGGACGCGCCGTCGCGCCGGGTTCTCGCCCGCCCGGGACCAGTACAGGCCCTTGACTGCAAGGTTGTCCGCCTCGGTGCCGCCCGAAGTGAAAATCACCTCGGAAGGATGGGCGCCTGCCGCTGCGGCGAGGGCTTCCCGCGCATCCTCCACGGCGCGGCGGGCCCTGCGGCCGGAGCCATGGAGGGAGGACGGGTTTCCGGTCCGGGCAAGTTCACGCGTTAGGGCAGCCAGCGCTTCGGGAGAAAGAGGCGTGGTGGCTGCATGGTCGAGGTAAACGGGCACCCTGTAATTCTAGCCGCCTTGCCCTCCTGGCTCCCGGCCGCAGGTCTGCGCCGCTCAGGCCGGAGGCATGATCCGGGCGCAGCAGTGGCCGGGCAGGTCTGCGGGCGCGACGCGGTCTGCTGAAGCGTCGAAACGGGTTACGGCGCCCCGGAGGAATGCACCGTTCATGGTGCAGACCACGCCCGGATGCTTGTCCGAAAGGCGGTGGAAGGGGCAGTTCGGCAGGAGGAAACCGCCGTCGCCATCCGGCTCCGGGCGGTAGCCCGCCTGGACCAGGAAGTCCTCCAGGGTTTCCGCGGCCACAGCCTGGGAGCGCCCTTTACGGAATGACTCCGCAGGCAAGGCTTCGGCGACGGGCTCACCTTCTGTTGTGGACCTTTCGATCGCCGCGGCCATCAGTTCGCCGGCGAGGTCGTAGTTCCGGTCCGGCACGGAGGCACCGATCTCACCTGCAACGGGGCGGTACATCTTGGCGGGACGGCCTGAGCCCGGCCCCGATTTCCCCGGCGGCTTGTGGAACTCAACGGCCAGCAGGCCGTCCTGCACCAGCCGGTCCAGATGGAAGGAGACAGTGCTTCTGGGAATTCCGGTGGCACCGGCCACGTCATCCCGGCCTACAGCTCCGGGCGAGGCCGACACAAGCTCGAAGAGTTGCAGGCGCTTTTCATCGCCAAGGGAGGCGAGTGCCGCCATCCGGTTCGCCCAGGAAAGTCTGCTCATCTGCCCACCCATCCAAAGTCAAGATGCGTTGATTATAGACCTCGTCAACCTGCTGCTGCCCTTCTTCGATGTGGCACTGCTTGACTGTGCTGGCCGGTGCCCTCGCCTTTTACATCACGCCACGCTGTTCCACAACGTCCGTGAGAACTACGCCTAGGGCAAGTCCTGCCTCCAGAGCGGCCGTCGGGGCTGTCATTCTCACGCCTCTAAACGCCGCCGGCACCAACAACCCGGGCCCGGGAAACCTGCAAGCCGGCGCGATCGTTGTCAGGGCAAAGGCCGATATGCTGGGCCCACAGGGCTGCCCCCGGGGACTGGCCATACCAACAGAAGGATGAGTGCTTGACCGAGAGCAGCTCCCACTACCAGGTGCTTCGCGTGGCAGTCACCGCCACCGAGAAGGAAATAAAGGTGGCCTACCGGCGCGCCGCCCGCACGGCCCACCCGGACCACGGCGGGGACGCCGCAGCTTTTCGCCGGGTAACCAGCGCCTACGAAACCCTCATCGATCCACAACGCAGGAAAGCCTACGACCGCTCCTACGCTGCAGGCACCGCCGGGGAGAAAGCGGATTCGGAACCGCACTTTGATGCGCCGGCCGCAGGCAGCCGGGCTTCGGCCACCGTGCACAGGACCGGCGGCAGCCGCAACACTGCCGGGGACCCTCCCGTCTACATTCCGCCCTACAGTCCTGCGGCCGGCGACCTGGTCCCCCTGATCCCCCTGGCAGAAGCCAGCCAGCAGGTCCACGGCATGCCGCGGAAGCGCGGGATCTTCGGTGCCGAAGCGCGGATACAGCGCGAGATGCGCACAGTCCAGCTCTTGACCCGCCAAGTGCTGCCCGCGATTCCGGCCGCGCGGCTCATCAATGGCCTCCAGTCACCGGCGGACAACAGCCACATCGACCACGCCGTGCTCTCCGGCTACCGGCTGGCGCTGATCGGCTCCATGCTTTTGCCCAAGGGCGCGTATGCCTGGGACGGCAGGACCCTCAATCACGGCGGACGCTCCGTGGCCCCGCCGCAGCTGGCACACGTAGTACGGGCGATGCAGGACATTTTTCCGGAATTGAACATCACCGGCTGGACCGTGGTGCACAGCCCCGGCGGAAATCTTCACGAGCCCGTGATTGACCAGCACCGCCGCTCGGCCGGTGCGCTGGAAAGCGTCAGGATCGTCAACGCAGCCGGAATGGTCCGGGGACTGAAGGAGTTCCTCGCGTCCGGCCCGGCTCCCAACACCGTCAACGTGCCGGTCCTGGCCAGGTTGCTGCGCGGCATGCACTGACCGCGTTGACTAGGATGGAATGGTGTTCCGCATCCTCTTCCACGCCCCCGAAATCCCCGGCAATACCGGAAACGCCATCCGCCTGGCAGCCATCACCGGCGCCGAGCTGCACCTGGTGGAGCCCTTGGGCTTCGACTTCTCGGATGCGAAACTCCGCCGGGCGGGCCTCGATTACCACGACCTCGCGGTGGTCACCGTGCACGGAAGCATGGACGAGGCCTGGCAGCATCTCCAGCCGGAACACGTGTATGCGTTCACCTCTGACGGAAGTGCCAGCTACACGGACATTGCCTACCAGCCCGGTGACGTGCTGATGTTCGGCCGGGAATCGGTAGGCCTGCCGCCGGAACTGAAGACGGATCCACACGTCACGTCCACCGTACGGCTGCCCATGTTGCCCGCACTGCGCTCGCTTAACCTGGCCAACGCCGCCTCCATCGCCGTCTACGAAGCATGGCGCCAGCAGGGTTTCGCCGGTGCGCGGATCTGACACCCCACAGACTTCGATTTCAGGGCGGCACATTTTGCTGCGGCCACGGAACCAAGCGGGTAAAACTTTTGGGCCCGGCCCATCCACCCCGGCTGCCGTGCCGAATCACTTGTGAGAACAATCCACAGCGATCAAGGAGCGGCAGGTGACACTTCTCGGGGCAGCTCCCAGGACAGCCCACCGCTTCCCCGGCGGGACTGCTGAGGTTTCACCCCCTGGAGACTTATGCTTGGTAGTGATGGAAACTCCCAACGCGCCTCATTCGGAGGCCCCGGCCACCGTGACAGACACGCCGGCCGACGTCAGCCACCGCCTTGCCGCGCTGCTTGAACAGATAGCCCAAGGCGACCGGGCCGCCTTCGCGGAGTTTTACCAGCTGACGTCCCGACGCGTCTACGGCATGGCGCGCAGGGTCCTCATCGACGCCGAACTCAGTGAGGACACCACGCAGGAAGTATTCCTGCAGGTCTGGCAAAACGCGGCGAAGTTCGACAGGGCCGCCGGCAGCCCGCTCTCCTGGCTAATGACCATCTCGCACCGGCGTGCGGTTGACAAGGTCCGGTCGGCACAGTCGGCCACCGACCGTGAAGCCCGTTACGGTGCCAGCACCCAGGACATCGACCACGACAGTGTTTCGGACGAAGTGGGCAGCAGGCTCGAAGCGGAGGCCGTGGTCCGGTGCCTTGGCACGCTGACCGAGACGCAACAGGAATCCGTCCGCCTGGCCTACTACGGCGGACTGACCTACCGGGAAGTCGCAGAACGCCTGAACGCGGCAGTTCCCACCATAAAGTCCCGCATCCGCGACGGACTGATCCGCTTGAAGACCTGTCTGGGGGTGAGTTGAAATGACCGATATGAATAGTGGACGCAGCGGCCGCCCTGGTGCCTTCGGCGACACCGTCTCCGCTGACCTCGCTTCGGGCCGTGCCGTTGACTTGGCCGAGCTGTACGCACTGGATGCAGTGACCGAACAGGAACGCAGTGCCATAGATCAGTACATTTCAGCGGCACCGGCAGCGGAACGGGACTCCTTCTACGAACGTGTCCGCCAATCGAGGGAAACGCTCACGCGCACCTTCAAGGCGGAGGAGGAACCACCGGCTGACCTTTTCGACCGGATCGTCGCCCAGTTGCCGGCCCAGGACGCGCGCCGGGATCCGGGCGCGCCCGCTCCTTCCGGCGCATTCACGTCTGCCGCCGCAGGTTCCAGTGACGAGCTCGCCAAAGCGCGGCAGCGCCGGGAAGAACGACGGCGTCCAACCGGCGCCCGGCGCTGGCTCGCCGGGATCGCAGCGGCCGCAGCGATAGCCCTGGGCGGGGTCGGCGTCGGTTCCTACTTCGCGGACCAGAACGACCCCCTGAACCAGGTGGTCCGGGCAGGAGACCTCCGGGAAGCCTCGGTAGACGTGGCCGGCGGCGGCACTGCCACCGTCCAGATTTCCTCGTCCGAGGACGCCGTGGTGGTCAGGATGAAAGACGTTCCTGCCCCGCCCGAGGGCAAGGTTTATCAGATGTGGCTCATTCCCAAGGACGGTTCAGCACCCGTCTCGCAGGGGCTGATGGACGCCGAGGCGCTGTCCAAACCCGCAGTAGTGGAGGGCATCTCCTCCGCCGCAGCACTCGGGATCACGGTGGAGCCCGTCGGCGGCTCCGAGTCCCCCACGATGCCTACCGTCGCTGCCGCGCCGTTGAACGCGTAGCCCTGGCCAACAGAGCAGCATAAAGGCGCCCTGCGGCCTTCCGGATGGAGGGCGGCAGGGCGCCTTTATGAGTTCGAGAGGCAGTTGCCTAGAAACCCGCGATGGTTCCGGGCCCGTTGACTGCCACTACATGGAACGCTTCAGCGCTGTGCCCGGCCGGGAGCCCGGCCCGCGCAGCATTGGCGTGCATGCCCTGGCGCACTGTTGCTTCCATGGCCTCGACATCCGGGTGCTGGCTGACGTGGACATGGATGGCTTCAAGCTTCGCCTCCACGTGCCCGGTGACATCTACGAAGTGGTTTTCCCGTTCGTCCGGCCCGGCGTACAGCCAAAGCCACGGAAGCTTGTACGCTTCCAGCCCGGTCTCGGCCAGTTCTGGGTAGGCGAACGGATTCTCCAAGGCAGGGTAAACAGCGCGGGTCACAGCCTCCCCCACCGCAAGATGGTCCGGGTGGCTTTTTTGGATACGGCGCCAGTTCCGTTCCGGATGCATGGCCAGCACGACGTCGGGGCGCAGTTCGCGGATGAGCTGCACCACTCCCCTCATCACCTCGTGCGAGGGTTCGAGGTAGCCGTCGCGCTGGTGGAGGTAATGGATGTCCGAAACCCCCACCAAAGCGGCGGCTTTGCGCTGTTCAGCGTCCCGCATGGCAATGATGTCCGCCCGGTGGGCCGGCTCAAAGCCGCCGGCGTCGCCGTCGGTCATGATGCAGTAGCTGACCTGGACACCCGCCGCCGTCCAGGCCGCGATGGTGCCGGCAGCACCGAAGTCGATGTCGTCCGGGTGGGCAGCAAAACAGAGCACCCGCCCAATCCGGTCCGTGGCCGGGTTGAACGGGCTTTCTGCCTGCGCAGCGAAGACAGCCAATAATCAGCCTTTTCGCTTCTTGATCTCTGCCGTGGCCTGCGGGAGGACGTCGAAGAGGTCTCCGACGATGCCAAAGTCCGCGATCTCGAACACCGGTGATTCGGCGTCCTTGTTCACTGCGACGATCACCTTTGCCGTCTGCATGCCGGCTTTCTGCTGGATGGCACCGGAGATGCCGGCGGAGATGTACAGCTGCGGCGAAACGGTCTTGCCGGTCTGCCCCACCTGGGCGTCATGGCTGATCCAGCCGGCGTCGGTTGCCGCACGTGAGGCTCCCACAGCGGCTCCCAGTGCGTCTGCGAGTTCTTCCACGGGTCCGAAGTCGCCGTCGAGGCCGCGTCCGCCGGCCACCACGATGCGGGCGTCGGTCAGGTCCGGGCGGCCGCTGGCCACCTTCTGCTCGCGCGCGGTGATCCGGGCGGCGGCATCGGTGCTTCCAACGGGAACGTCAACCGTGACGACCTCCGGCGCACTGGGTGCCGCCGCCGGCTCTGGAGTCACGTTGTTGGCCTTGAGGGTCAGCACGGACACGGGCGTGGTGGCTTTGCAGGCAGTGTTGTAGGAACCGGCGAGGACGGACTTGTGGGCCGTTCCGTCGGCATCCACGCCAACGACGTCGGTAATAACGCCGGCGTTGAGGCGGATTCCCAGGCGGGCGGCAACTTCCTTGCCCTCCGGGGAATTGTCCAGCAGCACGATGGTGGCTCCGGTGCTTTGCGCTGCGGCGGCAAGGTAGGCGGCCTTGGGTGCGACCAGGTAATCGTTCAAGTCCTGCACGGAGGGGCGGAGAACGGCGCTGACGCCGTACTCGCCGAAGGCAGCTGTTACCTCGTTGTGCAGTTCCCCGTTGAGGGCAACGACGCTTTCCCCGAGGGACCGTGCCAGGGTCAGCAGCTCGAGGCTGCTCTTCTTGAGCGCGGCGCCGGGGTTGTCAATAAATACAAGTACTTTTGCCATGTCGGTGTTCCCTCTTAGAGCAGCTTCTGGGCGGCCAGGAAGTCAACCAGCTTGATGCCGGCGTCGCCTTCGTCGGTGATGATGGTTCCGGCGGTCCGGGGCGGCCGTTCCTCCGCGTTGGTCACCGCGGTCCAAGAGCCGGCGTGGCCCACCTGGGCAGGATCCACGCCGATGTCGGCGAGGGACAGGGTGGTGATGGTCTTGCGCTTGGCGGCGATGATGCCCTTGAAGTTGGGGTACCGCGGCTCGTTGATCTGGTCCGTCACGGAGACCAGCGCCGGGAGGGCGGCCTCTACGGTCTCTGAGCTTGTGTCCGCGTCGCGGCGCGCCACGAGCCGTCCGCCGTCCACGTCCAGGGACGAGGCAAACGTTACCTGGGGAAGGCCCAGGCGTTCGGCGAGCTGCGCGGGCACCAGGGAGGTCTCGCCGTCGGTGGAGGCCATGCCGGTGATGATCAGGTCCACCGGTGCATCCTGGTTCAGGTACCGGACTGCTGCCGAAAGCGCCAGCGAGGTGGCCGCAGCGTCAGATCCTGCCAAGGCCGCATCGGTCAGGTGCACGCCCTCAGTGGCCCCCATCTGAAGGGACTTCTTGACGGAGTTGACCGCACCGGCCGGACCCATGCTCAGGGCGATGACCTGGTTGCCGGCCTTGCTGCCGCCGCGCGCCTCGGCCAGCTGCAGTGCGGCCTCCAGGGCATACTCGTCCAGCTCCGACAGGATGCTTTCGTCACGGTCAGTCGTGTTGCCCTCCCCGTTGAGGTGACGGTCGAACTGGGCGTCCGGTACATGCTTGACCAGGACGATGATCTTCAATGTCTTTTCCACTGTATCGACAGAAGCCTTCCATGCTTGTGGACAGCCAGCCGGGTAGGGTCATGGCCGCGGAATGCCCGGCATACGGGTAGCTCCTAGCTAACCATATAGGCGCACCCGTGCGCCGGTTTCCGTTAACGCCTGTGTCAGCCGCCGGCGTTGTTGGCTTGCCGTAAGTCTTAAGCAGATGACGATGGCGGCGTCCCCGCCAAAGTGGGGACGCCGCCGTCGGACTTTTCCTAAGCCCCTGTGCCCGGGGGGTAAGGCCTGCTGTCAGCTGGCGGCCGCGCCGAGGGTGACGTCCAAAGTCTGTTCGGCACCGTTGCGCAGGACAGTGATCTTGACCCCGGATCCGGCAGGCTGTTCCCGGACTGCGGCGGTCAACTGCTCCGGTTCACCAATGGCGAGGTCATTGAACTTGGTGATCACATCGCCCACCTTGATCCCGGCTTTCGCTGCAGCCGAATTTGGCTCAAGCGTGGCAACCTCCGCGCCTACCGAGAACCCGGAATCGCTACTCGAAGCAGACTTCTTTTTGACGCTGACGCCCAGCTGTCCATGCGACGCCTTTCCGGTGTCGATGATCTCCTGCGCAACCCGCTTGGCATGGTTGATGGGGATGCTGAAGCCCACACCGATGTTGCCGCTCGAGGAGGACAGTGAGTTCGACCCGGCCGAGGCGATGGCCACGTTGACGCCGATGATCTCGCCGCTGCTGTTCACCAGGGCACCGCCCGAGTTGCCGGGGTTGATGGCAGCATCGGTCTGGATCACGTTGATGGAGATTTCATTCTGGGCCGCACTCTTCTGGCTTTGGCCGCCGCCCGGAGGCGCGAACTGGAACCCGCCCTCATCGTCGCCCTCTGCGTTGTCTCCCTCTTCGGGGGCCGCGGCCGAGGCGACGCTGATGGTCCTGTTCAGCGTTGAAACAATTCCGTCAGTTACCGTTCCCGTCAGGCCCAGCGGCGAGCCGATGGCTATGGCGGTGTCGCCCACGTTGAGCTTTCCCGAGTCGCCCAGAGTGGCAGGTGTAAGGCCCGAGGCGTTATCCACCTTGATCACAGCAAGGTCTGACAACGGGTCGGTGCCAACAAGTTTGGCGGTGAGCACCCTGCCATCGCTGGTCCGGACTTCGAGCGCTGCATTGGCGGACTGGCCATCGAGCGTAACGACGTGGGTGTTGGTAAGGATGTGGCCCTGGTCGTTCAGGATGATGCCTGAACCTGTGCCGCCGGCTCCGCCGCTGGAAGCGCTGATGGTCACCACGCTGGGTGATGCCTTCACTGCGGCCGCCGTTATGGCGTTCACATCTTCCTGGTTATTGACGATGACGGTTCCGGGCTGGCTGTTGCTGCTGGTAGCGGCTGTGGAGCCGGAGCTGTCAAAGAACTCACCGGCACCAACAGTCGCTACTCCGCCGCCCACCAGGCCGGCCGCAAGGATGCTGGCTACCAGGGTACCGACGCCGAAAGAGGCCTTCCTGCGCGGAGCGTCCTTCGGGTTTGGAGCCAGGGGTGCATAACCGCCAGGGGCTGTGTGCTGGGCATTGTGCTGGCCCTGGCCGTAATAGCCATAGTGGGGCTGGGGCCCGTGGGGTTCGTGGTGTGCGGGCTGGCTGCCCTGCGCGGACTGACCGGAATTGTTCTGGTCGGACGCGGACTGCCCGTAGAAGGGCTGGTGCTGGGGGTACGGTTGGCGCTGCGGGTAAGCGGGGCGCGTTCCGGGGAGTTGCTGGGTGGGGTTTTCCCCCGAGAGCGGCTGATCCAGCCGTTCAGTGGGGTACTGGCTTGTGCCGGGCTCCTCGTTGGCTGCTGCCGCCGCCGCGGGGCCAGAGGTTGCTGTGTCATCCGCGTCCCGAGCCTCCCCGGCACTGTTCCCGGCAGGGGCGGTGTGCTGCTGCCAGGGATCCTGCCGGCCCGGGCCGCGGCTCTCGGGAGGGGCGCCGGGAGTTTGGTTCTCAGTCATGGGACTTCCTTTCATCCTCGTCTGAATTAACTATGGACCCCTTGCCTGTATCAAGCTCGGATGTTTGCTGAGAGCTTGCTGGAGCTTTCCCAGCGCCCGTTTTCGCAGTATTTCCGCCGTTTCGCTGGTGGCATATTCGGCTCAATGGACTGCCTGTGGGGTGCACCATAGAATCAAGATGATTGCCACAGCGACCTGCGGCTACACACATGCGTGGGGGCGCTGCTGCATTCTGAGACGACCGGTTCGTCCCGAATCGGTGTCAGGCGTGCTGAAGGGTTGCACATGCGGTCAAAGTTCAAACGTATTCTCGCCGTGATCGGCCTGACCGGCCTGCTGGCGGTGCCCGCCGGCGCGGCCTGGGCAGAACCGCCGGTCACCATTCCGCCCGGCACAAACATCGTGGACGACGCGAATGTCCTCGGGAGCCGCAAGGGTGAAGTCCAAGAGGCGATCCAGAAGCTTCTAAAGGATGACAAGTACAACCTCTATGTTGTGACTGTGGACAGATTTACAGACCCAACCGTCCCGGCAGACTGGGCCGCAGCCGCTGCCAAGAAGAAGGGCATGGGCAGGTCAGACGCCATCCTTGCGATAGCGAAAGATGACGGCAAATTCAGCTTCGCCCTGAACTCTGCCAGCCCCATCAAGTCCAAGCAGGGTGCCATAAGCCAGAACGCGGTTACGGCCAACCTGGCCGGTGGAAACCCCGATTTCGCCCAAGCAGCAATTGACACCGCAGCCGCGATCGGGGATGCCGCCAGTGGAGGAAGTGGCAACGTCCCTTCCGATAGTGGTGCCGGTGCTGCGGTCCTGGTAGGAACCGGTGTTGTGGCTGCCGGTGGTGCCGGGGCCTACCTGTACTTCCGCAATAAGCGCAAGAAGGCTGCCATCCAGGCGTCCAGCGCGAGCTACGGCCCGCAGGGTGCCGAAGTCGATCCGTTGGCCTCACACACCATCGAAGAGCTGCGCCGCAAGAGTGGCTCCCTCCTCATCGAGGCGGACGACGCGATCAAGTCCAGCGAGCAGGAACTGATGTTCGCCCAGGCGCAGTATGGCGATTCCGCCGTCGGCAATTTCACCAAGGCACTGGACGAAGCCAAGGGCCACATGACGGAATCGTTCAAGCTGCAGCAGCAGCTTGACGACCACATTCCGGACACCGAAGAGCAGCAGCGTTCCTGGCTGGGCGAGATCATCCGCCGCTCGGAAGCGGCGCTGGCGTCGCTCCAGGAGCAGAAGGCGGACTTCGATTCCCTCCGCGAACTGGAAAAGAACGCCCCGCGGGCACTGGCGGCCGTCAACACCGGAGCACGGGAAGCCGATGCGAAAATCGCCAGCGCCGAGCAGTCCCTCACCGCGCTTCGGGGCAAGTATGCCGAGAGCGCGCTGGCACAGGTCTCGGACAACATTCTGCAGGCGAAGGAGCGGCTGGCTTTCGTTCAGAACGCTTCCGCCACGGCGGAACAGAAACTGGGTGAAAATGAAGGAAGCCTCGCAGCCGTAGCTGTCCGCGCGGCGGAAGAGAGCCTGCACCAGACGAACGTACTCCTGGATGCGATCTCAAAGCGCTCATCAAGCCTGGACGAGGCCCGCAACGGCCTCCAAGCGGCAGTGGTGGACACGTCGCAGGACCTTGCCCAGGCAAGGGCGATGATCCAGTCCGGCGCGCACTCGGAGCTTGCAGGCCCTGTTGCCGCCGTCGAAGCTGCACTGGCCCAGGTCAAGGCGGAAATCAAGGGCGGAAAAATCGACCCGATCGCCACCCTACAACGCGTAGAGACCGCCCACCAGTCGCTCGATCAGGCGCTCAGTGGTGTGAGGGACCAGCAGGAACAGGCCCGGCGGGCCCAGGCATCACTTCAGCAGACCATCATGTCTGCCCAGGCCCAGATTAGCGCCACTTCCGACTACATCACCGCCCGGCGCGGCGGCGTGGGAACAGAGGCCCGCACACGTCTGGCGGAGTCGCAGCGGAACCTGGACTACGCGCTGTCCATCGCCCGCACCGATCCCGTAACCGCCCTGACATACGCCCAGCAGGCCCACGCCCTGGCTGCCCAGGCAGCCCAGCTGGCCCAGGCGGACGTCGACCACTTTGATGGCTACGCCAATCAGGGTTACGGCCGCGGCGGTATGTTCGGCGGAGGCGGTGGCGGCGGACTCGGCGGCGCTATTCTCGGCGGCATCCTCATCAACTCCATTCTCAACGGAGGCGGTGGCGGCGGCTGGGGCGGCGGCCACGGCGATGGGGGCGGCGGCGATTTCGGCGGCGGCGACTTTGGCGGAGGGGACTTCGGCGGAGGCGACTCCGGAAGCTTCTAACAGCTTTGCGCCCGTCATCACCCGAAAAGGTTTCACTGTCTGACGGATAGAAGCACCCAACTGTTCACGGATTTCAGTGCTCAACAAAGAGCAGGACGAAAGGTAACACCATGGTTAAACAGTCCATATTCGGCCGTATCGCACAGCTGGCAAAGGCGAACATCAACACTCTGCTGGATAATGCTGAGGATCCACAGAAGATGCTGGACCAGATGGTCCGGGACTACACCAACAACATTGCTGAGGCGGAGTCCGCCGTGGCGCAGACCATCGGCAACCTCCGCATGCTTGAGGACGACTACAACGAGGACGTCAAGAATTCCCGCGACTGGGGCAACAAGGCCCTTGCCGCGTCACGCAAGGCTGATGAATACCGCGCCAGCGGCAATGCGGCTGATGCCCAGAAGTTCGACAACCTGGCCAAGGTGGCCCTCCAGCGGCAGATATCGGCTGAAAATGAGGCCAAGGGCGCAGAGCCGAGCATCGCTTCCCAGCGCGAAGTGGTGGACAAGCTGAAGACCGGCCTTGACCAGATGAAGGGCAAGCTTAACCAGCTGACCAGCAAGCGCAACGAACTGGTTGCCCGTTCGAAGACTGCAGCGGCGCAGTCGCAGGTGCATGATGCCATCAAGAGCATTGACTTTATGGACCCCACCAGCGAAGTAGGCCGGTTCGAAGAGAAGATCCGCCGCGAGGAGGCCAAGGTCCGCGGGCAGCAGGAACTCACCGAGTCCAGCCTGGATGCGCAGTTCAACCAGCTTGAAGACCTCGGAGAACAGGTGGAGATCGAGGCACGTCTTGCCGCGTTGAAGTCCGGCGGCACGGCAAAGCCGGCTATCGGCGCGGGTGCCGGCGGCTCAGCAGCCTCCGAGTCCACGGTGAATGAAGCTGATTTCGACAAGCTCTGACGGTTGACGGGGGCATCCCCTAACAGCAAGTAAGGCCGGGGCCACCCCGGCCTTACTTGTGCCCTGGTGTGTAGCGTGGGGGCATGGCTTTCTCCGATGAAACTTCCGTCGTCTGGTTGCGTGACGATCTCCGCATGGATGACAACCCTGCACTGACCGACGCGGCAGCGCTGGGCCTGCCCGTAACGGTCGTGTTCATACTGGACGAGGAGTCAGTTGGGATCCGGCCGCTGGGTGGAGCCAGCCGCTGGTGGCTGCACCATTCCCTGGCCGCGCTGGCCAACGCTCTGGAGGACAAAGGCTCGCGCCTCCTCCTTCGCCGCGGGCCTGCGGCAGCTGTTCTCGCGGAGCTGGCCACCGAGACAGCTGCTGCCCACCTCTTCTGGAACCGGCGGTACGGACTGCCGGAGCGCACCGTGGATGCCGCCGTGAAGACGTGGGCGGACGGCAACGGCGTCAACGCTTCCAGCTACCAGGCAAACCTCCTGTTCGAGCCCTGGACCATTCGCACCGGCGCCGGCGGACCCTACAAAGTGTTCACGCCCTTCTGGCGGGCCTGCCTCGCCAAGGACGACATCCGCGAGCCGCATGAAGCACCGGATCAGCTTCCTTCCCCTGCCACAAGCAAAGGAGGGTCACTTCCTGGGGGCGAGGACCTCGACAGTTGGAACCTCCTGCCGCACTCCCCCGACTGGAGCGGCGGCCTTGCCAAGACCTGGGAACCAGGAGAGGACGGAGCCCGGCGTCGCCTGGAAGACTTCCTGGCCGGACCGGCGGAAGACTACGGGACGGGCCGCAACGTGCCCGCGGTCGAAGGAACCAGCCGTCTGTCCCCGCACCTGCGTTTCGGCGAGATCAGTCCGTTCAGGGTGTGGCGGGAAATCCGCCGGCGGTTCCCGCGCCAGGTACCGGCCGACGTCGGGATCTTCCGTTCCGAGCTCGGTTGGCGGGAGTTCTGCTGGCACCTCCTGTTCACCAACCCGGAACTGGCCACCCGCAACTACCGCCCGGAGTTTGACCGCTTTGAGTGGCAGTCGCTCAGCACCGGCGAGCTTAGAGCGTGGCAACAGGGCCGCACCGGCTACCCCCTTGTTGACGCCGGAATGCGGCAGTTGTGGCAGACAGGCTGGATGCACAACCGCGTGCGGATGGCGGCGGCTTCCTTCCTGGTGAAGAATCTCCTGGCAGACTGGCGTGTGGGCGAGCAGTGGTTCTGGGACACCCTCGTTGACGCGGACGCGGCCAGCAACCCCGCCAACTGGCAGTGGGTAGCCGGCTCCGGAGCTGATGCTTCCCCCTACTTCCGCATCTTCAACCCGGTGACGCAAAGCAAGAAATTCGACTCGGCCGGCCGCTACCTGCGCCAGTTCATCCCGGAACTTGCCGGCCTCGACGGGAAAGCCATCCACGAGCCCTGGAAAGCCGGCGAGGTGCCCGGATACCCGGAGCCGCTGGTTGGGCTGCCTGAGTCCCGCGAGAGGGCCCTGGAGACCTACAGCAAACTCAAGGACTAACAGACACGGGTGGTGCCGTCGCCGGCAGCCGGGGCTACCGGCTGACCTTGCCCATCAGGGACGCAACGGGACGCAGGAAGATGGGACGGGCAAGGAACCAGGCCGCAGCCATCACCGCTACCGAGGCGAGGAAAACCCAGAACCCGAACCAGCCGTCGTCGTCCCGTACGCCGTACATGTGGTTGAGGTTGCGCAGGGCTCCGGTGGCGAGGACCAGGAAGACGTGCACCACAATGAAGGCAACAAAGTAGATCATCACCGGGAAGTGGACGGCCCTGGCCCATTCGATGGGGTAGGCCTTGTTGAGGCCGGCTGCCTTCTTCGGCCACGCCGAAGACATGCGCAGGCCCGTGATGAAGGCCAGGGGCGCCGCGACGAAGACCGTGACGAAGTAGGAGAGCAGCTGAAGGGCGTTGTAGTTCACCCAGCCGTTCTCGGTGGGCCAGTTCAGGGAGGCGTACTGAAGGGCGGCCGAGAGCGCATTGGGGAACACATCCCAGCTGGTGGGAACGATCCGCATCCATTGTCCCGTGGCGAACAGCAGCACCGCGAACACCAGGCCGTTGAGGATCCACAGGGCGTCCAGCGTGAGGTGGAACCACAGCTCAAGAGTGATCTTGGTGGGCGGGTTCTTCGTTTTGATGAATCCCTTGTTGTTGCGGGTCCAGTGGCCGCTGGGGCGCGTGGTGGTCCGGACCTGCCACCCGGTGCGGATGATCAACAGCAGGAAGAAAGCGTTCAGGAAGTGCTGCCACGCAAGCCAGGCGGGGAAACCCAACGGGGCTGCCGCCGGCAGTTCGGAATGGCCAGGGTAGTCGGCTACGAAGGAAGCGACGGCGGGCAGGCCCATCAGCCACTTGGCGATCAACACCACGAGGACCAGCACCGCGAGGACCGCGGGGACACCCCAGTAGAGCCGGGACCGCTTGCCCGCGGCAGTGCCGGACTTTTTCGTGGGTGTGGACATCGAGCAACATTCCTCTCGAGAATGACTGGCGAAGTGCTCACAATCTGTGAGGCTCTGCGAAAGAGAATACTAGGAACTACCGGCATTCAAGGAAAAAAGAAGACCCCGCCCGGCTTGTCTGCCGGTCGGGGCCTTCTCATAGTTGCGGGGACAGGATTTGAACCTGTGACCTCTGGGTTATGAGCCCAGCGAGCTACCGAACTGCTCCACCCCGCGTCGCTGGAACAACATTACCCTACTTCGGCGCAAGGTTTTTACACGGCCCACTTCAGGCCCCATTTCAAGGCCATCGCCACGGGCCCTTTCCTGCCGCCCAGCCCGTAGGCGGAGGGCCGCTAACCACTAATCCCCAAATTACAACGCCTCAGGGGGATGCTTAAACCAAAAAGTCCCGGAAACTGTTTCCAGTGTCCGGGACTTTTACCAGTTGCGGGGACAGGATTTGAACCTGTGACCTCTGGGTTATGAGCCCAGCGAGCTACCGAACTGCTCCACCCCGCGTCGCAAGAACTACTTTACCGGCCGGTGAACAGCAGGCCAAATCGCGAGGGCGTGATCTCCGTCTCGCCGGCCCGGCACCCGCTCCGGATGGAGCGGACGCCGGGGCCGCCGTCGTGATCTGATGCCGGTGGTCAGCTGCCGGGCGAGGGCGATGGCGTGGCCTGGGGTGTCGCTGTGGACGCCGGCGCCGGCGATGCCTCGGGAGCGGCAGCCGGGATCTTGCCCTCCGCTTCCACTGCCTTCTGCAGGGCAGCCGCAAGGCGCTTCTGCGCCTCGCCGTAGGCAGCGAAGTCACCGGCGGCCAACGCAGCCTGGCCGGCCCGGATAGCGGCGTTGGCCTCGTCCAGTGCCGTTTTCAGATCTGCCTTGGCATCCGCTCCCCCTGGGCTGGCAGGGGTCGCAGGATCCGCCGGAGTTTGGCCGTTGTTGTCCGAGTCGCCTGCGGCCGCCCCGGAGTCGCCGCCGAAGAGCTGCTTCAGCGCTTCGTCGAGGGTCGGGGCGAAGCCCACCTTGTCGCCGAAGGCCACCAGGACCCGCTGCAGCGTGGGGTAGGACGTCTCACCGGTGGACTTGAGGTAGACCGGCTGGACGTAAAGGATGCCGCCGCCCACGGGAAGCGTGAGCAGGTTGCCGTTCAGCACGTCAGATGCGCCCTGGCGGAGCAGGTTAAGGGCCTGCGAAACAGTGGGATCGGAGTTGAACTTGTTTTGCGCCTGGCCGGGACCGGGGACCTGGATCTCCGGCGGGATCTGCAGCAGCCGCAGCTTGCCGTAGCTCTCGGCCTTCACACCCGCCTGGTTGCCTGCGTCGGAGTCCGCTGCGAGGAAGCCGTAGAGGACGTTGCGTGCGTTCCCATTGACAATTTGGGGAATGAACGAGGACGTCAGCTGGAAAGCCGGCTTGTCCTGGTCCGGCATCTGCAGCGACATGTAGAACGGCGGCTGCTTGACGTCGGTGTTCGAATCCACTGTGGGATCCGCCGGAACGCTCCACGCGTCGTTGGTCTTGTAGAAGCTGGACGGATCCGTCACGTGGTACTCGCCCAGCAGCTGGCGCTGGACCTTGAACAGGTCCTCCGGGTACCGGACGTGGCTCATAACATCGCCGGACATCTCCGAGAACGGCTTCAGCGACGTGGGGAACACCTTCTGCCAGGACTTCAGCAGCGGATCCTGGTCATCCCAGGCGTACAGGGTGACCGAACCGTCGTAGGCGTCAACCGTAGCCTTCACCGAGTTGCGGATGTAGTTGACCGTGCTGTTGGGCAGCGCGACCGCACGGCCGGACGTAGTCTGCGAGTCCGCAGTCGCGTCCGAAAGCTGCTCCTGCTGCGAGTAGGGGTAGTACTGGCTGGTGGTGTAGCCGTCCACGATCCACTTGACGCGGCCGTCCACCACTGCCGGGTAGGCATTGCCGTCAACCGTCAGGTACGGGGCAACCTTCTCCACGCGGTCACGGGGATTGCGTTCGTACAGAATCTGCGACTCCGGGTTGACACCATCCGAGAGCAGCAAATCCGAGGACTGGAACTTGATGGAATAGAGCACCCTGTTGAAGAAAGAACCGACGTTGGGCCCGCCGTTGCCTTCAAAGGTGTACTGGGTCTCACCCTCCCCTTCGCGTCCGGAAGGCCTGTCCTGCTCGCGTGCAGGGGCACCGTCCGGCGCGCCCACAATCGAGTAGTCCGGCGAGGATTCGCCGAAGTAGATCCGGGGCTCGTAGCTTGAGTCATCGCCCAGCACGCCCGTCGAGGGAATGCCCGACTGCAGGAACTCGGGCTTGCCGTCCACAGTGAACTTGTTTCCCTTTGCTGCCACCACACCGTAACCGTGTGTGTACACAACGTGCTGGTTGAGCCAGCCCTGCTGGTTTGTTGCCACGTTGGCGGGGTTCAGCTCGCGGACGGCGATAACCGTGTCTTGAATCTTGCCGTCCACCTCGTAGCGGTCCACGTTGAGGGCTTCGGGGAACTGGTAGTAGGGACGGTACTGCTCCAGCTGCGAGAACGCGTCAGAGATCAGGTTCGGGTCCAGCAGCCGGATGTTCGCCGTCGTCTGAGCGTCCGGTGCCAGCGCGCCCGTCGTGGCCGTGTTGGTGGCGTCGTACCGGTCAACCTGGATTTTGTCCAAACCGTAAGCCGCACGCGTGTTGTCGATGTTGCGCTGGATGAATTCCCTTTCCAGCGTTTCCTCCGAGGGCCTTACCTGGAACTGCTGGATAACCCAGGGGTAGACGCCGCCCGCCAGGATAGACGTGATGACCAGCATCGCAGTGCCGATCAGGGGCAGCCGCCAGCGGCCAATAACCGCGGCCACGATGAACAGGATGGCAACCAGCGCTGCAGCCACGGCCAGGATGGACTTTGTCGGGATGACGGCGTTGACGTCCGTGTAGAGGGCCCCGGCCCAGCGTCCGTTGTTGCTCTGCACTGCCGAAAAACGGTCCAGCCAGAAATTGATGCCCAGGAGCACGAGGAAGGCCGCACCGGCGACGGCGATGTGGATTTGCGCGGCGCGGCTGGTGAAGACACCGCGCTCCATCAGCCGGATACTGCCGTAGAGGTAGTGCGTGAGGATGCCTGCGATGCCGGCGATGACCACCACGCTGATCAGGAAGCCGGTGACGAAGCCCAGGAACGGCAGCGTCATGAGGTAGAAGCTGATGTCCATGCCGAATTGCGGGTCCTGCTTGCCGAACTGTTCCTGGTTGAAGAACAGGAGGACCTTCTGCCACTGGCTGGCCGCTGCACTTCCGGCGAAGAGGCCGAACAGGACGGGCAGGCCCACCATAACAACCCGACGAACAGGTTCGAGTTGCGCCTGGTAGCGGTTCAGGTTGTCGCGGATTTCCGAGTCAGGGGCGTAGACCGGCCGGGACTGGTAGGCGATGCGGATGGCGAAGAAGACGGCCAGGAACATGATGGCGAATCCGGCAGCGAAGATCGCGATCCGGGCCAGGTTCTCAGTAATAAACACTTCGATGAAGCCAAGCTGCCGGTACCAGAGGACATCGGTCCAGACGTTGGCAAAGAAGATGAAGCCCACAACCACCAGGGCAACAACGATCAGGGTGGGCGTCAGCGGCCCCCGTCTTGAGGGGGGTTTACCTGTGGACATGGTGCTGGCGGGACGGGACAAACTCGGTACCTCATAGCTGGTCGTCAGATTATTCGAAGCGTGCGTGCAAGCGACGTACTAACCGTCAAACCCTGGTTTCGTCCGTCTTAATTGCCACGAGTGGCGGTAAAGCTTAGTTCCTGCCCAGTCTAGTTGGTTGTGCATGCCGGAAGGCCGGATGTGTCCCCGCCGGAACCGGCAAGCTCGACGGCGCGCCGGGCCTCAGCGAGGTTCTCCACCTTGACCACTTGCAGGCCGTCCGGAATATGGCCCACTACTTCCCCGCAGTTGGCTGCAGGAGCGAGGAACAGGGTGGCTCCCCCGGACCTTGCGCCCTGCATTTTCTGCCCGATGCCGCCAATGGGCCCAACCACACCGTCAGGGGTAATGGTCCCGGTACCGGCGACGTGTTTTCCTCCTGTGAGGTCACCGGGAGTGACGGTGTCGATGATGCCGAGGGAGAACATCAGTCCCGCGCTGGGCCCGCCTACTTTTTCGAGCGAGATCTCCACGTCGAAGGGGAAAGTAAACAGGTACTTGAGCATCACACCCAGGATGAAACGCCCCGCACCGTTGTCCTTCGGACTGATCTCGCGCGTGACCTGCCGGCCATCGCGTTCCAGCACCACGTTGGCGGGCGCACCTTTGCCTGCCGCCAGCTCCTCCTGGATAACAGCGAGGGAAGTGATCTCCTTGCCGTTGATGGTCTTGAGGATGTCTCCCGGCTCGATTTTTCCGGCGGCGGCAGAACCCTCGGAAAGGTTTGCAGCCTGAAGCTGCTGCCCGAAGGGAATGTCCAGCTCGTTCAGGGCTGAGGCCACAGCGTTCTCCTGCGAGGTGGTCATGGCCACCGAGCTCTGTTCCTCGGCCTCTTCCTTGGTGGTGCCGGTGGGGTAGATCAGCTCCTGCGGGTATACAGCTTTTGAGGGGTCCAGCCAGGCCGAGAAAACGCCCATGATGCTCACCGGGCTGCTGGGGCCGCCGCTCACGTACACCGTGGTCAGGTCAAGGTTTCCCGCTGCCGGATAGGTTTCCCGGCCGCTGACACTGATGACCGGGCTTCCTTGGCTCTGGCCCAGCGTGTTGTATGTAGGGCCGGGTGTTTCGACGACGTACGGGACCGGCAAAGTGCCCACAGCGATTCCGAGCCCCAATGCAGTTACTCCGGCCACCATCATGGCCGAAACTTTCCTGTCCCGGCGGGCCGGACCGCCGGGGAACTGCGCAGGTTCAGCCGCCGGCCAGGTTTCCGGTGCACCTGCCGGCGCGCCGGCTTCAGGGTTGCCTGATACCCCGCGCGGGGTACCGGAAGGGAGCTCGGCAGCGTGGTCCTCGGAGGGGTGGCCGCCACGGGTTGTAGTCACTGAACCAACACTACCGGTGCCCCGCACGCGGAGTTCTTTGCCTACAGCGAACGGTGACGCGGTGCGGCAGACAGCCGACCACCACCGGGGTACCGTGAAGGTTGATCAACAGTCACACCGACGATCGGCGGGATCATGACCTCCAATCCACTTAATCCGTCCAACGGCGACGACACCCCCAAGGACCCGTTGACAGAAATGCTGCAAAACCTGATGGGCGGCAAGGGGATGGAAAACTTCGACCCCGCCGAACTGGCCAAGGCTGCCGGCCTTCCCAACGACCCCAACCTGCTGGCCCAGATGTTCTCCCAGGTCCAGGCCATGATGAGCGCACCGTCCGAGGGACCCGTGAACTGGCAGCTGGCCCACGAGAACGCCCGGCGGGTCGCAGCCGGCAGCGCGGACCCCTCCGTCACCCCGCAGCAGTCCCGCGAAGTGGACGAAGCCCTGCGGCTCGCCGAAATGTGGCTGGACCCCGTCACCGATCTTCCCGCAACCGGCCTGATCGGCCGGGCGTGGTCCCGTGCGGAGTGGGTGGAAGCCACCCTTGGCACCTGGAAGAGGCTGACCGAGCCGGTGGCCAACAGCATCGCCAATGCGCTCTCATCCGCCATGACGGAGCAGATGCCTGAAGAGATGAAGTCCATGATGGGCGGAGCCTCGTCAATGCTGCAGAACATGGGCGGCGCCATCTTCGGCATGCAGCTCGGGCAGGCCATCGGCGCCCTTTCCACGGACGTGGTGAGCTCCACCGACATCGGCGTGCCCCTCGCTGACCTTGAGATGGCCCTGCTCCCCATCAACGTAGCCGCCTTTGGCGAAGGGCTTTCCCTGCCTGAGAACGACATCCGGCTCTTCCTCGCTGTCCGGGAAGCTGCCCACGCCCGGCTCTTTGTCCAGGTTCCCTGGCTGCGGGGCCACCTGCTGGGCGCCATCGAGGCTTACGCGCGGGGCATCCATATCGACACTTCCCGTATTGAGGAACTGGCTAGGGATCTCGATCCCAGCAATCCCGAGGGCATCCAGGAAGCCCTTTCGCAGGGCGTGTTTATGCCCCAGCGGACCCCGGCCCAGGATCAGGCCCTGGAGAAACTGGAAACAGCACTCGCACTGGTGGAGGGCTGGGTGGACGAACTCACTGCAGCCGCCACCGAGAAGCTGCTGCCGTCTGCCGGCGCCCTTCGGGAAACTGTCCGCCGCCGCCGTGCCACCGGCGGCCCGGCCGAGCACGCGTTCGCTTCGCTGGTCGGGTTGGAATTGCGGCCCCGCCGGCTGCGGGATGCAGCCACCCTATGGGCAACGCTGAAGGAAGAACGCGGTATTGAAGGCCGCGACGCGATCTGGCACCACCCGGACCTGCTGCCCACAGCCGAGGACCTTGACGATCCCCGCGGATTCAGCGGACGCCGGAAACTGGCGGAAGCCAGCGACACTGAGGTGGATGACGCCTTGCAGAAGTTGCTGAGCGGCGGGTTTGACGACGCTCCGTCCAACGGAAGAGAAGAAACCGACGGCGGGCAGGACGGCAAGGCAGCTGACGGCCCCGAAGCGGGTGGGCCTGACGCTGAGGCCCCGGACGCTGACGGACAGGATGGCGGGCCCAAGAGCTAGGCGAGCCTAGTCGGCGTCGTCCGCCCAGCGCTCCTGCCCTGGCTGGACGGCGCGGGTTCCGTCACCCGGATCACTACCCGGCAGGCCGCGGGCCATGGCAAAGGACACACCCTCCAGGAAAGCCTTCGCCCGCGCAGTCTCCGGGTAAGCCTCCAGCAGCTTCCAGAAGGCGGCGTTGTGCCCGGCCACCAGGAGATGTCCGAGCTCATGGAGCAGCACATAGTCGATGACCCACTGGGGCATTGGGCGCAGTTTGTCCGAGAGACGGATGGTGCCGTCCGCCGGGGTGGCCGAACCCCACCTTGAGTTCTGGTTGCTGACCCAGCGTACCGACGCCGGTGTGGCCTTTCCGCCGAGGTACCTTTCGGAGAGCTGGCTCGCGTGGGCGGCGAGGGCGGCGTCCGAGGTTGGGCGCTTCCTGCCGGAAGCCGAGCGCCGCTCCCCCTGGCGGTGCAGCTTGGCCAGCATCCGCTGGACCCATTCTTTTTCCTGTGCTGCGGTGAACCGCGCCGGGATGGCAACCACAGCGGTGCCGTTTTCCCAGAAGGCCGCAACGGTCCGGGTCCGGCGGGCGGAGCGTCGGACCTCAACGGGAGCGCCGCCCTCGGTAGTGATCACAGGGACGTGCTTTCCACCAGGACCCGCAGGACGTCTTCCCCGTAGCGTTCCAGCTTGGACGGTCCAACTCCGGCCAGCGCCGCAAGTTCTTCCAAGGATCCTGGCCTTGCTTCGGCAATGGCTGTGAGCGTCGCGTCGGTGAACACCACAAAGGCGGGGACATCGGCAGCGAGCGCCACTTCGCGCCGCCAGGTCCTCAGGGCGTCGAAGGTCTGTTCCTCGTAGCTCGGCGGGCAGGCGTTGCACCGACCCACCTTGCGCTCCGCGCCGGTGGCCAGCATGCTGCCGCAGACCCTGCACATGGCCGGGGCGGCAGCCTTTCGGCGGGGAGCCGGCCCCTTTCCCCTGATGTTTGAGCCGGCGACGGAATCCGGGCGCAGGCCGTCCAGGAACCTGGAGGGCTTGCGGTTGGCGCGGCCACCCGGCGTCCTGGCGCTGGACCAGGACAGTGAGAGGTGTTCCCGTGCGCGGGTGATTCCCACGTAGAGGAGCCGGCGTTCCTCGTCCACGGATTCGGGCGAGTCGGCGAAGGAGATGGGCATGAGCCCTTCGCTGAGCCCCACCAGGAACACGGCGTCCCATTCCAAACCCTTTGCCGCGTGCAGCGAGGCAAGGGTTACGCCCTGCACGGTGGGTGCGTGCTGGGCCAGCGAACGCTCCTGGAGTTCGTTGACAAATTCTGCAAGGCCAAACTCCGGGCCCCGGGTCTTGACGAGTTCGTCGGCGAGCGCGACCAGCGCCGCGAGGGATTCCCAGCGTTCGCGCAGCGCGCCGCCGTTGTGAGGCGCCGCGTCCGTGTAGCCGAGGGAAGCCACGATATCCCGGACCAGCTGGCCCAACGGTTCCGGTGACTCCGCGGAGACTGCCCGGGTGGCTGCCCGCAGCTGGAGGATGGCGTCGCGAACTTCCTTGCGGGCGAAGAACCGCTCGCCGCCGCGCAGCTGGTACCCGATGCCGGCGGCAGCAAGCGCCTGTTCGTAGGCCTCGGACTGGCCGTTGGTACGGAACAGCACAGCCACCTCGCTGGCCGGGGTGCCGGCGTCGAGCAATGCCTTGATCTTTTGCGCCACCGTGGCGGCTTCCGCTTCGTCGTCGGAGCACTCGGTGAACTGGGGGGCGGGCCCGGCGGGCCGCTGTGCCACGAGCTGCAGCGGCACAGCCCAGGCGGCATCAGCGATCGCTCCCCCGCTGCGCCTGCCGGCGAGCAAATCGTTGGCGAGCTTGACCACCTGTGGCGTGGAGCGGTAGTCCCTGATGAGCTTGACCACGTTGGCCTGTGGATAACGGGCCTTGAATTCCAGGAGGTGCTTCGGGGAGGCCCCGGTGAACGAATAGATGGTCTGGCTGGCATCGCCGACGACGCACAGCTCGTCCCTTCCTCCCAGCCACAGTTCAAGGAGCCTTTGCTGCAGCGGGGAAACGTCCTGGTACTCGTCCACTACAAAGTGCCGGTACTGCTCGCGGACGGTGGCGGCGACCTTTTCGTCCTCCTGCAGGATGCCCACCGTGATCAGCAGGACGTCCTCAAAGTCGATGACGTTGCGGTCTGTCTTGACGTCTTCGTAGGACTGGAAAACCCGTGCCACGGCGGTGAGGTCGAAGCCGCCCGGAGCGCCCCGGCCCTGCGCGTTTTCGAGGTAATTGGCGGGGGTCAGCATGGATACTTTTGCCCACTCGATTTCCGAGGCAAGGTCGCGGATAGAGGCCCTGTCCGTGCTCAGCCGAAGCCGCCGGGCTGCCTCCGCGAGCATTTGGGCCTTGTGGTCCAGCAGGTTGGGCAGCGTCCCGCCCACGGCCTGCGGCCAGAAGAACTGCAACTGGCGCAGTGCCGCGGCGTGGAAGGTGCGGGCCTGAACATTGCCTGCGCCAAGGTCCCGCAGCCGGCTGCGCATCTCCGCCGCCGCCCGCGCAGTGAAGGTCACGGCCAGCAGCCGCTGGGGTGTGTATACGCCCGAGTGCACGCCATAAGCGATGCGGTGGGTGATGGCCCGGGTCTTGCCGGTGCCGGCGCCGGCCAGCACACAGAGCGGGCCATTGAGCGTGCTCGCCACCTCACGCTGCTCCGCGTCCAGCCCGCCCAGGATGCGGTCCTCCAGCGAAGCTGCACCGTCAAAATTTTCTGTAGTCACTTTTGCTGCTTTTTCGTCTCGACAACCGCGTGCTGGAGTCTGATGGATAAGTAGAGCTTCAGGCGCCTGCCAGGTCCTGAATACGTCCGCCGAACCAGTGCTCTATCAGGGAGCGGGCAATCGACAGCCGGCTGGAGATGGTGATCTCACCGGCGAGCACGGCGTCCTGGAGTTCCTCACGGCTGAACCAGCGCGCCCTGGTGACCTCCACGCCGTCGGGCGTTGCCTCGGCGTCTTCAGTGACGGCGGTAAATCCAAGCATAAGGGAGGCGGGGAACGGCCAGGACTGCGAGCCAAGGTACTGGCACGCGGTGACCCGCACTCCAACTTCCTCATGAATCTCCCGGACCACTGCCTGTTCCAGGGACTCCCCCGGTTCCACGAACCCCGCCAGGGTTGAATAGTTCCTGGCGTCACGGGCACCACCGCCGCCGAGGAGCAGGCGGCCGTCCGGACCTACAACGGTGACGATGATGGCCGGATCGGTTCGCGGATAGTGTTCAGAGTCATCAACCGGGCAGCGCCGGACCCATCCACCGGCTTCCACGTCCGTAAGCGAACCGCAGCGCGGACAGTGCGTGTGGGTGGCATGCCAGTTGGCGATGGCGCTGGCTTCAACAAAAAGTGCGGTATGCGTTGGGGTCAGCCCGGCCGCAACATCCCGGAATCCGGCCCACGTTGCATCCGAGGGGATTCCGGCAGTTCCCGGCTCCAGCGCTGCCGGCAGGACGAAAAGCAGCAGTTGGGTGCCCGGGACTAGGTCAGAATCGGGCAGGGCCGAACCAAGGTAAACCGTCAGTTCCGGCGCGGAACCCGCGGCGGCAAGCTCATCACGGAGTGCCCGGGCGCCGGACATCAACAGCCCGCCGCCCTGGACCAGGCCCTGCCGGCCCGAGAGGACAACCGCCAAGGTGTTCGCACTGGCAAGGAGTTCCTCCACCATGCCCGGTTGTGCCCGGGCGACGGAGCCGCGGTCAACCAGCGCAGGAGGCACCGGGAGAACCGTATCCATCAGGTGGTTTGCCGGCAGCCGGGCCGCCTTGCCCAGGTGGACCGGTGTAACAGACTCCGCATGGCTCATGTGTCCACCGTACTGACTGGGACCGACAATTGATATTTGGCGGCATGTCCCATTCGTTAGGCCCGCCCGCCCACCCGGTTTTGGACTATATCTGAAGACTCGCCGTCCTTGGACCGGTGTCTTCGACGGGACGCAATCTACCGTGGAACGGTGAGAAGAAAACCGATTGAACTGGCAGCCGTTGCAACCGCGGCAGTCCCCGGACTGACCCCGACGGCCGTTAGCTCTGCCCCGGACGACCCCGCGGACTTCGACTCGGCCCTGCTGCTCGACTCCGAGGGCAAGCGGTGGCGGGTCCGCTCACCGCGGCATGCCGAGGCAAGCGCCCGGCTCGAAACGGAATTTCTCGTGCTGCGGGCTTTCGCTCCTGCCATCCGCGCCGAACTACCCTTCCTTATGCCCACAGTTGCCGGCAGCGTGCGGCTGGGGACCTTGAGTACGTTTGTCTACTCGCATCTGGCCGGCAGCACGCGCAGTGTCGAGGAACTGACGGCCGGGCCCGATGCCCTTGCCCGTGAAATTGGCGTGGCCCTTGCCGCCATCCATGACCTGCCCCGTTCGCTGGTCAGCAATGCCGACCTGCCAAGCTACACCCCCAATGAGTTCCGGCAGCGCCGGCTGAATGAACTCGACCAGGCGGCCACCACCGGGAAAATTCCCCCGGCCCTGCTGCTCCGCTGGGAGCACGCCATGGAAGACGTCTCCCTGTGGCGTTTCAACCCCAGCGTGGTGCACGGCGACCTTCATGAGGACAACCTCCTGGTGGAAGGCCAGCGGGTCACTGCTGTGACCGGCTGGACTGACCTGAGGATCGGCGATCCAGCCGACGATTTCGCCTGGCTTGTTGCCTCCAACGAGCAGGACTTCGTGGATGCGGTCCTGGGCGCCTACACGGCCAGTCGCCGGGACACCCCCGATAACCATCTCCTGCGCCGGGCAGCACTGTCCGCAGAGTTCGCCCTGGCCCAGTACCTGGTGAAGGGGATCGCCGCGGAAGACCCCGGCATGATTTCTGAGGCGGAGGAAATGCTGGGCACCCTTGCCCGGGATATTGAAGAGCACGGCGGGCAGCCCATCAGCGTGGAGCCCCAGCCGGCGCCGGGCGCTCCGGCTACAAGCAGTGTGCCCGCCGTGGGAAGTGCCCCGGCCGTGGGCAATGTGCCGGCCATAAGGGCGGCCGACGCCGAGCCTTCAGGTTTGGTGCCCTCCGTTACGGTAGTGCCGCTGCCGGTCCCGGCCCCGGTTCAACCGGCGGTCCACGTCACTCCCGTCCCCGCGGATTCCGCGGCTGACGCCGCCACAGACAACCCCGCCGGCAGCATCGGGACGAAAGACAGCGGGCAGCCGAAGGCGGACGACAGGAAAGACCTGGACGACACCTCCACGGCGGCCATCTCCATCGTGGACGTCACTAAGAACTAAGCGCAGCCGCCACGATTTCCTCCAGCTCTGCGGCTGTTCCGAGGTCGTGGGGACGCACCACCTCGTTGTCCGCCAGGTAGAAAAAGGCCGCCCGCACTTCGTTGAGGGGTACCCCGTTCAGCCGCGCCCAAGCCAAGCGGTACACCGCAAGCTGCACGGACTTAGTCCTCAGCTGCGCAGCGGACGGCCGCCGTCCTGTCTTCCAGTCCACCAGGTCCCACCGCCCGTCGGCGTCCCGGAAGACGGCGTCGATGCGCCCACGCACCACGACGTCGCCCACACGGGTCTCGACCGGCGCCTCCACAAAAGCCGGCGACCGGTCTGCCCAAGGCGACGCCTTGAAGGTTGCCACCATGGCGTCGAGGTCGTAGGCAGCATCGATGTGGTCGTCTGAGCCCGGAGCTTCGCCGAGGTCGAGCATTCCGGCGGTACCGAAGTACTCCTCCACCCAGGCATGGAAGGCAGTTCCCTTCCGGGCCGACATCCCGGGTTCGCGCGGCACGGGCCTGCGAAGCCTGCCAAGCACCGCGGCGGGATCCTCCCGCAGTTCCACCAAGGTGGATGCGGAGATATGCCCGGGGAGGTGCACTTCCCGGCCGGCAGTCCTTTTGGCGCGCCGTTCCAGCAGCAGAGCCGCTTCCCGCGCCCATCCACGTGCCACACCGGCCAGCTCCCTGCCGGGATCAGGCTGCCCTGCGGGCAATTCCTGGTGCAGTACCGGAAGTGCTTCCCCGTTCCGGGCCCCCAGGGCGCCAAGAACCTTGGCGGCGGCTGTCTCCATGGCCTGCCGCCGACCGCCTGACAGGCGCAGGCGGTTACCGGAACGTGGATCCACAGGCCCCTCAAGGGGGTCGTACGGCCAGCTGGCGACTTCGGCTTCCAGGGTGAGCGGGCTCTTCTCCGGGAGGGCGGCTTCCTCCAGCGACCCCGGATGAACAGTAGCAGCAGCCCGCGGCGCGGGCCCCGTCACCTTGGTGAGTTCCTCGAGCTCGGTAAGGAACGGGGACATCTCCGCACGCCCCGCCCGGGAGCCGACCCACGCAGGGCTGGACACCCACAGGACGTGCTTGGCCCTGGTGTAGGCCACGTACGCCAGGCGGCGTTCCTCTGACTCCCCGTGGGCCTGGACGGCTGACTTAAAGTCCTTTTCCGCGTCCAGCCAGCCTTTCTGGTCCGGCTGGTCAAGGTCCCACTGGGGAAGATCGGCACGGTCGCCGCGGAGCGGCCAGGGCAACGCCGCCGAACCGCTGCTCCAGCGGGAGTCCCTGTCACTGGGGAAGGCCCCGGCATTAAGCCCGGGGACAAAGACCGCGTCCCATTCGAGGCCCTTCGATGCATGGACCGTCAGGAGTTGTACGGCTTCCCGGTTGACGTCACTGGCCGGCGCTTCCAACCCGTTTTCCTCCACGGCTGCAGCCTCCAGCCAGGACAGGAACGCGAGGATGTCCACGCGCTGGGATGTCCGCAGGAACCCCGCAGCGGCGTCCTGGAATGCGTCGAGATTACGGCGGGCCTGGTGGATGCTGATGCCGGGCCGCGCGGCCACTTCGATGTCGAGCAGCATGGCCCGCTCGACTTCACCCAGCAGTGTGGTGAGGTCGTCGCCGAGGTAGGTCCGGAGTTGCCGCAGCTCAGATGACAGCCGGGCAAGCCTCGTGCGGGCGCCGTCGCTGAGCGACCGGCCATTGGCGGACGTCCACCCCTCCCTGGGCAGCCAATCCAAGGCTTCCACCAGGCTGGCGGCGTCGGTCAGGTCGCTTTCGAGGACGGTTTCACCGGCTTCGTCCGGCTGCTCTTCAAGGGACCGCTCAGCGGCTTGCCCCCGCCGACGCGCCAGCTGGCTGGACCAGTCCCGCAGCGCCATCAGGTCAGCGGGGCCGATACGCCAGCGGGCGCCCGACAGCAGGCGCATCAGCGAATCCGAGCGTCCGGGGTCGGCCAGCACGCGCAGCGTGGCCACGAGGTCCACAATCTCCGGGGTGTCCAGTAGCCCGCCGAGACCGACAATTTCATACGGGATTCCCCGGGCATCAAACTGGCGCCGGATCGTTTCCATTTGCGCGCGGCGTCGGCAGAGGACAGCAAGGGCGGGCGGTACGGGGGTTCCGTCTGATCTCAGCTCGAAGTCCGTCACCCGGTACCTAAGAACGTCTTCAGCCAGCGCACACGCCTCATCAACATCGGTGCCAAAGCGCCCCAGCACCACTGTTCCCTCGACTGCATGCGGGCTGGGCTGCAACGGGGGCACGTCCGCTGCTGCAGACCCTCCCCCGCCCGCCGGTCCCCGTTGCGCAGCCGCCTTGCCCAACGACTCAGACATAACGTTGGCTGCCGAGAGAATGGACCGCCCGTTCCGCCAGGCCGTCGTCAGGTAGGACGTGGGGGCAGGAGCCCACTGACCGGCCTCCGCTGAAACGCTGTGTACCGGGAATTCGCGGACAAAGTGGAAAAGCTGCCCGGCCGAGGCCCCACGAAAACCGTAGATCGACTGATTGGGGTCGCCCACTGCGGTTACCGCGTGGCCGCCACCGAAGAGCCGGGAGAACAACACCAATTGGGCATATGAAGTGTCCTGGAATTCGTCGAGCAGCACCACCTTGTACCGCTGCCGTTCCATGTGTGCAGCCAAGGGGACATCCTGCGCCACCTTGGCGGCGAGGGCCACCAGGTCTCCGAAGTCAAGGGCGCCCCGTGACCGCTTCGCTGCCGCGTACCGGCCAACCATGTCGGCCACGCTCGCCCGGGTGCGGAGCATGCCGGCGAGCTCGGCCGCCGCCTGGGGCGGGTTCTTCTTTTTGCCCTCCTGGTACGGCAGGGACTCAAATTCGGACAGCCTGGCCATCAGCCAGGCCTCAACGTCCTCGGGCTCCTGAAGGTGCTCCGCACATTCGCCGGCCAGTTGGATGACCGCTTTCACCAGGGTCGACTTGGCAGAACGGAAGTGGGCGTACTCGCCGTCGTAGGCCTCCACTACTTCGCTGGCCAGCTGCCAGGCCTGTGCGCCGCCGAGGAGGACCACGTCCCGCTCCACGCCCAGCCGGAGCCCGTAGTCGGAGACGATGCCGCTGGCAAAGGAGTGGTAGGTGGACACCTTGGGCTCGAGGGAATCGCTGCTGACCGCCTGTTCCGGGAACAGCCGGTGCCCGGTGTCCTGGCCGGCCAGCCGTTGCAGGGCAGCCAGCTTGGCCCGGATCCGGGACGCGAGCTCACCGGCAGCCTTGCGGGTAAACGTCACCCCGAGGACCTCCTCAGGCCTGACCCAGCCGTTGGCCACCAGCCAGACGACGCGGTCGGCCATGGTGGCGGTTTTGCCCGATCCTGCGCCCGCGATGACCAGCCGCGGCGTCAACGGCGAACTGATGATGGCCGACTGTTCCGGCGTGGGGACGTTCTTCTCCCCCAGCAGCACGGAGAGCTCTTCCGGGGTGAACCGCGGTTCGGGCACAGTAATCCCGGGAACGGCTGAATTCAGGTTCATTCCGTGACCTGCCTTCCCCGCACACACAGCGGACACACTTCGGGGAGCCGGCAGCCGTGGCCGCCGTGGCTTCCCTTGGAGGGATCGTGCCGTGCCAAAAATTCGCTGCCGCCCATCACCACAGCGGCCTCCTTCACCATGTCCATAGCCCAGTTGTCCTGCGGATCAAGGGCTTCCTGCTGCTGGATGCCTGGATTTTTTGCGCCCGTACCAAGCTGGGCGAGTACTGCTCCGCCGGGCACCGCAGAGGTGCTCCCTCCAGGGCTACCGCTGAAGGCACCGGCAAGGACCGCGGCCTGGTAGGACCCAAGCTGCGGATGCGTGGAGAGTTCCGTTTTAGCCGGCTGGCGTTTTCCCGTTTTGAGATCCACGATGACAAGCCTGCCCTCACTGTCAATTTCCAGGCGGTCCACCTGCCCACGGAGGACGGCGGCACGCGGCGCACCTTCATCCACCACCACGTCCGGGAGCGCCACCTCGAAGTCCTGCTCGACCCCCAGCAGGCTCCGGCCCTCGCTCCTCATGACCAGCACGTACTGGGCAAGCTTGCGCACCATGGCCTCCGCACGCTGGAAATCCAGCCTTCCCTCCCAGTTGTCCTTCATCCCCAGCGCAGGCCAGCGGCGAACCAGTTCGGCCACGTATTCTGCCCCCGACGCATCCGGAAGCTCCTGCGCGATGGCGTGGACCAGCGTGCCCAAGCTCCTGGCGAAGTCCGTGGCCGCTTCGCCGCCTGCTGCCTGCACAAACCAGTCGAGCGGCGACTTCTGCACTGTCTCCACTTTCGACGGCGACACAAACACTGTTCCACCGGGGGGAACCACGGCATCGGACGAGGTCAGCTGTGGCAGCCCCCACCAGCTCCCGGGGTGCGCGCCAGCCACGGGCGGCTCGGCAGCGGCGAGCTGCACGAGGACCCGCACCGCTTCCTCCGCCTCAGCCTCGTGGCGCCCATCCAGCTGGGCATATTGCCGGAGTTCGGCAACCAGCGCGCGCAAGGTCATGGGCCGTTCCACCGGGGTGAATGCCCGGCGGTCCTGGTCCGGGTTGAGGGGGGCGACGTAATCAAGGAAGGAGGACGGCTGATCGTCCTCGGAGGAGACGGCAGTACAGATCAGGAGCTCGCTGGCCCGCGACACCGCTGTGGAGAAGCTCCGCAGTTCGTCGTAACGGATGTCCCGCAACCGGCTCAGCGGATCCCGCTGCAGTGCGTACCCTGCTCCATGCTCCACTGCGTCGGCGTACAGGGTGCTGCCCAGCAATTCGCCGCGGAGCCGGGTGTTGGGCCACACGCCTTCCTGGAGTCCGGCCACCAGGACAACCGGCCACTCCCGCCCTGCTGCGCTGGCGGGAGTCATTAGTTCCACGGCGTCGTCCAACTGCGCCCGGGCGGCAAGGGTGTCCATGGGAAGTTCCTGGTTCAGCAGGTACTCCAGAAACTGCTCCGGACCGGCACCGGGCATCTGGTCAACGTACCGTTCAGCCGTGTGGAACAGCGCCATCATGGCATCAAGGTCCCGGTCGGCACGGGCACCGTGCGGCCCGCCGGACAGCGCTGTTTCCGTCCAGGCTGTGGACAGGCGGGTCGAATTCCAGAGAGCCCACAGCACGGACTCAGCGTTGGCACCCGGTTCAAAGGCAGCTTTCCGGCCTGCCTGGATCATGTTCGCTGTGCGGCGCGCAGCCCTGCCTTCCATGCCGAGGGAGGACAGGGCTCCCGGTTCCAGCAGAGCTTCAACGAGCAGGTCGTCGCTGGTGCGTCCTCCACCGCCCAGAAGCTCCTCGCGCCTCAGCGACTGCCGCAGACGGCGCAGCTCGATGGACGTGGCACCGCCGATACGGGATGTCAAGAGGGATACAGCCGTTTCGGGAGTCAGCAAGGCGGGGTCCAACGCGACGGCGAACGCATCGAGCAGGGGCCGAACCGCCACTTCGTCCCGGACGGCCGATTCGGCCACAGGCACCCGAACCGGGATCCCCTGGCCGGACAGATAACGCTGCAGCTCGCTTACCTGCGCTCCGTTGCGCACAATGACCGCGATTCCGGACAGGTCCCGGGCGTGGTTGATGTGCTGGTCCAGGATGCGCTGTGCCACATACCGCAGTTCATGAACTGCTGACGGCACCAGGTGGGCTTCCACCGCTCCCTGCTCCCTGTCCCCCGCTGGCTGCTCAAGCTGTCTGGCAAGCTGCCCGCCGGCCCGCTGGGAAATACGGGCCGCGACACCCAGCCACGCATCCGCCAGCACCTGCGTATGCCGGTGTGCGAAGCGGAGCGGCCGCTCCAATGCGGGACCATCCGGCGACAGCAGCTGCGGCAGTTCGGCCACCAGGTCAGGGCGGGCCCCGCGGAACCCCTGGACTACGGTGTCCGGGGAGAAGGACACGTAGCAATCCTTCCTGCGGGCTATGTCAGCCAGAAGCTCGAAGACGGCAGGGTTTGCCTCCTGCACGTCATCAACGATGATCACCTGCAGGCGCTCGCGCTCGGCAGCCAGGAATTCAGGGACGTCCTGGAAGATCTGGCGTGCGGCGGTGATGATCCCGGCCGGATCAAATGCCTCAGGCATCCGCAGGTCCAGAACGTCACGGTACTCCGAGTACAGACCCGCGGCGGCAATCCAGTCGGGCCGGTCGCACTGCCGGCCCAGGTAAGCGAGGTCCGTGGCGGTCAGGCCGGACTCGATAACGCGGTCGAACAGCTGCCGTACTTCCTGGCGGAAGCCGCGCGTCTCCAGGGCTCCCGCGAGGTCGTCAGGCCATGGCAGCTCCAACCCAGGCAGGCGGTGGCCTTCGAGGAGTTCCTTGATGATGAGGTCCTGCTCCGGACCGGAAAGGAGGCGCGGCGGCCTCGAGAGCGGCAGTACTCCCTCGGCCTTTGCCCGCCGGAGGACATCAAAGGCGTAAGATGCCCAGGTCCGGGCCGGCGTGGTGCTGAGGCTCCTGTCCAGCCGGGCGGTGAACCGGTCCCGAAGGGAGTCGGCCGCCAGCCTCGTGGGGGCCAGTATGAGCATCCGTTCAGGGTCCACCCCGTCCCGAAGGACCCGAGTGACCGCGGCTTCAACCAGAACAGTGGTTTTTCCCGTCCCCGGCGCCCCCGGCACCAGCACGGGCCCGGATCCCTGCGCGACGTCGACAGCGGCCTGCTGATCGATGGTCAGGGACGGGGCTTCGGCATGGATCTGCCGCGGCGGCAGCAGTTTGAGGCCGGGAAAGCCGGGCTGGGCGGTCCTGCCGTCGTTTAATGCTTCAGCTGCTTCTGCGAACCCGGCCTCCAGGCCTTCTGCTGATTCGTGCCGGTACTCGTCGCGGGGACCTGTAAAGGGAACTGTTACTGTCACGCCGGCATTCCATCATCAGCCACTGACAATTTCCGGAGCCGACGCTCCAGCTCGCCGGCAACGGCCTCGATCTGGTCGAAGGCGTCATCGGTCGGCGCCCAGCGTGAGGTTGAAAGGTCTACCCGCCAGGAGCCTTCTCCCGTGCGCAGATAGGCCTCGTAGGCGCCCGTCAGCACGGTTCCCTCCCGGAGGTAGTGACGGAGGGCTTCGGCTTCGTGGCCCTCTGGTGCCTGGCCGCTGGCTTTGAGGATGCGCCACCAGGGAACGGCGCTGCCGTAGTGGCTCATGACCAAGCCCACCTGCCTGGGCCCGCCAGTTCCCAGGAGTTCGGCGACGTCGCCGTACGAGACCGCGGACCCCGCCGGCACCAGCCTCACGATGGCCAGTACCGCCTTCACATACTCAATCCGCATTGATCCAATGTAGCCGCAGTGGCGCTCCCGGGAATTGTCGGTGGCCCCCGTTAGCGTTGACGTATGAGCACCTGGAACACCCTTCCCCGCGCAGCCTTCGACCTCGAGACCACCGGCCGCAACTCGCGTGCAGCCCGCATTGTCACGGCGTCAGTGACTGTTGTGGACCACAAGGGCGAGGTCATCACAGAGCATGAGTGGCTTGCCGATCCAGGGGTTGAAATACCCACCGAAGCCAGTGATGTGCATGGCATCACCACTGAGCAGGCCAGGCGCGAAGGCAGGCCGGCCCGCGAGGTGACGCAGGAGCTCGCGGCAGTGCTGCAGGGGCTTTTCGACGACGGAACTCCCATCATCGCGTTCAACGCCAGCTACGACTTCACCGTGCTCGCAGCCGAGTCGGCCCGCTACGGGGTTCCGCAACTTACCCGGTTTCCCGTCCTGGACCCCTACATCATGAACAAGCAAGTGGACCGCTACCGCAAAGGCAAGCGCACCCTCACGGCCTTGTGCGAAGAGTATGGTGTGGTCCTGGACAACGCCCATACGTCGGCCGCTGATGCCCTCGCCACCCTGCGGGTCCTGGATGCCATGGCCGGGAAATTCCCGAAACTGGGCATGCCGGCCAGCCAGTTGCACCAGCTTCAGGTGGAGTGGGCAGTGAGCCAGGCTGCAGATTTCCAGGGCTACCTCCGCAAGACCAAGCCGGCTGCTGTTATCGAAGGCGACTGGCCGGTGCTGCCGCCGCAGGACGCCACCACCGGCGGTTTCTAGCCCGAGGGCCGGGCTGCCGGTCCGAGACATATTTCACAGTCACATGAGTTCATAAGACCGCTTGTTTCCGCGCTTCGGCGATTCGCCGCTGAAACCACCAAAGGCCCAGACACTGCGGCCAAAGCGGCAAACGTCCGAATTTTATTCGCGGAAAGGCGTTCATCGGTTGTGCTTCTTCGTGACATCCACAGGAAAGGCCCTAGTGAGACAATTAAGTTTTGCGGTCCCCCCTGCCCTGGCCTTGCTTGACCAGCACCGGGCAGGTGCCAGGCGCCACCAGTGCAGCCTTGCGGCCCGGTTGACTTAAGACTCAATGAAAGTGACAACCTGATGAAAATCAAAGCGATGAAGTGGCTGACTACCGCGCCCGTGGCACTAGCCCTCGCGGTTTCCCTCGCAGCATGCGGCGGCGGCTCAGGCTCTGCCGAGCCCAGCGGAACGCCCACGGACGCCCTGGCCGGCAGTGACCAGCAGACGCTGGACAAGTACACCACCGCCGACGTCACCCCGATCGATCAGATCGACAAGACAAAGCTCGGCCTCAACACCGAAGGCAAGCTCGAGGTGGGCACCCTCTCGGACGCCCCGCCGAACATCTTCATTGACCCCTCCGGCAAGTTCACCGGTTACGACAACGAACTGCTGCGCGCCATCGCCGGCAAGCTCGGCCTCGAGGTGGAATTCGTTGCCACGGACTTCTCCGCACTCCTTTCCCAGGTGCAGACCAAGCAGTTCGACGTTGGCTCCTCCTCCATCTCCACCACGGATGCCCGCCGCGAGAATGTCGGCTTCACCAACGGCTATGACTTCGGCTTCATGGCAGTAGTTGCCAAGACCGACAGTGACGTCAAGGGCTTCGCCGACCTCAAGGGCGATCTCCGCATCGGCGTTGTCCAGGGCACCGTCCAGGACGACTATGTCACCAACACCCTGAAGCTTGAGCCGATCCGCTTCCCGGACTACGCCACCGTGTACGCCAACGTGCGCAACGGCCAGGTGGACGCCTGGGTAGCCCCGTCGCAGCAGGCCACCGGACAGGTCAAGGAAGGCGACGGCACCGTCATCGCCGAGTCCGTCGTCAACACGCAGAACTTCACTGCCTACGCCGTCGCCAAGGAGAACCAGCCGCTGATCGACGCGCTGAACTCCGGCCTCGACGCCGTAATCGCTGACGGGACCTGGTCCAAGCTGACCAAGGAGTGGTACCCGGACCGCGAAACGCCGAGCGACTGGAAGCCGGGCAGCAAGGCCGCCACGGTTCCCCAGAGCTGATTGAGCCGGGACGTTTATGGATCTCTTGGATCAGCTGGCTGACACCTTCTTCAACTGGGAGGAAATGGCCAAAGTCATTCCCGCCCTGTTGATGGTCGGATTGCCCAACACCCTGATACTGGCCATAGCCTCCGGTATCCTCGGTTCCCTGCTGGGGCTGGGGCTGGCCATGATGGGGATTTCCCGTAATGCGGGTGCCCGGTGGGTGGCGCGCATCTACACGGACATCTTCCGCGGCCTGCCCGCCATCCTGGTGATCCTGGTCATCGGCATCGGGCTCAGTCCCATCGCCCGGGAAATCACCGGGTCCCGGAACCCGTATCCCTTGGGCATCCTGGCGCTGACTCTGGTCGCGGCCGCCTACATCGGCGAGATCTTCCGTTCGGGTATTCAGAGCGTGGAGAAGGGCCAGCTGGAGGCGTCCAGGGCGCTCGGATTCAGTTACGGCAGTTCCATGCGCCTGGTGGTGGTGCCGCAAGGCATCCGGCGGGTCCTTCCAGCATTGGTGAACCAGTTCATCTCGCTGTTGAAGGATTCCTCCCTGGTCTTCATGCTGGGCCTGGCTGCCTCTGACCGGGAAATTTTCCGGATCGGAAATGACGCCATGGCCAACACCGGCAACCTTTCTCCGCTGGTGGCCGCCGGGGTGCTGTATCTGATCCTGACCGTCCCGCTGACGCACTTCGTGAACTACATCGACCACCGGCTGCGTACCGGCAAGCCGGAGAAGAAGGAACCGGATGAGCTGGCAGCACCTATCGGAAAGGGGGCACACGCATGACGGAATTTGCTTCCGGAACCCTGACCGGCAAGAACCTGCACCTCTCATTCGGCCACAACCATGTTCTCCGCGGCATTGACCTGCACGTGGAGAAGGGCACCACTGCCTCAGTGATCGGCCCTTCCGGCTCCGGTAAGTCCACTCTCCTGCGGGTGATGAACCGGCTGATCGAGCCCGACCAAGGCGACATCCTGCTGGATGGCCGCTCGGTCCTGAAGGACAACCCGGATGAACTCCGGCAGCGGATCGGCATGGTGTTCCAGCAGTTCAACCTGTTTCCGCACAAGACAGTGGCGGACAATGTGTCCCTGGCGCTGCGGAAGCTCCGGAAGCTGCCGCAGGAACAGGCCCGCGCCGAGGCCTTGGAGCAGTTGGACCTGGTGGGCCTGAAGCATAAGGCAGACGCGCGTCCGGCCAACCTCTCCGGAGGCCAGCAGCAGCGCGTGGCGATCGCCCGGGCCCTCGCCATGAAGCCGGAAGTGATGTTCTTTGACGAGGCTACGTCCGCGCTGGACCCTGAGCTCGTCAAGGGCGTCCTGGCGCTCATGACGGACCTCGCTAAGGGCGGCATGACCATGGTGGTGGTGACACACGAGATGGGCTTCTCCCGCAATGTCTCAGACACGGTGACGTTTATGGATGCGGGTGTGGTGGTGGAGTCGGGACCGCCGCAGCAGATCTTCAGCGAGCCCCGCACTGACCGCTTGAAGAACTTCCTCTCGGACGTTCTGTAGCTCCTGCTGCAAGGACAAAAAGAATCCCCGGTTGCATTGTGCAACCGGGGATTCTTTGTATCCAGCGGGTGATACGGCCGACAGCGCACTGGCCTGGGTTTCTAGCCTTGCGCGGCTGCCGCCGCCTCTGCTGCGGCCGGAAGTGCGTCGAAGATCCGGTTCATGGCGACGTCGTCGTGCGCGGCGGACAGGAACCAGGCTTCGAAGACCGACGGCGGCAGGTAAACGCCGGACTCCAGCATCGAGTGGAAGAACGGCGCGTAGCGGAAACTTTCCTGCGCCTGGGCGTCGGCGTAGTTGTGTACGCCGCGGGCCGAGGTCCCGAAGGCCACCGAGAACAGGTTGCCGGCGAACTGGATGGAGTGGTCCACACCGGCGGCGTCAAGGGCGCTGGACAGCGCCGAGGAGAGTTCCAGCGACCGGACATCGATGTAGGAGTAGACGTCGCGCGTGGCGTGGGTCAGCGTGGCCACACCGGCAGCCATGGCCACCGGGTTCCCGGAGAGCGTACCGGCCTGGTACACCGGGCCGATCGGCGCGAGGTGGTCCATGATGTCGGCACGTCCGCCGAGGGCCGCCGTCGGCATTCCTCCACCGATGACCTTGCCGAAGGTGAGCAGGTCCGGGGTCCACGGCTCGGCGGCGTCAGGCGCGCCGCCGGTGAGGCCCCAGTAACCGGAGTAGCCGGTGCGGAACCCTGTGAGGACCTCGTCCACAATGAGCAGCGCACCGTGTTCGCCGGTGATGCGGGACAGGCCCAGGTTGAAGCCTTCGCCGGGTGTGACCACACCCATGTTGGCCGGCGCAGCCTCGGTGATGACGGCGGCGATGTTGGGTCCATGGGCCGCGAAGGCTTCCTTGACGGCGGTGAGGTCGTTGTAGGGCAGCACCAGGGTTTCGGCAGCCGTGGCTTCGGTGACGCCGGCGGAACCGGGCAGCGCTAGGGTGGCCACGCCGGAGCCCGCAGCGGCCAGCAGCCCGTCGAGGTGGCCGTGGTAGCAGCCGGCGAACTTGATAATGAGGTTCCGGCCTGTGAAGCCGCGGGCCAACCGCACGGCGGTCATGGTGGCTTCGGTGCCGGTGGACACCATCCGGACCCGCTCAGCGGCAGGGACGCGTTCCTGGACTATCGCCGCCAGGTTCGCTTCGTCGGGAGTGGACGCGCCGAAGGACAGGCCGCGGTCCACGGCTGCGTGGACGGCCTCCAGTACGGCGGGGTGTGCGTGGCCCAGCAGCGCCGGTCCCCAGGAGCAGACCAGGTCCACATATTCCTTGCCGTCGGCGTCCGTCAGGTACGGGCCTTTGGCGGAAACCATAAAGCGCGGAGTTCCGCCGACGGAGCCGAAGGCCCGGACGGGAGAATTGACTCCGCCCGGCATCAGCTGGCGGGCGCGGTCGAAGAGTGCCTCGTTGCGAGGATTGCTGGAAGTCATGGTTCCTATTCTCTCAGCTACCCGGCAAGCAGTTCGGCCACCCTGGGCGCCACCGCCGTCCCCAGCAGCTCGATGGAGCGCATCATGGCGGAGTGCGGCAACGGGCCGTTGCTGTACTTGAGGTCGAAGCGGTCCACACCCAGGTTTTGCTTGAGCAGGACAATCTTCCGGGCCACGGTTTCAGGCGACCCGACATAAAGGGCACCCTCGGGCGCGCACAGGGCGTCGAACTCTCCCCTGCCGGCAGGTCCCCAGCCGCGCTCGGCCCCGAGCTTGTTCCGCAGTTTCAGCCAGTGCGGGAAGAGCTCTTCCCGGGCCTGCTCGTCCGTTTCCGCCACGTGGCCGGGCGAATGCGTGGCAACCTGCTGCATCGGGTGACCGTACTTGGACATGGCTTCCCGGTACAGGTCCACCAGTGGGCGGAAGGCCCGCGGCTGCCCGCCGATGATCGCGAAGATGATCGGATAGCCGTACTGCGCGCACCGCAGCACCGATTCGGGTGTTCCGCCGACGCCGATCCAGGTGGGCAGCAGGTGCCGTTCCAGGGGCGGGTACACGCTTAGGCCGGAAAGGGCGGGCCTGGTGCGGCCTTCCCAGTGCACAGGCTTCTGCGCCCGAACCTTGTCGAACAGCTCGAGCTTCTCTTCAAACAGCACCTCATAGTCCGCGAGGTCCAGCCCGAACAAGGGGAAGGATTCAACGAATGAGCCGCGGCCCAGCATCACTTCGGCGCGGCCGTTGGAGAGGGCGTCCACAGTGGAGAACCGCTGGAAAACCCTTATGGGGTCATCCGAACTCAGCACCGTGACCGCGGAGCCGAGGCGGATCCGGGTGGTGCGCGCGGCAGCGGCGGCGAGGAAAACTTCGGGCGCGGAGACCGCGTAGTCCTTGCGGTGGTGCTCCCCCACCCCAAAGGCGTGAAGTCCGACGGCGTCCGCCAGCTCTGCCTGCTCCAGCAGCTGGCGCAGTACTTGCGCATGCGACTGTGGGCTGCCGTCGCGGTGCTCCCCGAGGTCGCCAAAGGTATTGAGCCCGATCAGGATCCGGCCCGTGCCCACCGGCTCTGTGGGCCCCAGGACAGTGGCACCAGGGACAGTGGCACCCGGGGCGGCTGGTTCCTGTCCGGCTCCGGCTGCAGCACCGGTTTGTTCTTCACTCATCAGGACTCCTTCAGCCAGCCGGCCAGCTCAGCCGCCCAGTACGTCAGCACCATGTGGGCGCCGGCGCGGCGGATGCCCAGCACGGATTCGGTGATGGCGGCGCGCCGGTCGATCCAGCCGTTCGCGGCGGCCGCCTCGATCATGGCGTACTCCCCGGAAATCTGGTACGCGGAAACAGGGACCGGACTCATGGCTGCCACGTCGGCAACGATGTCCAGGTAGCTCATGGCCGGTTTCACCATCACCACATCCGCCCCCTCGGCGAGGTCGAGTTCCACCTCACGCAGGGCTTCGGTGCGGTTGCCCGCGTCCATCTGGTACGTGCGCCGGTCGCCTTTAAGCTGGGAGTCCACAGCTTCCCGGAACGGGCCGTAGAAGGCTGACGCGTACTTGGCCGCGTAGGCAATGACGGAGGTGTTGGTGTGGCCTGCCTGGTCCAAGGCGGCGCGGATGGCTCCGACCTGGCCGTCCATCATGCCGGAGGGACCCAGCATGTGGGCACCGGCGTCTGCCTGCGCTACGGCCATCCGCGCATAGATCTCCACTGTGCGGTCGTTGTCAACATAGCCCTCGGCGTCCAGCACGCCGCAGTGCCCGTGGTCGGTGAACTCGTCAAGGCAAACGTCGCTCATGATGACGAGGTCGTCGCCGACCTCCGCACGGACGTCCCTGATCGCCTTGTTCAGGACTCCTTCAGGGTCGAGGGAGGCGGTGCCCTCCGCGTCCCGGGTCTCGGGGATGCCGAACAGCATGATGCCGCCGAGGCCCAGTTCAACCGCTTCCGCCGCGGCCCGCTTGAGCGTGCCCGTGGTGTGCTGGACAACTCCGGGCATCGACGTGATGGGGTTCGGCTCGCTGAGACCTTCCCGGATGAAGGCCGGAAGGATCAGCTCGGCCGGCGCCAGCCGGGTTTCAGCGGTCAGCCGGCGAATGGCCGGGGTGGTGCGCAGGCGGCGGGGGCGTTGGCTCGGAAAAGTCATGCTGTGTCCTTCACGATGTTCGTAAATCGGGTGAGTTCAACTGGCGGTTGGCCCGCATTACGGCGGCTCCCCGGCTACTCCTCCTGAGCCGAGTGCCGTTTCGACGGCGGCCACCAGTCCGAGTGGCGTGGGTTCAACAGCGGTTGCTGCAACGGTGAGGCCCAGTGCGGCGGCCTGTTCCGCCGTCGACCGACCAATCACCACCAGGCGGCAGCCGTGGAGTGGCGAGAGGGCGGAAATCCGCCTGACGGCGCTGGGCGAAGCAGCCACCACTGCATGGATCCGTCCGGCCGCGATGTCCGCGGCGGCTGCTTCCGGCGCCAGGAGGGAGTACGACGGCGCCCGCAGCCCCGGCCGGTCGTCCTCCAGCGGAATGGCGAGCCTGCGCTCCGCGGCCGCCGGATAGTCGACAGTGCGGTAGGCGGTCACTGCCGAAACGGTGCTGCCTGCCGCCGCCAGTCCGGCAGCGAGGCGCGCGGGTGCAATGTCCGCCTGGGGAAGCAACACCTTGCCGGCGCGAGCGGGCCACACCTTGAGCAGCCCTGCGGCCGACTGTTCGTCCCGGGGCGTCAGCGCCACTGGCAGGCCGGCGTCTTCGAGGAGCCTCCGGCAGGCCGGTCCTATCGCGGCGATCCGGGTGCCTGCGGGAATCCATTGCAGCAGCGTCAGGCCGCGTTCACGTGCCTTGGCGTTGAGCACGTGGACAGTGGTGGCACTGCTGATCACCAGCCAGTCAAACGCGCCGGCACCGAGCGCATCGCAGGCCACATCCAGGGAGTGCTGGTCCGCGGCGCGTTCGAAGTCGATCAGGGGCAGCAGGAGCGCCACCGCGCCGGCCTCCTCGAGGGCCGCCACGAGGGGCAGCGAGCGTTCCGGGCTGCGGGTGATCAATACCCGGGTCCCGGTGAGCGGCTTCCCGCTCCCGGAGCGGGCGACGGCGTCGGCTGTGCTGTCCGCCATGGTCAGCCCTCCCCGCACGGGGAATGCCGGACGCGGCGGGAAGGCAGTCCCATGGCCGGCTCAGGAAGCCTGCAGGTCTGCGATATCGGCGGCACCTGCGGCGAGGAGGACCTCGGCGAGTTCGATGCCCAGCAGGGTGGCCCCTACCTCCGTCAGCCCGTCGGTTGCCCGCTTGTCCCGGACAGATGCGGTGCCGTCCACGGCACAGACCACGGCCTCCAGGTGGAGCATGCTGCCCTTGCGGAAGGCGTACGCGCCCACCGGTGCTGCGCAGCCGGCTTCGAGCCGGGCCAGCAGGGCCCGTTCAGCGGTGACCGCCAGCCGGGTATCCGGATCGTCCAGTGCGGCGAGTGCCTGCGCCAGCACTTCCCGGGATCCCTCGCTGGAACCGGGCCGGGGTGGAGCGTCGGCTGTGCGGCATTCAATAGCGAGCGACCCCTGGCCGGCAGCTGGAAGCATAACGTCCGTCTCGAGGAACTCACTGACGGCATCCAGCCGGCCAATGCGCTCCAGGCCCGCTGCAGCGAGAACCACGGCATCGAGGTCGCAGGATTTCCCCGCAACCACCTGATCGGTGGCGTTGCCCGGAAGGCCGGGCACCCGGCCCAGGCGGGTGTCCACGTTGCCACGGATATCCACGATCTCAAGATCGGGCCTGGCGGCGCGGAGTTGGGCTGCACGGCGTGGCGAGCCGGTTCCTACGGTGGCACCGGAAGGAAGGTCGGCAAGCTTGAGCCCGTCACGGGCGCAGAGGACATCGCGGACGTCTACCCGCTTCGGTGTAGCCGCCAGGCTGAGCCCGACTGCGGCGCCGGTTGGCAGGTCCTTGAGCGAGTGAATCGCCACATCACATTCGTTGCGCAGCAGCGCGTCGCGCAGAGCGGCGACGAAAACGCCCGTGCCGCCCATCTGGGACAACGAACCGGTGAGGACGTCGCCGTCGGTCCGGATGTGGACGAGCTCCACGGGGAAGCCTCCTACCGCGGCGAGCTGGTCAGCGGTTTGCTGCGTCTGGGTCAGCGCCAGCTTGCTGGCGCGGGTTCCGATGCGGACTGTCACTGCTGCAGCGCTCCCCCGGCCGCTCCGGACTGGCCTGCAACAGCTTCGCCGGGGTAGGCATCGTGGCTGGTGCCCACCGTGGTGTCCGCTCCGGCGATGGTGGGCTTTTCCCCACGGAAGTTCGCGCAGCACCCCGGACGGCAGACGTCATACCAGGGCCCAAGGGCGGTTACGGCCGGGCGGTCGCTGATGTTGTTGGCAACGGTGCGTTCGGAAATCAGGTCCACCATGCCGTTGACGAACTTCCGGTGCGTGCCGGGCGTCGGGACGCGGGTGGCGGCGAGACCGAGGTTGGCGCAGGTTTCCAGGGCTTCCGTGTCCAGGTCCCACACGACTTCCATGTGGTCGCTGACGAAGCCGAGGGGCACAATAACGATGCCCTTGACGCCCTGGCCTGCGAGCTCCTCGATGGCGTCATTGATGTCCGGCTCGAGCCAGGGCACGTGCGGGGCACCGGAACGGGACTGGTACACGAGGGACCAGGGGGCGGTGAGGCCTGATTCCTCTTCCACACGCCGGATGACTGCGGCTGCGGTGGCGAGGTGCTGGGCAACGTACGCCGAGCCCTCTTCGAATTCGCGGGGTTCATCCTCGGACCGGCCTGCCGCATCCGCGTCCCGGGTGGGGATGGAGTGGGTGGCGAACAGGATCTGGACGGGCGCGTCAGGCGTGCCTGCGGCTGCGAGCTGTTCCCGGACCTTTGCCAGGCCTGCGGCAGTGCCTTCGATGAAGGGCTCCACGAAGCCGGGGTGGTCGAAGTACTGGCGCACCTTGTCCACCTCGAGCCGGCCGTCCAGGCCGGTTTCCGTCAGTGCCATGCCGATGTCCTCGCGGTACTGGCGGCAGCTGGAGTAGCAGGAGTAGGCACTGGTGGTGATCATGAGCAGGCGGCGGTGCCCGGCGTCGTACGCATCCTGGAGGGTTTCCGGGATGTAAGGGGCCCAGTTCCGGTTGCCCCACAGCACGGGAAGATCGATGCCCCTTGCTGTGAGCTCGGCCTCAAGGGCTGCCTTCAGCTCGCGGTTCTGCTGGTTGATGGGGCTGATGCCGCCGTTGGCGCGGTAGTGGTGTGAAACTTCCTCCAGCCGTTCGTCCGGGATGCCGCGGCCGCGCGTGACATTGCGGAGGAACGGAATGACGTCCTCCTGGCCCTCAGGCCCCCCGAAGGAGGCGAGGAGGACGGCGTCGTAGTTCTTCGGAGCCATCCGGCCGGCCTCGGTAACGGGGTTCACCGCGGTAATTTCGGCCGGATCCCGGGCTTCGAGGGGGCTCATGCCAGCACCTCCGCAACTTCTGCCGGGGAAATGCGGCGTCCGGTGTAGAAGGGGATTTCCTCGCGGACGTGGTTGCGTGCTTCCGTGGCGCGCAGGTGGCGCATGAGGTCCACCAGGTCCACGAGCTCCGGCGCCTCAAGGCCAAGGATCCACTCCCAGTCGCCCAGGGCGAAGGAAGAGACCGTGTTGGAGATCACCTGTGGGAAGTCGCGTCCCAGGAGGCCGTGGTCACGGAGCATCTTGCCGCGCTCGGCGTCCGGCAGGATGTACCACTCGTAGGAGCGGACGAACGGGTAAACGCAGAGCCACTCGGCCGGTGCGACGCCCCGGGAGTAAGCGGGGGTGTGGTTCTTGGCGAACTCGGCCTCGCGGTGCACGCCCATGGCGGACCAGACGATCTCCGTTCCGGCGAAGAGGCTGCTGCGGCGGATATCGCGGATGGCCTGCTGCAGCGCTTCCGGCTTGGGACCGTGGAGCCACACCATGACGTCAGCATCTGCCCTCATCGCGGAAACGTCGTAGCTGCCGCGGTGCGTCACGCCGGCCTGGGCGAGCCGGTCCAGCAGGGCCTCGAAATCAGCGGCAGCATTGGCATTGCGGATCAGTGCCTCGGAACGCTTGAAAACCGTCCAAAGGGTGAAAAACTGCTCGGCTGATTCTTCGGTTTTAGTGACAGATTCGGCAGAAGTGTGGCTCATGGTTACAAGTTTGCCCCTTCGTCCCCGTCAAGTCGAAACCAACAAGTTCTACAAAGCGTAGAAGTGCTCAAAGTCACAGCAGCGTCAGCTTTCCCGCGCTCCCGGACGCCCGGCAACCGGACTAGGGATTCCGCAGGCGGAAGAAAACCAGTCCTGCGGCACCGGCAACCCCTACCAGCCCGGAACCAAGCCACACCAGGGCACTTTTCGGTTCCGGCTGCGCTTTGAGCGTCGCGCTGCTGCGGACAGGGTTCCCAGGTATGGCTGCGGTGTACGGCGTCCACCCTGCCCGGGTCTGCGGCACGGAGTAAATCGGCACGTATGCTGTCTGTCCGCCAACTGGAGCCGTCCCGGGCACGCTGGGTACACCTGCCGTGGCATCGGCTGCGGACTGGTCATTCCCCGTCACGGGAAGGTCCCCGGCCACGGTTGATCCAGGCGAGGCAGGCATTGCCGGCGTCCCGCCTGACTCTGCGGACGTTTCCGGGAAAGCACGGGTGCCGGGGGCCCCGGCCCGCGGCGCTTCCGGCACGGCATCGGGGGCTGAGGGCGCAACGCCAGGCGCAGTCCCCGAGGATGCACGAGCGGAGTCCGAAGGGGCCGAAGCCGCTGGGCGGCTAACCGCCGGAGCGCCGGATACGGGGGCGTCGGATGCCGGACCGCTGGATACGGGGGCGCTGGGTGCCGGGGCGCTCCCGGTCGGAACCGGGGATGCCGTGGCAGTCGGCGCAGGCGTTGGGGTCGGCTTCTGTGTGGCCCTTACAGCCGGCCGGAGGGCTGAGGGAACCGCGGACGCGGAAGGCGCAGCAGTCGGGCTAGGGCTGGCGGCCCGGGCAGGCTGGGAATCCTTGCCCTTGCCTGAAGGACCCTTGTTTTCGTTCTTCCCGTCACGGTTGCGGCCGGGCGCGTCCTCGCGTGCTGCAGCAGCCTGGCCCCTTAGCTGGGCCACCACCGGGAGGGATTGAGTGTCCACGGCAGGGACCGCCGGGTCACCGGGGTCGGGCGCTCCCTCGGTGGCTTGGGACGCCGGGACGCCTGTGGCTAGAACCAGTACCGCTCCGATTGCCGCGGCTGCTGCGCCGCGTCGGATTCCCCCATTGGTACCGGTCCGGGACATGGAAAACTCGGACCTGTTGTGAACCATAGTCATCGACACTAATCAGTTGGCCAGCTGATGTTAAAACCAGCAAAGGCGGGATCGGTGGCCTGAAACAGCAACGTTTTGCGCTGCTGTCCGGCTGACCAGCGACGATGCTCAGCCGGCAAGATTCCGGATTTGCGTCACCGTGTCGGACACCACTGCGGCAAGCCCGTTCCCGGCCACCCAGCCACCCACCACGGCGAGATCGCCAGCCGCGTTGCATGCTTCCCGGATTGCCGTCACCTTGGCACGGTGCCCGACGGCGGCAAAAGGCAGGGAGCCGCGCCACCGGACAACGTCCCACTCCACAACGTCCTGCCGGCTGATGCCAACGTCCAGCAGGGCCGATGCATCGCGAAGTGACGCTGCCAGGAGCTCATCATCAGTAACCGGCCCACCGGGCTGATTGCCGGCGCCGTCGACGCGGCCGTAGGAGAGCCGGATGACATGCCGTCCGGAACCCGCGGCGGCTGCCAGCCAATCCCACTTGCCGGTGGCGTGGGTCAGGGCCTTTGCCTGGATGCCGGCAGTTTGCGGCGCAACGAGGATGCCGGTGCCGCGAGGACGGCGGTCCAGTTCGGGCTTGTCCAGGACCAGGGTGACGAGTTGCACGTCCGGCCCGGAGCCCGGTTGCTTCCCCGCAATGGCCGGGACTGCTTTTTCCAGCAGCCCGACGGCGGCCGGGCCGTCCACTGCCACCGCCAGCAGCCCGGCGTCGTACGTCTTATCCCCGGCGGCTACGCGCCACCCTTCGGAAGTCCGGGAGACGGACGTTGCCCGCATGCCGGGCAGGAGCGTCACGCCCCGGCCGCGGAGGTCGCTCACCAGGGCGCTGACCAGGGTGTGCATGCCGCCTTCCAGGCCTGCGACAGCGGAGCCTGCCTTGGCCGGACCGCTGCTGTTGCGCCGTTGGGAGGCCACGGCGGCGGCCAATGAACCATGCTGCCGGAGTCCGGCGCGGAGCCCGGGGGCCACCATGTCAACGTCGAGAAGTCCCGGATCAGCGGAGTGGACGCCGCCCACAACAGGCTCTACCAGCCGCTCCAAAACCCGCCGACCCATCCGTGCCCTCACGAGCGCGGACACACTGACAACGTCCGCGGCCGTGCCGATGGACGCCGGCAGAACCCTGTCGAGGGAAGCGCGGAGCGAGCCCAGCAGGCCCAGGGACCGGCGGACCTCAGGATCCCAGGGGTTGGCCGGAATCCCCAGAACGCCGGTCTTGGGAAGTTCGCGCGGACCGTCCGGGAGCTGAACCCAGGCGCCGCCCGGCCGCGGCGCAACAATCCTGTTCGAAAGGCCCAGCTCCCTGGCGAGGCCCGCGACGGCGTCGGACCGGGTGGCAAACGATTCGGCACCGCTGTCCAGTGTGAGGCCGGCTACAACGTGGCTGCCCACGCAGCCGCCCCACTCCACGCCGGCTTCCAGGACAGTGACCCGGTGCCCGGCAGCGGCCAGCTCCCGCGCGGAGAGCAAACCTGAAATCCCGCCGCCCAGCACCAGCGCGGATTGGGCTCCAGCCTGGTGACTCGCCACGGTTATTCCGGCGAGATGGAGTGGATGAGCTCTACGACCCGGGTGAGGACGGCAGGGTCGGTCTCGGGGGGAACGCCGTGGCCGAGATTAAGGACGTGGCCGGGCGCGGCTGCTCCGGCTTCAATAACAGAGCGGACGTGGGCTTCGAGGATGTCCCAGGGGGCCGACAGGAGGGCAGGGTCGATGTTGCCCTGCAGCGGGACCGATCCGCCCAGCCTGCGGTTGGCCTCGTCCAGCGGCAGGCGATAGTCAACGCCCACCACGTCCACGCCTACGTCCCGCATCGCGACAAGAAGCTCGGAGGTGCCGGTACCGAAGTGAATGAGCGGCGCACCCAGGTGCCGCACATGGTCGAGGGCGCGCGCGGAGGCCGGAGCCACGAATTTTGTGTAGTCGGCCAGGCCCAGGGAGCCTGCCCACGAGTCAAACAGCTGCCCCGCAGAGGCGCCGGCCTCCAGCTGGGCCTGCAGGAACATGCCGGACGCGTCGGCAGCCCAGTTGGCGAGCGCACGCCAGGTCTCCGGGTCTGCGTGCATCATGGTGCGGGGCCCGAGGTGGTCGCGGGACGGCTTGCCCTCCACCATGTAGGCAGCCAGGGTAAAGGGAGCTCCGGCGAAGCCAATCAACGGGGTGCTCCCAAGTTCGGCCACCGTGAGGCGGACTGCTTCGCGGATGGGTTCAAGCGCCTCCCAGGTCAGCTGCGGCAGGGCGGCCACGTCGGCGGCTGTCCGCACGGGCTTGTCCAAAACCGGACCTACCCCGGGCACGATGTCGACGCCAACGCCTGCCAGCTTCAACGGGATGACGATGTCGGAAAAGAAGATGCCCGCGTCCACGTCGTGGCGGCGGACTGGCTGGAGTGTGATCTCCGAAGCAAGCTCCGGCCGCAGGCAGGAGTCCAGCATGGCGATGCCTTCGCGGACCTTGAGGTATTCAGGAAGGGAGCGCCCGGCCTGCCGCATGAACCAGACGGGGCGGCGGGATGGCTTCCCGCCCCGGTAGGCCGTGATCAGCGGCGAGTCTGCGGTGCGGCCATCCACCAGTGGATGGTCTGCAGCAAGGGCGCCGGCAGCGGACGTGGCAGGGCTGGAAGTCATGCCTTCGATTGTGCCCAAAAACGGCAGTAAAAGATAACGACAGTCTGTCACGCGAGGGGCAGCTGCCAGCGCCCATGCCCGCGCGTGGCAGGAATCACAGCCCCGGCCACCCGCTTCCGCGCCGGACAGTTGTTCTACCGAGGAACGAAAAAGCTATGATTGACCTGCTGTGGTTCTTTTCTCATTGGTGGCTACACACGCCGACATCGATCTTGAGACCGTTGCTCAGTTGAGCAACGGTGCTTCCGGGATCGCCACATCCGCTCTCTCCGGATCGCCGGCAGTGACGGGTGCGGTGGTCCTTGCCACCTGCAACCGGTACGAAATCTACGGCGAAGCCCTCCACCCGGACGACGTCGAAGCCGCCCGCGCTGCCCTCGTCGCCCAGATCAGTGACGTGAGCGGGCTGAGCGAACCGCTCGTCTCCCGCTCCTTCAGCACCCGCACCGGCCCCGAAGTAAGCCAGCACCTCTTCGCCGTCAGCGCCGGGCTGGACTCCGCTGTGGTTGGAGAGCGCGAAATTGCCGGCCAGGTACGCCGGGCACTCATCACCGCACAGCACGAAGGAACCGCCAGCTCAGGGCTCGTCCGGCTGTTCCAGGCCGCGTCCAAGACCGCCAAGGACGTCGGCGCCCAGACTGCCCTCGGATCAAGGGGGCTTTCCATCGTTTCCGTAGCCCTGGATCTGGCAACTGACCTTTCCGAGAACCCGGACTGGTCCGGCAAGAAAGTGGTGGTCTTCGGCACCGGAGCCTACGCCGGTGCCACGATGGCCCTGCTGCGCGAACGCGGCTGCACCGACATCTCCGTCTTCTCCTCTTCCGGCCGCGCCGAAGGCTTTGTAGCCACCCGCGGTGGCACCGCCCTCGATGCCGAGTCGCTGCGCCCCGCCGTCGCCGCCGCTGACGTAATGATCGGCTGCAGCGGTTCGGACACCCGGGTCGAAGCCGACGAACTCGCCCTGGTGCGTGCAAATTCGGCGCAGCCGCTGATTGCCATCGACCTCGCCCTGACCCATGATTTCGACCCCGGCGTGGGCGAGCTGGACGGCGTTGAGCTGCTGACCCTGGAATCCGTGCGCCTGGCCGCACCGCAGGAACAGGCTGAATCACTGACGCAGGCAAGCGGCATCGTCAGCGGCGCTGCCAAAGCCTTTGAGCAGGAACGGGAGGCCCGTTCCGTGGATACCGCGATCGTCGCACTGCGGCGGCACACCATGAACGTCCTGGACGCGGAGATGGAAAAGGTCCGTGCCCGGCACGGCTGCACCGCCGCGGCCGAGGAAGTGGAGTTCGCACTCCGGCGCATGGTCAAGCAACTGCTGCACGTCCCCACCGTGCGCGCCCGCGAACTGGCCGCCAACGGCCAGCAGGACGAGTACGTCGCCGCCCTGGAGGCCCTCTACGGCATCACCGTTGAGCAGCCGGCAGCCCGAGCCGTTCCGCAGGCTGAATGCCCGGTGGACCACAGCGGTCTCGAAAGCGCCTGACCACCTGGGGCAACGCCCGCTCACATACAGCCCGTTTTCAGGCAACGCCCGCTTACTTTCTTCAAGCAAGTGAGCGCGCGTCCTGCAAAGGGGCGCTTTAAGTGAGCGGGCGTCGTTGGGCCGGGTTCAGTAGACGGGCTTGTGGGGCTCCACCTCGCGCACCCAGGCGAGGATGCCGCCGTCGAGATGGCTGACCCGCTGATAACCGGCCTTCTGCGCGGCGGCCAGCACGTTTGCGGATCTGGTCCCGGCCTTGCAGAGGAACACAATGTCCCGGTCCTGCGGGAGCTCCTGCCACGCCTCGCCCGCAAGGATCCGTCCCTGTGGTATGAGCACGGCGCCGTCGATTCGAACGATGTCGTATTCGCCGGACTCCCGCACATCCACCAGCTCAAAGTCCTTCAGGCCGGCATTGCGCGATGCGAGCATGGTGGCCAGCTGGGTGGCGGTGACCGTGTGTTCCGTGTCCGCCTGCGCCGCCGGCGTGATGCCGCAGAACGCCTCGTAATCCGTCAGCTCCGTGATGGGCTCAGCTGCCGGATCCTTCGAGACACGGATTTCGCGCCAGCTGCCGCCGAGGGCGTCGAACAGGGCCACGCGCCCCAGCAGGGAACGTCCGACGCCGGTGATCAGCTTTACTGCCTCGGTGACCATCAGCGATCCCACGGCAGCGCAGAGCATGCCAAAGACGCCGCCCTCACCGCACGAAGGGACGGAGCCCGCGGGCGGCGCCTCAGGATAGAGGTCGCGGTAGGTGGGACCGTGCTTTTCCCAGAAGACGCTCACCTGCCCGTCAAAACGGAAGATGGAGCCCCAGACGTACGGCTTACCCAGGATGGCGGCGGCGTCGTTGACTAGGTAGCGGGTGGCGAAGTTGTCGGCGCCGTCCAGGATCAGGTCGTAGCCGGCGAACAGCTCCAGGGCGTTGGAAGCATCCAGGCGGACGTTGTGCAGCCGGACATCCACCAGCGGATTGAGGGCGGCGATGGCGTCCCGCGCCGATTCGATCTTGGGCCGCCCGACGTCGGCCACGCCGTGGATGACCTGGCGCTGCAGGTTGCTGAGGTCAACGGCGTCATCGTCGATGATTCCAAGCGTTCCCACCCCTGCAGCCGCAAGGTAGAGCAGAGCCGGAGATCCGAGCCCGCCGGCGCCGATCACCAGTACTTTTGCGTTCTTGAGCCGCCGCTGCCCCAGCGCCCCGATCTCGGGAATAATGAGGTGCCGCGAATAGCGTTCCACCTCGTCAGGAGTGAGCTCACCTGCCGGTTCAACGAGCGGATCCAGTGAAACAGTCGAAACATTTGCGGTGAATGTCGAAGCCATACTTCAATGTATGCCCCGGGATACCGCCGGGTCATATTACCCCGAAGTAGAGTGGGGGTAACTGCAAGGGAAAGAAGGACAACTGTGGTCCATGAAGCACGGGCTGACGGCCCGTCCGCAGCCGAACCGCAAACCGCTCCGCGCCCCGCCGGGCAACGGTCCGCCCGGCTTCCCCGGGACGAGCGACGCGCGCAACTCCTTTCCGCGGCACAGGAAGTCTTCGTGGCCAACGGCTATCACGGCGCAGCCATGGACGAAATCGCTGAGACGGCGCACGTCAGCAAACCGGTCCTGTACCAGCACTTCCCCTCGAAGCGGGAACTGTACCTTGCCCTGCTCGAAAGCCATCTGGCATCCCTCACTGACCTGATGCTGGGAGCCCTGAACTCCACCACGGACAATGATGAACGCGTGCAGGCCGTCATGCGGGCTTATTTCCAGTTCATCGCCAACGATGACCAGGCCCACCGGCTCGTATTCGAATCCGACCTCATCAACGATCCCGATGTCAGCGCGCGGCTGGAGACGTTTAACCGGACGTTTGCCGATGCCATTGCACGCGTCATCGCCGAGGACACCAAGCTTCCCCACCTGGAGGCAGAGCTGCTGGGCCGCGGGCTTGCCGGGATGGCACAGGTCAGTGCCCGGTACTGGCTCGAAACTGACGGGAACCTGGACCTCAATGTGGCCAGCGACCTCATCTACCGTTTAGCTTGGCGCGGAATCTCTCGCTTCCCCAAAGAGTCCTAGACTACAAATAAGACATAACCCGAGAAACGTGAACCGGCTGGGAGGCCCCCTGTGGAAATTAAGATCGGCGTGCAGAACGTTGGCCGCGAAATTGTCCTGGAGTCAAATGATGATGCAGACTCAGTGGCCAAGGTCGTGCAGGAAGCCATCAGCAACGGCGGCGAACTGCGCCTGAAGGATGACAAAGGACGCCTGATCATTGTTCCCGGCAAGGCACTGGCGTATGTGGAAATCGGCGCCGAAGAGGTCCGTCGCGTAGGTTTCGGCCAGTTCTAGCCCCAGGCACCGCTGACGGGCGGTTATTTCAAGGAGAGCCATGCTTTCGCTGACCATCGTGGTGCTGGTGACGGCGGCCGCAGGTTTTATCGTCTGGGCCAACGACAAGCGGCACACAAAATACGGAGTAGTCCTTCCCGCGGCCGTTAGCGTGGGTGTCGGAGCTGTCAGCTGGATCATCCTGATGGCTGCGGGCTTTGGCTACCGGCCGGGGATGACGTGGCTGCCGTGGGTCCTGCCCATGGTTCTGGGAGCGGCCGCGGCGGTTGCTGTGGTCCTCTACTTGGGCCGCACAAGGGCCAGGCATGACCTGCAACGGTTGACTGATGCCCTGAAGCTCTAACCGAATCGCAAGTACGGAATCGCAAGCCAAGCAACGACTATGACCACTGCCCTTGGGCGGTGGTCACAGTCGGTTAAGAGCTGGCAGGGTGCCTCTCCGGCTCAGCAACTGCCTGGAGCGCGGCTGCAGCTTCACGCACCGCTTCGGCCGCGCCCACGTCGCGGGCTGTGACCTCTCCCCCGGCGTCGTGGGAGGTGTAGCAGAGGAACACCCGGTTGTACCGCCAGTCCAGGTCAGGGTGGTGGTTTTGTTCCTCGGCAAGGCGCCCGACGGCGGCAATCAGCTCAAGTGCGGCAGCCGCCGTCGGCAGCTTGTACACGGTCACCAGTGCACCCTCGCGGTACCGCCAGTCCGGCAGGACAGCCAAGGCGTCCTCGAGCCGCTCGGGAGAAAGAACGTCCTTGCCGGCCATAGCTGCTCCTCGCCTGATGGTTGGCGTCCGCGGCACCGGGAGCGGGCTACAGGAACTCGGCCCGGCCCTCCATAGCCGACGACGCCAGTGCATGTTCGCGACGCGGGATCCTGCCGGCCGCTTTCGCCAGCCTACCGGCGATCACCGCGTGTTTGAAGGCCTCCCCCATCAGCGCAGGATTTTGGGCACGGGTCACGGCGGTGGCCAGAAGCACGGCGTCGCACCCCAGCTCCATGGCCAGGGCCGCGTCCGAGGCAGTACCGATGCCGGCGTCCAGAACCACCGGCACCGCGGCGCGGGACACGATCAGCTCGATGTTGTGCGGGTTCAGGATGCCCAGTCCGGTGCCGATCGGCGCCCCGAGCGGCATCACCGCGGTGGCCCCGAGGTTCTCAAGCCGCAGCGCGAGGACGGGATCGTCGTTGGTGTATGCGAAGACCTTGAAGCCCCTGTTGACGAGTTGTTCCGTAGCGTCCACCAGCTCGACGGCGTCCGGCAGCAAAGTCTGTTCATCGGCGATGACTTCAAGCTTCACCCAGTCGGTTTCCAGCGCCTCACGGGCGAGTTCGGCGGTCAGGACGGCGTCCCGCGCCGTGAAGCAGCCTGCAGTGTTGGGCAGCACGCGGATGCCGTGGTCCAAGAGCAGCTGGAAGAGTGAGCCCGTCTCCGCGGTGGAATACCGCCGCATAGCCACCGTGGTCAGTCCCGTGCCCGAGGCCAGCAGGGCTGCTCCCAGTCCGTCCAGGCTTGGCGCGCCGCCGGTGCCCATAATGAGCCGGGAGGTCAGTGCGACGCCGTCAATCACCAGCGGATCGTCGTGGCCTGCAAGGCTTGTGGTGGTGACGATTTCGGTCATGGTGTCAGCCTCCCTGCACTGCCGTGACGAGCTCAACGTCGTCGCCGTCCGCGAGCGCAGTGGCAAACCACTGGCTGCGGGGCACGACCTGTGAATTGTGGGCCACGGCCACGCCAAGTTTCCGGCCGTCAGTTGCCTGGCCGCTGGCAGCGAGGGGGCGCCCGGTGACCTCGCTGACGAGCACGGTGATGGAGGCACCCTCGGGCACAACGTGCAGGGTTCCGTTCAAGGTGATGTTCATGCTGTTTCCTTTATGGGCGGTGTGTTGCGAAGGCGGGCAGGAGTGCGGGCACCTGGCTTGGCGGAGAAGCGGCCCGGGTTGAAGGCAGCCCAGCGGGGGTCTTCATACCCGTCCAGGAGCTCCCGGCAGACGGCAGCGGCGGCCGGCGCCAGCAGGACTCCGTGGCGGAAAAACCCGGTGGCGATGATGAGGCCGGCAATGTGCCCGGAGTCCGGCGCAGCGTCCTTACCAGCGGCGGGAACCCGCCCCAGCAGCGGTGCGTTGTCAGGAGTTCCGGGGCGGGCCCGGGCCGTGGATTCCAGCAGCTCGAGTTCGGCGACGGCGGGAACCAGCACCTGCGCGTCGCGGAGGAGCCGGTAGACGCCCCCCGCGGAGACGGCATCGGCGGCCGACGGCGCATCCTCACGCTGGGTTGCCCCGATCACCACCGTGCCGTCCCGGCGGGGCACGATGTAGACCGGAACGCCGTGCACCAGCCCGCGGACGGTGGACGTCACCAGCGGCTGCAAATGGCCGGGAACTGCGAGGCGCAGGATGTCCCCGTGGACGGGCCGGAGCGGCAGGTGCAAGTCTTTGGGCAGTGCTTCCAGGGCTGCCGCATGCAGCCCGTTCGCCACGACCGTTTCGGCGGCCAGCACCGTTCCGCCGCCTGCGAGGCGTACGCCGGCAACGGCTCCGTCGTGCCACAACAGACCGGCAGCCCGGGCCAGGACCGCGTGATCGTCGACGGCGCCCGCTGCTGCAGTGCCGGGCCCGGCGGCTCCGTTCCCGTTCCCGACCCCGTCCCCGTCACCGTCGCCGGTCAAGGCAGCCTGCAGGCAGGCCACCAGCAGCCGCGGATCCACCTGGTGGTCTGCGGGGGTGTCCAGCGCGCAGGCAATCCCGGGACTGAGAAGTGGCTCGCGCTGCCGGGCAGTCCGGACGGTCAGCGGTTCAACGGAAAGGCCGTTCGCCTGCTGGACGGCGCGCAGGTCCATCAGTGCCCTGCGGTCGGCGGCGTCCGCACCCACGGCGAGGGTCGGCGTCGTGATGTATCCCGGATCTGCCCCCGATGCTGCTGCGAGGCGGGCGGCGAAGGCGGGCCAGCGGGCCGAGGCGTCCAGCATGAATTCCAGGAGATCCTCTTCCTGATAGTGCAGCTCGCTCACCGGAGCCAGCATTCCGGCGGCAGCCCAGCTGGCCCCCGTACCCGGTGCGTCGTCGATGACCACCACTGTCCGGCCGGAGCGCTTCGCCTCCCAGGCGATGCTGTGGCCGATGACTCCGCCGCCGATGACTGCCACGTCGGCCTGGAAAATTCCGTCCACGCGCCTGGGCGGGCTGTCTACAGGGCAGTTGGATGGTACGCGCATGTGTCTCCTTCCCTACGCCGGCATTAACCGGATCAGGTCAAGCGGTCGGCTCTGACGCCCTCTCAGCCCGGCGCTTTGTGACAGCTGCCGCGGGCTCCCGCAGTACGAGGCAAGTGTAGAGGAACTAGTCTTTTCCCCATGAATGTGACCCATACCCCCGCCGCCGGCACCGATGTCCTCAGCAATGCCAAGGTCAGCAACGGCCTCCACGCCGCCCGCCTCTACCTCTGCACGGATTCCCGCACGGACCGCGGCGACTTTGACCAGTTCGTCGATGCAGCATTTGCCGGCGGGGTGGACATCATCCAGCTTCGGGACAAGTCCATCGAGGCAGCCGAGGAGCTGGAGCTCCTGGCAGTCCTCAAGGAGGCGGCAGAACGGCACGGCCGGCTCTGGGCGGTCAACGACAGGGCGGACATCGCTGTTCTGTCCGGCTCGCCGGTATTCCACATCGGCCAAAAAGACCTGCCGCTGGGCGCTGCGCGGACCTTGCTCAACGGCAACGCGGCCATTGGCCTTTCCAGCCACAGCCCTGTTCAGGTGGACGCCGCCCTCGCTGCGGCCGCGGCCCCCGCTGGGCTGGACTACTTCTGCGTCGGCCCGGTCTGGGCAACCCCCACCAAGCCCGGGCGGGCCGCCGTCGGGCTCGAGCTGGTGCGATATGCCGCCGAAGTTGCGCGTTCAGGGCAGGATGGGCAGCCCGACGGCGGTGTTCCCTGGTTTGCGATAGGCGGCATCGACCAAATCAACGTGGAGCAGGTGGTGGAAGCGGGCGCCCGCCGGATTGTGGTGGTCCGCGCCATTACGGAGGCCAGCGATCCGGCAGCCGCCGCAGCGTCGCTGCTCGCCGCCCTAAACGCCCCCAACTCCTGACACCCGCTACCTGCCACCTGCCACCTCCGAAGGCGCGGTACGCGGTAGGGCCACCAACGGCACTCCGGGCCCGGTGCCTGCACTATGGCGTGAATTCGGGCTAGGCTGATTTTCGTGTCACACCATCGGCTGGGTCCCAACGTCCACGAGCACACCAACGCGCTCGAGGAAGCTCTGGGCGCCCTGCGGACCGAGCTTGAGCTGCCGGGCTCCTACCCTGAGGACGCGGTGGCTGACGCGAAAGCGGCAGTTGAGTCCCTGCAGCTCCCTGACGAGGACCTCACCGGCGTCGACTTCATCACCATCGATCCGGCGTCGTCCACGGACCTGGACCAGGCGCTGTTTATTGAAGCCGACGGCGATGGCTACCACGTGCTGTACGCGATCGCGGATGTCCCCGCCTTTGTGAACCCCGGCGGGCCCCTGGACGCAGAAACGCGACGCCGGGGCCAGACCTTCTACGCCCCCGACGGGCGGATCCCGCTGCATCCGGAAGTGATCAGCGAACAGGCCGGCAGCCTCCTCCCCGGCCAGGACTGTTCTGCCTTCGTCTGGGACTTCCGCCTGGACAGCGCCGCCGAGGTGAACTCGGTGACCGTGAAACGGGCCAGGATGCGCAGCCGCGCGAAGCTCAGCTATAAAGAGGTGCAGGCCGAACTCGATGCCGGCTCCGCCTCGCCGGTACTGCAGCTCCTCAAAGAGGTGGGACTCAAGCGCGTTGAGCTGGAACGGGTCCGCGGCGGCGCGAGCCTGAACATGCCGGAACAGGAGATTGTCCAGCTTCCCGACGGCGGCTACCGGATTGCCGCTGCTCCCCAGCTTCCGGTAGAGGACTGGAACGCCCAGATATCCCTCATGACAGGGATGGCGGCGGCTCAGCTCATGCTGGCTGGGAAGGTGGGCATCCTGCGCACCATGCCGGCCCCGGATGAGCGCTCCCTGAACCACTTCCGGCTGCAGACCGAGGTTCTTGGCAAACCCTGGGATGGCGAAGTCAGTTACGGCGAATACTTGCGCAGCCTGGACCCCACCGAACCCCGCCAGCTGGCCATTATGCACTCAGCCGGCATGCTGTTCCGGGGCGCCGCCTACACCGCCTTTGACGGCTCCCTGCCGGAGGACGCTGACCAGTCGGCCATCGGTGCCGCCTACGCCCACACCACCGCGCCGCTGCGCCGCCTGGTGGACCGCTTTGTGCTGGTGATCTGCGAGGCTTTGAGCAACGGCGGCCATGTGCCGGGGTGGGCGCGGGATGCCCTTCCAACCCTGCCCGAGATTATGGCCGGCTCCGACCAGCTCGCGTCTCGGATGGAGCGCATGGCTTTGGATACCGTGGAGGCGGCCCTACTGGTCAACCACATTGGGCAGGAATTCGAGGCGATCGTGATCTCCGGGTCCAAACCGCAAAAAGAGAACGGTAAAAACGGGAACGGCAACGGCAGGAACGGGAACGGGAAGAACGGCAACGGCAACGGCGGTTCGGGCATTATCCAGATCGCGGACCCCGCCGTGACCGCCCGTTGCGCCGGTGAACTGGAGTCCGGAACCAAGGTCCGGGTCCGCCTGGTCTCCTCGGATATCGCAACGAGGGTAGTCCACTTCGAGCTCGTGGAGTAGCGGCGCAACAAGCCGTGTCATGTGCCCACCGGGCCGCAAAGCCGGGAATTGGGCTGTCTGCGGCTAGACTGAAGAAGTAGAAATGGATGCCCGGTCGTTGATTTCCTTGATTTGAAACCAACAAGCCCGCCCCTACGCGATCTTGAGATACACCCGCTGGTCACCAGTGCCAGCATTTAGATAGCCCGCGATCGGCTTCCACTGGAATTGCGTGTGCGCCCGAGCGTGCTCCGGAACAGCCTTGCGGCCGGCCCGTTGAGCAGGCAGCGCCATTGCCCAAATGAATAAGGAAACTCCACCGTGAGTGAATTGCATACCCACCAGCTCCTGACCGACGAGTCCGGCACCGAAGTCCTCGAGCCCGAAGAAACCATCATCTCGGACGAGAAGCCGCACGAAATCGAGGAGAAATCCTTCGCCGACTACAACGTCCGGGCCGATATCGTGGAATCCCTGGCCGACGCCGGGATCACCCACCCCTTCCCCATCCAGGCAATGACTTTGCCGGTTGCCCTGTCCGGCCACGACATCATTGGCCAGGCCAAGACCGGCACCGGCAAGACCCTTGGCTTCGGCATCCCCGCCCTCCAGCGGGTAGTAGGCCAGGACGACCCCGGCTACGAGAAGCTGGCCGTTCCCGGCGCCCCGCAGGCCCTGGTCATCGTGCCCACCCGCGAACTCGCCGTCCAGGTGGCCAATGACCTGCAGACGGCATCCCGCAAACGGAACGCCCGCATCGCCACCATTTACGGCGGCCGTGCCTACGAGCCCCAGGTGGAGGCACTGACGAAGGGCGTGGAGATCGTGGTGGGAACACCCGGCCGCCTCATCGACCTCTACAAGCAGAAGCACCTGAGCCTCAAGAACGTCAAAATGGTCATCCTGGACGAGGCCGACGAAATGCTCGACCTCGGCTTCCTGCCCGACGTCGAAACCCTCATCGCCGGCACCCCCGCCGTCCGCCAGACCCTGCTGTTCTCCGCCACCATGCCCGGCCCGGTCATCGCCATGGCCCGCCGCTACATGACGCAGCCCACGCACATCCGCGCGGCAGATCCTGATGACGAGGGCCTCACCAAGCGCGACATCCGCCAACTCATCTACCGTGCGCACAGCATGGACAAGATTGAAGTTGTGGCCCGCATCCTCCAGGCGCGTGGCCGCGGCCGCACCATCATCTTCACCAAAACCAAGCGCACCGCCGCCAAGGTGGCGGAGGAGCTCGTGGACCGCGGTTTCGCCGCCGCCGCCATCCACGGTGACCTTGGCCAGGGCGCCCGCGAACAGGCCCTCCGCGCATTCCGCAACAACAAGGTGGACGTCCTGGTGGCCACCGACGTCGCCGCACGCGGCATCGACGTCGATGACGTCACCCACGTGATCAACTACCAGTGCGTGGAAGACGAGAAAATCTACCTGCACCGCGTGGGCCGTACCGGCCGCGCCGGCAATAAGGGCACCGCGGTCACCTTCGTTGACTGGGACGACATGCCCCGCTGGGGCCTGATCAACAAGGCCCTGGGCCTGAGTGTTCCGGAGCCCGTGGAAACCTACTCCTCCTCGCCGCACCTTTTCGAGGAGCTGGACATCCCCGTAGGCACCAAGGGCCGCCTGCCCCGTGACAAGCGCACCCTTGCCGGCGTTGACGCCGAGGTCCTCGAAGACCTCGGTGAAACCGGCAAGAAGAACAGCCGCGGCGGCCGTGACAGCGCTCCCTCCCGGGAGCGCGACGGCCGGGACCGCACCAGCCGCGGCCGAGACAGCAGGGGCGGAAACCGCGACGGCGGCCGCACCGGCGGTGACTCCGCGGGCCGCGCCGGCGAGCGCCGTCGTCGTACTTCCGATTCAGCAGCAGCCCCCGCTGCTGCCGGCGACGCACCCGCCGCAACCTCCACCGCAACCGAGGGCGAGCAGCCTTCGCGTGCCCGCCGCTCCCGCACACGTACCCGCCGCCGCAACGGCGAGGTAGTAGCCGGCAGCGACACAGCAGTACAGCCGGGCAGCACCGAGGCCTAATACCCTTTATGACTGACACCGTCTGGGCGCCGGACGGCAGCAGCCTGGTGGTTCACGCAGACAATGCGGAGTTCCTCCCGTCGCTGCCGGACGGCGCCTTCACACTGATATACGTGGATCCGCCGTTCAATACCGGCCGGCCCCAACAGCGCCAGCAGACCACCATGGTGGCCAACGCCGGCGGCACCGGCGACCGTGTGGGTTTCAAGGGACGCTCCTACGACACCATTAAGGGCGCGCTGCACCGCTACGACGACGCCTTCAGCGACTACTGGTCCTTCCTGGAACCACGGCTCGTGGAGGCCTGGCGCCTGCTGGCCGAGGACGGCACGCTGTACCTGCACCTCGACTACCGCGAGGTCCACTATGCCAAGGTGATGCTGGACGCCATCTTCGGGCGGGAATGCTTCCTGAACGAGATCATCTGGGCCTACGACTACGGTGCCCGCGCGAAGAACCGCTGGCCCACGAAGCACGACAACATCCTCGTGTACGTGAAGAACCCGGCGAAGTACCACTTCAACAGCGCCGAGGTGGACAGGGAGCCCTACATGGCGCCCGGGCTTGTCACCCCCGCCAAGCGCGAACTGGGAAAGCTGCCCACCGACGTCTGGTGGCACACCATCGTCTCCCCCACCGGCAAGGAAAAAACCGGCTACCCCACCCAGAAGCCGGAAGGCCTGGTCCGCCGGGTGGTGGCAGCCTCAAGCCGGCCCGGCGACTGGTGCCTGGACTTCTTCGCCGGTTCCGGCACGCTGGGTGCTGTCTCGGCGAAGCTGGGCCGGAAGTTCGTGTGCGTGGACCAGAACCAGCCGGCTATCGACATCATGGCAAAGCGCCTGGGTGCGCACGCCGAGTTCACCTCTTTCCCACCCAACTAGCTCGCATTAGACGTCGTTTTGACGGCTTGAACCACATCTAATGCCAGTCAGTTGGGGAAGGCGGGCTAGGGGCGGACGACGACGGTCCCGGTCGCCATGTCCTCGATCCGGGCCAGGACCTCGGGGTCCGTCAGGTTCTCCCCGAGCAGGTTGGGCTTGCCGGTCCCGTGGTAGTCAGACGATCCGGTGATCAGCAGGTCATGCCTGGCGGCCAGCCGGCGCAGGAACCCGCGGCCTTCCTCCGGGTTGTCACGGTGGTCGATCTCCAACCCGGCCAGCCCGGCGTCGATCATCTCCTGGTAAACCCGCTCCCCCACAATGCGGCCCCGGGAGGAAGCCACCGGATGGGCAAACACGGGGACGCCTCCTGCGGCGCGGACCAGTTCGACGGCGGTGGCCGGGTCCGGCGCGTAGTGCTGGATGAAGTAGCGGGACCGGGAGGTGAGGATGGATGCGAATGCTTCGGACCGGTCCTCCACAACACCCGCGGCCACGAGCGCGTCGGCGATATGCGGCCGGCCAAGGGTGGCACCGGGCGCCACATGATGGATGACGTCGTCCCACGTGAGCGGATAGTCCTCTGCGAGCAGGGTGACCATCCGCTCGGCGCGGGTCTGCCGGGCATCCTTGGCCTTGGTGATCTCCTCGAGCAGCCCGGCATGCCCGGGGTCATGCAGGTAGCTCAACAGGTGGACGCTGATCCCCTGCTCCGTCCGGCACGAAACCTCCATGCCGGGCACCAGCGCAACGCCGTGCTCCACCGCAGCAGCCGATGCTTCCACCCAGCCCGTGGTGGAATCGTGGTCGGTCAGCGCCACCACGTCCAGCCCGGCACGGGCTGCCGACGCCATCACGTCGGCGGGCTTTTCCGTGCCGTCGGAGACATTGGAGTGGGCATGCAGGTCAATCCTCACCTCCCCAGCCTAGTAGACCGCGGCTCCCCCGTTCATGCGGGTATTCGCACAAGGCTTCATGCTGGTGAGACGATGGTGCCGTGAACGATGCCGATAACACCCAAAATTCTGCTTCCCAGCCCTTGGAAGAGCGGGTCAACAACCGCTCCCAGCGGCCCAGTTCCAACGCCTTCAAGGCCTTTATGGCCAGCAACTGGGCGCCCTCCAGCCAGGAACTCCCGGCGCGCGACGCCGTTGCCAGCCACGCCGCAACCCGGCGCAAGGCCATCTCGGACCAGTTCAAAGGCGAACGCCTGGTCATCCCGGCCGGACCGCTGAAGGTCCGTTCCAACGACTGCGACTACCGCTTCCGCCCGCATTCGGGCTTCGCGCACCTCACCGGGCTTGGCCTTGACCACGAACCGGACGCTGTCCTGGTCCTGGAGCCCGTTGAAGAAGGAAAGGGCGACGACGGCGGCAACCACCGCGCCACGCTGTACTTCCGGCCGCTCGCCGGCCGGGATACCGAACAGTTCTACGCCGACGCACGCTCCGGTGAGTTCTGGATCGGCGCCCGCCCCACGCTTGCCGAGTTCGAGGCCCGCCTGGGCCTGTCTACCGCACACATCGACCAGCTCGAAACAGCCATCACCAAGAACGTGGGCGCCCCTGAAATCGGCGGCATCTCCATCCGCCTGGTCCGCAAGGTGGACGAAAACATCGACGCCCTCGTGGACACCGCCCGCTACAACACCGCGAAGGACCCCGAGAACCTGGACCTCGCCGTCCTCGACGCCCTGGACGAAAAGCTCAGCGAAGCCCTCTCCGAACTGCGGCTGCTCAAGGACGAGTGGGAGATCGAGCAGATGAAGCTCGCAGTCGCTGCCACCGTCGAAGGGTTCGAAGAAGTTGTCAAGGCCCTGCCCCGGGCACTGACCCATGTCCGCGGCGAACGCGTCGTGGAGGGTGCCTTCTTCGCCCGCGCCCGCGAGGTGGGCAACGAGCTGGGCTACGACACCATCGCGGCATCGGGCAACAACGCCACCGTCCTGCACTGGACCCGCAACACCGGAAAGATCAACGCCGGCGAGCTCCTGCTGCTGGACGCGGGCGTGGAAGCGGACTCGCTGTACACCGCCGACATCACGCGGACCCTGCCGGCAACGGGTATATACTCCGACGTCCAGCGCAAGGTGTATGAGGCTGTGCTGGACGCCGCAGACGCAGGCTTCGCCGCAGCCCAGCCCGGCACGCGGTTCCGCGACATCCACATCGCCGCGACTACCGTCCTCGCCGAGCGCCTCGAGGAATGGGGCCTCCTGCCGGTCAGCGTCGAAGAAGCGATCAGCCCGGAGGGCCAGCAGCACCGCCGCTGGATGCCGCATGGAACCAGCCACCACCTGGGGCTCGACGTCCACGACTGCGCCCAGGCCAAGCGCGAGCTGTATTTGGACGGCATCCTCACCGAAGGCATGGTGTTCACCATCGAACCCGGCCTGTACTTCAAGGAGGAGGACCTGGCTATCCCCGCTGAATACCGAGGCATCGGGGTGCGCATCGAGGATGACATCCTGATGACGGCTGAGGGTCCGGTGAACCTCAGCGCCGCCCTGCCACGCAAGGCGGACGACGTGGAGAACTGGATGGCCGGCATCTACCGCGAAGCCGAGGACGCACACTAGGCATACGCAAAAGCGGGACCCCCGGAAATTCCGGTGGTCCCGCTTGTGCTGTGAGCTTCCCTGCCCGTTTTTACTGTCGGAAATCGTCCGGCCGCTGATCGTCCACGGGCCGCTGGTCTGCCGGCTGCCCGCCGTCGGCCTGTCCCGCCGAATGCCGCGCCGGAGCCTGCTGGCTTTCTGTTGCCTCACTGCCTTCGGCATCAGGCTGCGGGGGAAGCCGAACGCCGTACTGGGGCCGGCCATCCGGGAGGTCCGGGTAACGCACGGCCCGCGCCGGTGACTGCGTGGGCTGGTGCTGGGCGCCGGCGTCGGGCTGCTGCCCTGCGGGTGCCCCGTAAGCGGGGTTCTCCTGAACTGAAGAGCCTGAAGACTGGTTGCTTGAAGACTGGCCGTACGGGTCATTCCAGCCGGACGGGCGGGCAGGGCCCTGGCCCGGCTGCTGGTAGGGCTGGTTCTGGTAGTCGCGCTGGTTGTAGGGACCGTTGCCCGCCGCTGCGTCCGAGCGGGTCATCGGCAGCTGCTGCAGGAGCCGGCGCGCCTCGTGCGCAGCCTCCGGCGAGACGACGACATCGTAGCTGGTGGCCACCACCTGGCTGGTGGAGGTGAAGTCACGCTTTCCGCGCTGCATGGCATAGGTGACGATGCCGAAGAGCATAAAGAACGCCGCACCCATCAGCACGGACGTCAGGATGGAGAAATACCCCGGTGACGGCGCGAAGAAGGAGAGCAGCACACCCACAAAGAGACCGAACCACATGCCGCTCAGCGCACCGGAGAGGGCCACGCGCGGGTAGCTCAGGCGCCCAGTGACCCGCTCCACCATCTTCAATTCATTGCCCACGATGGACACCATGTGGACCGGAAACTGCTGGTCCGCGAGGTAGTCCACGGCCTTCTGCGCGTCCAGGTAGGAAGTGTAGGAGCCGACGGTGTCGCCGGTGGGAACCGCGCGGGCTTCGTCCACGCCGTTGGGCCCGCCAGCCTTGGGAGCACCAAAAATGTTTGCCATAGTCCCATTCTTGCCCATGACCATGTGTGCTGCCTGTAAATTCAGCTAAAAGAGAGCAGACTCGGTAGCCTGTAGGAGTGAGTACAACACCTACCCGCGTTTTCGTGGCGCGCCTGCTGGGCCTGGACGTCTTCGACCCGCTGGGCGACCGGCTGGGCCGGCTGCGCGATGTTGTTGTGCTTTCCCGCGGCGCCCAGGGTGCCCCGCACGTGGTGGGCATCGTGGTGGAAGTTCCCGGGAAAAAGCGGGTCTTTGTGCCAATGACGCGGATCACCTCGATCGACCAAACCCAGGTCATATGCACGGGCCTGGTCAACCTGCGCCGCTTCGAGCAGCGCGGCGCCGAAACCCTGGTGGTGGCCGAGATGTTCGACCGCCGCGTCACGCTCCGGGACGGCAGCGGCGATGCCACTATCGAAGACATCGCCATGGACCAGCACCGCTCCCGCGACTGGTTCGTCAGCAAGCTGTTTGTACGGCGGGGCCATTCCCTCTCGCCGCTGAGCCGGCTGCGCCGCAACGAAACCCTCATCATCGACTGGGCAGACGCCCTGCAGGGCCCCCGGACCGAGCCGCAGGCCGCCACCCAGTTCGTGGCCAACCACGAAGACCTCAAGCCCGCAGACTTTGCCGAGGCGCTCCAGGAGATGAGTGACAAGCGCCGCTTCGAGGTGGCCAGCGAGCTGCAGGATGAGCGCCTGGCCGACGTCCTCCAGGAGCTGCCCGAGGATGACCAGGTGGAGATCCTCTCAGCCCTTGACGTCCAGCGAGCTGCCGACGTGCTCGAGGAAATGGACCCCGACGACGCCGCCGACCTCCTCGGCGAGCTCCCCTCCGCCCAGGCAGAAGAACTGCTCCAGCTGATGGAGCCTGAGGGCGCAGAGGACGTCCGGCGCCTGCTGGAATACGACGAGGACACCGCCGGCGGCCTGATGACTCCGGTACCCGTCATCCTGCCGCCCGAGGCCACGGTGGCCGAGGCGCTGGCCCACGTCCGCCGTGAAGAACTCTCCCCGGCGCTTGCCTCGTCCATTTTCATTACCAGGCCCCCGCTGGAAACCCCTACGGGGCGCTTCCTCGGCGTCGTCCACATCCAGCAGCTGCTCCGCTACCCGCCGTTCGAACCGCTGGGCAACCTGGTGGACAAGAACCTCGAGCCGCTGTCCGACCAGGCCCACATCAGTGAAGTGGCACGGACCCTGGCTACCTATAACCTGAACTCCCTTCCGGTGGTCAACGACGCCGGCCGGCTTGTGGGGGCGGTGACTGTTGATGACGTTCTGGATCATCTGTTGCCGGACGACTGGCGCGCCCACGATGGCGAAGCCCCAATAAGAAGGCTCGGTGGCCGCATTGGCTGACAGCAGCGCTCCCAAAAACCCCAACCAGCGGCTGCCCGCCAAGGCAGCAGCGAAGGGCAGCCTGGACACCCCGCTCAGCGGACGCCAGCGGATCCTGCCCAAGTTTTCCCCGGATCCCGACGCCTTCGGCCACGCCACGGAAGGCTTTGCCCGTTTTATGGGTACGCCGCAGTTCCTCGTCTACATGACGGTCTTCGTCGTCATCTGGCTGGCCTGGAACACTTGGGCGCCGCTTGCCTGGCAGTTCGATTCCCGCGACCTCGGGTTCACCCTGCTTACCCTGATGCTGTCCCTGCAGGCTTCCTACGCGGCACCGCTGCTGCTGCTGGCCCAGAACCGCCAGGACGACCGCGACCGCGTCTCGCTTCAGCAGGACCGCCAGCGCGCCGAACGCAATTTGTCAGACACGGAGTACCTGACCCGGGAACTGGCGTCGCTGCGGATCGCGCTGCGCGAAGTGGCAACCCGCGACTACGTCCGTGCGGAGCTCCGCTCGCTCCTCGAGGACATGCTGGAAGCCCAGGAGGAGCTCCGGACCCACGATCCTTCCGGCCAGGGGCAACACGAATCGCCCCGGGACAAGGTGAAGGAAAAACTCAAGGAACAGCGTGACCGGCAGCGGAACCCACGTACCCAGCAGATTCCCCGGGTCAAGCCCGGGCATTCCACCCAGGACCGCTAAGGAGCCCACCCATCAATAACACCTCGCTGGCCGGGGCGGTCAATGCCGCCCTGGCCACGGTCATAGATCCCGAACTCCGCCGTCCCATCACCGAATTGGGCATGGTGGAGTCCGTCGACGTCTCCGACGACGGCAAGGTCCGGTTGGTTGTCCTGCTCACCATCTCCGGGTGCCCGCTGCGGGGCACCATCACCGCGGACGCAACAAAGGCGCTGCTGGCAGTACCGGGAGTGGCCGCGGTCGACGTCGAACTGAAGGTGATGACGCAGGAGCAGCGGGATGCCCTCAAGGAGCTGCTGCGCGGTGCCGGCGGCCAGCGCGGCATCCCCTTCAACGAGCCCAACTCCCTCACCAAGGTTTACGCGGTGGCCAGTGGCAAGGGCGGCGTGGGAAAGTCCTCCGTGACCGTCAACCTCGCCTGCGCCCTGGCCGCACAGGGGCTGCGCGTCGGCATTGTGGACGCCGACGTCTACGGCTTCTCCGTTCCGGCCCTGATGGGCATCAGCCAGGCGCCCACCCGTGTGGACGACATGATCCTTCCCCCGGTCGCGTACGGCGTGAAGGTGATCTCCATCGGGATGTTCGTCAGCGGCAACCAGCCCGTGGCCTGGCGCGGGCCCATGCTGCACCGGGCCCTTGAACAGTTCCTGACGGATGTCTATTTCGGGGACCTGGACGCATTGTTCCTGGACCTGCCGCCAGGCACCGGCGATATTGCCATCTCCGTGGCGCAGCTGCTGCCCAAGGCCGAGATCCTGGTGGTCACCACGCCGCAGGCTGCAGCGGCCGACGTCGCCGAGAGGGCCGGCGCCATCGCCACCCAGACGGGGCAGTCCGTGGCCGGCGTTATCGAGAACATGTCCTACCTGGAATTGCCCGACGGCGGCAGGATGGAACTGTTCGGAAGCGGCGGCGGGGCGGTCCTCGCCGAACGGCTATCAGCCACCGTGGGCGCCGACGTGGCGCTGCTGGGGCAGATCCCGCTGGACATCCAGCTGAGGGAGGGCGGCGACGCGGGGGTACCGATTGTCCTCGGCAAGCCAGAAACACCGGCAGCGGAAGCGCTCTCGAACATTGCCGGGAGGCTGGCCGCCAAGCCACGGGGCCTGGCAGGCATGAAGCTGGGGCTGCAGCCCCGCTGAGGATTCCCCCTCGCCAGGGGCTTGCTGAAACTCCCTACCTAGGTGGCTTCTGTGTCGAAAGGGGCGGCTTCGCCCGCCGGTAGTGACTGAAGCACCCGCTCGGGCCGCTTTGGAGCGGCGGTGCCAGCCCCCGCGACGGCAGCAGCCCCCGCGACGGCCGCAACAGCAGCAGGCGCACCCGCACTGACGGGTTTGGTGTCATCGTCCAGGAGCGCTTCTTTGATGATGCGCCGGGGATCGTACTGGCGGGGGTCGTACTTCTTCCAGTCGACATCATCGATGTCGATCCCCACTTCTTCCTTGATCTGTTCGCGCGCGCCGGAGGCCATCCGGCGGACTTCCTTGACCAGGTTAGCCAGTTTCTGCGTGTATTCGGGCAGCCGCTGGGGGCCGATCACGAGGACGCCAATGATCAGCAGAAGAAAGAACTCCGGGCCGTTGATTCCAAACACTTTAGGAAGATTACCCTCTCCGGGCTGCCAGTGACGATTCCCGTCCGCAAGCGGCGGGAACCTTTCGGTTTACTGGGTAAAAAGGGCCACTATCCTGTTCACGCCACGCTGCAGACGCGCCGCCACCGGCTCAGGGTCCCGTGCCCGGTGCTCCTCCAGTACTTCGGCCGCAATGCCCTCCCCCGCCCGTTCGCTGAGCCGCCGCAGGATGGGCACGGCGTCATCAGCCTGTTCGGCCGGGAGGTCGGAAACGTAGGTAAAGGTGCGGCCCTGAGTCCTGTAGGTGGCTGACCAGGGCGAGGACGCCAGGATCTGCAACGGCGGGCCTGCCTGTCCCGCATCCGCATCATCTGGTGTGCCGGCGGCGGGGTTGTGCCGTTCAGTAACGGTTGCATAGTGCGTCCCGTCGGAGAGCTTCAGTTCGATGGCGGGGCGGCCCTCGAGCACCATGGCTTTTGCCGACTCAAGGTGGAATCCCATCGCCTCTAGCTCGGGGCATACCCAGCCCTCCGAGCGCAGGCCAGACAACCGTTCGGCACTTAGGGTCCGGCCGTCCGCCGGGGTTTGTGCAGAGATCTGGGAGAGGGTGGCCGCTGTTGCGGCATCTGCCGGGAGCGGTTCACCGGCCACGGCGAAAGCACCCGCAGCGAGCACACCGGCCGCGGCAACGGTGCCCCCGGCGGTCAGGGCGAGCACCCGGACTGCGGCCCGGGGTGCCGGGCGATGCGGGACCGTTTCTGAAGGCTGGGCTGCGAGGCCCTGGGTCCTGGCCAGAAGCCGCGCCGTCAGGTCATCGCTTGGCGGCGGAATGGGCGCGTCCCGCAGCCGCTCCAGGTACTGGCGCTCCCGGCGTACGGCAGAAGCGCATTCGGGGCAGGACTGGATATGGCTTGCGGTGCGCTGATGCGTGCGGCCAAGCGGGAACTGGGGCCTCATGCGCCGTTCAGAGGATGCCGGCAATGCGCGGCAGTGACAGTTTGGGCCTCGGCTGCTTCGGCCGCGGGTCACGGTGGGCCAGCTTCTCGCGGAGCATCGTACGGCCACGGTGGATGCGGGAACGCACAGTGCCGAGCTTGACCCCGAGGGCAACAGCCACCTCGTCGTAGGACAAACCTTCAAGGTCGCAAAGAACCACAGCGGCCCGGAAGTCCGGCGGGAGTTCCTCGAGCGCGGCCTGGACGTCGAGGTCAAGGTTGTTCAGCTCGAAGCTCTGCTCAGGCCCGGGTTCCCGCCCGGGGATCCTCGATTCGGCGTCCTCCGCAAGGGCGTCAAACCGGATACGGGTTTTCCGCCGCGCCTGGTCAAGGAAGAGGTTGGTGGTGATTCGGTGCAGCCAGCCGTCCAGGGTTCCGGGCTTGAAATTCTCCAGCGAGCGGAAGACGCGGACGAACACCTCCTGGGTGAGGTCTTCGGCGTCGTACTTGTTGCCGGTCAGGCGGTAGGCCAGCCGGTATACCTTGGCGGAGTGGTTGGTCACCACTTCTTCCCAAGTGGGGCGGACCCACTCGGCCTCGGGATTATTTGCTGCAGGGACAGGTGCCACAACTGATGATGACATCGTCCACTCCCCTCGTGGAATGCTAACGCCCGGATACTGTTGACATAGCTGATTCGGCGCCGATCACCCTTTGGATGAGCGGATAATAATCATTTCAAACTTGGCTGGGAATTTCCTGACTACAGGGAAACTTCAGCCATGGGCGCAACAGCCTGCCTTCCCGGCTGTTACGCCTCGACACAGTAGGCTGTAGAGGACACTCCCCTGACGCCCAGAAAGCGAACATCCATGAGCGCCGACAAGTCCACCAGCTGGTCCTATGCCGAAGATCTACCCGCTGAGGATGAGGTCATGCTGCGGGCGCGGGAGCGGTCTTTCGAACTGGGCGTTACCGCCATCGGGCCGGGCGTCGGCGCTGTACTGACCGTACTGGCAGCGTCATCCAAGGCGCAGACCGCCGTCGAGATCGGGACCGGCGCCGGCGTTTCGGGCGTCTGCCTGCTTCGCGGCCTCGGTCCGCACGCTGTCCTCACCACCATTGACGTGGACGTCGAACATCTCAAAGCCGCCCGGGAAGCCTTCTCAGAGGCAGGCAGCCCGGCCAACCGGACGCGGACCATCTCCGGCCGCGCCGGCGATGTCCTGCCGCGCCTCACGGACAGGGCGTACGACCTGGTGTTCATCGACGCTGACAAGCCGGGACTTCCCGGTTACGTGGAGCAGGCCATCCGGCTCCTGAAGCCTGCCGGGCTGCTGATCATCAACGATGCCCTGGACAAGGACAAGGTAGCGAACCCTGCCGGCCGTGAGGCCACCACTGTGGTCCTGCGCCAGGTGGGGAAGAGCATCCGCGACGACGACAGGCTGGCTTCGGCTATGCTTCCCACCGGCGACGGCCTGCTGGTAGCAGTCAAAAAATAAGACAGGATCCGCCGCCCGAAGGCTTGCGGACCCTGTCCTGCACAATTATTCGGTGACGCCGACCAGGCATTCCCTGAGGTTGGCCGCCTCGGCAGCATTCAGTTCGACCACCAGGCGCCCGCCGCCTTCGAGCGGGACGCGCATGATCAGGCTGCGGCCCTCCTTGGTGACTTCCATTGGGCCGTCGCCGGTGCGTGGTTTCATAGCCGCCATGAGGAATTCCCCTCCATTTAGTCCCAGGACTGATCAGCCCGGGTGGGCTGTGTCCGCATGTAGATCAAGCTGCCACAGCGGAGTGGATGGACACCGCCGGTGCTGCACGTACTCTTAATGCTTTTTGTCCTTGCTTACCTACCATTATCGCGGAATTACCCGTCCGTAGCTAATCGTTGGACATTTGGTGGCGGGTCCAATTAGCAGTCTGACCTGCACGGAAGCCGGAATTTCTACGGCGGATAATCTCCGCCGCCGGGCAGTTGCGCCCATGCCCACAGCCACACGATCCACACAATCTGCAACAGCACGAACATCACCACCACGGTTCCCCGGAAAGCCCTGGACCGTGAGAGGAGCGCGGCGCCCAGCGCCAGCGGGAAGAGCGGCAGCAGCATACGGAACGTACTGGTTTGCGGATGGAGGAACATCACCAGGTAACCCATGTAGCAGGCGCACCACAGGCGGAGTTCGACGCCGAGCCGGACCACCGGCGGCAGGTACAGCATCGCACCGAAGAGCGCCACAAAAATGAAAGGCGCCAGCACTCCGAGCACCGGGCCGAAGAGGTCGACGCCGGTGTCGAACCAGGGCTTGAACGGCACCAGGTCGTGGCCCCGCCACACCGTTTCAGTCTTGGTGTAGGCCTGGATATCCCCCGTGGCTGCCCACGCGGCGGCGGGCCATGCCAGGGCCGAGAGGCCCGCGACTGCCGTGAGGGTGGTGAGGGCCGCCAGGTCCGCGACGGAATGCGGATCGGCTTCCCGGCCGCGGAAGCGCTGCACCAGCCGATGGATCAGAAGGAGCCCCAGCACGGCCGCGAACGGTACGCCCACCGGACGCGAGAGGCACAGCGCCACCACCACCGGGATGGCCCACAAATACTGGCGCCGCACTACCGACAGCAACGAGGCCGCAAGCAGCAGCAGTGACAAAGGCTCCGCATACGGCACCTGGAGCACAGCGGACACGGGGAACGTAGCGAAAAACGCTACCGCCCACAGTGCGGGCCCATGTGCAGCCTTGTGCCGGAAGAGCACATAGACCACCAGCGCGGCAGCCAGGCCGGACAGCATGGCGATAATGGTCAGCGAGGCGGCAGGGGCCAACCCCGTCAGCCTGCTGAGCCCACCTGCCAGGGACGGGTACAAGGGATAGAAAGCCCACGTGTTTTCCTGGACGTTGCCCGCACCATCAACGGGAAGGGTGGCGGGATAGCCATCGGCGATTACCCTGCCGTACCAGCGCGCGTCCCAGATATTGATGAAGTTCCAGTAGTCGGGCTTGGCCGGGAACCAGGGGTTGGGTCCCTGGTGGAGCGCGGCGGCCATAAAAATTCCGGCGCTGATGAGCCGTGCCGTGACGTAGATGGCCGAGACCTGAAGCCACCAGGGCCAGGCCCGGACCGTTTCGCGGGAGCGGAGCGCGAGCGCATGGACCGACGCTGAAACTCCTGTTCCCCGACGGGTGGCGGTGCTCAAGCCCGGGCCTCCCCTGGCCCGGACCCTGCGCCGGCATTCCCTTCGGCCTCAGCCACCGGTGGTTCCGCCTGCGTCCCTGTCCCGGTGGACGGCCCCGCCGCTTCGACGGCCTGCAGCCGGGCCTTCAGGGTTTCCACTTCTTGCCGGCTGGCCGCAAGCTGGTCCCTCAGCTCATCGAGCACCTGATCCACCTGGTCCATCCGGTAGCCCCGCAGTCCCAGGGCAAACCGCACACGGTCCACGTCCTGGGGCGCGGCATTGGCCGGCAAAAGGACCGGCGGGAGGTTGGCCGGGGGCTGTTCAAGACCGGCGTCCAGCAGGGCAGGCAGCGCCCGGCCGCCAGGCTTGCCGGAACGGCCCCCGGTGCTGGCCCATAGGACGGCGCCGATCAGCACCACGGCGAGGAAGACCAGGAAAAAAGTCACTACCCCATCGTGCCAGACCCGGCCGCGTTCGCTACTCCGGGCGCTGTTCGCCGTTCAGCGAGGGGGTGACGGCCTCGTGGAGCACCCGGTCCACGGCTTCCGCAGGATCGTCCACCACCTGGATAAGGTCCAGGTCCTTTTCGGAGACCATGCCTTCAGCCACCAGGGTTCCCCTGATCCAATCGATCATCGGGCCCCAGAAGTCGACTCCCAGCAGCACGATGGGGAAGGATGTCACCTTCCGGGTCTGCACCAGGACCATGGCCTCAAAGAGTTCGTCGAGAGTGCCAAGGCCACCCGGCAGGACGATGAAGCCCTGCGCGTACTTGACGAACATGGTCTTGCGGGCGAAGAAGTAACGGAAGTTGATACCCAGGTCCACCCACTGGTTCAGGCCCTGCTCAAACGGGAGTTCGATGCCGAGTCCCACTGACACCCCGTTGCCCTCAACAGTGCCGCGGTTGGCCGCCTCCATGGACCCCGGGCCGCCCCCGGTGATGACTGCAACGCCGGCCTCCGCGAGCTTCCGCCCCACTTCGACGCCCATCTCGTAGTACGGGCTTCCGGGTTTGGTCCGGGCTGAACCGAAAACGCTGACGGCCGGGCCGAGGTCGGCCAGCGCCCCGAAGCCCTCCACGAACTCGCTTTGGATCCTGAGCACACGCCACGGATCGGTGTGCACGAACTGCCCGGGCCCCTTGGTATCAAGCAGATGCTGGTCGGACATCTCCACCGATGCCTGCTTGCGGCGAAGCTCGAGGGGTCCTTTACGGCGCGGCTGGGTGTTTTTGGCCGGATCTGCACTGATGCTCATTCCCCAAGGCTAACCTGCCAGCGGGAGGTATCTCTTGAATCACGATCCGCAGGAACTTGGGGTGATTCGCATCATAAGCTGCCGTTCTTCGCTAGATTCTTCCTATGACTACTCATGTGCCCGGCGATACCCTCGTCTCCCTGAACGCCGTAAATAAGCATTACGGCCAGCTGCACGTTTTGAAGGACATCAATCTGCAGGTCCGTAAGGGCGAGGTTGTTGTGGTCATCGGGCCGTCAGGCTCCGGTAAGTCCACCCTGTGCCGCGCTATTAATCGTCTCGAAACCATTGAAGGCGGCACTATCAGCATCGATGGAAAAGTCCTTCCCGAGGAAGGCAAGGAACTCGCGCAGCTCCGGGCCGACGTCGGAATGGTCTTCCAGTCGTTCAATCTTTTCGCACACAAAACCATCCTCGAAAACGTCACCCTTGGCCCCATCAAGGTGAAGGGCGTTGCGAAGGGAACTGCGGACAAGGACGCCATGGCGCTGCTTGAACGGGTGGGCGTCGGCCACCAGGCTCCGAAGCTCCCCGCCCAGCTGTCCGGCGGCCAGCAGCAGCGCGTTGCGATAGCCCGGGCCCTGGCCATGAAGCCCAAGGTCATGCTGTTTGACGAGCCCACCTCGGCGCTGGACCCCGAAATGATCAATGAGGTCCTGGACGTGATGATCCAGCTGGCCAAGGAGGGCATGACCATGATCGTGGTCACCCACGAGATGGGCTTCGCCCGCAAAGCCGCAGACCGCGTGGTCTTTATGGCGGACGGCCAGATTGTCGAGGATGCCACCCCGGAGGAGTTCTTCACCAATCCCAAGAGCGACCGCGCCAAGGATTTCCTCTCCAAGCTCCTCACCCACTGATCCACCTACGAACAAACACTCTCAGTTCGCATCCAGGCCGTGACCCACGGCCATCAATGAAAGGAATGTCATGAAGGCATTTATGACCCGGCGGAAGTCATTCTTTGTGGCGGCTACCGCTGCCCTCGCCCTCTCCCTGAGCGCCTGCGGCGGGGGCGGCGCCGGCACCACCAGCGACCCCACCGTGGCCGAAAAGCCCACTTTCGCGGCCGGCACCACCATGGAAAAGCTCGCCTCGGCCGGCACCATCAAGATCGGCACCAAGTACGACCAGCCGCTCTTTGGCCAGGTGGGCCTGGACGGCAAGCCCGTCGGCTTCGACGTCGAAATGGGCAAGCTGATTGCCGCCAAGCTCGGCATCGCCGCTGACAAGATCGCATGGTCCGAGACTGTTTCGGCCAACCGCGAACCGTTCATCGAACAGGGCAAGGTTGACCTGGTGATCGCCACGTACACCATCAACGACAAGCGCAAGCAGGTTGTCAGCTTCGCCGGCCCCTACTACGAAGCCGGCCAGGCCCTGATGGTGAACAAGGACAACGACGCCATCAAGACCCCCGAGGACGTCAAGGGCAAGAAGGTCTGCTCGGTCACCGGTTCGACGCCGGCCGCCACCATCGTGGACAAGTACGGCGCTGAACTTGTTCCTGCTGCCACCTACTCCGCCTGCCTTGAGCCGCTGCGCAACAAGCAGGTTGAAGCGGTCACCACCGATAACGTGATCCTCGCCGGCTTCGTGGACAAGGAACCGGACGCCTTCAAGCTCGCCTCGGACGAAACTTTCACCAAAGAGCCCTACGGCATCGGCCTGAAGAAGGACGATACCGAGTTCCGCAACTGGATCAACGACCAGCTGGAAGCATTCCAGGAGGACGGGTCTTACAAGAAGGCTTGGGAAGATACCGCAGGTTCAGTCATCAAGACTGCCCCTGAACTGCCCGCGCTCGACCGTTACTAGGTAATTCAGTGGTTGCCGGGGCTGCACTGCGGCCCCGGCAACCACTGTTTCCACCCGTCCACGCCCAGAGCCAAAGGATCCAATGGACGTCATTCTTGAAAACCTCCCCCTGTACTGGAACGGTTTTCTCCGCACACTTTTCCTTTCCGCAGTTTCCGGCGTCATCGCGCTGGTACTCGGGACCCTGCTCGCGGCAGCCAGGGTTTCCCCGGTGGCTGCGCTCCGCGGCTTCAGCACCGTTTATGTAGAGGTTCTCCGCAACACTCCGCTGACCATCGCCTTCTTCTTCGCAGCGATTGTCCTTCCCCGGCTCGGAGTGAAATTCGAGCAGTTCGAGATCGCTGCAATAATCGCCCTCAGTACCTACACCGCAGCGTTCATCGCCGAAGCTGTCCGCTCAGGTGTCAACAGCGTTCCGGTGGGCCAGGCCGAAGCGGCCCGCAGTATCGGCATGAATTTCGGCCAGGTCCTGAACCTCATCATCCTGCCGCAGGCCCTGCGGACGGTGGTCCCGCCGCTGATCAACATCCTGATCGCCCTGGTAAAGAATTCCTCTGTGGCCGGCGCCTTCTTCGTACTCGAACTGTTCGGCTACGGCCGGCAGCTGGCCAACGCCAATGGTGATGCCGTGATCCCGGTCCTGCTGGGTGTTGCGTTCTTCTATCTGCTCCTCACCGTTCCGCTGGGCATCCTGGCCAGCACGGTGGAACGAAAGGTGGCGATTGCCCGATGAGCTCAGTCCTTTACGATGTTCCCGGCCCCAAAGCCAGGCGTATTTCCCTGATTGGATCGATTGTAGGTTCCCTGCTGATTTTGGGCCTGCTGGCCTGGATCATCATGACCTTCGCCGAGCAGGGCATCTTCGAAGGCCGCCGTTGGCAAATCTTCACCCGGGCCGACGTCTGGATGCTTCTGGGCAACGGCCTCGGTGCAACGCTGAGCGCCGCGGCCCTGGCGGCAGTCATCGCCTTCCCGCTGGGACTCCTGCTTTGTTTGCTGCGTATCTCCGATGCGGCCTTTATCCGGATTCCTGTCCGGGTGGTGCTGGAATTCCTGCGCGGCATGCCCGTGGTCCTGATGATGCTGTTCGTCCTTTTGGGCTTCGGCACTTCGCCGTTTATTGCCGTCGTCACGGGCCTGGTGCTCTACAACTCGGCAGTGTTCGCAGAGATCATCCGTGCCGGTATCCAGTCGCTCCCCAAGGGACAGCGGGAAGCCGGGCTGGCCATTGGCCTCACCAGCTTCAAGTCCCGCATGCTGATCGAACTGCCGCAGGCCATCCGGCGGATGATGCCGTCGCTGGTGGCACAGATGGTGGTGCTCCTGAAGGACACCTCGCTGGGCTACATCGTGGCGTACGGCGAGCTCCTGCGGGCAGTCCAGGTGATGGCGGACTTCCTGGGCACGCAGTTCCTGTTCCCCATCTTCTTTGTGGCCGCCGCGATCTACATCGCCATCAACATCTGCGTTTCGCGGATCGCAGTGTGGATCGAGCGCCGCGGCTCCAAGAAGGCGGCCGGCGGAACGGCCAAAGCCGAACCCGCCGCAATTGAGGCCGGAGCCCCTTAGGGCTTCCAGCTATGGTGATGGCCCGGATCCTCGGATCCGGGCCATCACTTCTTAACGTCTACCCCGCCAGCCAGTCCTGCAAAGCCTGCAGGCATTTACGGACGGCATCGGCGTGGACGTGTTCGTTGTCCTTGTGTGCCAGCAAGGGGTCTCCCGGCCCGAAGTTCACCGCCGGTATCCCCAGCTCACTGAAACGGGCTACGTCGGTCCAGCCGTATTTGGGCTTTGGCTCCGCTCCGACAGCGGCAACGAAGGAAGCAGCTGCAGGGTGCTGGAGCCCGGGGCGGGCACCGGCGGCGGCATCGGTGCGGACAACGTCGAAACCTTCCAGGAGGTTCCGCACCACGGCTTCGGCCTGGTCGGGCGTCTTGTCCGGCGCGAAGCGGTAATTGATTTCAACCACACACCGGTCCGGGATCACGTTGCCTGCAGTGCCGCCGTTGATTTTCACCGCATTCAGGCTTTCGCGGTATTCCAGTCCATCCACGTTGACGGTGTCCGGTTCATAGGCCGCCAGCCTGGCCAGGATTGGTGCCGCCGCATGAATGGCATTGCTGCCCATCCACGCGCGGGCGGAGTGGGCTGCCTCCCCCACTGTTGTTGCCTCAAACCGGCTGGTGCCGTTGCATCCGCCCTCCACCGTGCCGTCGGTGGGTTCCAGCAATATGGCGAAGTCGCCGTCAAGCAGGTGGCCGTGGTTGCGCACCAGCCGGCCCAGGCCGCTCTTGACGGCCTCCACTTCCTCGTGGTCGTAGAAAACAAAGGTGACGTCCCGCTTGGGGGTTGCCCCGCCGTCGAACATTGTGGCCGCCAGGGCGAGCTGCACGGCGACGCCGCCCTTCATGTCGGTGGCGCCGCGGCCGTACAGGATGCCCTCCCCGGGGACGCCGGACTCCCAGCTGGACGGGACAGTACCCTTGGACCCTTCGGTCAACGGCAGCGGAACAGTGTCCAGGTGGCCTGCGAGGATGACCCGTTCCGGGTTGCCCAGCTCGGTGCGGGCAATGACGGAGTCACCGTCCCGGACGATGTGCAGTTCCGGGATGGTCCGCAGGGCGTCTTCGACGGCGTCCGCCAGTTCCGTCTCATTCCCGGACACACTGTTGATGTCCATGATCGCGGCTGTAAGGAGCGCAACATCCTGGCGGAGGTCTAGCTGAAGGGCGGGAGATTCCGGGGTGGTTTCGGCAGTCACGAAGCCAGTCTAGTTCGGAGCAGGTCCCCAGCCCTCGATAGACTGGGGCCATGACTGAGACTGCTTCCTCCGCTGTGCCCGAAATCCAGAACGCCTCCACCGAAGAACGCTCCGCCTACGGCTTCGGCGTGGCTACCATTGCATCTGCCACAGGCAAAGAAACAGTAGAGGCCACCGTCCTGGATGTCTGGTTCCCCGCTCCTGCCCTCGGTATTGCCGCAGAACACCTGCGCGCAGTGGAGAACGCGGACGAGGCCCTCACCAGCATCGCCGAAGCCGGAACCGATCAGGACCGCGGCACCGAGCAGAAGGTGGTCTTTGTCCAGATCAACCTCGACGAAGCCCCGGCCGACACCGCTGACGCCTACCTGCGACTGCACCTGCTCTCGCACCGCCTGGTCCGGCCGAACAGCATCAATCTGGACGGCATCTTCGGCAAGCTGCCGAACGTTGTGTGGACCAACTTCGGGCCCGCCGCGGTGGAGGGCTTCGAACTGACCCGTGCCCGGCTGCGCCGCCGCGGTGCCGTAACCGTGTACGGCATCGACAAGTTCCCCCGGATGGTGGACTACGTTGTCCCCACCGGCGTCAGGATTGCCGACGCCGACCGCGTACGCCTGGGTGCCCACCTTGCCGAAGGCACCACCGTGATGCACGAAGGCTTCGTCAACTTCAACGCCGGAACGTTGGGCACCTCCATGGTTGAAGGCCGGATTTCCGCCGGCGTGGTGACCGGTGACGGCAGCGACGTTGGCGGCGGAGCGTCCATCATGGGCACGCTGTCCGGCGGCGGCAAAGAGAAGATCACCATCGGCGAGCGGGTCCTGCTCGGAGCGAACTCCGGCGTGGGCATCAGCATCGGCGACGATTCAGTGGTGGAAGCCGGCCTGTATGTCACGGCCGGAACCCGCGTGCGGGTACCTGGTCCCAAGGACGAGGTGGGCGAAGACACCACCAAGATCGTGAAGGCCGCCGAACTCTCCGGAGTCCCCAACCTGCTGTTCCGCCGCAACTCCACCAACGGTGCTGTGGAGGTCCTCCCCCGCGCGGGCCAGACCGTGGAACTGAACGACGCCCTGCACGCCAACTGATTTACATGGCACGAAGCCGCGGCCTGCACCGCTTCCTGGTGATGCTGCTCGCCCTCGCACTGGTGGCCTGCGGCGTCTATGCGGCGGTATTTTTTGTGCAGCGTTCCGAGACTCTCGTTTCGGAACGCTGCATCGCCGTCGTAGGTGGAGGAACGGCAGAATTGGCACCCGACCAGGCCGTATACGCTTCCCTGATTACCGCCGTCGCCGTCCAGCGGGGACTCCCGCCGCGGGCCGCAAGCATCGCACTGGCCACTGCAATGCAGGAGTCCAAGCTCCGGAACATCGCCCACGGAGACCAGGCAGGCCCTGATTCGCGCGGGCTGTTCCAGCAGCGTCCCTCGCAGGGCTGGGGAACCGAGGCGCAGGTGATGGACCCGTACTATGCGGCCAACGCCTTCTACGACGCGCTGGTCCGAATCCCGGGTTACGAGTCGATGGAGATCACGGAAGCGGCGCAGACGGTCCAGCGGTCCGCCTTCCCCACCGCCTACGCCCAGCATGAGCAGATGGGGCGCTCATTTGCCTCCGGACTGTCAGGCCAGACGCCCGAAGCCGTCGAATGCACGCTCCGTTCCGCGGCTGCTGCCGGCGACCCCGTCGCCGTTTCAGCCGAACTGGCCCAGGCTTACGGTCCGCTGGACACGGCAGTGGAAGGCCAGACACTGGTGGTGGAAGCCAGCGGCAACCAGGCCTGGTCGGTAGCCCAGTGGGCCGTCGCAAACGCCAAGGGCTACGAAGTGACGCACGTGCAGGTGGCAGGACGCAGCTGGGACCGGGGAGAGCGGAAAGGCTGGCACGAATCATCCGCCGTTGACGGCCAGGTCCGGATCACGGTTTCACCTGCCAGCGCCTAAGGCTGAGCTCCCTGCCTGCTGTTCTAGGCCAGGATTTCCACAACGGGCTGGACATAGCTGCGGAACAGTTCAGGCTGGCCCATCAGCTGGTGGCTCATGATGATTTTGTCCGGCTCCAGGTACCACGCCCGCTGCTCATTCAACGGCAACTCGATAATAGTCAGCTTGAAGTCACGGGCGTCCCGCCCCACCTCCAGCAGCCTGTCATCCACCATGTCTTCCAGCAACTGGTCCGCACCGATGGCAGCGCGCTCCGCTTCCAGCTCGGCGTACTCGCTCCTGCGCTCCCGGGCCCAGGTGAGGGCAGAACCGAAGTGCGCCTGAAGTACGCGCTGCAGGGCGGGCGAATTGCCAAACGCCTCAAATTCGGGCGGCGACAGTTCCGGCGAAGTCTGCGGATGGGCCTTAAGCAGCTGCGCCCACCAGGCTTCCCATTCCGTCTTGAGCACGCCCAGGCCACCAACGTCCGCGGTGAGGTGGGAGTGGTCCGCCTGGCGGATCTTTGGAGCGGCGTGTGACAGGGCCGGATGGCCTGCGCCGTCCAGCCCGGCTGCATCGCGGACATACAGGGCGATCATCATTGGCCCGGACGTGTCGGTGGTGATCTGCCACCCGGAACCGCCTGTTTGGTGCATCCGTAATCCTTCCCTGGCGTGCTGTTACCGGGCCTGTTGATCCGGTTCCACGCCCCCGGTTATCAGTCTATTCCCCCACGTTCCCGACGTTAACGGCAGTTATGGTTCCAGCCCGTCAAGGTGCCGTCCCAGGACATCCAGGCACATGCGGGCCGTCATCCAGCCCGGCTGGAGCAGGGCATGCATGCACAGCCCGTCGAGGGTCGCCAGGAGCCTTTCGGCCTCCACCACCAGCGTCTCTTCGGGCTCATCCGCGGGCACCAGGGTGGTGATCAGCCGTCCCATCAGGGCGGCGACCTCCCGGTGGCTGCGGTCCGCCTCCGCTGCCAGGAAGGGCCTGATTCTCGCGGCGTTGCGGAAAGCCATCCAGACGCAGGCCTCCACAGCCCGTTGTTCGTCCAGCGGCAGCAGTTCGCTCAACAGGGTTAAAACAGCTTCGCGGTGTTCAACGGTTCCGGACGGCTGGTTTTGAACGGCGGGCAGGGCCTGGTCCATCCTCGCCACAATACTGTCGATGGCCCTGGCGAAGGAGTAGGTGAGGAGTTCCTCGCTTCCCGCGAAGTAGTGGCGCACTGACCCGACGGCGAGTCCCGCCTCGTCTGCCACTTCCCGCAGTGACGCCCTTTCGAGGCCGTCGACGGCGATGATTCGCCAGACCGCTTCGACCACATCCTGGCGCCGGGCTTTGGCATTGACGATTTTAGGCACTCCCCTTTTTAGCACAGCTGTGCTCAATAAGACCCCCAACCCGCCGACGGCATTTGGGCTCCTTGTCATGCTGCCCGTCATCCGGGACATACCGGCGGAACGGTGCCCGGTTGGGATAGCGTTGGAGGCATGAAAATTCTGGTCACAGGGGGCACCGGCTACATCGGTTCCCACACTGTTCTGTCCCTGCAGGAAGCCGGCCATGACGTGGTGGTGATCGACAACCTTGTCAACTCCAGCGAAGAGTCGCTCCGCCGGGTTGCGGAACTCACGGGTAAGACCGCCGAGTTCCACGACGTTGACCTGGTGGACGAAGGGGCCGTGGAGAAAGTATTCGCCGGTAACACCATCGACGCCGTCATCCACTTCGCCGGGTTGAAGGCTGTGGGCGAGTCGGTGCAGGAGCCGCTCAAGTACTACTACAACAACCTGGTGGGAACCCTGAACCTCATCCGGGTCATGGACCGGCACAACGTCCGCTCCATCGTCTTCAGCTCCTCAGCAACCGTATACGGCGAGCACAACCCCATCCCCTACGTCGAAAAGATGGAGATCGGGGCCAACAACCCCTACGGGCGAACCAAGGAACAGATCGAGGACATCCTCTCGGACCTGGGTTCAGCCGACAACCGTTGGCATATAGCGCTGCTGCGCTACTTCAACCCGGTCGGGGCGCACCCCTCCGGCCGGATTGGCGAGGACCCCCAGGGCATCCCGAACAATCTGGTGCCCTTCATTGCCCAGGTGGCCGTGGGCCGCCGTGAAAAGCTGATGGTGTTCGGGGGCGACTACGACACCCCGGACGGCACATGCCTGCGCGACTACATCCACGTGGTGGACCTCGCCGAAGGCCACGTTGCCGCCCTGAATCATGTGGCGGACCGCACCGGCGTCTTCCGCTGGAACCTCGGCTCCGGCAAGGGCTCCTCGGTGCTGGAGGTCCTGCGCTCCTTCGAGAAGGCAGTCGGCAAGCCCATCCCCTACGAGATCACTGGCCGCCGCGCCGGTGACCTGCCCGCCTTCTGGGCCGACGCCACCTCAGCCCTCGCCGACCTCAGCTGGTCCACCACCAAAACAGTGGATGAGATGTGCGAGGACCACTGGCGCTGGCAGAAAAACAACCCCCAGGGCTACGCCTCCTAACCCCCATCGATTGCTCCGTAAGTGCCCTTATCAGGCCCAAAACGGCAGTTACGGAGCAATCGGTGGTGATTAACGACGGCGGCCGCCCACCTTTGGAAGGTGGGTGGCCGACGTCGTAATTCAGAATGTGTGTTAACGGGCCGGGTAATCCCGCTCAGGCTCACCGATGTAGAGCTGCCGCGGGCGGCCGATCTTAGTGTTCGGGTCGCTGATCATTTCGCGCCACTGGGCGATCCAGCCGGGGAGGCGGCCGATGGCGAAGAGCACCGTGAACATCTTCTCCGGGAAGCCCATGGCTTTGTAGATGAGGCCGGTGTAGAAGTCGACGTTCGGGTAAAGCTTGCGCTGGATGAAGTAGTCATCGTTCAGCGCCTTCTCTTCCAGGCGCAGGGCGATGTCCAGCAGTTCGTCGTTGCCGCCGAGCTTGGTGAGGATCTCGTGGGCGGTGGCCTTGACGATCTTGGCGCGCGGATCGTAGTTCTTGTAGACGCGGTGCCCGAAGCCCATGAGGCGGACCCCGTCTTCCTTGTTCTTGACCTTCTCCATGTAGTCCTCGGGCTTGGTGCCGTCAGCCTGGATCTGGCGGAGCATCTTCAGCACTGCCTCGTTGGCGCCGCCGTGGGCAGGCCCGAACAGGGCGTTAATGCCTGCCGAAACGGACGCGAACAGGTTGGCGTTGGAGGAGCCCACCAGGCGCACGGTGGAGGTGGAGCAGTTCTGCTCGTGGTCCGCGTGCAGGATCAGCAGGAGGTCCAGGGCCTTCGCCACCACCGGGTCAACTTCGTACTGCTCAGCCGGAAGCCCGAAGCTGAGGCGCAGGAAGTTCTCCACGAGGTTGTGTGAGTTGTCCGGGTACAGCATCGGCTGGCCAATGGACTTCTTGTGGGCGTAGGCCGCGATCACCGGGAGCTTGGCCATGAGGCGGATGGTGGAAACTTCCACCTGCTCGGCGTTGAACGGATCCAGCGAGTCCTGGTAGAACGTGGACAGCGCGGAAACGGCCGAGGACAGGACGGGCATGGGGTGCGCGTCGCGCGGGAAGCCTCCGAAGAAGCCCTTGAGCTCCTCGTGCAGCAGCGTGTGGCGGCGGATCTTCTGGTCGAACTCTTCCAGCTCTGTGGGAGTGGGGAGGTTGCCGTAGATCAAGAGGTAGGACACTTCGAGGAAGCTGGAGTGCTGGGCCAGCTGTTCAATGGGGTATCCGCGGTAGCGCAGGATGCCCGCATCGCCATCAATGTAGGTGATGGCCGAAGTTGTGGCTGCTGTGTTCATGAAGCCGGGGTCAAAGGTGACTGCGCCCGTCTGCTTCAGCAGTTTGGAAACGTCGTAACCTTCGTTTCCTTCAACAACCTGGATGCGCGGCAGCTCGAGCTCGCCTCCTGCGTGGTGCAGGGTCGCAGCATTGTTGGTCTCAGTCATGGAGTCCCCTTCATGAGGCGTCTGGGCCTCTGTCGAAAGCTTGATCCAACATCAGGTGAGCCGCGCACGAAGCCTGAGAACACAGGTTCCAACACCCGGGCTGCCTTCTTGTAGAAAGCCACCATTGATAGTCAGTTAAAAACTACCGCTCCTTGGCGGGTGCCACTAATCCGCGACAGTCCAAAAAGCCCTAAACTGATCCGGATGTGGCGCGAGTCACAGCATTGTTACGCTCAAGCACCCAACCGGGCCACTGCGGCGTCGATCCGCTCGTCGGTTCCGGTGAGGGCCACCCGGACATAGCCATTGCCTGCCTCACCGTAGAAAACGCCGGGGCCCACCACGATGCCGCGCTCAGCGAGCCGGGCCACAGTGTCCCAGGTGCTCTCCCCCGCCGTGGACCAGAGGTAGAGCCCGGCGTCGGATTCCTTGATCTCCAGACCAAAGTCAAGCAGCGCCGGGACCAGCCGTTCGCGGCGTCCGCGGTAAAGGTCCTTCTGGGCCTCTACGTGCTCGTCGTCGCCCAGGGCAACCCGCATAGCCTCCTGCACCGGATAGGGCACGATCATGCCCGCGTGCTTGCGGCTGTTCACGAGGTTTGGCATCAGTTCCGGATCCCCGGCGACAAATGCGGCCCGGTATCCTGCCACGTTGGACTGCTTGCTCAACGAATACACAGCGAGCAGGCCCCGATGCGATCCACCCGCCACCCGCGGGTCCAGGATGCTAGGCACTGCCTGGCCGCCCCGCTGGACGTCCCAGTCGCCCCAGCCAAGTTCCGCATAGCATTCGTCGGAGGCCACCACGGCGCCCAGCTCCCGCGCCTGCGCGACGAGCGCCTTCAGGGATTCAATCCCCCGGACGCTGCCCGTGGGATTTCCGGGGGAATTGACCCAGATCAGCCGGACACGCGAGCGGGTGGCGTCGTCGAGTTCGTCCAGGTTGTCTGTGGCAACAGAGGTGGCGCCGGCGAGGGTGGCGCCGATGTCGTACGTGGGGTAGGCAACCTTGGGGCGGACGACGACGTCGCCTGGCTTCAGCCCCAGCAGCAGCGGCAGCCACGCCACCAGTTCCTTGGAGCCCACGGTGGGCATGATGTTCCGCGGGTCGAGTCCAACCACTCCCCGGCGGCGTTCAAACCATCCGGCGATGGCTTCCCGGAGCGCGGGTGTGCCGTGGACTGTGGGGTATCCGGGCGCATTGGCGGCGGCCTTCAAGGCTTCCTGGATCAGCGCGGGCGTGGGGTCCACAGGAGTGCCGATGGACAGGTTGACCGCTCCCCCTGGGTGCTCCGACGCCTTCGCTAGATACGGCGCCATGGCCTCCCACGGGTAGTCGGGCAGGTCAAGGCCGAACGTATTCACTGCTGCGGTCACCATTCCTGCCTGCGTTAGTGGTCTTGGTTTTGCGGCGGCAGTGCGGCGATCATCGGGTGGTCCTTGCCGGTGTTGCCGATCTTTGCGGCTCCGCCCGGTGACCCGAGGTCGTCAAAGAACTCCACGTTGGCCTTGTAGTAGTCGGCCCACTCATCCGGGGTGTCATCCTCGTAGTAAATGGCCTCAACAGGGCATACGGGCTCACAGGCCCCACAGTCCACGCACTCGTCCGGATGGATGTACAGCGAACGCTCACCCTCGTAGATGCAGTCGACGGGGCACTCCTCAATACATGCCTTGTCCTTGACATCTACACACGGCTGCGCGATTACGTACGTCACGTCCCTTGCCTCTCCACGTTGGTTCCGGCATCCCGCCGGCACTTGCATCCGGCTACATGGCCGGACCCTGACATCTGAGCCTATTATCTCCCGGTCCATTCCCGCGAACCTAGCCGGACTGCCTAGTATGAACTGGTGAGTCAGCCTTCTACTCCCACGGGGTTTCTTTCCGCGGCCGCGCCCGGCACCCGGGTGGTGGTCCGCTACCGCATCGAGGGCGGGCTCACGGATGCCCTGGGTGATCTGGTGGAGTGCAACGCCGGTGCCTGCACCGTACGCACCCGGCAGGCCGATGTCGTCATCCACCTTTCTGACGTAGTGGCCGCAAAAGAGGTTCCACCGGCACCGAAGCGCCGCCGGCCCGCACTCTAGCGGGTACTCACTGCACAGGGACTGCCCTCACGGGCCGAAGTTAGCGCGCAGGCCGGTACTCACTAAGCCGCACCACTGGTTAAAAGAAAAAGCCGGGACGACGGCGGAAAATCCGCCTGCCGTCCCGGCAAGTTCAATGGCCCGGAGGCTGGTGTTGCTAGACCTTGGCGCGTGCGCGGTTGGCCTTGGAGCGCTCGTTGGTGTCCAGGATCACCTTGCGGATGCGGATGGCTTCCGGGGTCACCTCAACGCATTCGTCCTCGCGGGCGAATTCGAGGGACTCTTCGAGCGTGAGGTCGCGCGGGGGCGTCAGGTTCTCGAAGGTGTCGGAGGAGGCTGCACGCATGTTGGTGAGCTTCTTTTCCTTGGTGATGTTGACGTCCATGTCATCGGCGCGGGAGTTCTCGCCGACAATCATGCCCTCGTAGACCTCGGAGGTGGGCTTCACGAAGAAGGAACCGCGCTCCTGCAGGTTGATCATGGCGAACGGCGTCACAACACCGGCGCGGTCGGCGATCATCGAACCGTTGGTGCGGTACTCGATGGGGCCGGCCCAGGGCTCGTACCCCTCGGAGATGGAAGCTGCGATGCCGGCGCCACGGGTGTCCGTGAGGAACTTGGTGCGGAAGCCGATCAGGCCACGGGCGGGAACGATGAATTCCATCCGGCACCAGCCGGTGCCGTGGTTGGCCATGTTAGTCATGCGGCCCTTGCGGGCTGCCATGAGCTGGGTGACGGCACCGAGGTACTCTTCCGGCACGTCGATGGTCATGTGTTCCATGGGCTCGTGGATCTTGCCGTCGATGGTTTTGGTAACAACCTGCGGCTTGCCCACGGTCAGCTCGAAGCCTTCGCGGCGCATCTGCTCGACGAGGATGGCCAGGGCCAGCTCGCCACGGCCCTGGACTTCCCAGGCGTCGGGACGCTCGGTGGGGAGAACCTTGATGGAGACGTTACCGATCAGTTCCTTGTCCAGGCGGTCCTTCACCTGGCGGGCGGTGACCTTGGCGCCCTTGACCTTGCCGGCCAGCGGCGAGGTGTTGATACCGATGGTCATGGAGATCGCGGGATCGTCCACGGTGATCAGCGGCAGCGGCTGCGGGTTCTCGGCGTCGGTCAGGGTCTCACCGATGGTGATTTCTTCAATACCGGCGACGGCGACGATCTCGCCGGGGCCGGCGGATTCGGCCGGGACGCGGTCCAAGGCCTTCGTGGCCAGCAGTTCGGTGATCTTGACGTTCTTCAGCTCACCGTTGGCGCGTGCCCAGGCAACGGTCTGGCCCTTGCGCAGGGTGCCGTTGTAGATGCGCAGCAGTGCCAGGCGGCCCAGGAACGGGGAGGCGTCCAGGTTGGTGACGTGCGCCTGAAGGACACCTTCCGGGTTGTAGGTGGGAGCCGGGATGTGCTCAATGATGGTCTTGAACAGCGGCTCGAGGTCCTCGTTCTCCGGGGCGGTGCCGTCGGTGGGCTGCTCCAGGGAGGCGCGGCCAACCTTGGCGGCAGCGTAGACAACGGGAACTTCGAGGATCTTATCGAGGTCCAGGTCCGGAACTTCGTCTGCCAGGTCAGAGGCCAGGCCCAGGAGGAGGTCCATGGACTCGTGGACGACTTCCTCGATGCGGGCATCGGGACGGTCGGTCTTGTTGACCAGCAGGATGACAGGCAGGTGGGCGGCCAGGGCCTTGCGGAGCACGAAGCGGGTCTGCGGCAGCGGGCCTTCGGAAGCGTCAACGAGGAGGACAACGCCGTCGACCATGGACAGGCCGCGCTCCACCTCGCCACCGAAGTCGGCGTGGCCGGGGGTGTCGATGACGTTGATGGTGATGGTCTCGCCGTTCGAGGACGGACCGTTGTAGGCCACCGTGGTGTTCTTGGCCAGGATGGTGATGCCCTTTTCGCGCTCGAGGTCACCGGAGTCCATCACGCGGTCTTCGAGGTGGTTGTGCTCGGCAAAGGAGTTGGTCTGCTTGAGCATGGCGTCGACCAGGGTGGTCTTGCCGTGGTCAACGTGGGCCACGATCGCGACGTTGCGGAGGTCACTGCGTGATGCAGTGGCTACCGCGGTGTTGGTGGTGGTTTCAGACATGCGTAATGGCTCGATTCAGTGGTGAAAGTCAGCTGTTGTATCGCGACATTTCCAACTGGAACGCACGACGATCAGGCCCTTAGCACAGGGCGCCTTCCTCAATTCTAGCCGCAGAGCCGTTTATTGGCCTAAATTTTTCGAGGCCCGCCAGGTTGGGCGGGCGCTCAACGGCCAGATCCCGGACAAAATTGGTGAGGAAAATCACTGGTCATTCCTACTGCCGTGCCACATGATTGCTCATACATTCAACGCACGCCCGAAAGACACCAGATGCAAAAAGCCTTGGCCCGGACCCGCTTTGCCGCATCCGGAGCCGCCACCGTTATCGCGTTGTTAGGTGCTATCGCCTTGTCGGGCTGCGAGGCACCGGTCCGGGCCTCCGCCGCCCCACTGTTGCAGGCTCCTGCCGCGGGCCAGCCGGAAACTGTGGCCGTGGATACAGGCGTTACGGCTGCCGGTGCCCGTGTCCTTAACCCGGCGAACGGACGGATTGAGGCCGTTGTCCCCGATATCAGCAGTACGGTTCTTCTGATCGGGGATTCGCAGTCGGAACCGCTGGACGGCTGGCCCCGGCAGGGTCTCGCCGCTGCAGGATACAAGGTCTACTTCGGCGGGCGGGGCGGCACTGGATTCGTCGCCGCCAACGGCAAGACAGGCAATTACATCGACGCCCTGTTGCGTGGTGAGTGGCTGCTCCCCGCGGGCACGCCGGCCCTGATTGTCCTTCAGGGCGGCGGCAACGATGCTGCCCGCGGAGCATCCGACAGCCAGATCGCCAACAACGCCGGGCGTCTGATCGCGGAACTGCAGGCCCGGTACCCGGACACCCGGCTCGCAATGATCGGCACTTTGGCCCGGGGCAAGGACAACGGGGGCGGCCGGCGCAGTGAAGTTGATGCCCTGCTGGGATCGGTGGCCGCGCAGCATGGCCTGCCCTTCGTATCCGTGGGTGACTGGCTCACGAGGTATGGCCTGGTAAGAGACCTCGCCGACTCGGTACACATGAATTCCAGTGGCAGGGAGGCCCTTGGCACCCTCCTGGAGCGCAGCCTGCGCGAGCTGGGCCTGGAGCGCAAACCGGCAGGTGTTCAGGGGGAAAGCAGTTGGAGCCGGAGCCCGCGGGCTCCGGCTCCAACCGGTGAATAAGAAGGACTGCTAAGCCACTTCGGGCGGAAGCATCAGCTTCGCGCCGGGGATGGCGTTCAGCAGTGCCTTCGTGTACTCCTGCTGCGGCGCTTCGAAGACGTTGTCAGTGGATCCGGTCTCCACCAGGCGGCCCTTTTCCATCACACATACGTGGTCCGCGATCTGCCGCACCACCGCAAGGTCGTGCGTGATGAAGAGGTAGGTCAACCCCAGGTTGGACTGAAGGTCGGCCAGCAGGTTCAGCACCTGGGCCTGAACCAGGACGTCCAGTGCGGATACTGCTTCATCGCAGATGATGACTTCAGGATCCAGGGCCAGGGCACGGGCGATGGCGACACGCTGCCGCTGCCCGCCCGAGAGCTCGTTCGGGTACCGCTGCATGGTGGATTGGGGCAGCGCCACCTGGTCCAGCAGTTCGCGGACCTTCTTTTCCCGGCTGGCCCTGTTCCCGATCTTGTGGACCCGCAATGGTTCCTCAATGGTCCGGAAGATGTTGTACATCGGGTCAAGGGAGCCGTACGGATCCTGGAAGATGGGCTGCACCCGGCGCCGGAACTTGAAGAGTTCCGAGGGCTTCAGGACCGAAGTGTCGACGCCGTCGAAAAGGATCCTGCCGTCGGTGGGCTTCTCAAGCTGGAGCACCATCTTGGCCACAGTGGACTTGCCGGAGCCCGACTCCCCCACGATCGCCGTCGTGGTTCCGCGAAGCACATCGAAGCTCACGCCGTCGACCGCCGCAAAGTCCGACGATCTCCCCAGGCCCTGCCGAAGTTTGTACACCTTCCGCAGATCCTGGATCTGCAGCACGTTGTCGGCAGTGAGGGCCTCTGCAGCAGGGGCCAAAAGATCCGCTGCCTCCACGCCCTGTTCCTTGGCAACCTGGATCCTTCGGCTGGCCAGGGAAGGTGCAGACTCGACGAGCCGCTTGGTGTAAGGGTGCTGCGGGTTTTGCAGCAGCTCCAGGGACGGCCCTGACTCCACCACCTGCCCGCGGTACATAACCACTACTTTGTCCGCGCGTTCAGCTGCGAGGCCAAGATCGTGCGTGATCAGCAGGACAGCCGTTCCCAGCCCGGAGGTCATGCCCTCAAGGTGGTCAAGGATCTGCCGCTGCACCGTGACGTCCAGGGCCGACGTAGGTTCGTCGGCGATCAGCAGCCTCGGCTGGCAGGACAGGCCGATGGCGATCAGGGCCCGCTGCCGCATTCCGCCGGAAAACTCGTGCGGGTACTGCTTGGCGCGACGGTGGGAGTCCGGCAACCCGGCCTGCGACAGGACCTTGGCGATGTCCTCGGGGCCACTCGGACGGCCGTTGGCCTGGAGCGTTTCCTTGACCTGGTAGCCGATCTTCCATACCGGGTTGAGGTTGGACATGGGGTCCTGGGGCACCATGCCGATGGTGTTGCCGCGCAGTTCGATCATCCGCTTTTCGGGTGCGTGCGAGATGTCTTCGCCGTCCAGCAGGATCTGCCCTCCGGAAACCCTGCCGTTGCCGGGCAGGAGGCCGATGGCAGCCAGAGCGGTGGTTGACTTTCCCGACCCCGATTCGCCCACGATGGCAACGGTCTCACCCGGCATGATGGTCAGGTGCGCGTTCCGGACAGCATTAACTTCACCGTTGCTGGTCTCGAACGTGATGGCCAGGTCCCGGATTTCCAGCAGGGGACGGTCCGCGGGTGTTCCGGCTTCAGTAATAGTGACATCGGACGTGGTCACGTGTGCCTCCTTCATCGCTGGCGGCTCTTCGGGTCAAGAGCGTCGCGCAGGGCATCGCCCAGCATGATAAAGCTCAGGACGGTGATGGACAGGGCGGCAGCCGGGTAGAGCAGCACGGCGGGGTTGGTGCGGATGGACGCCTGCGCCGCAGAAATGTCGTTGCCCCAGGACATGATGCTGCCGGGGAGCCCAATGCCGAGGAAGGACAACGTGGCCTCCAGCACGATGAACACACCAAGCTCCATCGTGGCCAGCACGATGATGGGAGCAAGGGCGTTGGGCAGCACGTGCCGGATCAGGCTTTGGATCCTGGACACGCCAAGCGAACGGGCGGCCGTGATGAAGTCGGCATTCCGGACTTCGATCACCGCGCCGCGGGTCAACCGTGCCATAGTTGGCCAGGCCAGCAACACGATGATCATGATGACTGTCCACACACTCTTGTTTTCCCGGAAGAACGGGAGCTGGGTCACCACCAATGCACCAAGCACCAGCGGGAGTGCGAAGAAGATATCGCCGAGGCGGGCGATAACGGCATCAACCCAGCCGCCATAAAAGCCGGCAAGCGCACCGAGCGTCACGCCGATGAGGAGCACACCGATGACGGCGAAGACACCCACCATAACGGAAGCCTGCGTGCCGTAAATGACGCGCGCGTACACGTCGCAGCCCTGGAAGGTAAACCCGAATGGGTGGCCGGCTGACGGTGCGCCGTCCGAGTTCGCCAACTGGCAGTTGTCGTTCGGCGCCGTCTGGGTGAACAGGCCGGGGAAGAACGCCACGATCAGGATGATCAGGATCATCACTGCCGAGACGATGAACAGCGGACGACGGCGGAGCTTCCGCCAGGCGTCGGCCCACAGGCTCAGCGGGGCCTGGTCAGTCTTTACCGCGTCCGTCGCCAGCAGAGGGGTCTCCTCGATGGGGGCAACGTAATGAGTGGTGTCTTGGTTACTTTTCATAGCGAATCCTCGGATCAAGCCAGGCGTACAGCAAATCAACCAGGAGGTTGGCGACAACAAAGACCAGCACCAGCACGCTTACGATTGCGACGACGGTGGGTCCCTCGCTGCGGAGAATCGCCTGGTAGAGCTTCTGCCCCACGCCGGGAACGTTGAAGATTCCCTCAGTCACGATGGCGCCGCCCATCAAGCCGCCGAGGCTTGCGCCCAGGTAGGTCACCACGGGGATCATCGAGTTGCGGAGGATATGTGCCATCACCACGCGCGGCCGGGACAGCCCCTTCGCCGTCGCGGTACGGACGTAATCAGCCGTCGAATTTTCAATCACAGACGCACGCGTGAGGCGAAGCACGTAGGCGAAGGACACCAACGCCAGCGCGAAGGCCGGAAGCAGCAGGGTGTCCCAGCCGACGTCCGTGCCGACCGTGGGTTTGGCCCAGCCAAGGTAAACACCGAAGACGAGCTGCAGGACGAAGCCAAGCACAAAGATAGGAATGGCAATGACGACGAGGGAGGCGAGCAGCACCGACGAGTCGAAGATTTTGCCCTTACGCAGGCCCGCGATGAGGCCGAAGCCGATGCCGAACACTGCCTGGATGACCAGCGCTTCGACAGCGAGCATCACCGTGACGGGGAAGACACGGCCGAGGGTTGCCGCGATGGGCTGGCCGGTGAAGTCGACGCCCAGGTTGAACGTAAAGAGGTTTTTGAGGAACAGGCCGTACTGGACCCAGAACGGCTGGTCGAGGTTGTACTGCTGGCGAAGGGCTGCGATGACGGCCTCGCTGGGCGGGCGCTCACCGAAGAGTGCCCTGACGGGATCGCCGGGGAGGGCAAACACCATGAAGTAGACCAGCAGGGTGGTGCCCAGGAATACGGGGATGACTTGGAGCAACCGGCGGAGAATGAACTGGATCACAGCACACCCTCCGGGGATTTTGGAGATGTTGGGAAATTCATGTGGGACAGCTTCCTGCCGGTATCAAGGCTATGGGGGCCCGGCTGTTGCCGGACCCCCACTAGCTATTTGAGTTGGACGGTCTCAGAACTACTTTGCGGTGATGTTGTAGTACTGAATGACACCGTTCCAGCCGCTGTCCACGTTGGTAACGTTCTGGCTCCACACGACCTGGCGTGCGGAGTACCACAGCGGGAGGTTGGGCAGGTCCTGGAACAGGATCTCCTGGGCCTCGGTGAACTTGGCGTTGGCGTCGTCCGTGGACTTGGCGCCCAGTCCTTCGTTGAGGAGCTTGTCGAACTCGGGGTTCGTGTAGCCCTCGTAGTTGGCGCTGGCACCGGTCTTCAGGAGCGGGCCGAGGAAGTTGTAGAGCGACGGGTAGTCGGCCTGCCAGCCTGCCCGGGTGAAGCCGGGGAGGGTCTTCGCTTCGCGGAGGTCGAGGATCTCAGCGAACTTGGCGAACGGCTGTCCCTCTGCCTGGATTCCCAGGTTGTTCTTCAGGTTGTTGGCAACAGCGTCGATCCATTCCTTGTTGCCGCCATCGGTGTTGTAGGCGAGCTGCAGGGTCTTGCCCGCGGGCCAGGGGCTGATGGCGTTGGCCTTTTCCCAGGCTTCCTTTGCCTTTGCGGCATCGAACTTCAGGACCTCGGATCCCGCAACGTTCTCGTTGTAGCCATCCACTGCCGGGGAGGTGAAGTCCTTGGCCGGGATGCGGGTGCCGCTGAAGATCACCTTGGTGATTTCATCACGGTTGATCGCCATGGAGATGGCCTGACGGCGCAGCTTGCCTGCTTCGCCCTGGAACTCGGGCAGGTAGCCCGGGATGTTCAGGGTGGAGTTGCCGGCGTACGGCTTGTTCAGGTGGTTCTCGGGGAAGTCCGTGGTGTAGGTCTTCAAGGCGTTCGTCGGAAGGACGTCCGTAACGTCCAGGTTGTTCGCCTGGATGTCAGTGTAGGCGGGAGCCGGATCAGTGTAGAACTTGAAGGTGACACCGCCGTTCTTGGCTACGCGGGGGCCGGCATAGTCCTCGTTCTTAACGAGTTCAATCTGGCTATCGTGCTGCCAGGCGCCTTCCTTGGCCATCTTGTAGGGGCCGTTGCCAACCGGGTTCTCGCCGTATGCTTTCGGATCGGCGATCGCCTGGGACGGGAGCGGCATAAAGGCGCTGTAGCCAAGGCGCAGCGGCCAGTCGGCCTCCGGCTGGGTCAGCTTAACCTCAATGGTCGTGTCGTCCTTAAGGACCAGACCGGAGAGGGTCTTGGCGGTGGGAGCGGGAACGTCGCTCTCGCCTTGCTTCTTGGTGGCGCTGACGGCGTCGTAGCCTTCAATCGACTCAAAGAAGCTGCTGTTGGACTGGGCGTTTGTGCTCAGTGCAGCAAAGTTCCAGGCGTCAACGAAGCTCTTGGCAGTAACTTCCTCACCGTTGGTGAACTTGGTGCCGCTCTTGACCTTGATCGTGTAGTTCTGGCCGTCGGGTGATTCGATCGACTCGGCAAGGGCGTTGACTGACTTCCCACTGGGGTCGTAGCTGGTCAGGCCTTCAAAGAGAAGTTCGACGACGCGGCCGCCATAAACTTCGTTGGTGTTTGCCGGCAGCAACGGGTTCTGTGGTTCGTTGCTGTAAGCGGTGATGACCTTATTGGGGTCGCCAGCAGGCTGGCTGGCACCGTCATTGCTGCCGCCTCCAGCGCCGCAGCCGGTCAGGGCGAGCGCGGCGATTGCCACGATGCCCAGTGCTTTGGAAGTGCGCGCAAAACGCATTCCGCCTCCTATGAGTTGTGGGAGAAAACGAGGGGAATCTTTGCTTCCCCGCAGGCGAGACGCAGTTATCAACTGTGACGCAACCTACATGTACGAGTAGCCTAACCGCACGAAGTCCAGATACTGGTACTCCGTTGCCAAACCGTGACCGGCGCGGTTTCAGTGCCCTAGTCGGTGAACGGAAGTTGTGCAAGTCACATGCTACTCGCCGGTAGGCTGAACAGCGAATTGAAAATGTGAACCGCGCCACGCACGCTGCGGCAGGTGTTCAGGGGCCCTTAGGCCAACCGCCAGTCCCAGACGTTCCACCAGACGCCCAGGGGTCCGGGGCTGGCTTTGACCCCGGTAATCCGGGCGTTGAAAGCAGTGGTACCCACGGTTTGGTACAGCGGCAGGCCGTAGGCGTTCTCCCACACTTGCTTATCAATTTCCGCCAGGAGTTCGTCCTGTTTGGCGAGGTCAGTGGTCCGGGCCAGTTCTTGCATAACCCTGTCGGCGTCGCCGTCGGAGAATCCGTTGAAATTGCTTCCTGCGCCCGTGCGAAAGATCTGCGGAACGCGGCTGACGCCCACTCCGTTGCCAATCCAGCCGAGCAGTGCCGCGTCGTGCGCGCCGCCACCCAGGGCCTTGGCCCAGTCGGCGTTGCTTTGGCCGGCGTCGACCACCTGGAAGCCTGCCAGCGCTGCCGAGTCCCTGATCAGGGCAAAGGCTTGAGCCCGGTTGGGGTTGTCGCGGTTGTAGAGGATGCGGACTATGGGGGTTTCTCCGTCCAACAGCGCCCTTGCACCGTCAATGTCCACGTCCGCATAACCTGCGGAGCCGTTGTTTTTGGCAGTATCTTCGTACTTTGGCTGCCCGGGCAGAAAGACGTGCGAGTCGAGGGGCTTTGCCTCGGGCAGCAGGTCCCCGACCACGGCATCAACAATGGCTTGGCGCGGCACCGTCTTCAGGAAGGCCTCGCGGACATCCTCCCGTCCGAAGGGCCCGGAGAAGTTTAGGTCCAGGTGGTCATACCCGGACTGGTTGTACCGCTCAACGGTGTTGCCCTGCCCGGCCAGGCCGGTGAACAGATCATCGGTACCTGCTGAGGGCTGGGGCGAAATGATGTCTGCCCGGCCGTTCCGGAGGGCATCCACTGCCGCCGGCAGCGCGCCGGTAAAGCGGATGTTGATCTCATCGAGCCACGGCTCCTGGCCCCAAACGTAATCCCGGTTGCGGACCAGCCGCATGGAAACTCCGGGGACGATGTCCCGGACGATATACGGGCCGCTGGAAAGGTAGACGGCGGGATCATCAGGAAGTTCCTTGGTATCAAATCCGGAGTTCCAAAAGTCGCTGACCTGCTTCAGCGCAGTGTTGACTGCGGGCTCTTCGACGTCCCCACGGGGTGAGTCCACGATGAGGTCGATGAGGTCTTCCTCATCGTTAAGGCCGCCTTTCGCGGCTACCACGTGCGCCGGCAGGCCGACGTCGAACGCCACTTCCCAGTCGGCGTAGGGCAGGGTGTACTCCAGGGTAATGGAACGTCCGTCCGCTCCCACCTCGGGAAGCACGGTTCCTGCCAGCCCGCTGGTGTCGGCGGCGGTGGAGAAATACTTGGTGCCAGTCCCGGCCATGGGATCGGCGTCGTCGAAGTAGCCTGAGCCGGCAGCCCAGCTCAGCAGGAGGTCACCGGCGTCGATGGCTTCGCCGTCGGACCAGGTGACGCCCTCGTTGACGGTGTACCTCACCTTCAGGGGCTCGTCCGAAACCTTTTCAAAACGCCCGAACTTTTCGTTGCGGACGACTGTGGACGAGGCATCAAGGTAGTAGAACCCCGAGTGCGTGATGTGCCCCACCTTCGAGTTGATGTCCGTGTTGCCGTCAGTGCTGTAGGGATTAAAGGAGGAGAACGCGTTGACCTCGGCAACGGTGGCGCTGCCACCGCGCTTGGCCTCCCCCACCACTACGGGCGTGGTGCCTCCGCTGCTTGAGCAGCCCGAAAGCACCAGGGCAGCTGCTACCGCCGCGGTGAGGACCTGCATCAGACGCCTGACCGGCATGCCGCCTCCTTGTTTTGCTTCTGCGGGAGGGGCTCCTGGAATTGCCAGGATGACGCCCTGTACTCAGGATAAGGCGTCCGACGGCGCCATCGTCGACGCCGTTCGCAGCAGCCGTGTTGCCTCCTGCCCCGCGCCGAGCAACGCTTCAGCACGACGGCGGTGCTCCCGCCGCTTGTCCGGGTCCATCTTGTCGAGCAGTGAGACCACCATCCGCGACCTCAGGTTCCTTTCGAAGACCTCCCGGTGGTCATCAATGAAGGTCCAGTACAACCCATCCCAGTCCGACGTTCAGGGCCGATGTGAGCAGGCCGTGGCAAATGAACGGATGCGCAGTGGACCCACCTGCCGGTTCCCGCCGTCGACAAGAATGTCGAGCCGGCGGCACCAGGAGACCGAGTGCTACAGGAGACGATCGCGCTACAGCAGGCGCCCAATGGGCGAACACACCGGCCGGCAACGGTATCAAGGCCAGAGAAGCTTACTATCGACCCGGTTCCAGCCGCAGCCAGACTCTGTCGCCCAGCAAGGGCCCTGGACCTGAACGCATAGGTGGAACAACCAGGATGCCCGGGCGCCTTGAGATAGGCCGAGGCAAAGGTGTCTGCCAAGTATCTGAGATGATTCGATCAGGTCAATCGTGCAGCTGATCGAGTCGCCGAACCGGCGACCTATTTACACATTGAATCTAAATTCAACTACATCGCCGTCGGCCATAACATATTCCTTGCCTTCGATCCTGACCTTACCCCGGGACTTGGCCTCTGCCATGGATCCCGCTTCGATGAGGTCGTGGAAGGAGACTACTTCCGCCTTGATGAAGCCGCGCTGGAAGTCGGTGTGGATTACACCGGCGGCCTGGGGAGCCGTATCGCCGCGGTGGATGGTCCAGGCCCGCGCTTCCTTGGGACCTGCGGTGAGGTAGGTCTGCAGGCCCAGGGTGTGGAAGCCGACCCTGGCCAACTGATCCAGCCCGGATTCGTCCTGGCCGTTCATTTCCAGCATCTCCCGGGCCTCTTCCTCATCCAGTTCCACGAGGTCGGCCTCAAGCTTTGCGTCGAGGAAGATGCAGTCGGCCGGGGCCACGAGGGCCCGCAGTTCTTCCTGCTTTTCCGGGCTGCCAAGGATTCCTTCGTCAGCATTAAAGACGTAGATGAAAGGCTTGGCTGTCAGGAGGCTGAGCTCCTTGAGGTGGTCCATCTCCAGCTTGTCGCTCTTGATGGAGGAGAAGATGGTGTCGCCGCGCTCAAGGACCTTCTGTGCGGCGAGGATGGCGTTCAGCTCCGCGGCCTCGCGCTTTTTAATCTTCACTTCTTTTTCAATGCGCGGAATGGCTTTTTCGATGGTCTGCAGGTCCGCGAGGATCAGTTCGGTGTTGATGGTCTCCATGTCGGAGCGGGGATCCACCTTGCCGTCGACGTGGATTACGTCTGGATCGTCGAAGACGCGCACCACCTGCGCGATGGCTTCTGCCTCGCGGATGTTGGCCAGGAACTGGTTCCCGAGGCCTTCACCCTCGCTGGCGCCCTTGACGATGCCCGCGATGTCCACGAAGGAGACCGCGGCGGGCAGCAGGCGCTGCGAGTTGAAGAGTTCGCCAAGCTGCTTGAGCCGGGGATCCGGCAGGCTGACAACGCCCACGTTGGGCTCGATGGTGGCGAACGGATAGTTCGCTGCCAGGACCTGGTTGCGGGTCAGTGCGTTGAAGAGGGTTGATTTGCCGACGTTGGGCAGTCCGACGATGCCAATAGTAAGAGCCACGAGCATTGATTCTACCCGCAGCAGGCGTGGAGGCGGTTCGGGGACTGGCTCGCCGAAATGTCGCTTCGGGAAATTGTCACAGCCCCATGCGACAGTGAGCACATGGATGCATTCGCGCTGATACTGGCTTTGTTCATGCTGTTACTGGGGGCCCTTGCGGGCGCCGCAGCCACTTACTTTGCGCTGCGGAGGAACAGCCGCGCGGTCGAAGAGGACTTCGACGCCGTCTCGTCGCGGCTTTCGGAGGTGAGCGCCCAGTTCGCCGCGGCCGACGCCGAACGCCGCCTTTTGGCTGCACAGAACCGGGAGCTGGGCGAATCGCGGTCCCAGGACGGCAGCGTGCTCCGTGCGCTGGCGCCCGTGGCCGAGAAATTGACAGCAGTGCAGCAGCAGGTGGCCCTCCTGGAGCGCGACCGGCTGGAACAGTACGGCCAGCTCGCCCAGCAGCTGCAGGAGGCCCGGCTCTCGGACGAGCAGCTGATCCGGTCCACCCACGCCCTGGAGTCGGCGCTGCGGTCCAACAGCGCGCGCGGGCAGTGGGGCGAGGTCCAGTTGCGGCGCGTGGTGGAGGCGTCTGGAATGCTGCGGCATGTCGACTTCATCGAGCAGGTCCACAGCTCCGGCAGCGAGTCGTCAGTCCGGCCGGACCTGGTGGTCCAGCTGCCCGGCGAGAAGCAGTTGGTGGTGGATGCAAAGGTCCCCCTGTCGGCCTACCTCGAAGCCCAGGAGCTCGGTGCGTCCATGGACTCGCGCACAGTACAGGCCGGGCCGGCCTTGAATACAGACCGCCGCTCCCAGCAGGCGCTTTTGGCTGCCCACGCGAAGGCCCTGCGGGCCCACGTGGACTCACTCAGCAACAAGAAGTACTGGGATATCCCCGGCAACTCCCCTGAGCTGGTGATCTGCTTCATCCCGGCTGAATCGATCCTGGCCGCGGCACTCATGGCTGACGCCGAACTCCTGGACCATGCGCTGTCCCGGAATGTGGTTTTGGCCTCGCCAAGCACGCTGCTGGCCGTGCTGAAATCTGTTGCCTTCACCTGGCGGCAGGACGTCCTGACCGACAGCGCCCGCGAACTCTTCGACCTCGCCAGGCAGCTGTACGACCGGATGGGGACCCTGGGCGAAAACGTCACCAAGCTGGGCTCATCCCTGAAGACGTCCGTGGACCGTTACAACTCAATGGTGGGGACGCTGGAAGCGCGTGTCCTTCCCACTGCCCGGAAGTTGAACACGCTGGAGGAATCCGGCCTGGTCACTCCTCCGGTTGTGGAGGTAACGCCGCGCGCGCTGGCCGCCCCCGAACTCCAGAGCGAGGACGAGGCCGCGTGAGGGCGGACGCCGGGTAGGGATTCCCGGCCAAGAACTCCGGGACACATGCTTTTGGAGACGGGAAGGGCCTGGCAACTGATAGCTGCCAGGCCCTCCTACTTCTTACTGTTAGCCGCGCGGGCGTCGTCCACCCAGGGCACGGCTGACATCGCCGGCCTGCTTCAGGGTGGCCCGGAGCTCCTTGGGCAGCGAGAAGAGGAGGTCTTCTTCGGCGGTGACGACTTCCTCAACCGAGCCGTAGCCGTAGTCCGCCAGCAGGCGGAGGACGTCCTGCACCAGCACTTCGGGTACGGATGCCCCGGACGTCACACCAACGGTTGCGACGCCTTCGAACCAGGCCTCGTCCACTTCATTGGCGAAGTCCACCCGGTAAGAGGCTTTGGCCCCGTATTCAAGTGCAACCTCCACCAGCCTTACGGAGTTGGAGGAGTTGGCCGACCCCACCACGATGACCAGGTCGGCCTGGGGTGAGATCTTCTTGATGGCCACCTGGCGGTTGGTGGTGGCGTAGCAGATGTCGTCGCTGGGCGGGTCCTGCAGGGTGGGGAACCGGTCCTTCAACAGACGGACCGTTTCCATGGTTTCGTCAACGCTGAGGGTGGTCTGTGATAGCCAGATGACCTTTTCCGGATCCCGCACCGTCACCTGGTCCACTTCGTGCGGGCCATTAATGATCTGGATGTGTTCCGGAGCTTCACCTGCGGTGCCTTCGACTTCCTCGTGGCCGTCGTGGCCGATCAGCAGGATGTCGAAATCGTCCTTCGCGAACCGTACGGCTTCCTTGTGCACCTTGGTCACCAGCGGGCACGTGGCGTCGATGGTGCGCAGGCCACGGTCCTCAGCGGACTGGACCACGGCCGGCGATACGCCGTGGGCAGAAAAAATCACCAGTGCGCCCTCGGGCACTTCGTCGGTTTCATCAACGAAGATGGCGCCCTGCTCCTCCAGTGAGCTGACCACGTGGACGTTGTGCACAATCTGCTTGCGCACATACACCGGCGGGCCGTAGTGCTCCAGGGCCTTCTCGACAGCGATGACGGCACGGTCAACGCCGGCGCAGTAGCCGCGGGGAGCAGCAAGCAGCACCTTCTTGGTTCCGGATACGGGGGCTGCAGCAGCTACTTCCTCAGGAGAGCGGCGCCTACGCGGGATAGTGGGCATCGAAAGGGAAACAGCTGAGGGGGTCATTACTCAATTCTACCGGTTTGCCGGCATCCGCTTTCGCGCTATGAGGCCTGCCACAATCCCCACCAGCAGTAATACCCCACCGCTGACTGCCGCTGCCTGGGTCCACGTCTGGAAGTCGGCGGAAGACGCCGCTACGAACTCGTTCCGGAACATGTTCGCCACCTCGTTTCCGCTGTCAGCTGCCAGCACGGCAGCAGAGCCCAACTGCGCGCCGAACGCCCAGAGAGCCGCCAGAAGCAACGCGCCAGCTCCTGCACCCGCGAGTACCTTCCAGCGGCGGCGGGCGGCTACGAAGGCAAGCAGCAGCGCCACCGCCGATCCCCCGGCCAGCAGGTAGCCGGCCGGGGCATAGGTACTGAGTCGCTCGGTCCATTCCTTCTGCCCGGGCTGACCCACGCTGATCAGCGTTTCCTCCGGCGGATCCAGGGGAATCCGGGTGGTGCGTGATATTTCCTCGGCGCCCAGCGCCACCAAGGGCGCGACGTCGAGGGTCAGGGAGGATGCGGGTGCTTCAGCGCCGGCACCTGTACCTGCGAAACTCAGGCGGTGGCTTTTCCGCAGCGTTTCTTCCCACGCAGCGGAGTAGCCGGGAAGACCGGTCAGGGACTCTGCGGCACCTTCCAGAACGGGCCGGACCAGGTCCGAGAGGAAGCCCGGGACGGCGCTGGTGTCGATCGTCCCGATTGCCGCCGCTGCCAGTCCCTGCTGGAACTCCGAGTTCCTGCCCAGCGGCGCCGCCAGTTCCACGAAGCCCTGCTCCTGGACGATGTTGCGGTCCAGCCAGATGGCCGGCACTGCCACAGCAGCAAGCAGTACGGCCAGCACGATGGCAGCAGCGGAAACAAAAGTGCGCACGGCAGGTCCTTCAGATCGATGGCGGTCCACCCATCCTAGGCGGGCAATCCGGCCCGCCACTGTCAGCCCCGCGTGCTACAGCTTATGGATAAGGTTGAATGACCGCCGCACAACAGACTGCCGCACAACAGACAAAGGACCCCATGCCTGCAGCTCCAGCTCCGCAAGGGAGCCCGCATGTCTGAACAGACCTCGCTTCCGGTTTCCGGGCAGAAGATGGCAGCGCCCACCACCCTGCCTGCGACGGCGGCGGAAACTACCCCGGACAATCCCTGGCCGCTGCAGCTCCTCTCGCAGAAGCTGAAAGCCCACATCGACCGCACCCCGTCGGCGTGGGTTGAAGGCCAGGTCATCGAACTGAACCGGCGCGGCACCAACGCCTACCTCACCTTGAGGGACGTTGACGCCGAAGTTTCGCTGCCTGCTTCGGTGTGGACCAAAGTGCTGGAGCGCCAGAATTTGCCGCTGGAGCGCGGTTCCCGGGTAGTGGCCCTGCTGAAGCCGGAGTTCTGGATTAAGACGGGCAGGTTGAACATGCTGGTCCGGGACATCAGGCCTGTGGGCTTGGGCGATCTTCTCGCCCGGATCGAGCGCCTGCGCCAGGCTCTCTCCGCCGAGGGGCTTTTTTCGGACTCCCGCAAGAAGCCGCTGCCCCTGCTGCCGCACCGCATCGGCCTCATCACCGGCCGCGACTCGGACGCCAAAAAGGACATCCTGCGGAACGCCGCCCTGCGCTGGCCTGCCGTGGAGTTTGAAATCCGCGAAGTGGCTGTCCAGGGCAACACTGCCGTGTCCCAGGTGGTCCGTGCCCTTCGGGAGCTGGACTCCCGGCCAGAGGTTGACGTCATTGTCATCGCCCGCGGCGGCGGCGCCCTCGAAGACCTGCTGCCCTTCAACAGCGAAGAACTCATCCGCGCCGTGGCGGCCGCCGCCACCCCGGTGGTGAGTGCCATTGGCCATGAGGCGGACAGGCCGTTGCTGGACGACGTCGCCGATCTTCGCGCCTCCACCCCCACGGACGCCGCCAAGCGGATTGTGCCCGAAGTATCCGAAGAACTGGCAGGTGTGCGCCAGGCCCGGGAGCAGCTGCGCCGGTGCATGGAACGCCTTGTGGACAGGGAAACGGACCGCCTGGCGTCCCTCCACTCAAGGCCGGTACTGGCTGCGCCCGAGGCCCTGGTGACCGTCCGCTCGGACGAAATTGAGCGGCTGCTCCGAAGGTCCTCCGCGGCGGTGAGCTCCACCGTGGTGCGCGCAGCCGACCAGCTGGAGCACCTGAAGGCCCAAGTGCGTGCGCTGTCACCGCAGAAAACGCTCGACCGGGGCTACGCCGTCGTCGAACTCGCAGATGCCCTGGCCGCAAGCCGCGGCAGCTCAGGGCATGCGGTGGTGCGCCGCCCGGCCGAGGCGCCGGCGGGAACGCCGCTCTCGGTCCGGGTTGCAGAAGGCCGCTTCGGCGCAACCTCCACGGGCGCACTTGAACAGCACAGATCGGAAACCGGAGAATCCAATGACTGAACAAAAGCCAGGAAACGACGTCGCAGCGCTGAGCTATGAGGAAGCGCGCGAACAGCTCGTCGCTGTGGTGGGCAGGCTGGAAGCGGGTGGCGCCAGCCTTGAGGAATCCCTGGCCCTGTGGGAACGCGGCGAAGCCTTGGCGGCGCGCTGCGAGGAGTGGCTGGAAGGGGCACGGAAGCGGCTGGCCGCTGCCCGCGACCAGCCGCTGTAGACACCATGCTCAGGATCGGATGATCAGCTCCCGCTCGGTGGCGACGTCGAACTCGGCCTTGGGCCACTCAAGGTTCAGCCCGGCCAGTGCCCCCAGGAGCAGCTGCTGCACTGCGATCCGGGCGTACCACTTCTTGTTGGCCGGAACCACGTGCCAGGGCGCGTCCGGAGTGCTCGTTTCATCGATGGCAGCCTGGTACGCATCCATATAGTCCTCCCAGAACGCCCGCTCATCGAGGTCGCCCCGGCTGTACTTCCAGTGCTTGGCCGGGTCGTCCAGCCGGGCCAGCAGCCGCGCCTTCTGCTCTTCCCCGCTGATGTGGAGCATCACCTTGACGACTTTGGTCCCCGAATCCGCAAGACGTCCCTCAAACTCATTGATTGCCACATAGCGGCGTTTGATCTCATCGGGGCTGGCCCAGCCGTGGACGCGGTGAATAAGCACGTCCTCATAATGGGAGCGGTCGAATACGCCCATCATGCCGGCAGCAGGCACTTCCTTCTGGATCCGCCACAGGAAGTCGTAGGACTTCTCCTCATCCGTCGGAGCCTTGAAAGCCTTGAACTGGATGCCTTGGGGGTCGGTGGCGGCCATGACGTGGTTTACGATTCCGCCCTTGCCTGCCGTGTCCATCGCCTGCAGGATCAGGAGGATCCGCTTCCGTCCGCCAAAGCGTGACTCCGCAAAAAGCTTCTCCTGCAACTCGCCCAGCTCGTCGTCCAGGTCCGCCAGGAGGGCCTTTCCGTCTACCTTGCTGCCGCTGTAGCCGGGAGTGGAATCGGGATCCACGTTTGCCAGCGAGAACCCCTCCCCCGCCCGAAGGGTCTCGGAGGGGTGCTGGTCGAATTGGACGACGCCGGCCATGGGGAATCCTTTCCGCGAAGGTTCACGGGACCGAATCGCCCGTGTCCACAGGCTAGTTCCCCTGATACCTGCTTAGGAAGTCCCCCATCCGCCCGACTGCCTCTTCGATGTCCTTGACGTTGGGCAGAGTCACCATGCGGAAGTGGTCCGGGCGTACCCAGTTAAAGGCGCGGCCGTGGGAAACCAGGATCTTCTGCTCCCGAAGGAGGTCCAGGACAAACTTCTCGTCGTCCCGGATGTGGTAGACCTCGGGGTCCAGCCGGGGGAAGAGGTAAAGGGCGCCGCGTGCCTGCTGGGTACTGACGCCGGGGATGGCGTTCAACATGTCGTAGGCCTTGTTGCGCTGCTCCAGCAGTCGCCCGCCCGGCAATATCAGGTCGTTGATGCTCTGGTAGCCGCCCAGCGCCGTCTGGATGGCGTGCTGGGCGGGCACATTCGCGCAGAGGCGCATATTCGCCAGGAGGCTGATGCCCTCAAGGTAATCCGCCGCGTCCTTCTTGGGACCGGATATGGCCATCCAGCCGGCGCGGTACCCGCACACGCGGTAGGCCTTGGACAGCCCGCTGAAGGTCAGGCACAGGACGTGGTCGCCGGTGAGCTTGGCAAGATTTACATGGACGGCGTCCTCGTACAGGATCTTCTCGTAGATCTCGTCAGCGAAGATCACCAGCCCGTGCTTTTCGGCGAGGGCCACGATCCTCTTCAACGTCTCCTCCGGGTAGACGGCGCCGGTGGGGTTGTTCGGGTTGATGACCACGATGCCCTTGGTCCGCGGCGTGATCTTGGCTTCCATGTCCTCAAGGTCGGGCTGCCAGCCGGATTCCTCGTCGCAGAGGTAGTGGACCGGCTTTCCGCTGGCGAGCGCCACGGACGCGGTCCACAGCGGGTAATCGGGCGTGGGAATCAGGACCTCGTCACCGTCGTCGAGCAGGGCCATCAAGGACATGGTGATGAGCTCGCTGACGCCGTTGCCCAGATAGATATCGTCCACGTGGATGTTTTGGATGCCGCGGGTCTGGTAGTACTGCGAGACGGCGGTCCGGGCGGAGAAGATGCCCCGGGAATCGCTGTAGCCCTGGGCGTGCGGCAGGTGGCGGATCATGTCCACCAGGATGGCGTCCGGCGCTTCGAAGCCAAAAGGGGCCGGATTGCCGATGTTCAGCTTGAGGATCCGGTGGCCCTCCGCCTCCATCTGCTGGGCGGCCTGAAGAATCGGTCCACGGATGTCGTAAAGGACGTTGTTGAGCTTCGTGGACTGCTTGAATTCTGCCATCCATCAAATATGCCACAGTAAGGATGGGCTTCCGTTGAGACGTCAGCCACACCCTGCCCGCGCCGTGCTGGCGACTCACCACCCAGGGAATTACGACGGCGGCTGCCGGCCAGGGAGGTCAGAGACCCCGCGAAGTCCGGCAGCCGCCGTCGTACTGGTATCAGGACGTGAAATCCTACTTGACGATGCCCTTGTCCTTGAGCCAGGCGTCAGCCGCTTCCTTGGCGCCCTGTTTTTGGCTGCCGCTGACTGCACGGTTGAGGTTGACCAGGTCCTCGGTGGTGAGGATCCTCGAGACCGAGTTGAGCGCTTCCTTTGCCTTGTCCGTCATCTTGGCCTCGTTGTAGAGCGGGATGACCTGCTGGGCGATGAAGTTGTTCTTCGGGTCCTCGAGGACCACCAGGTCGTTGTCGGTGATGGACGGGGTGGTGGTGTAGATGTCCGCCACCTGCACCTGGTCTTCGAGAAGTGCCTTGAGCGTCACGGGGCCACCGCCGTCGCTGAAGGGCTCCAGCTTTTTGGGCTCGCAGTTGTAGTTGCTCTTCAGGCCGGGCAGCCCGTAGGCGCGCTCAGCGAAGGTGGCCGGGGCTCCCACCACAATCTCGCTGCAGACCTTGGCCAGGTCCTCGATGGACTTTAGCTGGTACTTCTCCGCTGTTGCCTTGGTGACCACCATGGCGTCCTTGTTCTCGGCCTTGGCAGCTTCCAGCACGGCGAGGCCGTCGGGCAGCTTGTCCGGCAGGGCCTTGGCGATCTCGTCCGCCGAGACCTCCTTGGCTTCCTTGTCAACATGCAGCAGGAGGTTGCCGGTGTAGTCCGGAATCACGTCCACCGACCCGTCCTGGACGGCCTTGAAATAAACCTCGCGGGAGCCGATGTTCGGCTTGGTGGTGGCCGTGACGCCAGCTGCATTCAGCGCCCCTGCGTACAGCTCGGCGATGATCTGGCTCTCGGGGAAGTCCGCGGAACCTATCACCAGGGAGGTGGCTCCCCCGGACGCCGTGCCGCTGGTTGCCGGGGCATCGCTAAGCGGATCGGACGATCCACCGCAGGCGGACAGCGCCAGGGCCAGGCCGATTCCAGCGGCCACCCCGCCGAATGCCCGCCTGCCAAAGCTTTGTGGTCGGCTTTCTTTCATGACTTACCTCCTTGTGCCACAGTCTCCGCGACAACGGGGTCTGTGAGATCGACCGCAGCCTGCTGACTGCGGTGGGACTGCTTCGAGGCCCCTGTTGTCAGGAACAGCCTCTGGAATAGGGCAAGGACAAGATCGACGCTGATGGCCAGTGCGGCGATCAGCAACGATCCTCCAAGCATCTGCGGGAAGTCGCTGAGGACGAGTCCATCGAACAGGTACCGGCCCAGGCCGCCCAGGTTGATGTAGGCCACCACAGAGACGGTGGCGATCACCTGCAGCACACCTGTCCGGAACCCGCCGAACATCACCGTCAGGGCGTTGGGCAGTTCGGCCCGGAACAGGACCTGGAGTTCAGTCATCCCCATGGCGCGGGCGGCGTCCACCACGTTGCGGTCCACGCTGGAGATGCCGGCATAGGTTCCGGCCAGGAGGGGCGGCACGGTAAGGATCACCAGCGCCCAGACGGGAGGCATCAGTCCAATTCCGGCGAGCAGGACAAACAGCGTGAGCAGGCCCAGTGTGGGAAGGGCCCGCAAAGCACCGGCGAGCGCCACGATGGCCACCCTGCCCCTGCCGGTGTGGCCGACGTAGAGGCCCACCGGGACGGCAATGGCGGTGGCGATCAGCATCACGAGCCCCGTGTATTGCAGGTGCTCGCCCAGCCTGGCGGGGATGCCGACGCTCCCGGTCCAGTGCAGCGGGTCGACCAGCCAGGCGAAGGTGTCGGAGAAGACGTTGCTCATGCGTTTCCACCTCCAGTTTTCGGTGCGGAGAGGCGGCGGGCCGCGGCGACGGGCTCTGCTGCGCTGCCGCCGGCCGGTTGCGGCCCGCGTCCTTGCCCGGCCCGCTCCCACGGAGTGAGCAGCCGCTCAAGCAGGACCAGGATGGCGTCCATCAGCAGCGCGAGGACCAGGATGGCAACGATGCCCACCATGATTTCTGTTACGAAGCCCCGCTGCAGCCCTGAGGTAAAGAGCATGCCCAGGTTTCCCACGCCCAGCAGGGCAGCCACACTGACCAGCGAGATATTGCTGACCGAAACCACCCGGAGGCCGGCGAAGAGTACGGGAAGGGACAACGGGAGATCCACGCGCAGGAACCGGGCGAACGGCTTGTACCCCATGGCGACGGCGGCCTGGCTGACGTCTTTGTCCACGGAGTCGAAGGCGTCCAGGGCAGCCCGCACCAGCAGTGCCACCGCGTAGATGGTCAGGGCTACCACCACGTTGAGTGGGTCAAGGATCCTGGTCCCCAGGACGGTGGGCAGGATGATGAACAGTGCCAGCGAAGGAATCGTGTAGAGCAGCGAGGACGCCGTGAGCACCACCGAGCGGAGCAGCGGATGCTGCCGCGCCAGCTGCGCCAACGGAATGGAGATCGCCAGTCCCAGGACCATGGGCACCAGGGCCAGCACCATATGCTGGCCGGCCCGTTCCAGGACCATGCCGCTGTTCGCGAGGAACCACTCCATCAGAGCGCAGCCTGCCTGACCTGGCGCGCCTCTTCGATGAGGGCCAGGACTTCACCGCCCCTGACAACGCCGAGTACCCGGCCCTCGGTGTCGACGGCCACGCCGAGGCCGGACGGTGAGGACAGGGCCGCGTCCAGGGCGCGGCGCAAACTTTCACCCGGGCGGAAGAGTGATCCGCCGGGAATGAGACCGCCGCCGTTTCCGGGGCCGGTCCAGCCCAGCGGACGCCCGTCGGCATCCACCACGAGCTGCCAGCCGGGGGCCGTGGAATGGGAGTCGAAACTGCCGTGGGGACCGCGCACCACCGTCGGCACCTGGTGCACGGCCACGCCGTCGGACGGTGTGAATCCCAGGTGGCGGAACCCGCGGTCCCGCCCAACGAAGGCAGCCACGAAGTCGTTGGCCGGCGCCCGCAGGATCTCCTCCGGCGTGGCGTACTGCGCGAGCTTCCCGCCGGTGGCAAAGACGGCCACCTTATCGCCAAGGGTTGTGGCCTCGTCGATGTCGTGGGTGACGAAAACGATGGTTTTGGCCAGGTCTTTCTGGAGCCGCAGGAGTTCCTGCTGAAGTTCGTCGCGGACCACGGGATCCACCGCGCTGAAGGGTTCATCCATAAGGAGTACAGGTGGATCGGCGGCGAGTGCCCGGGCCACGCCCACGCGCTGCTGCTGGCCGCCGGAGAGCTGTGATGGGTAGCGCTTCCCCAAGGCGGGGGCCAGGCCGACGACATCGAGCAGTTCCTCGGCGCGTTTCCTTGCGTCGGACCTGGCCACTCCGTTCAGCCTGGGCACGGTGGCGATGTTGTCCAGCACCGAGCGGTGAGGCAGGAGTCCGGAAGACTGCATAACGTACCCCATGGAACGCCGCAGGTCCGGGGCGGGGACCGAGGTGACATCCTTGCCCGCCACGGTGATGACACCCGAAGTAGGCTCGACCATGCGGTTGATCATGCGCAGCGAGGTGGTCTTTCCGCAGCCGGATGGCCCGACAAAGACGGTGATGGAGCCTGGGCTGATGGACATGGTGAGCTGGTCCACGGCCGGTTGTCCGCCCTGGTACTGCTTGGTGACGCTCTGAAACTCGATCATGGCCTGGTCCATGGTGCGGACTTACCTGTTCTGTTGGACGGCTTCGGAAAGCAACGCGAAATGTCACAGCACGCTGATAGTTACGGTAACCCAAACCGGACGTTGCAACACCTGCAGCGCACCCCAATTCGGGCAAAGGAATCCCTACTGTAACTATTCGGGGCCGGTCCTCTGCCGGATGGGGGGTGTTCTGCCGGAACAGCGGGCACGTGGCCGGGCAGGACATACCGCAGTCTGGCCACCCGGCCTAAAGTGGAGAGGTGACCAACTTGGAAGTTTCCCCCCAGCAGGAAGTCTGCCCGCCGGCGAGCCGGGAAGGGAGCTCCGGCCCCTGCCTGCAGCTGTGGCCCGGGCGTGAAGTACCGCTGGGCGGGGTGCGCGCCATGAATGTCCAGCGGACGCTGCCCCAGCGCGGGCTTCCGACCATCGGCGCCTGGTGCTTTTTGGACAGTTTTGGCCCGGACCGGACTGCGATGTCCGTGCTTCCGCACCCGCACATCGGGCTCCAGACAGTGACCTGGCCGCTGGCCGGGACTATCCGGCACCGGGACAGCGTGGGCAGTGACGTGGTGGTGAGGCCGGGCGAGCTGAACATCATGACAGCCGGGCACGGCGTTTCCCATTCCGAGTTTGCCGTGCTGCCGCCGGAGGGCGGGCTGCCGCTGCAGCGCGGCCTCCAGCTGTGGGTAGCGCTTCCGGACGGGCAGCGGCACCGGCAGCCGGCTTTTGAACAGCACCGCAACCTTCCTCAAGTCGCCGGCGACGGCTTCACCGCCACCCTCATGGTGGGCGAATTGGGCGGTGTTGCCTCACCGGCCACCATGTATTCCCCGATTGTGGGAGCAGACATTTCCGTTGAGGGAAGTGCAGTGTTACCCCTCAACGAGCACTTCGAACACGGCATCCTGGTGCTCGACGGCGGGCTGACGCTGGACGGGCAGGACGTTCCGCCGGGACCGCTGGGCTACCTCGGCACCGGCCGCCGGGAACTCCGGGTTGAGGCGATGCCTGGCACCCGTTTCCTCCTGATCGGCGGCGAGCCGTTCCAGGAGGAGCTCCTTATGTGGTGGAACTTCGTGGGACGCACACACGATGAAGTAGAGCAGGCCCGGGAAGAGTGGGAAGCGCAGGCAGCCCTGCCCGACGTAGACACGGCGGCAGCCCGCTACGGTCTGGTCCCGGGGCACGGTCCTGACGCCGGCGCCGAGGCGGGCCGCATCCCTGCTCCGCCGCTGCCCGCAGTGCGGCTCACGCCGCGGAAGCGGGCTGTGTAGCGGCTTAGGCCTGTTCTGCCAGCAGCTGCAGCACGCCGAATACCGGATCCTGGTCCAGGATTCGGACATCCGTCACGCCGGCTTTCGCCAGGTGCCGCCGGAATGCCTCCTGCAGGGGCACGACGTTCATGCCCAAGCCGCTGCCCAGGATGACGGGACCCGGGATGCCCAGCTGCTGCAGTACCTGCAGCGCCAGCGCGGCGAGGTCCCGGCCTGCCTGCTCCAGCAGTTCCTGGCTTGCCGGATGCCCTGCCGCTGCGGCTTCCACCACGTGCCGGGCCTGCTGCGCCCAAAAGCGGCGGCCGGTGTCCGGCGAGTGGAACTGCGCAATGAGGCGGTTGGGGGTGTCAGCCCCGCAGGAGGCCAAAAGCGCGGCAGTCAGCTGATCCACCGGAAGGCCCTGGTTCATCCGCCGCAAGCTGTGGCGCACTGCTTCGCGGCCCAGCCAATAACCGCTGCCTTCATCCCCGAGAAGGTAGCCCCAACCGCCCGCCCTGGCCTCGCCGCCGTCGGCATTCCTGCCCCACGCCGCTGATCCCGTGCCGGCGATCACCGCCACGCCGGTGCTGGCGTTGCCGGCCGCGAGCAGCAACCGTGAATCATGGACCACAGTGATCCGGGCGCCGGGAACGTGCGGTTCGATCAGCGCAGCAAGGGCCGCCGCGTCTTCATCCGTATCGATGCCGCCGGAGCCTGCGTACACATGGGACACATCGCCCCCGCCAATCCGGGCGAAAAGGCTGGCCAGGTTGCGGGCTGCCTCATCGCGCGTGACGTTCTGCACGTTCGAGCTGCCTGCCGACTCATCCGCTACCGGGGTCCCGTTTTCGAAGCGGACTCCGCGGGTCTTGGTCCCGCCGATATCCAGGCCGATGATCACGCCGCGTGGCAGGTCGTGGGGCGGTGTCAGCGGATGAGCGGGCCGGGCGGAGGAGTTTTCCGTGTTCGTCACGTCACAAGAGTACTGGCCACAGGGCTACCGGACGTCCGTGTCGGGCCAGCCGGCGCCGGCCAGCCCGGACCGTCGCTTCACCAGCCCCGCCAGGAGATCCGGCCCCTCCGCGAGGACCATTTCGCGAAACAACCGGACAGCTGCCGGTTCAATTTCGGCCCTGCGGTGCCGCCAGCTCAGGCCAACATCACGGAAGGCCAGGGCCGAGTCAAGGGGCACTTCCACCCAGCCGAGGTTGCCCGTTTCCGCGCTGACGTTCCGGCCGGGAGCGTCGTCTCCCGGGGGCAGGATGCTCACCCCGAGCCCGGCCGAGACAAGGCCCCGGGCAGTGTGCGAATCCTGGCTTTCGAAGGCGATGCGGGGACGGTACCCGGCCTCACGGAACAAGGCATCGGTCAGCGAGCGCATGCCGTAACCGGGACCGAGCGCCACGAACGGGTCGGAGCGGATATCAGCGACCGAGGCCATTGGACTGCCCGCGAGCGGGTGGGTGTGGTGAACCACCAGACGCAGGGGTTCCCGGTACAACGCGGCAGACAGCAGGTGGCGGCCTGCCGCGGCAACGGGTGCAGTCAGGGCAAGGTCGGCATCTCCGGCCGCCAGCTCGGCCAGGCAGGAGTCCCGAGCTCCCTGGCTCAGCGTAAAAACTGCGCCCGGGTGATGGCTGCGGAAGGCGCTGATGAGGAGCGGGAGCGTGGACTCGCCAAAGGTGTGCTGGAACGAGACGGAGATCCTGCCGCGGACCACATCGGACTCGTTGCGGACCACGTCCAGACCGGCCTGGAACTCGGTCAGTGCCCTTTCGATATACGGCAACAGGGACCGGGCGGCGGGGGTGAGGCGCACTCCCCTGCCGTCCCGCACCAGGAGTTCGGTGCCGACGACGGCGCTGGCCCGTGCCAGTGCCCTGCTCACCGTGGACTGGGGTACTCCGAGGAGTTCGGCGGTTTCGGTGACGTGCTCGGTCCGGCCCAGTTCGGCCAGCAGCGGCAGGAGTGGAAGAAGCTGCACCAGCTGTTTGTGGTCGGGCTCCATGCTCCTCCTGGTTCGCCGGTGGCGGGCGGTTGTTCCGGATTTGATATGAGTCTGGCACAAAAGATGCATTGGAGGCGTTCCTGTGGCGGCACTACGCTTGCCAGATGCCCCACAGCCTTCCGCATCCAGGCCACCCCACCTCCCCGGCGGGCTGGGAGGGGCACGCGAAAGGCTCGACGGCGTATGGCCGGATCATCGCCGGCCTCGCCTTTGCCGGGGTTGCCACCTTTGCCCAGTTGTATTCCACCCAGGCTGTCCTTCCGATCCTTGCCACAGACCTGCAGATTACGGCCGCAGAGGCGGCGCTCACCATCTCCCTGGCCACCGTGGGGCTGGCGTTCACAGTGATCCCCTGGTCCTTCCTCGAGGACCGGATTGGCAGGGTCAAGGCCATGACGTGGGGAATCTCGGTGGCCACCGTACTGGGCCTGCTGGTTCCCCTGTCCACCAGCTTCGCCATGCTCCTCAGCCTGCGGCTCCTCGAAGGGATGGCCCTCGGCGGGATCCCGGCCATCGCGATCGCGTACCTCAACGAGGAGGTCACCAAGGCCCACGCAGCGGTGGCAGCCGGAAGCTACGTAGCGGGCACCACGCTGGGCGGCCTGGCCGGCCGGCTGGTGGCCGGACCCGCCGGGGAGCTGTGGGGCTGGCGTGCCGCCGCCCTGGCCGTGTCCATTCTTGCCACCCTCGCCGCGGTCGCTTTCCTGCTGCTGGTGCCGCGGGCGCGGGGATTTACCGCCGTGAAGGCTCCCGGCCTTCGCGGAGCTGCGCGCACCCTGGGCGGCCACTTGCGCAACATCCGGCTGCTGGCCCTCTACATCCAGGCTTTCCTGATGATGGGCGGCTTCGTGGCCGTCTACAACTACCTGGGGTTCCGGCTCTCGGGAGCGCCCTTCAGCCTGCCAACTACGGTCATCAGCCTCATTTTCCTGGCCTACCTGTCCGGGACTTTCACCTCCCGCTGGGCTGCGGGGCTCACCATGCGCTTTGGACGCCGCAACGTGCTGCTCACCGGTCTTGCCCTGTCGACGGCGGGCCTAGCCCTTACCCTGGCGCCCTCGCTGGTGCTGATCCTCGCAGGGCTCGTGGTTTTCACCGGCGGCTTCTTTGCGGCGCACAGCATCGGCGCGGGCTGGACCGGCGCCATCGCCAGCACCGGACGGGCGCAGGCGGCCTCGCTGTACAACCTTGCCTACTATCTGGGGTCAAGTCTGATCGGCTGGGCCGGGGGCCTGCTTTTCCAGGCTTATGGCTGGAATGCCCTGGCCGCCGCCGTCATGGTCCTCGCCTGCCTCACCGCGGTGACTGTCGCCGTCGTCCATCCTGCTGTTTCTCCTGCCGCCCCTCCCAGGGAAGCCGGCGGCGCGGCCTGAACGGGACCGCCTGCGTCTAGGATGAACGCAGGAACTTTTGGAGGAGCCGCCGTGAGCACGAATGCCAGGAACGTCAGGCCGGGAGTGCATCTGGAGCCCCTTGATGCCATCGACGAACGCCTTCTTGCCGCCCTGGTGGAGGATGCAAGGATCTCCAACAAGCAACTTGCCGAACTTGTGGGCATCGCTCCCTCCACAGCGCTGATGCGGACCCGTGCCCTGACGGAGCGGGGCATCGTGCAGGGTTTCGAGGCGAAGCTCAACCTGTCATCCATCGGCAGGTCCGTGCAGGCCCTGGTCGCAGTCCGGCTGCGCGCGCACGACCGGGACCAGATCGACCGCTTTACCGCGCGCGTCCCGCACCTGCCGGCAGTGCTGTCCACCTTCCATACCTCGGGCTCCGTGGATTACCTGCTGCACATCGCCGTTGCCACTACCGAGGATTTGCGGGACTGGGTGCTGGATAACCTGGCCACCGATCCGGTGGTGGGCCATACGGAAACCACGCTGGTGTTCGAACACATCCAGGGCAACCACGGCCCGCTCCCGGAGTAGCCGCAACTGCGGGCTTAAGCCCGGGTGCGCACTGCGCGGCGGAGCGTGACCGCAGCCATAACAAGCGCGGCCGAGCCACAGAGCAGCACGAATCCGGCCACGGAAGCCGCCAGGCCGAACACGCCCGCGGCCCAGCCGAGCCCCAGAACCGGGACCGCGCTGCCGAGGTAGGTGATGACGTACATCGCGCTGATGGTCTGCGCCTGGCGGGCGGGCTCCACCCGGGCGGCCACGTCATTGAAAACAGTGCGGAAAGCGAGGCCCTGTCCCACGCCGGCGGCAAGACTGGCTGCCACCAGCAACACAGGACTGTTCCATGCCCCTGCGCCGCCGAGCAGGAGAACCGAAGCGCCGAGGACCGCCAGCCCGCCCGGGACAACGTAACGGCCGCGCAGGGTCACCAGCTGGGTCAGCGCAGACGCCCCAAGGGTGAGACCAGCCAGCACACCGATCACCGGCCGGCTCTCCACACCCAGGATCTGGGCGAAGTAGCCGGGAGCCAGCGAGAGGCAGAAACCAAAGACCGCGAAGCTGAGGAAGCCGACGCCGGAGGCCAGCCAGAACGCGCCCCTCGCCTCCCGCGTCACGGAAGGCCGGCGCGGTGCCAGCAGGTGCAGCGGCCTGGGGCCTGCCGGCGGCCGGATGGCAGGGCGGGCACGCAGGAGGTACAGCGGGACCAGCAGCGCTGCGAGGACTGCAGCATGAATGTAGTACGGCGCCGATGTGGCCCCGGGAAGCAGGGACAGGAACCCGCCGATGACCGGGCCTGAGGCCACTCCCCCGGCAGAAGCCAGCAGTGTGAAGCGCGAGGCCCATTCCGGGCGTGAGGGCAGCAGTTCCCGCAGGGCGGCGGCACTGGCGCCGGTGGCAAGGGCAACGGCAATTCCCTGCAGCGCCCGGCCCGCGCACAGCCCGGCCAGGTTCTGCGCCTCGGCAAAGAGCCAGCCGCCCGCCAAACCGGCAACAACGGCCACGATCAGGGCAGCCCTGCGCCCGATGTGGTCTGACCAGTGCCCTGCCAGCATCAGCGTGGCCACCAGAGCCAGCACGTAGCTGGTAAACGCCGCAGTGACGTCCAGCGGCGACAGTCCGAGTTCCGCCTGCAGGAGCGGGTACAGGGGCGTGGCGAGGTTGGCGCCCACCAGGAGCGTAAAGATGACGGCACCGGCCAGCACGAGGCGTGCAGTCACCGACGCATCCCAGCCGGCCGTGGTGGCTGGAGCCGGACGCATGCGGAGTTCGCTGAAGACCGTCATTGTGCCGCCTTTGCTGCTGCCGCGGCGGTGGTCCTTGTGGGAGCCCGCAGCGGGTGGACATGTGATAGCTCTAGGGTGCAGCATTTTTGCCCGTTCGAGCGGAATGTGGTGCCACAATTGAGCAGGATCATCAAATACTCAGTGCTGCAGTGACGGAGAGTGACCATTTGAACAATCTAGACCCCACCGACCTGAAGATCCTCCTGGAGCTCATCCGGGACCCGAGGATCCAGATCGGTGAGCTCAGCGATGCACTCGGGGTTGCCCGGAACACGGCGCAGTCACGGGTGCGGCGCCTGCTCCGGGCCGGGGTCCTGCGGTCCGGCGGCCGCGAGGTGGACCTCGAGGCCGTGGGATTCGACGTGGTGGCATTCGTGACTATCGAGGTTTCGCACCGTGAGCTGGACGGGGTGGTGGGTGCGCTGCGGCTGATCCCGCAGGTCCTTGAGGTGCATGAGATCTCCGGGCGGGGCGACGTCTGGTGCCGGGTGGTGGCTACCGATACCCACAACCTCCAGGCGGCCCTGCGGCAGGTCCTGAGGATCAAGGGCGTGATCCGCACCGAAACAGTCCTGGCGCTGCACACGCACATCCCCTACCGGACCGAGCCCCTGATCAGCGGCCTGGCCAAAGCTGCCGGGGCCAGCCAACACGCTCCGGCTAAAGCTCCACCGACCGCCGGGGCTGGGACGGACAGCTAGGATTTTCAGAATGGATTGGCTCTCGTACGTTACACAGATCAACTGGCTCGCCGTTCTGCTTGCCTTCATCGCCACCATGGCCATCGGCTTTGTCTGGTACATGCCGGCCGTCCTGGGGAACCGATGGATGGCCGCCATCGGCAAGACCGAGGACGATCTCAAGAACATGAGCGGCGGGGCCGGAGTCTGGGTCCCCATGGTGGTGGCGGCGGCCCTGACGGCGATCCTGCTGGCTGTCCTGATCAGCAAGCTCGGGCTGGACAATGCCCTGGCAGGGGGCTGGTTTGCCCTCGTGGTGGGGCTGGTCTTCCGTGCCGGCGGCCACGTGATCCACAACGGCTTCGCGGGCCGGCCTGCCGCTGTCACCCTGATCGATTCCGGCCACGACCTGCTGGCCATGACCGTTTCGGGCGCCATCATCGGGGCGATGTCCTGATGCCGCGCACCACCTTGGCGAAGGACAGCAGGCCATGACCATCATTGATAACGCCGTTTACGTTGACGGCGTGCGCCACGCCGAGCCCGAAAATCTGGAACAGACGTTCGAGACCCTGGCGCACCACGGCGGGATGGCCTGGATCGGCCTCTACCGCCCCACTGCCCAGGAAATGGCGGCGGTGGCCACGGAGTTCGGACTGCACGCGCTGGCCGTGGAAGACGCCATCTCCGCGCACCAGCGTCCCAAGCTTGAGCGCTACGAAGACAACCTGTTTACCGTCCTTCGGCCTGCCCGGTACCTGGACGCCACGGAGACCGTGGAGTTCGGCGAGCTCCATATCTTCACCGGCAAAAACTTCGTCGTTACTGTGCGGCATGCCGAGACGGCCGGCGTGGCACGGGTGCGGCAGCGGCTCGAAAGCAGGCCGGACCTTCTGCGGCACGGGCCCGAGGCCGTCCTTTACGCCCTGCTGGACCGGGTGGTGGATGACTACGGGCCGGTGGTGGCCGGGCTTGAAAACGACATCGATGAGATTGAAGACCAGCTCTTCAGCGGCGACACCACCGTGTCCCGCCGGATCTACGAACTCGCCCGCGAGGTGATCCAGTTCCAGCGGGCCATCCACCCCCTGCCGGACATGCTGCACCAGCTTGAGCGTGGTTTTGAAAAGTACGATGTCGAAAGCAACCTCCGGCACAACCTTCGTGATGTGGAAGACCACGTGGAGCGGGTGATCTCCCGGGCGGATTCCTTCCGCGACCTGCTGCAGAACGCACTGACACTGGACGGCACCCTCACAGCCAACCGGCAGAACGAGGCGAGCGCCGAACAGAACGAACAGGTGAAAAAGATTTCCTCCTGGGCGGCGATTTTCTTCGCGCCATCCTTCGTGGCCGGCGTCTACGGCATGAACTTCGACCAAATGCCGGAGCTCCACTGGGACCTGGGCTACCCGATGGCTATCGGTCTGATGGCCGCGACGGCTGGCCTTATGTACGCCATCTTCAAGAAGAAGGGCTGGCTGTAGGGGAAGGCACCCGGCCACGAGGGCGGCAGCCTACTTGACCGGGAGAAATTTGTGGAGCTAAGGGGATTCGAACCCCTGACCTCTTCGATGCGAACGAAGCGCTCTACCAACTGAGCTATAACCCCGGGAACCAGCCGCTTTCCTTCAGGTGCGGCACCGGTGAACCTAGGCTACAAATTTTCCTGACCCAATGCCAAACCGGCGCCGCAAAGCCGGGTTGAGGAACTGGGCCGGGACCAAAACTCAAGCGCGGCGGCGCTGCAGGACGTCGTCGAGATTGCTCAGCGCGCTCTGGGCCTTGCTGAGCTGCTGGGCATCCGGAGCCGCTGTGGCGGGAACAGCGGTGGCGCCCTGCTTGAGGGACGGCTTGCCGGTCGCCTTCGGGGCCTCAGGCAGCTCGAGCGGCTCAGGCGCGGGCCGCTCCGCCTTGGCCGCCTCGACATAAACCGGCTTGGGCACCTCCACAGGATCCCAGGTGCTGCTCGGTGCAGCCTGGACTGCGCTGGTGTCACCGGCGGCGACGGCGACGGCAAGTGCTGCCTCGCGCAGTTCCACTGCTGTCAAGGGCCTGATCTTCGGCTTGTCGGCCTCGGCGTCAAAGAGCGGGCTCTCCGCGCGCACGGGCGCCGCTTCAGGCTTCGGCGGGACGTGGGCAACTGCGGGCCGCGGAGCAGGTGCGCTCATCGCCGAGCGGAAAGCAGCGTTCACTTTGGCTTTGCGGTCCCGGACCGCCAACCAGCGGAGAAGGGCCACCGACCCCACTGTCAAGGCCGCGCAAGCGAGGGGAAGTGCTGGGGCGCCCAGTCCAAATGCCAGCAGTATCGCAGAGACAAACGCGGTCAGCAGGGAGACAAGTCCCACGAGGGCAAGAGCCGTCCGGCCGTATCGGATCCGGAACTGGCCCGTCGGCGCAGCGGTGGCTGTGGCCGTAGCGGATCCGGCGCTCTTCCTGGTGTCCATGGCTTTCTCCTGCTGGGCGGCGACCTTGAGAACCAGCCCTGCTCGCGGGTCCGGTATTTCATCGGCGGGGACGTCTGCCAGGAAGTCGCCGGCGGCTTGGAACTGGTGCCGGCGGTTCCGGAGGACGTAGGGGGCAACCCATACAATCCAGAGCACAACGGCAACCACAAGGATCACTGAGCTGCTAAGGGGGAAGTCCACACTCAAAACCGTATGAGCATCACGTCGGCTGCAGCCGCATTAGCACCGGTGTGTCGTGGCGTGGCTGACAAATCAATGGATTTATGACGGCCGGGAGGCAAGCCAGCGGTGCAACAGCCCCTCTGGAACTTCATCGGATGTCAAGGCAAAGGACCGGTGGTCGGCCCATTCGCCGTTGATGTGCAGGTAGCGCGGCCTGTATCCCTCATCCCGGAAACCCAGCTTCTCCACCACCCGCAGGCTTGGCCCGTTCTCGGGCCGGATGTTGATTTCCATCCTGTGCAGCCCCAGGGTCCGGAAGCAGTGGTCGGTCACCAGTGCCACAGCGGTGGGCGCTATCCCCCGCCCCGCCCGCGACTGGTCCACCCAGTACCCGAGAGTCGCCATCATGGCCGATCCCCACACGATCGACGAAACAGTCAACTGGCCCACGATCGCAGGGTTTCTGCTGGCGGGAACACGTTCCGTAATCACAAACGGAAGGGCCGTTGCCTGTGCCGCTTGCGCGTTCAGGGAACGGACCATTTGCCGGTAATCAGGGAGGCCTCCGGCCGGGTCCGGGTTGGAAGCTTCCCATGGCTCCAGCCATTGGCTGTTGCGGGCCCGCACTTCTGTCCACTCTTTTTTGTCCCGGTACCTGATGGGCCTCAGGACCAGGTCTCCGCACTCCAAAGTCACGGGCCAGATGGGGCCGGGGCGCACAGTGCTACTTGGACAGGCCGGCGGTGAAGCCCGGAAGCCACTCCCGCAGGCCGGGACCCAGGTCATCGCTGTCAATGGCGAGCTGCACGCAGGCCTTGAGGTAGCTCAGTTTGTCACCCGTATCGTAGCGGCGTCCCCGGAAAACGACGCCGTACACGCCTTGCCCCTCGCCCTCTCCGGCCGCGAGTTCCTGCAGGGCGTCGGTGAGCTGGATTTCGCCGCCCCGCCCGGGTCCGGTGCGTTCGAGGACATCGAAGACAGCGGGGTGCAGTACGTACCGGCCAATGACTGCAAGGTTGGAAGGGGCTTCCTCGGCGGAGGGCTTTTCCACCAAGCGGTTGACACGCACGTAGCCCTCGCCGTCGATCTCCTCGATGTCTGCACAGCCGTAGGCGCTGATCTGCGACGGCTCAACCTCGATGAGTGCGACGACGGACCCTCCCGTGTGCGCCTGCACCTCGATCATGGTGCTGAGCAGTTCGTCGCGGGCGTCAATGAGGTCATCGCCCAGGAGGACTGCGAAGGCTTCATTGCCCACATGCTGCCTGGCACGGAGGACAGCATGGCCAAGGCCGTTCGGGTCGCCCTGGCGGACGTAGTGGATGTCGCCCAGGTTGCTTGCAGCCTGGATGGACTCAAGTTTCGCTGTGTCGCCCTTGTCCTCAAGGGTGGACTCCAGGGTTGGTACGCGGTCGAAGTGGTCCTCGAGGGCCCGCTTGTTCCTTCCGGTGATCATGAGGATGTCGTTGAGCCCTACATTCACGGCTTCCTCGACCACATACTGGATGGCAGGCTTGTCCACGACCGGAAGCATTTCCTTTGGCATGGCCTTGGTGGCAGGCAGGAACCTGGTGCCGAGTCCGGCAGCGGGTATTACGGCTTTGCGAACTCTCGGGTTACTGGTACTCACCCGACTAATCTAACGTCAGCGTCAAGCATTCAGTAATTATTGACCGGCTGCCGGCCACCCTGCGGCCACAGCCCGCGCCGCCACAACCAATGGAGGAAGACAGCATGCTCGAGGACGCCAAGGCAATCAAGGCCAGGATCCGTACCGCCCACCGCCGGCGGCGGGCTGCCCTCACCCAGCAGCAGCTGGACGCGGCCGGGTCAGGAATCGCCCGCCACGGCGCTGACTGGGCGGCATCCATGACCGGCGGCGCTCCTGCCACGTTCTGCGTCTACTTCGGGGTCGGCGTCGAACCGCCCACTCTTCCGCTGATCAACGCACTCCACAACAACGGTCACCGGGCCCTGCTCCCGGTGTGCGAACCCGGGCGGGAACTGGCGTGGGTCTTCTGGAACCCGGATGCCGGCTTTGAGCAGAGCCGGTACGCGCCGATCCTGGAGCCCAAAGGCGACCGGCACGGACCCGATGTGGCAGGAACCGCAGCCGCCCTCTTCATCCCGGCCACCGCCGTCGACCTTGCAGGCAACAGGGTAGGGCAAGGCGGCGGGTACTACGACAAGTTCCTGGGCCATCTCGCCACGGCGGGGACGAATATTCCGCTGGCCGCCATCATCTATGACGAAGAGCTGCTCCCCGCCGGTGAAATCCCCGAGGAGGAGTTCGACCGCCCCGTCCCTGCCGTCCTGGCGCCTTCCGGAATCCGGCTGCTCGACGGCCACCACTGAAGCTCGCAGTCGAGCGCTGCGGGGATGATAGAATTAGCACTCAGGCCCTGCGACTGCTAAACGGTAACTCCATCCGCGCAGCACGGGACCTCTCGTTTGCCCAAGAGGAGGAGCACTAGTGCCAACGTACGCGTACGCCTGCAAGGATTGCGGCCATGCCTTCGACATCGTCCAGTCGTTTTCGGACAGCACTTTGACCTCGTGCCCCGAGTGCCAGGGGACACTGCGCAAGAAGTTCAATAGCGTGGGTGTCGTCTTCAAGGGATCCGGCTTCTACCGCACCGATTCCCGGGACTCCAAGGGAAGCACCGTCTCGCCGGCCCCCGCGGCAACGCCCGCTCCCGCTGCGGCGCCTGCCGCGTCCGCTCCGGTGGCTGCAGCCAGCTAAGCAGGCGTGTTCGACGCCGGCCCGTCCGGCTTGTCCACATAGCGCACCGCGCATCTGTCGCAGGTGTTCGCCCCCACCGTAGCCTAGGCGCATGCCTGCAAACCTTCTCCGCCCGGGCCGGGCCGGCTCCCGCTACCCGCGCACCCCTCGCCGTCCCGGCAGATCCGCAGCGGCCCGGTTCGGCGGGTGGTTGAGCCGCAACCGGCGGCTCGCCGTGGCGCTGCTGCTGTGCGCGGCTGCCTCCATCACCGTGCATCAGCTCACTCCCGCGCCCGTCCACACCGTCACCGCCCTGGCGGCTGCGAGGGATCTGCCGGCCGGCTCAGCGATGAAGGCGACGGACCTGGCCCATGTGCAGGTGCCGCCGGCCATGATGGCCGCGGGTTTCCTGGACGAAGAGAGCGAGTTGGCTGGTAAACAGCTGGCGGCTCCGCTGCGCAAGGGACAGCTGCTGACGGACGCCCAACTGCTCGGTCCCGGGCTCCTGGCAGGCACCCCGCCTGGCTCGGCCGCCGTGCCCCTTCGAATGGCTGATCCGTCCTCGATCCAGCTCGTCTCGCCTGGGCAGCTTGTGAACGTGGTGCTGACGGCGGGCAACGGCTTCGACCACCAGGCACCGTCCGAAGTCCTGGCAACAGCCGTGCCGGTACTGTGGACCTCCGGCAAGGGCGGCGGAAGCGGCCAGTGGCTGGGCACGGCCGAGACGGACGGGCTTATAGTGGTTGCGGCCAGTTCCGAGCAGGCTGCGCGGCTGGCCGGTGCTTCCACCCAGGGCAAACTGTTCTTCGTCCTCGTTGGCCCTTAGCCCACCCTGATTTCAGGGTGAGCCCCGGCCCGTCAGCCCCAGTGCGGCGGCTTCTGTTCCTTCAGCCAGGCGTCATGGTCATCGTCGGCATCGCCCCAGCGCCTCGGGTCATCTTCCGAGGCCTTCGTGGGCAGACTGCCTTCAGTCCCGGCCTGGCCTTTGCCTTGCTCCTGGCCCTGCTCGTCTTCGGGGGCCGGATCCACGGGGACGGACTGACCGTCCGCGGAGCCTTTTTCGTTCTCTTCAGGGGCCACGGGGACCACCTCCTTGCTGTCCAAGTCTTTGTCCTGCGGCCGGCGCCGGGCCTGCTCCCCGGCGTCGATGCCATTGAGCGCCTGGTCAACGTCGTCGTCAAGGAACCCTGTTGAAGTTGCCGGCCGGCCGGGAAGCACCACCCGCTCAAGGCCCAGGTAACCTGCAATCCGGTCAGCGCAGGCTGAAGGATCCGTAAACACCTCAATGGTCCACAGCGGCATGTACCGCCACCCGAGCCGCTCCAGCAGCTGCGGCCGCAGCCGGCTCCGTTCGCGGACGCTCGTGGTGCGGTACTGCTCGGTGCCGTCGGACTCGATGGCTACCGGCCATGGAAGGTCGGTCTCGTCCCGGCCCATGGTGTTCAGCGGATCCGCGGCCGCCACAACGTCGATCGCGCCGTCATACTGGTGCCAGACCCGGGCGCCCCGTGCCCGGAGCCGGTCCCCCAGGTCCGCTACCAGTGGATCGGCACCGAGTGCCTGTTCGCTGGCAGCGGCCCGGGAAGCGGGAGTCCCCAGGTCCGTGTTTCCCGCAATCTCACGGTCCAGCAGTGCGTACAGGTCCACCGCCCCGTGCGTCAGCCGGGTGTGGTCCAGGTCTTCGGGCCGGAAGCAGGTCAGCACGTGTATGGACCTGCGGGCCCGGGTCATGGCCAGGGCGAATTTCTCCCGTCCCCCTTCAGCGGAGAGCGGACCGAAGTTGTGCAGGGCGCGGCCGTGCGGGGTGCGTCCAAAGCCCGGAGAGAATATGACGTGGTCGCGCACCAGGCCCTGGGCGCGTTCCAGGTCTACGACCCGGAATGACTCGGGTCCGGCGCCAAAGAATCCTGCAAGGCCCGGGTGGTTGGGCAGCTGGAGCCGGATCGACTCGCCAATCCGGGCAGCATGCCGGAGGCTTGCTGTGACCACGGCAAGGGACGTGCGGGGGCGGGTGCGGGCGTGTTCGAAGACCAGCTGTACCACCCGGTTGACCTCAGCCACCACCGACTCCACGCCTTCGTGGTCCGCGCTCGGAAGGCCGGTGCCGTCCGGCAGGTACTCCACCACCAAAGACCGGTCCAGGCCGGTAGCGGACTGGCCCTCCGGAAGGCGGCGCAGGGCGCCGTCGTAAAAGTTCTTGCTGAGCTGGAGCACCAGGTCCTCGTCCACCGCGCGGTAGACGAAGTTCAGCCGCCACACGGGGAGCACTGCCGAGAGCGCCTTGAAGGCACTCTCCACCCGCTGGTGTGCCGGTTCGCCTGCTGCCAGCCGCTCCACGCCCACAGTAAACGTCCGGGGGCTGGCGATCATGGCGTCGCCGAAGGCAATAACCTGGCGGGCGCGGGCAATCGACGGCAGCACGGCCTGGAGCGAGGTCCCTTCGGAGTCGAGGATGACCACGGCATCGAAGCGCTGTTCCGCGGGCAGCAGCCCGGTCATCAGGTAGGGGCTGACGGACCAGACCGGAACGAGGGTGCCGATCAGGTCGGGAGCCTGTGCGGTCAGCGCGGGCAGGGAAACCCTGCCGTCTTTGAGGAGGCTCCGCATGAGGTCTGCCTGCCGGGGGTGGGCTGCGATACCGGCCCGCCACCGCTCGGCCAGATCCCAGCGGAGCCGTGCTGCACCGCTGGCAATGTGCGCGTTGTCCGCCAGCCGGAATTCGGCCTCGAGCTGCCGCAGGGCGTCACCGTCGGACATGGCGAGGTAGTCGTCCCCGCTGATCATCGCTTCCAGCGCCGACTGCCACCATGCAAGTTCAAGTTCGGCAGCGACCGAACCTGCCGGTACCTCGCGTTCGGCCAGGTCGGCCAGGAGCTCCCCCAGCCCGTGCTCGCGCATGTTCTCCACCAGCAGGGTGCGCTCCGGCAGCGTTTTGAGGGTGTCGGTGTCGGCCACCAGCCGCTCAAGCCGTTCCATCAGCTCTTCATAACGGATTGTGGACAGCTCGCCGCCCGCCTCCGTGTGCTGGAGTGCCTCTCCCAGTTGGGTGAGCTCCCGTTCCAGGGCGCGGTACATCACGTTGATTTCCGCCAGCCCGGACGGCACTGCAGGGTGGCGCTGAGTGGTGGCATAGCCCGCCCACAACGCACGCTGTTCCTGGACCAGGACCAGGGAGCTGTGGAGATCGGCAATGTGCACGCCGGGCCGGACGTATTCCTTGGCCACCCTGCGCAGCCGCGAACGCTGCATTGCGGTCAACTCGATGCCGCGCTCACGGCGCCAGGCCGACGGCGCGGTGGCCGAGATGAGGTCAGTGACTGGCCTGTCGAAGATGTCCGGGGTGAACTTGTCCAGGCTTCCGCGGACGGCGACGAGGAGCTCAAGCTGCTCGCCCCATTCGGCGAAGGAAGCGCCGAGCCGGATTTCCGCGTGCTCCGCCACGGCGTCCATGCGTTCGCGCAAGGCCGGGAGGCCCTTCTCCACGGACCGGACCAAGTCCTGGGCCTCCTCGGTCTCCTTGCGTGTGAGGAGACGTGCGCCGTGCCAGGGGCTCGTGGTGGACGCCTTGCTGAAGCTGCCCAGCTCGGCGGCGCGCCGGAGCCTGCCGGCAAGCTCGTCCCGGTCCCGGATGCTGTCCAGGACACTGCGCTTCAGCCGCACGGTGGTGGCCGGTGCGGGGTGGATCGACGTCAGCTCGGCGAGCGACTGCATGGCTTGGTAGGGCGAGCAGCCCCAGCGCTGGCGGACGTTGTGCAGGGACGCAACATGGTCCATGAGCGCGTGACGGTGCTCGGTCAGGGTGCCGTGCAGGTTTCCGAGCTGCGGTTCCAGTGACTTTTCGTTCCGGACGATCGCGCGGACCAGCTGGCCCTTCAACTGCTGCGGAGTCACGTTCCCGGACAGCTGGAACAGGATGGACTCAAGGCCCAGGCCTTCGAGCTGGCCCGAAATTTCGTTGAGGCTGGCACGGCGGTCGCCTACTACCAGTACCGTCTTTCCGGCGTCCACCAGGGCACCGATGGTGTTGATGGCAGTTTGGGTCTGGCCGGTGCCCGGCGGGCTGCTGACCACAAGGGAATCACCGGCACGCGCTGCGTCGATCACGTACTGCTGGTCAACGTCTGCATCCAGCAGGAGCATCTCGTCGCGGGGGTGCCTGCTGTCCAGTGAAGGGAAACGGGACGGATCCGGCTCGTCGAAGTCCACAACTTCGCCGCCTGCCGCAGTGGCCAGGGCGGACACAAGGGGGTTTGAGTCGTTGATCCACGGATCGTCCAGGTTCCCGGAAAGGTCGGCGAAGGTGGAAACCAGCAGATTGTGCTGTGCCTCGGCGCCGTGGATGGGCCGGATCAGTGTTGCCAGTTTGTCCAAGACGGGCTGGGGATCGAAGCGGGCGGTGCTGTAGGCGAGCCGGGTGACGGCATTGACGTCGAAGACAATCCCGTGGGTGTTCTTCAGGTGCCGCACCAGGGCCGGGTTGATGTGCGCCTGCTCAGTCAATTGCAGTTCGTAGTCGTCCTCCCCCGGACGGACAGTGAGCGAAATCGCCGTGAGCATCACCGGAGCGGAAATGCGCTGCGGCTTGCCGCCCACCGCGGAAGTCCATACCACCGTGCCCGCGGAGAAGTAGCCGGCGTCGATACCGCGGTCATTGGCAAGCTCGAAAATCTTGGACCGGATGTTGCGGGAAGCCCTGGCCGCCACGACGTACTGCTGACGGTCCCGGATCAGAGTCGAAAGCCGGGTCTTGCGCCCGGCCATGAGCTGGGCGAGGCCGGACGGGTGGGCGTGCGTCAGGTCGATGGAGCCTTCGGGGGTCTTGGTGAAGCGCAGCATCGTATCCGCCCCGGTGACGGGTTTGAGCCCGGACAGCCATTTACGGAGCTCCTCGGAGCCTTCCGGGTGGCCTTGACCAACTGACACTTCTGCCTTCTTTTCTGCGTTTGCACGTGACGCCCTGGACCATACCGGCATGCATTCGAGCGTAGCCGCTTCCACGCCCGGACTGAGAGACCGCAACACTGGAGCAGGCTAAATTACGGAGGTTTTCGCTGAAGAAACAGCAGTGGCCGGCCTCCTTCACCGGAGGCCGGCCACTCATGATGCTATTCCCACTCGATGGTTCCCGGCGGCTTGCTGGTGACATCGAGTACTACGCGGTTGACACCCTCCACCTCGTTGGTGATGCGGTTCGAGATCCTGGCGAGGAGCTCGTACGGCAGGCGTGACCAGTCCGCGGTCATGGCGTCTTCCGAGGAGACGGGACGGAGCACGATGGGGTGGCCGTACGTGCGGCCGTCGCCCATGACGCCCACGCTGCGGACGTCGGCGAGCAGGACCACCGGCATCTGCCAGACCTCGTTATCCAGGCCGGCTGCGGTCAGCTCTGCACGGGCAATGGCGTCGGCTTTGCGCAGCAGGTCCAGCCGGTCCCTGGTAACCTCACCGACGATGCGGATCCCGAGCCCCGGTCCGGGGAAGGGCTGGCGGCCCACGATTTCCTGCGGGAGTCCCAGCTGGGCACCGACGGCGCGGACCTCGTCTTTGAACAGGGCACGCAGCGGCTCCACGAGTTCGAACTGCAGGTCCTCGGGCAGGCCGCCCACATTGTGGTGGCTCTTGATGTTCGCAGCACCTTCGCCGCCGCCGGATTCGACGACGTCCGGGTATAGCGTGCCCTGGACCAGGAACTTGATCTTCTCGCCATGGGCGGCTGCCTCGGCGATGATGGCAAGTTCTGCCTCTTCGAAGGCACGAATGAATTCGCGGCCTATGATCTTGCGCTTGGTTTCCGGATCGCTGACGCCGGCAAGGGCGGACAGGAAGCGTTCCTGCTCGTTGGCGACGTAGAGTTTCACGCCGGTGGCTGCGACAAAGTCGCGTTCCACCTGTTCCGCTTCGCCTTCACGCAGCAGTCCGTGGTCCACAAAAACACAGGTGAGCTGGTCGCCGACGGCACGCTGGACGAGGGCGGCCGCAACGGCGGAGTCAACGCCGCCGGACAGGCCGCAGATGACCCGGGCGTCGCCGATCTGCTTGCGGATGCGATCCACCTGCTCCTCAAGGATGTTTCCGGTGGTCCAGTTCGGCTCCAGCCGGGCGCCCTTGAAGAGGAAGTTTTCCAGCACCTGCTGGCCGTAGGCGGAGTGCTTGACCTCGGGGTGCCACTGGACTCCGAACAGGCCCTTTTCCTCGTTGGCGAAGGCAGCTACTTCAGCACCCGCCGTCGTCGCAAGGACTTCAAAGCCGTCCGGCGCCTCGTGGACGGAGTCACCGTGGCTCATCCAGGTGTTCTGGTGCTGGGGCATGCCTTCCAGGACCGACCGGCCCTCGCCGAGAATGGTGGTTTCCGTGGAGCCGTACTCCCGCAGCCCGGTCTTGTCCACCTTGCCGCCCAGGGCGTTGGCCATCGCCTGGAAGCCGTAGCAGATACCAAAAACGGGAACGCCGGCTTCGAAAAGGTCGGGACCGACGCTGGGTGCCCCGTCAGCGTAGACGCTGGAGGGGCCGCCGGAAAGGATGATGGCGGCGGGGTTCTTGGCCAGGAGCTGCTCGGTTGTGTAGGTATGCGGAACCACTTCCGAATACACATTCGCTTCCCGGACGCGGCGGGCAATCAGCTGCGCGTACTGGGCACCGTAGTCAACAACCAGCACCGGCTTCTGGGAAGTCTGGGATGCAGTGGGAGTAGTCACCGTACTAGCCTACTGGCCGCTGTTGCACCGGCGCACCTTGAGAAGCTGCCCTGTGACGGAGCGAACTCCCACGTTTGCGGCGGCTGCCTAGTACCTCTGCGGTGCCTGGGGGTTGGCCGCGAGCTCTGCCTCTACCTCAGCATGGAACTTCTTCTCCACGATGAAGGACAGGAACGGAATGACACCGCCCAGCGCCAGCAGGATCATCTTCAGGAACGGCCAGCGCATGAGGGACCAGAGCCGGAAGTTAGACATCAGGTAAACCACGTACATCCAGCCGTGCACAATGAGGACCGTTACGGACAAGTTGACTCCACCGAGCACCCCCGGCGGTTCCGCATCCGCGAAACCAAAGCCGAACGGCTGGCCGGTCACGGCGTTGGTGCCGCCGGCAAAGAGGTACTGCCCGAATCCGTACCGCGCGATCAGTTCGGCGCACAGCAGCAGCAGCATGGCGCCTGTGAGGTAGGCCAGCACCTTGTAGAACTTCAGGGCCGATCGGATCTGCGCCTCGGTGCCGCCGAAGCGGCGCTTTTTGCCGGACGCCTTGCCGGCAGTGTTGCTGCCTGCGCTGGCGCCTGCGGCGGTGTTGGTGCCCGTGTTAGTGCCTGCGGGCGGAGTGGCGGGTTTCGGATCAATCATGGCTGTACCTTTTGCTGGTTCTGTGCAGGTTGCTGGTTCTGTTCGTGGAGCAGCGGGTTGTCGTCGTCATCGTCGAGGCTCTCCTCAAGATCCCGGTGGTGGTCGTCCTTGACCAGCCGCCACCAGATAAAGAGGGCAAAGCCGGCGAAGACAACCCACTCAAGGGAGTAGAAGAGGTTTAGCCAGTTGATCTGCCGGGCAGGCGGCTGCGGGCCGATCTGCAGGGGAAGAAGGTCCCCCGGCACTGCCGCCGGGCTGACGTCCGCACCATCGGCAACTTCCGCAGTGGCTGCAACAAAGCCGGGATAGCTGCTGACTTCCCAGTAATTGATCAGCTCGGCCACCGAAACCGCCGTGGCCTCACCGGGGGCGGCTGCCGTCCCTGCAACTGGAGCTTCGGACGGAAGCAGCCGTCCGGTCAGTTCAACAGTGCCCGACGGCGGCGCTGGAGCATCTGCGGGGTCTGCCACCCATCCACGGGCAACCGGGATCCACGTCTGGGGCGACGCGGCAACGCCACTGAGGGTGGGGGCACCAGTGACGGCGAAGGCGGAGACTACCCAGTAGCCCGTCTTGCCGCCATGCAGGCGGCCAGGGACCAGGACCTGCTTGGCCGGGTCATAGGTACCCTGCGCGCTGACCATCTGGTCGGCGTCGGTACCGTGGAAGAAATCCCCCGGCTCCAGCGTTTCGGTCAGGGGCTGCACCTGCTCGGTGGCCGGGTTGACCGGCACTTCCGGCTGGGTGGACCGTCCGAACTGCCATTGACTGAGCAGCACGAACACCCCGGAAATAGCGATCGCGAAGATGAAACCTGCGATCCATCGGGGTTTAAGGGCTGTTTTCCACACGTCTTAACCGTACTTCGTTCCCTTGTAGAACAACTAAACGCCGGGGGCGCGACAGTCAAGTCCCGCCGCAGGATCCGGCAGCGGCTTCCTGCGGAAGGAGGCCCGTGGCCTGAGCGTCAGTGGTCGAAAAACACCAGGCTGGAATTGATAAGCTCCGCGATCACTTCGGCATCATAGGCGCGGCGCAGCGATTCGCGGAATGACTCCTTGGACAATGAGCGGGCCAGGGTGGCCAGGACCTCGAGGTGGTCCGAGAAGGAACTGGCAGGAGTGGCGATCAGCAGGATCACCGTGGCCGGACCGTCCGCGGCACCGAAGTCCAGCGCGTGGCCGTACTTGGCAATGCCGACAGCTATGGAGGTGCGGGACACGAACTCGCTGCGGGCATGGGGCAGCCCGATCCCGCCCGGGAGCCCGGTGGCCAGCTGGTGCTCGCGCGCGTTGACGTGCTTGAGGAATCCGGGCAGATCCGATACCCGTCCGGCGGCGAAGAGGCGTTCCGCGAGCTGGGTGGCGGCGTCCGCCTTGTCCGATGCCTCAAGCTCCAGGATCACCATTTCGGGTGTGGTGAGGCCGGCATCGTACCGGTCAAGTGGTTCCGCCAAGGCGTATCCCTTCAGTCAGCGAGTGCTGGTGCTGCGGCCCCTCAGCGCAAGGGCACGATGTCTTCCACACCCAGGCGGGCGGCGTCTGCGGATTCGTCGTCCGGCTGTTGCTGGCTTAGGCGCTCCGCCTCCACCCGTGCAATATAGTGCCTGACCTCATTTTCACGTTGGGCGTCGCTCCAGCCAAGGACGTCACCCATCAGTTTAGCGACTACGGGCACGGCAGACACACCACGGTCCCAGGCCTCGATGGATATCCTGGTCCGCCGGGTCAGGACGTCGTTGACATGGCGGGCACCCTCGTGGCTTGCCGCGTACACGGCTTCGGCCTGCAGGTAGTCATCGGCACCGGGGATCGGCTCGGCCAAGGCAGGGTTCTCCGCGATGATGGCCAGTAATTCGGGTGTCAGGGACCCGTACCGGTTGAGCAGATGCTCAATCCGGGCCACATGGACGCCCGATTCCTCCGCCGTGCGGTTTCTTCGGTTCCAGGCCGCCTTGTAGCCGCTGGCTCCCAGCAGCGGGATGGTTTCCGTGCAGCTGGGCGGTACCCGCTCGTCCATGGTGCGGGTGGCCTCGTCCACGGCGTCCTTGGCCATGACCCGGTACGTGGTCCACTTTCCGCCGGCCACCACCACCAGGCCTGGCACGGGGTGTGCCACCACGTGTTCGCGCGACAGCTTGGCGGTGGAGTCGTTTTCTCCGGCAAGCAGCGGGCGCAGGCCGGCGTAGACGCCTTCCACGTCTTCCCGGGTGAGGGGGCGCTTCAGGACCTTGTTGACGTGTTCCAGGATGTAGTCGATGTCCTTGCTGGACGCGGCGGGATGGGCCTTGTCCAGGTGCCAGTCGGTGTCCGTGGTGCCGATAATCCAGTGCCGGCCCCAGGGAATGACGAACAGCACCGACTTTTCGGTGCGCAGGATCAGTCCCACGGTGGACTGGAACCGGTCCCGCGGAACCACCAGGTGGATTCCCTTCGAGGCGCGGACCTTCAGCTGGCCGCGGTCGGTGACCATGGCCTGGGTTTCGTCCGTCCAGACTCCGGTGGCGTTGATGACCTGCTTGGCACGGACGTTGAACCGCGTCCCGTCCTCGTGGTTGACCACTTTGGCCCCCACGACACGTTCGCCTTCGCGCAGGAAGTCCACCACGGCCATCTGGTTTACTGCGTGGGCGCCGTAGTAGGCAGCTGTCCGGATAAGGTTGGCGCAGTATTTCGCATCGTCCACCTGGCCGTCGTAGTACCGGATGGAGCCCACAAAGGCATCGTTCTTCAGGCTGGGCGCCGCCCGCAGCGTGCCCCGCCTGCTGAGGTGTTTATGGAACGGCACACCCCTGCTGTGGCCGCTGGAGACGGACATGGCGTCGTACAGTGCAATGCCGGCGCCCACGTAGGGGCGCTCGAAGAAGGGTTTTGTCAGCGGATACAGGAACGGCACCGGCCGGGCCAAATGCGGCGCCAATTCGGAGAGCAGCAGCCCGCGCTCCTGCAACGCCTCCTTGACCAGGCCAAAGTCGAGCATCTCCAGGTAGCGCAGACCGCCGTGGATGAGTTTTGAGGACCTGGAGGACGTACCGGCTGCCCAGTCGCTCGCCTCGACGATCCCCACGTCCAGCCCCCGGGTGACGGCGTCAAGGGCCGCGCCGGTACCCACGATCCCGCCGCCGACAATCAGGATGTCCAGTTCCTGGCCCGGCTCCGCGGTTGCACGCAGCCGCTGGATGGCTGCTTCCCTGGCTGCGGGGCCCAGGGCCCCACCGTTAGCAGGAACACTCTTCATCGAACGCCTCCAGTGCCACTAGTCCCGGTAGTGAGACCACCCTACTTCGTTGCGGCACGCTTGGGCAGGGCGGCAGGGAGCATTGGGCCCCGCCGCCGCGCGTCAGTTCCCTGCGTAGGGGGAAACCACGACGTCGACCCGCTGGAATTCCTTCAGGTCCGAATAGCCGGTGGTCGCCATGGAACGGCGGAGCGCGCCGATGAGGTTGGAGGTTCCGTTGGTGTGATGGCCTGGTCCGAAAAGGACTTCCTCGAGCGGACCAACGGTACCGACGTTTGCACGGTCACCGCGGGGCAGTTCAAGGTGGTGGGCTTCCTGGCCCCAGTGCCAGCCCTTGCCGGGCGCCTCTTCGGCCCGGGCGAGGGCGCTGCCCAGCATCACGGCGTCGGCGCCCATGGCAATGGCCTTGACGATGTCGCCCGAGCTGCCCATGCCGCCGTCGGCAATGACATGGACGTAGCGGCCGCCGGACTCGTCCATGTAGTCACGGCGGGCGGCAGCAACGTCGGAAATCGCCGACGCCATCGGCGAGTGGATGCCCAGGGCACGGCGGGTGGTGGTGGTGGCACCGCCGCCGAAGCCCACCAGCACACCGGCTGCACCGGTGCGCATCAGGTGCAGCGCGGGCGTGTAGCCTGCCGCGCCGCCCACGATCACGGGCACGTCCAGTTCGTAGATGAACTGCTTGAGGTTCAGCGGCTCGTGGTCCTTGGAGACGTGCTCGGCTGACACGGTGGTGCCGCGGATCACAAAGATGTCGACGCCGGCGGCCACCACGGTCTTGTAGTGCTCCTGCGTGCGCTGCGGGGTCAGCGACCCGGCCACCGTCACGCCGGCGGCGCGCATCTCGGCGAGGCGGGAGGTGATCAGTTCGGGCTGGATGGGGGCCTTGTACAGCTCCTGCATCCGACCCGTCACGGCCGGGCTGTTGGTCTCGTCTTCCAGGGCGCCGATTTCGTCAAGGACGGGCTGCGGGTCCTCGTACCGGGTCCAGAGGCCCTCGAGGTCAAGGACGCCGAGGCCGCCCAGTTTCCCGAGCACAATGGCCGTCGCCGGAGACATGGCAGAATCCATGGGCGCGGCGATGACGGGCATGCTGAACTGGTAGGCGTCGATCTGCCAGGAGACGGAAACGTCCTTGGGGTCGCGGGTACGACGGTTGGGGACAATCGCAATGTCATCCAGGGAGTAGGCACGACGCCCACGCTTGCCACGGCCGATCTCGATCTCGTAAGTCACTGCTCTAGGTTATCCCAGCAGCAGTACTGTCCTTGGCTACAGTGGCTGGATGGGTTCACGTTGGATTTTTGACGGGCACATCGCCGGGATCGGCACCGCGTCCGGGCTGCGCGCCGTGGTGGGCCTGTGGCAGCACTCCCCCTTCGGCACCTTCGCCGACGTCATGGTCCAGCAGCCCTCCGGGCACAGGCTGCTGTTGGCACCCACCGGGGAGGTGGCAGATTTCATCTCCAGCACCTACAGCTTCGACGAGGTCCGGGTGGTGGAGGTAGGCGCCACTTTGGCCCGTGGTCTACTGTCGGTCGACGCCGGCTCCCTGGCTGTCCGCGCCCGGCTCGGCGGGAGGACCATCCTGGGCAGTGCGCTGCGGGCAGTGCCCCGGCCCCTCGCGGTCCATCCTTGCTGGCTCCGGGCGATCAGCCCGGTTGCCGCCGTTCTCAGCGGCGGGTCGCGTACCTCGGGAACCGCCGGGAGCGGCCGGAACGAGTATTACGGGGTGAGTGACCTCCACAGCATCAGCTCCGCCGTCGTCAGCTGGGACGGGGTGGACGCCGGAAAACTGGCCCAGATTCTGCCGGCAGTGGAGTTCGGCTTCAGCAGCGTTCCGCCGCAGCCGAGCCTCGCCCGGGTCCGCACCACGGTGGTGGACGTTACACCTCTTCGGTCTCCTCCGAGGTGAGCTGGGATTCGAACATCCTGAAGTAACGGCCCCGCAGCGCCACGAGTTCATTGTGCGTGCCCTGTTCCACAATCTGGCCGTCTTCGAGCATGTACACGATGTCCGCCTTTTCGATGGTGGCGAGCCGGTGGCTGATGGCGATGATGGTGCTGCTGCGGTCCGCGAAGAGGCGGGTAAAGATGCGGTGTTCGGCGAGGGCATCGATGGCGGACGTGGGCTCGTCCATCACCATGAACGAGGCGTCCCGGTAGAAGTTGCGGGCCATTGCCAGCCGTTGCCATTGGCCGCCGGAGAGCCCGCTGCCCTTGCGGCCCCGGGGATCCTCCATCCAGTTGCTGACGTGGTTGTCCAGTCCGTTGGGCAGTTTGTTGATGAAGTCCAGGGCCTCGGCGTCTGCGGCGGCCCTGCGGATGCGGTCATCGTTCCGGGGCGAGTCGACGTCGCCGAAGTAGATGTTCTCCGCAGCGGTGGCAAACTCGTACTTCAGGAACTCCTGGCTCAGTACTGCGAGATGCCGGTGCCAGGAGGTCACGTCGACGGCGGCGAGGTCCACGCCGTCGAGCATTACCTGCCCGGAGTCCGGGCGGTAGAGGCCGGCCAGAATCCGGATCAGGGTGGACTTTCCGGCGCCGTTCTCGCCTACGATCGCGATGTGCTGGCCTTCCCGGATGGTCATGCTGATTCCGCGGATCACCTCGATATCGCTGCCCGTGTAGGTGAAGCGGATGTCCTTCATTTCCACGGTCTTCGGGGTCTCCAGCAACGGAGGCGCGTGCTCGGCGTGGACGGGCAGCGCCATAAACAGTTCGTAGTCCTTGAGGTTGGCCAGGTCCTCGTCGATGGAGCTGAGGGAGGACACCAGGCTGTTGGCCGTGGACAGTGCCCGGCTGACGATCTGCTGCACGTAGAGGAACTGGCCCACAGGCTGAGCGCGAGCAATAATCTGGCCCACCACCCAGATCAGCGAGACCACCTCCGCGCCGTACTGCAGGGCGTCGGCCGCGAGCTGCTTGGGGATGTAGCGGCGCTGGAAATCAAGACGGCGGCGCTCATCCGCGTCGCGGAGCCGGGACCGGAAGTCCATCAGGAAGCCCACAATGCCGTAGAGACGCATCTCGGCAATGTGCTGTGGCCGGAGCAGGTTTTGTTCGATCATCCGGCGCTGCCGCCGGGAATCCACCTGCGTGTTCCAGTGGGCGATCTGTTCCCGGGACAGCTTGAACTGGAGGTACACGCTGGGCACGATGGCCACCAGCACGATCACGGCTATCCACCAGCTGACCAGCAGCAGGGCACCGATTGCGAGGACGACCGAGACGAGCTGGGTGAAGATCGCGGCGATCCGGTCCAGCACCCGGGCGTAGGAGTCGGAGAACCTTTTGGCGCGGTCGTACAGGTCTACGGTTTCTTTATCGTCGTAGCGCCAGAACTCGAGGGCAAGGAACCGCTCGTACATCTGGTCGCCAACGATGGCTCCCACCTTGAAGCTCATGAGCTGCTGGATGTACCGGTCCACGCTGTTGAACGCGCCCCAGAAAAGGCCCAGGGCAGCGGTGATGATGACGTAGACGATCGCCAGCTGCCCGGCTCCGGCATCTCCCGAGTAGGCTGCGGCCAGCGCCGTGGTGGTGAGCGCCGCGAAGTAGGTGGTGACCAGCGGAAGCACCGCCGAGATCAGCGAGCCGAGCACTTTCATGACTACCGCGCCCGGGGAGGCCCGGAAGCTGACGCGCAGGACCTGGGCTACGGCCCGGGCATACGGACGAAGGGCCAGCCGGCGTTGCGGCTGGCCCTTCGTCCGATCAGGAACGGTTGTCAGCGTGATCCGTAGTTCGGGGCCTCGACGGTCATCTGGATATCGTGCGGGTGCGATTCCTTCAGCCCGGCCGGGGTGATCCGGACGAACTTGCCGCGGGCCTTCAGCTCAGGGACGGTGGGGGCGCCGGTGTAGAACATGGTCTGGCGCAGGCCGCCCACCAGCTGGTACGCCACGGAAGCCAATGGACCGCGGTAGGCCACGCGGCCTTCGATGCCCTCGGGGATGAGCTTGTCATCGCCGGAGACGTCCGCCTGGAAGTAGCGGTCCTTGGAGTAGGACGTGTTCTTGCCCCGGGACTGCATGGCACCCAGGGAGCCCATGCCGCGGTAGGACTTGAACTGCTTGCCGTTGACGAAGATCAGCTCGCCCGGGGACTCGTCGCAGCCGGCCAGGAGGGAGCCCAGCATCACGGTGTCGGCGCCGGCAACCAGCGCCTTGCCGATGTCGCCGGAGTACTGCAGGCCGCCGTCGGCGATCAGCGGAACGCCGGCAGGAATGGCTGCCTTGGCGGATTCGTAGATGGCGGTGATCTGCGGGACGCCCACACCGGCCACCACGCGGGTGGTGCAGATGGAACCTGGCCCCACGCCCACCTTGATGCCGTCGGCGCCGGCGTCGATCAGGGCCTGTGCGCCTTCGCGGGTGGCGGCCTGGCCGCCGATGACGTCAACGTGCGCCGCCACGGGATCAGACTTGAGGCGGCGGATCATATCCAGCACGCCCTGCGAGTGGCCGTTCGCGGTATCCACGAACAGGGCGTCGACGCCGGCATCCACCAGTGCCATGGCGCGCTCCCAGCCGTCCCCGAAGAAGCCGATGGCAGCGCCCACGCGAAGGCGGCCTTCGTCGTCCTTGGTGGCCAGCGGGTACTGCTCGGCCTTTGTGAAGTCCTTGGTGGTGATCAGGCCCTTCAGCCGGCCCTGCTCGTCCACCAGCGGCAGCTTTTCGATCTTGTTCGTGGCCAGCTTGTGGGAGGCCTCCTCGCGGCTGATGCCGACGTGGCCGGTAACGAGGGGCATCTTGGTCATAACGTCGCTGACAAGCCGCAGAGGGAAGTCGGCCTCGGGCACAAAGCGGGTGTCGCGGTTGGTGACGATGCCCAGCAGGCGGTTGTCCTCGTCCACCACGGGCAGGCCGGACACGCGGTACTGGGCGCAGAGGTCATCCAGTTCGCGCAGGGTTGCCTCGGGCCGGATGGTCAGCGGGTTGGTGATCATCCCGGATTCGCTGCGCTTGACGCGGTCCACCTGGTCCGCCTGGTCGGCGATGGACAGGTTGCGGTGGACCACGCCCAGGCCGCCCTGGCGGGCCATGGCGATCGCCATCCGGGACTCGGTCACGGTGTCCATGGCCGCAGACAGCAGGGGCGTCTGCACGGTGATGCGCTTTGAGATCCGGGAGGACGTATCGGCTTCCGAAGGGATGACCTCGGTGTGGCCAGGCAGCAGCAGGACGTCGTCGTAGGTCAGGCCGATGAAGCCAAAGGGGTTGTGTTCGGGCTCGGTCATGAGTGCGCCTCTTACCTTGGTTGCTGTGCGGGTAGGGGTTGCAGCCGATGACCAGCCCGTCATTACGGGACTGGCCTGTGCAGAAGGGACCGCCACGTTGTCGGCGCTCCGGGGTCAGAAAGTGTTGAGTAAATATTAGAACCTCGGGGCCAATCCCCCTATTCCATGCAGGCAATGTGAGCAACCGCACGCGCCCTGACCTCGCAAGTCCTCACAGCCTCCCTGCGGGCGTGGGCCGGGCTGCCGCGCCGTCAGTTCCATCCGGTAGCTGCGAGGAGGCGCCGTTCGAACATGGGGATCATGCTTTCCACATAGGTGCGCGTGAGGTGGTTGTCGTCCTTGTAGACGTACACATTCCCCACCACACCGGGGCAGATTCCGCGCGCACAGATGAAGTCACTCAGATCCATCAGGTGCAGCCCCTGAACCTTGCCCGCATAGCTTTCGAGCGGCGAGGGGTTTACCAGCGACTTTTCAAGGGACACGCTGCACTCCGGCGCGTCCGGGCCGTTCCGCTGGATGCACTCGGGCATGTTGAACGTGAATCGGGGGTTGTCCCGGATGCCAATGATCTCGATCCCGGCATCCGCAAACGGCCGGACACCCTCAAGGTAGCCCGGGACTTCGGTCTCGAACGGGGCTTCCTCGTGGGTCAGTGACGCCACCGTGAACACTGCATCGGGCTGGTGTTCCAGGACGTAGGCAGCGCTGGCCTGGTTGTAGGCGTTGCACTCGGCGTTCCTTTCCGCCGACTCGGCCCCGAAGCGGCACGCCGGCATCAGCAGCGTCACCAGTTCCCAGCCCCGGGCAGCCGCAATCGGAGCCAGCGCACCCAGGTACTGCTGGGAGTGGGAGTCGCCCAGGACCACAATGCGTTTGGTGGTTTCCCCTTCAGGGACCTCCTGCCGGCATCCCTCAAGGATGGGGTTGCTGGTGGCGTTGGCACCGGTGCAGGGGGCATGGATACCGGCCCAGTCGTGGTCCAGCGCGGCCGGCCCCGGAATGATTTTGGCGTCAGGAACCGGCACCGGGGCGTTCTTCGGGGTGAGCGCCGCCGCCCCTGGCGTGAGCTCCCGGGGCTGAGCCGCCGTCGCGCTTTCCTCTGCAGTGAGGGTGGTCTGCCATACGGCGACGGGACCGGCGAGGACGGTGCCGCAGGCAACGATAACGACGGCGGTGCGCCAGTCCCGGCGTTTGGGCCAGTGCCAGTCGCGGAGCGGCTTTTCCACGAAACGCGTGGTGAGGACTGCGAGCACCACCGCTGCGCCGACGATTCCCAGTCCCTGGGACAGGTTTGGTGCCTCCACGCCGGTGGCCGCGAGCGCGAGCACCAGGACGGGCCAGTGCCACAGGTACAACGCATAGGAATTGTCGCCGAGCGCCACCAGCGGCTTGCTGCTCAGGAACCGGTCAACGCCGCAGCGGCTGCCGGTTTGTCCCGCGACGATGATTGCCGCCGCCGCGAGGGTGGGCCACAGCGCGACGTACCCGGGAAAGGACCGGTCCACGGTCAGCAGCAGGCCGCAGGAAACCATGGCGGCCAGTCCTGCCCAGCCCAGTACTACCCGCAGCGCCCTGGCAGGTTTGAGGTAAGGCAGCGCCAGGGCCAGGAGGGACCCCAGTGCGAACTCCCAGAGCCGGGCCCTGGTGTCGAAGTAGGCGTACGCCTGGTTGGTTGCGGTCTGCTCCACGGAGTAGGCGAGGGAAAAGGCGAAGACGGCACCGAAGACCAGCGCCAGCACTCCCCTGTAGTTCACTCTGCTGAGTGCGGGGACGCGGCGGAGCAGCGCCAACAGTGCAGCGCTGCCGGCGAAGATCACTGGCCACAGGATGAACACCTGGCCCTGGATGGAGAGCGACCAGAAATGCTGGAGCGGGCTGGCTCCGGCATGGTCCTGGGCGTAGTAGTCAACGGCTGTCTCGGCGAGCAGCCAGTTCTGGCTGTAGAGCAGCGACGCCCACGCCTGGTCCAGCACCTCGGGCCAGCGGCTCTGCGGCAGGATCAGCCGCGTCCCGGCAAGGACGCCAAGAATGACCACGACGGCGGCCGGCAGCAGCCGCTTGAACAAATGCAGCCAGTGCGCCAGGAGCCCGAAGGGACGCCCTGTTTCTGCTTTCCGGACAAAGGAAAGCGTGAGCAGGAACGCCGAAATCAGCAGGAAGATGTCCACGCCGCCGGACACCCGGCCCAGCCACACATGGTAGGCGACCACCATCAGCACGGCGAGGGCGCGGAGCCCCTGCACCTCGGGCCGGAAGGTCGGTTTGCGGGCCTTGGCATCGGCTCCGGGGAGCATTCCGGCTGCAGCCTCTGTTCTCGCTATCGACACAAAAAACCTCATGGTCGCATGGGCAAAACATCAATTCTACCCATTTGGGGTATTTTCCCTGCAAGGTACCGCGAGTCGCGGCCTGCACCGACGCCGGTGTTACGCCCGGCGGAGAAGCGGCACAAGCTACGGACGCAGCAGGGCACGCAGCGTCTGGATGGTGTCGGCTTCCGCAGCCGTTTTGTCGTCGCGGTAGCGCTTCACGCGTGCGAACCGCAGCGCGATTCCGCCGGGATAGCGCGAGGATTGCTGCACGCCGTCGATGGCTATCTCAACCACGGTGACGGGCTCTACCCACACGGTGCCCGCAGTGCGGCGCATCTCCAGCTCCTGGAAGCGCTCCGTCTGCCAGCGCAGCAGGGCGTCGGTGAGTCCCTTGAAGGTTTTGCCCACCATCACGTAGCCGCCGGGTTCGCCGAACTCCCCCGCGGGGTCGAGGGCTCCGAGATGCAGGTTCGACAGCAACCCGGTACGCCGTCCCGACCCCCACTCGCAGGCGAGCACCACCAGGTCGTAGGTGAGCACCGGCTTTACCTTAATCCAGTTCGAACCGCGCCGGCCTGCCGCGTACGTTGATCCGACCGCCTTCACCACCACGCCCTCATGGCCCGCGGCGAGCGCCTCTCCGGACACTCTTTCGGCAACGGCGGGATCCGCGGTGATCTCCCCCGGGATGCGGTACCCCGGGGCGATGCGCTCAAGCATGCCGATGCGGGTGGCCAGCGGCTCGTCGAGCAGGTCGCGCCCGTCGATGTGGAGCACATCGAAGAACCAGGGATGCAACAACGTATCGCGCGCGGCGTCCGCCCCAAACCGCGACATGGTCTCCTGGAACGGCCTTGGGCCCCCGTCCTCGTCGAGGGCGAGGGTCTCGCCGTCGAGGATCACCTCGCTCACCGGCAGTCCGCGCACCACCTCCACCACTTCGGGCAGGCGGTGGGTCACCTCGGCCAGGGTGCGGGTGTAGATGCGCACGTCGCCGCCGGCGCGATGCACCTGGATGCGTGCGCCGTCGAGCTTGTATTCCACCGATGCTTCCCCGGTGGTTTCCAGCGCCGCGCCGGCGCTGGCCGCGGTTGAGGCGAGCATGGGTTGCACAGGACGGCCGACGACGAGGCCGACGGCGTCGAGCTGGGCTGCCGTACCGGTGATCGCCAGCATGGCGGTCCCGCCGAGATCACCGGAAAGCATCGCTGCGCGGCGTACGGCGTCCACGGGGCGCTCCGCGGCGCGGGCTACGGCATCCGCCAGCACCCCTTCAAGCGCACCGGTGCGCAGTTCGCCGAGCAGCACGCCGGCGATGAAGGCCTGCTCGCGCTCCGTGGCTGCCGCCGTCAGCGACCTGAGGGTCGCGGCGCGTTCGGCTGCCGATCCAGCACCTGAGGGGACGAGCAGCCGGTCCAGCGCGGCGTCGAGGGCGGCCACGGTCAGGCTCGGCCCAGCGGCCGGCTCCCCCATGGCTGCTGACATGCCGCGCCAGCCCACTCCTACCCGGCCCTGACGCGGCCTGGCGGTGAGCAGGCCGACCGCTGTCGCGATCTCCCCGGGCTCCAGCCGGCGCAGCAGGTCTGCGAGCGCGTCAACCTTCGCGAGCCGGGAGCGGGTGGACGCAACGGCATCCGCGGTTTTCACGAGCTCATCGAGCAGCATGGCACCAGTCTGCCACGCACGCAGCCGAGGCTGGACAGCGCCGGAGTGCAGTTCCACAATGGGCGCATGGGTATCATCGTCGCGAACCTGTTCCTTACCCTCGACGGCGTCTATCAGGCGCCCGGCGGCCGGGAGGAGGACACCGCGGGCGGCTTCGCCTTTGGTGGCTGGCAGGCGCCGGTGTCCGACGACGAGGCTGAGGCGGCCATCGAGGCAGAGATCAGCCGCATCGACGCCCTGCTTCTGGGCCGGAAGACCTACGACATCTTCGCTGCCTACTGGCCGCACCAGTCCGGCGACATCGGCACCGCGCTCAACCGGGTGCCGAAGTTCGTCGTCTCCGGCAGCCTTTCCGATCCAAGCTGGGCCGGCACAACGGTCCTGCCGGATGCCACGGCCGCGGGCCGGCTCCGCGAGGAGTACGGCCAGGTGCACATGTTCGGCAGCGGGGTCCTCATCCGTTCACTGCTGGCGGCAGACGTGATCGACCGCCTCCACCTTTGGCTTTATCCGGTTACCCTCGGTCAGGGCAAGCGCCTGTTCGACGCCGGGACTATTCCCGCCTCATTCCGCCTCGCGGAGCCGGCGCGCAGCTTCCCGAAGGGGGCGGTGTCGCTGGTGTACGAGCGTGCCGGCGACGTTGAGACGCAGGAGATGGCCGGCACTTAGGCACCAAAAAACCGGCCCAGCGGATGCTGGACCGGCTTTTCGTGTGGGTGTGGGCCCACGCCGTCCGGGTTCCCTGACCGAGCGAAGCGAGGTGAGGGAGACGGTGGGGACTAGTGGCTGTGGCCTGCGTGCTCGTCTTCCTCGGCAGGCTTCTCCACAACGAGGGTCTCGGTGGTGAGAACCAGTGCAGCGATGGAGGCTGCGTTGCGGAGGGCTGCGCGGGTGACCTTGACGGGGTCGATGACACCGGCGGCGATCAGGTATTCGTACTCGCCCGACTTGGCGTTGAAGCCGTTGTTGGTTTCGAGTTCGGCAACCTTGGCGGTGATGACGTAGCCATCGAAGCCGGCGTTCTGGGCGATCCAGCGCAGCGGCTGGACCAGCGCGCGGCGGACGATGCCCACAGCAGCGGCGGCGTCCCCTTCGAGTGCCTTGACGGCGGGGTCCTCGTCGAGGGCCTTCAGTGCGTGGATCAGCGCGGAACCGCCGCCGGCCACGATGCCTTCTTCGAGGGCAGCGCGGGTGGAGGACACTGCATCTTCGATGCGGTGCTTCTTTTCCTTCAGCTCAACCTCGGTGGCGGCGCCGACCTTGATCACGCCGATGCCGCCGGCCAGCTTGGCAAGCCGCTCCTGCAGCTTTTCCTTGTCCCAGTCCGAGTCGGTGCGGGTCAGCTCGGCACGGAGCTGGGCAACGCGTGCTGCCACGTCCTCGGCCGAACCTGCGCCGTCAACAATGGTGGTGTTGTCCTTGGTGACCGTGATGCGGCGGGCGGTGCCCAGCACCTCAAGGCCAACCGTGTCCAGGCTCAGGCCCAGTTCCGGAGACACAACCTGTGCACCGGTGAGGGTGGCGATGTCCTGCAGCATGGCCTTGCGGCGGTCGCCGAAGCCCGGGGCCTTGACGGCGACGACGTTCAGGGTGCCGCGGATGCGGTTGACGATCAGCGTGGACAGGGCCTCGCCGTCGATGTCTTCAGCGATGATGAACAGCGGCTTGGAGCTCTGCAGCGCCTTTTCCAGCAGCGGCAGGAATTCCTGCACCGCGGAGATCTTGCCCTGGTTGATCAGGATGAGGGCATCCTCGAGGACTGCTTCCTGGCGTTCCGCGTCGGTGACGAAGTACGGGGACAGGTAGCCCTTGTCGAACTGCATGCCCTCGGTGAGGACCAGTTCGGTCTGGGTGGTGGAGGACTCCTCGATGGTGATCACACCATCCTTGCCCACCTTGCCGAATGCCTCGGCGAGGAGCTCGCCGATCTCGTCGCTCTGGGCGGAGATTGCTGCAACGTTGGCCACCTGGGTGCCTTCAACGGGGCGGGCGTTCTCCAGCAGGCGTGCGGCAACGGCTTCAACGGAAACCTCGATGCCGCGTTTGATCTGGCCGGGAGCGGCGCCTGCCGCTACGTTGCGCAGGCCTTCCTTGACCAGGGCCTGGGCCAGGACCGTCGCGGTGGTGGTGCCGTCGCCGGCAACATCGTTGGTTTTGGTGGCAACTTCCTTGGCCAACTGCGCGCCAAGGTTCTCGTACGGATCGTCCAGCTCAACTTCGCGGGCGATGGTGACGCCGTCGTTCGTGATGGTGGGCGCGCCCCACTTCTTGTCCAGGACGACGTTGCGGCCGCGCGGGCCGAGCGTCACCTTGACGGTGTTGGCGAGCTTATCGATGCCGGCTTCAAGAGACCGGCGTGCAGCGTCATTAAACGCAAGCTGCTTTGCCATGGTTTTTGTCCTTTCAAGACAGAACCCCGCGCAGCTGACCAGCAGAATGCAAGACCAGCGGCACGGGGATCCGGGGAGTTACTTTACGACGATCGCCAGGACGTCGCGGGCGGACAGCACGAGGTACTCGGTGCCGCCGGTCTTGACTTCGGTTCCGCCGTACTTGGAGTAGATAACGACGTCGCCCACGGCTACGTCGACAGGAACGCGGTTGCCGTCTTCGAAGCGGCCGGGGCCTACTGCAACAACTTCGCCTTCCTGGGGCTTCTCCTGCGCGGAGTCCGGGATAACCAGGCCGGAAGCCGTGGTCTGCTCGGCTTCGAGCGGGCGGACAACAATACGATCCTCAAGAGGCTTAATAGAGACCGACACTCGGACCTCTCCTTTTCGTCAGCAAATTCGTGGACTGGAAAGCTTTCCGCCCTGGCTGGCAAACCGTCGTCGCGGTGCCGGCAGCAGCCTGGCTGGCAGCTCTTCATGTGTTAGCACCCTCCTAGGGAGAGTGCTAATGAAGACTCTATGTAAGGGTTAGCACTCGGTCAAGACGAGTGCCAGCGTTTCGTCATCGGAGCACTTGCAGCAATGTACATTTGACCGGTGCGAGCTGCTGTTTACCTCATCCTTGCCAACCTGTTCTGGGCCGGAAACTTTGTGGTCGGCCAGGCCGCCATGCAGACCATGGAGCCGCTCCAGCTGACGTTCTGGCGCTGGGTCCTTGCTGCCGTGCCGCTGCTGGTGCTGGCCCACTTCGTCGAGCGGCCGGACTGGCGGGCGGTCCTGCGCCGCTGGCCGGTCCTGTTGCTCCTGAGTGCCCTGGGCATGAGCGGGTATACCTTGCTGCTCTACAGCGCCCTGCAGAACACCTCGGCCCTGAACGCCTCCCTGGTGACGGCCGCAAACCCGGCATTGATTGTGGTGCTGGCCGTGGTCCTGCTCCGGGACAGGCCGCGCCCGCTGAGCTGGGTGGGGATCAGCCTGGGCCTCCTTGGCGTCCTGCTGGTGCTTACCGGCGGCCAGTTGCAGCGCCTGGTGACATTCTCGATCAACCAGGGCGAACTGCTGATCCTGGGAGCCATCACCGTCTGGGGCCTCTACACCATCCTCGCCCGCCGGCTGAGCATCCCCGCAATTACCTCCACGGCGGTCCAGGTGGCCATGGCGGCTGTGGCCCTCAGCCCGCTCGCGCTCGTTTCGGGCGCCGGCCTGCCGGAAACCCCTGTAGAGGGCTGGTCCCTGGCGTTCATCGCCCTGTTCCCCTCGCTCGGTTCCTACCTGCTCTGGAACCTTGCCCTCAAGCGCACCACGGCAGCCAATGCCGGCAACTACCTGAACCTCATTGCCGTGTTCACCGCCATCATCACCGTGATCCTGGGCCAGCCCATCACTGTCCCGCAGGTCCTCGGCGGCGTCCTGGTCATTTCCGGGGTGCTGCTGACCAGTGCAGGGGGCAGGATCCCTCAGCGTCCAAGGTCGTCGAAATCGACGTCGTCTTCACCCTCGCCGCCGACGGCTGCCGATTTCCGCGCCCGGTAAAGAACCACGCCTGCGGCAGCTGCCATCAGCAGGGCGAAAACCAGCACGGCGATGCTGCCGGCCCGGGCGCCGTCGTACAGCCCGCGGATGTCCCGTGCTTCCTGGGTGTCGCCGGCGATGTCGTTGCCGCCCACCGAGTAGACGGTGGCGTTGAACGTGTCGAGGAAAAAGATGACCACCAAAAGCCCGATGCACACCACCGCCACCAGGGATCCGGCGATCAGTGCCGGCCGGGCGAATCTGGCGGGGCCCCTGTCCCTGGTTGGTTCTTCGGACTGCCGGGGGCCTGCGCTCTCTTCCATGGTTTCAACACTATCCGCATCCCGCCGGACGCTCCTCCATTAGGCTGGAACGCATGCCCCAAGCTCCCCAGGACCAGATCGCGCCGTTGCTCACCCCCGAGGGCTGGGAGCTTTTGGCGTCTCTGGGCCCCTACCAGGAGGACAAGTCCTTCGAGCTCAATTCAGCACTGCGCAAGGCCGGCCACTCCCCCGCTTTGGTTTCCGCCGTTCTGACCCAGTCCCGGCTCCGCACCAAGGCCGAGGGGAAGTTCGGGGAATTTGCCCGCAGCATGCTGTTCACCCAGGCAGGCCTGGAGCAGGCAACCAGGCTCAACGTGGCCGCGCGTCACGCGCAGCGGTTCGCAGAGGCCGGAATCAGCCACGTCGCTGACCTGGGGTGCGGCCTTGCCGCTGACTCGTTGGCGCTGGCGTCGATGGACATCAACGTGACGGCAGTGGAAATGGACGAGACCACTGCCGCCTGCGCCACTGTGAACCTCATCCCCTTTTCCAATGCGACGGTGGTCCATGCAGATGCCACCGCTGTTCCGCTGGACGGGATTGACGGCGTCTGGCTGGACCCTGCGCGGCGGGTCACCTCCACTTCCGGCACCAAGCGCATCTGGGACCCGGAGGCCTTTTCGCCGCCGCTGTCCTTTGTCCAGTCCCTTGCTGCGTCCGGCCGGGCGGTCGGTGTAAAGATGGGGCCGGGGATGCCCCATGACTCCGTGCCGGCCGGCTGCGAAGCCCAGTGGGTTTCCGTGGCCGGGGATGTCACCGAAGTGGCGCTGTGGTTCAACGCCGTGCAGCGCCCCGGCGTCCGCCGGGCGGCGCTGGTCCTGGGTTCCGAGGGGGCGGCTGAGCTCACCAGCGGGGAGGATTTCGGGGCCGGTCCCGCCGCCCCCGTGGGTCCGGTGGAGGGTTACCTGTACGAGCCCGACGGCGCCGTCATCCGCGCAGGACTGGTGGCCGACGTCGCACTGCAGCTGGGCGGGCACCTGGTGGATGAACACATCGCCTACATCTGCGCTCCGCAGCTGGTGGACACTCCCTTCGCGCGGGCCTACAAGGTCCTGAATGTTATGCCGTACAACGTCAAGGCACTCAAGGCGTGGGTGAAGGCTGAAGGCATCGGGGTGCTGGACATCAAGAAGCGCGGTACCGCCGTCACCCCCGAGGAACTCCGCAAACAGCTCCTCCCCGGAGGGAAAAACACGGGAGGGAAAAACACAGGAGGGAAGAACGCGGGAGAAAAAAACGCAGGAAAAAAGGGTGGCAACAAAACAGCCACCCTGGTCCTGACCCGCATCGGTGAGGACCGGGTGGCCATCGTGGTGGAACCCGTCTAAGAATCCGCTACTGGGCGCGCGTGAACTCCTCGGCGGCGCGCACCTGCTCGGCGCTGGGCCGCACACCGGTGTAGAGCACAAACTGCTCCAGCGCCTGGATGGTAGCCACCTCCGCTCCGGTGATCACCGGTTTTCCGGCAGCCCGGGCGGCAGCGATAAGCGGGGTTTCAGCAGGCAGGGCAACCACGTCGAACACCACCTGCGCGGCGTCGATGGTGTCCTGCGGGAAGGCCAGGGTGTCCGCTCCGGGTCCGCCGGCCATACCGAGGGGCGTGACGTTGATGATCAGGTCCGCCGTTCCGCCGTCGAGCGCCGGACGCCACTGGAACCCGTACTGTTCCGCGAGCGCCCGCCCGGTGGTTTCGTTCCGTGCGAGGACCGTGACGTTGGTGAACCCTGCATCCCGGAGTGCGGCCACGGTGGCCTTGGCCATGCCTCCTGCCCCCTGGACCAGCACAGAGTAGCTGGTAGGCACGGCGTTGGAGGCCAGCAGCTGTTCAATCGCCGTGTAGTCGGTGTTGTAGGCCTTCAGGTGCCCGTCCGTGTTCACGATGGTGTTGACCGAGTCGATGGCCTCGGCCGACGGGTCCATCTCGTCAACGAGGGCGATGACGTCCTCCTTGTACGGCATGGAGACGGCGCAGCCGCGGATCCCCAGGCCCCGCACGCCAGCGATGGCCTGTTCCAGGTTGGTGGGGGCGAACGCCTTGTAGATCCAGTTCAGCTCCAGCTGCTCGTACAGGTGGTTGTGGAAGCGGGTCCCGTTGTTGCTGGGCCGGGCCGAGAGCGAGATGCAGAGGGTCATGTCTTTATTCAGAATGGGCACCTCACCATTTAACCCGGTCCCACCCAACTAGCTCGCAGTTGTTGTCGTTTGGACCGCGCAAAACGACAACTACTGCCAGTCAGTTGGGATCAGGGGCAGCCGGTTCCTGCGGGGTAGCTTCCGACGGCGGCGGGCAGCTTTCCCGGTGCCGGCGCCTTCCCAACCAGGACCGCGGCGAGGGCATCGAAGGCACCCTGGGTGCGGCCGTACAGGGCCACCTTGACCGGCGCGCCGGAGTGCTGCAGCGGCCAGGGCGCGTCAAGGGCGACGGCGATGTCTCCCCCCGCAGGCCGTCCGCCGTACGGGATGAGGCTGACCAGGGGTCCGGAGCCGAGGGTCAGGCCGTGGCGCGCCGCGGCGTCCGCGAACCGCGCCCTGTCCGCCGGGCTGCCGCCCGCCACCCGGACCCCGCCGGGGGCCAGGGCTCCGCTGCAGTGGCCGGAAAGGACGGTGACGGCGGCGGCGGACACCTTGGCGGAAAGAGGGGCGCCGCTGCCGGCTGCACTTCCTCGTGCTTTGCCGGTTCCCGCGGCTGCCCGGCCGTGCCAGGTCATCATGGTTGCCACGCGCTGGGCAGCTTCATCCAGCCTTGCCGCGGGCAGGCTGCCCGTGGACACGGCGTGGACAATCGCAGCGTGGGCCTGCCCGACGTCCGCGGGCATCAGCAGGAGGTCAGCTCCCGCCGCAAGGGCCATGACCGCCGCGGATCCGGCAGGGTACTTCTTGTGCACTGCCCCCATGTTGAGGGCGTCAGTCACGGCCACACCCTTGAAGCCGAGTCCCCGCAGCGCCGCGTAAGTAGGCGCCGAGAGCGACGCCGGTACTCCGGGTTCCAGCGCGGGCACGGCGATATGGCCGGTCATCACCATCGGCGCACCGGCGGTGATGGCGGCCCGGAAGGGCTTCCAGTCGCGGGCTTTGAGTTCCGCGACGGTGGCCGGCTGCGTGGGAAGATTCAGGTGCGAATCCGTGGTCACCGAGCCGTGGCCGGGGAAATGCTTGACGGCGGGAAGAACACCTGAGGCCAGCATGCCCTGCGAGTATGCCACCCCGAGCGCCGCAGCCGCGTCCGGGTTCGCTGACATGGAACGGGCACCGATAGTGGGATCCGCCGGCCCGATGGTCACGTCAGTGTCCGGGGCAAAGTCCGTGTTGAAGCCCAAAGGCACCAACTCGCTTGCCAGCCCCTTCCCGGCCTCGCGCGCCAGGGGCCCGCTGCCTGCGGCGCCGAAGCTCATGGGCGCCGGCCACTCCGTCAGCGGCCCGCCCAGCCGTGCCACCAAGCCGCCCTCCTGGTCAACGCCGATCATCCCGGGCCACGGCCTGCCGTCCGCGGTGGCCGCCTGCCCAAGCCTTTGGTTGATGGCTCCCATGGCCGCGAGGTCCACCTTCCCCTGCCGGTCCAGCGGCACATTGTCACCCATGATGATGGACCCGGCAAGGTGCAGTCGTTCGACCGCGGCGGCATGGGCCGAAGGGTTCGTGCCCGTGAAGAACGGAAGCAGGACCTGTCCCGCCTTCTGTTCCGGCGACATCTTCGCCACGGCTGCGGCGGCTGCGTCCTGGTCCCGCTGCTGCGGGCCCCACCCCAGCGGGCGCAGGGCAGGATCCGCCGACGGCGCAGGTAAGCGCGAAGGTGAGGGGGAAGCCGTGCGGGGTGCCGGCGTCGGACGCGGTGTCGCGGAAGGTGCGGCGGGGGTGGAAGCTGCCTGCGACGGGACTGGGGCCGGGGCGGCGGTGCAGGATGCGAGCGCCACCGCAGCCGAGACTGCAGCCAGGACGGGGAAGGTTTTGTGAAGACTGTCACGCAGGTGTTGGAACGAGGCCATCAATACGATGCTACCCCTGCACTAGACTTGAAACACCCGTTCGCCTGCCGGCAGAAGCCCTTCAGTGACGGCGTGAGCCAGCGGCAAACAGGACAGTTAGGAAACGCGTGAAGATTGAGTTCGCTTCATCGAGGCAATCAACACTTGGTGTCGAATGGGAACTCGCGCTGGTGGACGGCAGGACGGGCGAGCTCGCCTCCGTGGCCAATGAGGTGCTCCGCGGCGTGGCCTCCCGCCACCCGGAGCTCAACGAGGATGACGAACACCCGCACATCAAGCAGGAACTGCTGCTGAATACGGTGGAACTGGTTACCGGCATCTGCGAGACCGCCGCCGATGCCAAGGAGGACCTCAGCAGGTCGCTCGCGGCCGTCCGGGAAATCACCGATCCCATGGGTGTGGAAGTGTTCTGCGCCGGAAGCCACCCGTTCAGCCCGCCGCAGCTTCAACCGGTGACAGACAAGGCCCGGTACGCAAAACTGATCGACCGCACCCAGTGGTGGGGCCGCCAGATGGTCATATACGGCGTCCACGTGCACGTTGGGCTGGACCGGCGCGAGAAGGCGCTCCCCGTGGTGGACGGGCTGGTCAACTACTTCCCGCACTTCCAGGCGCTCTCGGCGTCGAGCCCCTTCTGGGGCGGCGAGGACACCGGCTATGCGTCGCAGCGGGCGCTGATGTTCCAGCAGCTGCCGACGGCCGGGCTGCCCTTCCAGTTCAGCTCCTGGGACGACTACGAGTCCTATGTGCAGGACATGTTCACCACCGGAGTGATCGACACACTTTCGGAAATCCGCTGGGACATCCGGCCCGTGCCGAACCTGGGCACCATCGAGATGCGCATCTGCGACGGATTGGCCACGCTGGAAGAGGTGGGCGCCATCGCCGCCCTCACCCAGTGCCTGGTGGACGAGTTCTCCACCACCTTGGACAACGGCGGAAGCATCCCCACCATGCCACCGTGGCACGTCCAGGAGAACAAGTGGCGGGCAGCCCGCTACGGCATGGACGCCATCATCATCCTGGATGCTGCCGGTAAGGAACAGCTGGTCACCGACCATCTGCTCGAAACGTTGAACCGGCTCGAGCCCATCGCCGCGAAGCTGGGCTGCCCGGATGAGCTGGCCGACGTCGAAAAGATTATCCGCCGCGGTGCCGGCTACCAGCGCCAGCGCCGGGTTGCCGAGGAGCACGGCGGCGACCTCCAGGCGGTCGTCCTGGACTTGGTGAAGCAGATGCGGAACGGCCCCACCGCCTGAGGTGTCATACTCAGTTGCCCTATCAGTTGTGGTCCCTAAACCGGTGGTTTGGGGACAGCAACTGATAGGGCAAGGCGGGTCAGGCGGGGAGGGACACGGCTGTGACCGGCATGGACGAGTCCGGGGCGAAGCCGATTCCGCTGGGCCCCACCCCTGCCATCACAAGCTGCGCTCCGAGTGCGGCGACCATGGCGCCGTTGTCGGTGCAAAGGTCCAGCGGGGGTACGTGCAGCCTGATCCCGGCAGAGGCGCAGCGCTGGCCCGTCAGCTCGCGCAGGCGTGAGTTTGCCGCCACGCCGCCGCCGAGCAGCACATCCTTGATGCCGTTTTCCCGGCAGGCCAGCACAGCTTTGGACGAGATGATGTCCACCACGGCTTCCTGGAAGGCGGCCGCGATGTCCGGGACCGGGACCTCCTCGCCGCGGGCCTCGAACTGCTCAACGCACCTGGCGACAGCGGTTTTGAGGCCGCTGAAGGACCAGTCGTAGCGGTGCGGGCCGGGTTCGTCGGCCGTGCCCATGTATTTAGGCTGGCTGAGGCCGCGGGGGAAACGGATCGCCTTGGGGTTGCCGGTGCGGGCCACCTTGTCGATCGCGGGTCCGCCGGGATAGCCGAGTCCCAGGATGCGGGCCACCTTGTCGTAGGCTTCCCCGGCGGCGTCGTCAATGGTGGAGCCGAGGAGGACCACGTCGTCGGTGATGCTGTTGATTTTAAGGATCTCGGTGTGGCCGCCGGAGACCAGCAGGGCGCCGAGGTTCTCGGGCAGCCGGGGGGCGGCGGCTTGCTGTCCATCCAGCAGGCCCACACCCACGTGCGCCACGAGGTGGTTGATGGCGTACAGGGGCTTGCCGGTGGCCACGGCCAGGGCCTTCGCGGCACAGACCCCCACCATGAGGGCACCGGCCAGGCCGGGGCCGGACGTCACGGCGATGGCATCTACCTCAGCAAGGGTCACGCCGGCGTCGGACAGCGCCTGTTCGAGGGTAGGGACGAAGGCGTCAAGGTGCGCCCGCGAGGCAATTTCGGGGATGACCCCGCCAAACCGGACATGCTCGTCCATGGACGAGGACACGGTGTTGGTCAGGAGGGTGGTCCCCCGGACAATGCCCACCCCGGTCTCGTCGCAGGAGGATTCGATGCCGAGCACCAGGGGCTGCGAGCGGTTCATGGCTGGCCTGCTTCCGTTGATGTGCCATCTCCCGTTCCTTCGCGGGTGCTGCCGGCGAGCTGGAGCCGCATGATGAGGGCGTCCACACCGTCGCGGTAGTAGCGGGGACGGACGTGGATCTGCTCGAAACCGAAGCGCCGGTAAAGCTGCTGGGCGCGGGGGTTATCTGCGCGGACTTCCAGAAGGAGGTCCGCAGCGTACCTGCGGCGTGCCTCCTCAATAAGCCGGGTCAGGAGCGTGGTGCCGATCCCGCGCCCTTCATATTCGGGCACGACGGCGATGGTCTGGACATCCGCGATGGGTTCAATGCACATTAGCCCGGCGTAGCCCACGATGCCTTCGCTGCCCTCGGCCACCAAGTACCAACGGGTCTCCGGTTGGGCCAGCTCGTCATAAAACATGTGCAGGGGCCAGGCGTCCACCGGGAATAGCCGCTGCTCCAGGACGCTGACAGCAATGACGTCGTCGGGGGTCATCTCCCGCACGGAGACGCCGTGGTTGTTGGGATTCGGGGCGGTGCTCACAGGGCCCTCTTCCTCGGTCCGGGGACCTGGGCATCGGATTCGCGGAGGTACAGAGGGGTGGAATCAAGGAGAGCGTCACCTGCGGCGAGCCGGGCCAGCGCGAACTGTCCCAGGTACAGGGCATCCGGCTGCTCCTGGGCGAAGTCCGGGTTTACCTTCAGGGTGTCTGCATAGAGGCCGGCGCCGGCGCCATAGGCGGGAAGGTCCGGCAGGTCCTTCGCAAAGCCAACGTTGGGGCCGTCCTCCAAGACGGGAAGCTGGCCGTCGGCAAGGCTGTAGCGGGCCCAATAGACCTCTTTGCGCCGAGCGTCCGTCACCACCAGGAACTCGGGGGCTGCGGCGGTCGATTCCGCCACTTCCAGCGCCACTGCGTCCAGGCTCATCAGCCCGTGCAGTGGCTTGCCCCAGACGAAGGCCAGGGTGCGCGCCGTGGCGATGCCCGACCGCAGGCCGGTGAACGGGCCGGGACCCACGCCCACTACCAGGGCATCAACATCTCTTCCGCTGACGCCGGCATCGAAAAGCATCTGCTCGATGCCCGGCGCGAGCACCTCAGCGTGGCTGCGGGTGTCCTCGGTGGAGAAGGTGCCCACCACGCCTTCCAGGGCGTCGCCGGACACCAGCGCCGCGCTGGCCACAGCGGAGGTGTCGATGGCGAGGATGAGCATCAGGCTTTCCCTTCAAAGGCTGCGACGGGTTCGGGAACGAATGGCCAGCGCGGACCATAACCGCGCATCACGATAGTGCGGGGCTCGTCAGTGTCCTCAGTCTCGAAGTCCAGGGTGCCGCCGTCGGACCTGCGGAAACCGGGGCCCGCTCCGGCAGCGGGGCCAGCAGCGCCGAAGCCCGTGCCGTTGAGTCCCGTTCCGCCCAGCCCGATTGCCCGGTGCAGGTCGATCTCCAGCCGGCTCTCGCTCAGGTGCTCCACCCGGTCGTGGCCCCATTCAACAACCGTCACCGAGGAGTCGAGGGTGTTCTCGAGGTCGATGTCGTCAATCTCCGCGGCTGAGCCCAGGCGGTAGGCGTCCACATGGACCAGGTCCGGCCCACCGGGGCGCGGGCCGTCCGGCAGGTTGGGGTGGATGCGAACCAGCACGAACGTGGGGGAAATGATGCCGGCGCGGACGCCCAGCCCCTCCCCCAAACCCTGGGTAAAGGTGGTTTTCCCGGCACCCAGCTCGCCGGAGAGCACCAGCAGGTCCCCGGCTTCCAGGACCGCCGCCAGGCGCACGGCGAGCGCGTGGGTCTGGTCGGCCGTCGTCGCCCTGAAGGTCTTTTCCCAATTGGGGCGGGCCTCACCGTTGTCCCGGGGTTCGGGCGCGTTCATGCCGCCCCCTCCGAAGCCTGCACAGCGGCGGGGGCCTGTTCGTTGATGAAGCGGCGGGGAACCCGCGGGCTGATCCGGGTGACGATCTCATAGTTGATGGTTCCGGCCGCGCGCGCCCAGTCATCAGCGGTGGGGCCGCCGTCGGCACCGTCCCCGAACAGCTCGGCTTCGGCGCCCAGCAGGCCTGCACTCGCAGGGCCGGTGTTCCCGAGGTCGATGACCATCTGGTCCATGGCGATGCGTCCCACCACGGGGTACGTTGTGCCGGCCACGCGGACGGGCCCGCCGGTGGCGATGCGGGGAACTCCGTCGGCGTAGCCCACCGGGATCAGGCCGAGCGTGCTGGGGCCGCTGGTGCGGTAGCGGAGTCCATAGGAGACGCCTTGCCCGTCCGGGACCTCCTTGCACTGCGACACCAGGGTCCGGAGCGTCATGGCAGGGTGGAGCCCCAGCTCGGCGGACGTCTGTCCTTCAAAGGGCGACAACCCGTAGATCCCCAGGCCCACGCGGACCAGGTCAAAGTGGGTGTCCGGGCGGGACAGCGTTGCCGGTGTATTGGCCAGGTGCCGGACCTCTGGGTCAACGCCGGCATCCTCGGCCACAGCAAGTGCTTCCCTGAACGCCGCGAGCTGCTCGTCGGTCTCCGGCCGCTCCGGTTCGTCGGCGACGGCGAGGTGGGAGAAGATCCCCACCACGCGCAGCAGCCCCTGGTCCTGGTATTCCATGGCCTCGCCCACCAGGTGGTCCCAGGTATCAAGCGTTGCACCGTTGCGGCCCAGACCGGTGTCCACTTTCAGATGGATGCGGGCGGGGCGCTCCTGCTCCCGGGCAGCCGCGACAATACGGTCAAGTTCCCAGCCCGAGCACCCGATGTCGACGCCGGCTGCCACCGCTGCGCCGAAGTTGCTTTCCGTGGTGTGCAGCCAGGCGAGCAGCGGCGCGTCGATTCCGGCAGCCCGCAGCGCCAGGGCTTCGGAGATGTGGGCGACCCCCAGCCAGGAGGCACCGGCTTCCAGGGCAGCGCGGGCCACCGGGACCGCGCCGTGTCCGTAGGCATCCGCCTTCACCACCGCCATCACTTTCGCCGGGGAAGCTGCCGCCGCCAACCGGCGGACGTTGTGCCGGATCGCGTCAAGGTCGATCACGGCGGACCGTTCGTTGCGGGGGTCCTGTGCCGGGGCGGCGTCGAAATCACCGGTTGTTGCGGGGTAAGTCACCCTAGTGATTCTAGTGCTGGCGCTTCGGGCCGAATAATCAGGCGTCCGAGAGGTGCGCGATGGTTGCCGATGCCCTGCGCTGGGCTGCGAGCGGCACGTCCTGAACGATGTCGGCCAGGAAGGAGAACCGCCGGAGCCACTGGCTGGTCTGCCGTTCGGGCCGGGCATTGGCCCGCTGCCACCAGTCGGCGATGTCGCCCCAGCCCGGCGCGGCCAGCGATCCTCCCACCTCCTGGACCGCCAGCGAGGCACAAAGGTTTGCGAAACGCAGCCTGTTCCCCAGCGGCCAGCCGGCCAGGCTTCCAACGATGAACGCGGCGTCGAAACAGTCACCGGCACCGGTGGGGTCGAAGGCTTTGACGGGCAAGGAAGGCACCCACTCCTCCTCCCCGGTTTCGGAATCAACTGCCATGGCTCCCTGCGGCCCGAGCGTCACCACCGCAACCGGCACCCGGTCCGCCAGCGCGTACAGAGCGGTCCACGGATCATCTTTGCCGGTAAAGGCCATGGCCTCGCGCTGGTTGGGCAGGAACGCGTGGAAATACTGCAGGTTCTCCAGCCGGACCGGTGCCCATACGCCGCTGGGATCCCACCCGACGTCCCCGAACAGCTTTACCCCCGCCTGGTGTGCCTCCCTGGCCCACGGCTCAACGTCCAGCCCTACTTCCGCGATGCCGGCGAGCGCGGGAGGCGGGTCCCCGATAAGCTCCGACGCCGTCACCGGCGCTGCATGGCCGTGGGTCACCAGCGAGCGGTCCTTGTCGACGCACAGCGAAACCGTTACCGGCGAGTGCCACCCGGGGACCTTCCGTGACAGGCTGAGGTCCACGTGCTCCTGGCTGGACAGGATTCTCCAGTTGAAGTCCCCGTAGCCGTCGTCGCCGAAGGCCGCGGCCAGGCCGGTGCGCAGTCCCAGGCGTGCCGCAGCGATGGCCTGGTTAGCAACCCCGCCGGGGCAGCTGCCCATGCCGTCGCTCCAGATTTCCGTGCCAGGTTCGGGTCCGTGGGGCAGGCCGGTAAAGATGATGTCCTGGAACACCGTTCCTGCCAGCAGCACATCAAATCCGGGGTCCAAGGGCGAGCGGACGGCGGCCAGGGGGTCAAACGGGCGTGCTGGAATCGCGTCCATGTGCCGCACACTACGCCTTGCTACGGACATCCGGTAGGGGCGGCCGTAGGTACCGCGGACACCCGCGCCTAGACTGCTGATTATGCGGCTTCTGATTGTCGGCGGTGGCGGTTTCCGGGTTCCGCTGATCTACCGGGCGCTGGTAGCCGGCCCCTATAAAGGCCTGGTCACCGAACTGGTGCTGTACGACGTCGATCTCTCCCGCCTTGCCGCTGTGACAGCGGTCCTGCGCAGCATGCACGGGCCAGGTCTCCCGCTGCCGGTCCATCCCACCACCGACCTCCCGGAAGCGTTGGCGGGAACGCAGATAGTGTTTGCCGCCATCCGTCCAGGCGGCACCGCCGGACGGGTCCTGGACGAGAGGGTCGCTCAGGACCTGGGCCTGTTGGGGCAGGAAACCACCGGTGCCGGCGGTATTTCCTACGCCCTCCGGACCATTCCGCACATGGTGGACCTGGCGCGGTCAATGAAGGAACACTGCCCGGATGCGTGGCTGATCAACTTCACCAACCCCGCCGGCATGGTCACCGAGGCACTCCTGCCAGTACTTGGCACGCGCGTCATCGGGATCTGCGACTCCGCGGGCGGCCTGGTGCACCGCGCCGCCCGCGCCGCCGGCGTTACCCTGCCGGAAGGAACGCTCGACGGCGTGGGCTACTACGGGCTGAACCACTTGGGCTGGCTGTACCGGCTGGAGTCCGGCGGACGGGACGTCCTCCCAGCGCTGCTTTCGGATCCCCTGGCCCTTCAATCCTTCGAGGAGGGCCGGCTGTTTCCGCAGCCGTTCCTTGCCCGCCTCGGCGCGCTTCCCAATGAGTACCTGTATTACTACTACCAGCAGGACGCCGCGCGGGAGGCGATGCGTGCCATGCCCGCCACCCGCGGGGAATCCATCCACAGCCAGCAACAGGAGCTGTACCCGCGTCTGGCTGCAGCGGGCAATGAGGCCTTTGGGTTGTGGGAAGCTGCGCGCCGGTCGCGGGAAGAGGGCTATCTGGCGGAGGCCCGCGGGAAGGACGAACACCGCGATGAGTCCGACCTCGCCGGCGGCGGCTATGAGCGGGTGGCGCTGGCAGCCATGCGTGCCTTGACCGGGTCCGGGGACGCGCAGCTGATCCTGAACACCCGCAACACGGTGCCTTCCGCTGGCGCGCCGGCCGCTCCCATCCCAACCACCACTCCGTTGGCCACCCCCACAGCCGCCATTCCGGGCCTGCCGGTGGACGCCGTCGTCGAACTTCCCTGCACCGTTACGCCCGACGGCGCGCTGCCGCTGGCCCAGCAGCCTCCCCCGCCGGAGCAACTCGGGCTGCTGCGGCAGGTGAAGGACGTGGAGCGGCTGACCGTGCGGGCAGCGGTGGAAGGTGACCGGGAGTCGGCGGTGCAGGCCTTTGCCCGGCACCCGCTGGTGGGGTCCGAAGAGCTGGGCGCGGCGTTGCTTGCGGGCTACGAGGAGACGTTTCCGGCTTTGGGGAAGATGTGGCGCGGCGGGAGGCGTTGACACAGGAGTAGTGTTTTATCGAATGCCCAGCACTGACCCGGCGCGTTGACCCGCGCCGGTGGCCGGAAGGAGGTCCCGTGGCACCGGTCCGCAGGGTGGCTTTACTGTCCCTCCACACCTCCCCCATGGAGCAGCCGGGTTCCGGCGATGCCGGCGGCATGAACGTGTACATCCGTGAACTGGCCTCCGCACTGGCCGAGGCAGGTGTGGAAGTGGAGATCTTTACGCGTTCCACCTCCGCCGGTCAGCCCGCCGTCGAGCACCCCGATCCAGGGGTGTGTGTCCACAACGTCCTCGCCGGGCCCACAAAGAAGATTCCGAAGGAAGAGCTTCCCGGACTTCTCCACCACATGGTGGAAGAGATCGAGCAGATCCGGCAGCGGCAGCCGCACGGGCGGTACGACGTCATCCATTCGCACTACTGGGTGTCCGGCATTGCCGGCCTGGAGCTGTCCGAATTGTGGGGCGTGCCGCTGGTCCACACCATGCACACCATGGCGAAGGTCAAGAACCTCCTGCTCGAGTCCGGTGAGCAGCCTGAGCCGAGGCGCCGCGAGCTGGGTGAGCACCGCATTGTGGACGGTGCCGCACGGCTGATTGCGAACACCAGTGCCGAGGCGGCGGAACTGGTGTCGCACTACGGTGCCTCGTACGACCGGATAGACATCGCCCCGCCCGGGGTCGACCTCAGCACCTTCACGCCTGCGTTCCGCGCCAAATCGCGGACGAAGCGGGGCATCAGCCCGGAGACTTTCCACCTGGTTTTCGCGGGCCGGATCCAGCGGCTGAAAGGGCCACAGATCCTGGTGAAGGCGGCCGCCCTGTTACGGCGCCGGCGGCCGGACATCAACCTGCGGCTCACCATCCTCGGCTCGTTAAGCGGGAACAAGGAGTTCAACCTCCGGCGGCTGGTTGCCGAGGCGGGGATGGACGACGTCGTCACGCAGCTTCCGCCCGTGAATTCACTGGAGCTGGCTGCATGGTTCCGGGCGGCCGACGTGGTGGTGATGCCGTCCTACAGCGAGTCCTTTGGGCTGGTAGCGCTTGAAGCGCAGGCCTGCGGCACCCCGGTGGTGGCCACGCGGGTCGGCGGGCTGTCGCGGGCAATTTTTGACGGCAGGACGGGGCTGTTGGTGGACGGCCACCACGCCTCGGACTGGGCAGATGCTCTGGAGGCCCTGTATGACGACCCTGCCACCCGTGAAGACATGGGGCGGGCAGCCGCCACCCGCGCCCAAAACTCCGGGTGGCAGCGCACCGCCGCCATCACGCTCGAGACTTACCACGCCGCCGTCGACAAGCAGGTAAGCCATCCCCTGACAACCGTTCCTGCCTCGTAACGCTACAACTGCTCCTCCGCTTAAGTCGCCCTACCGCTCCAGCAAAGGACAACGATGCCTGCTACCCCGAGTGACCTTGAGATCGCCCGCGCGGCACGGATCCGGCCCATCGAGGGGATTGCGGCCGCCGCAGGCATCAACGGGGAGGCGGTGGAACTGTACGGGCGGTACAAGGCGAAAATTGATCCTGCGGCGCTTTCGGCACCGCCGCCGCACGGGAAGGTAGTGCTGGTCTCGGCCATGTCCCCCACCCCGGCCGGCGAAGGGAAATCAACCACCACCGTGGGGTTGGCCGACTCGCTTGCCCGGGCCGGGCACCGGGTGATGATCGCACTGCGGGAACCGTCGCTGGGCCCGGTCCTGGGTATGAAGGGCGGAGCCACGGGCGGCGGGTACTCGCAGGTGCTGCCGATGGACGAGATCAACCTGCACTTCACCGGCGACTTCCACGCCATGACGTCCGCAAACAATGCCTTGATGGCGCTGGTGGACAACCACATCTACCAGGGCAACGAGCTCAACATTGACCCCCGGCGCATGACGTTCAAACGGGTGCTGGACATGAACGACCGCGCCCTGCGGGAGGTGGTCATCGGGCTCGGCGGGCCCACGCAGGGGGTCCCCCGCCAGGACGGGTTCGACATCACCGTGGCGTCCGAGATCATGGCCGTTTTCTGCCTGGCCACCGATCTCGCGGACCTCCGCGAGCGGCTGGGCCGGATCACGTTCGGCTACACCTACAACCGTTCCCCCGTCACGGTGGCGGATCTGGGGGTGCAGGGCGCCCTGACCCTGCTCCTGAAGGAGGCCATCAAACCGAACCTGGTGCAGACCATCGCCGGAACCCCGGCCCTGGTCCATGGTGGTCCGTTCGCCAATATCGCCCACGGCTGCAACTCCCTTATCGCTACCCAGACGGCCCGGCGGCTCGCGGACATCGTTGTTACGGAGGCCGGTTTCGGCGCTGATTTGGGTGCCGAGAAGTTCATGGACATCAAGGCGCGGTTTGGCGGCGTGGCCCCTTCAGCCGTGGTGGTGGTAGCCACCGTGCGGGCGCTCAAGATGCAGGGTGGGGTGGCAAAAGACCGGCTTACGGTGCCAAACCTGGCGGCCCTTGAAGCCGGGGTGGTGAACCTGCGGCGGCATGTGCACAACGTGGAGAAGTTCGGTGTGACGCCGGTGGTGGCCATCAACAGGTTCTCTTCAGATACCCAGGAGGAACTCGACTGGCTGCTGGCCTGGTGTGCAGCTGAAGGAGTCCTGGCAGCAGTTGCGGATGTTTGGGCAGGCGGCGGCGGTGGCGACGGCGGCGACGAACTGGCAGCCCTCGTGGCCCGTGTGGTGGACGGGCCGAACAGCTTCCGTCATTTATACCCGCTGGAACTGCCGGTGGAGGACAAGATCCGGACCATAGCCCAGGAGATCTACGGTGCGGACGGCGTCGACTTCTCGGTGCCGGCACTGAAGCGGCTGGCTGACATCGAGCGGAACGGCTGGTCCGGGCTACCGGTGTGCATGGCCAAAACCCAGTACTCGTTCACGGACGACGCCTCCCGCCTCGGCGCACCCAAGGGCTTCACCATCCACGTGCGCGACCTCCTGCCCAAGACCGGTGCGGGGTTTATCGTGGCCTTGACCGGAGCGGTAATGACGATGCCCGGCCTACCCGCCGCCCCGGCCGCGATGCGCATGGACGTGGACGACGCCGGCAACCCGGTGGGCCTCACCTAACCCACCCCCACCAACCCTCTCTCACTTAATGCGGGTTTTCCGGCAACCCTCTCTCACTCCGAGCGGCACTCGCCTGAGCAGCCGCGCCATTCGCCGCTACCTGGGTTAAAAGGCGCGGCGCTCCCCCACCGAAGTGAGAGAGCGCCGCGTGAAAACCCACGTCAAGTGAACGAGGATCGTCCAGAAACCGCCGTTAAGTGAGAGAGGGCCTCAGGGGTAGGCAGCCGGTCGGGAGGGGTTAGCGGTCGAGGTCTCCGCGGATGAAGGCTTCCACCTTTTCGCGGGCGAGATCGTCGTTGAACTGCTCCGGCGGGGACTTCATGAAGTAGCTCGATGCTGAGAGCAGCGGGCCGCCGATGCCGCGGTCCAGGCCGATCTTGGCGGCGCGGATGGCGTCAATGATCACGCCGGCGGAGTTCGGTGAGTCCCAGACTTCCAGCTTGTATTCGAGCGACACGGGGGCGTCGCCGAAGTTGCGGCCTTCGAGGCGGACGAACGCCCACTTGCGGTCGTCAAGCCACTGGACGTAGTCGGACGGGCCTATGTGGACGTCCTTGGCGGCCAGCTCGGCTTCCACGTTGGACGTCACAGCCTGGGTCTTGGAGATTTTCTTGGACTCCAGGCGGTCGCGCTCCAGCATGTTCTTGAAGTCCATGTTGCCGCCGACGTTCAGCTGGTACGTGCGGTCCAGGGTGACTCCGCGGTCTTCGAAGAGCTTGGCCATAACGCGGTGGGTGATGGTGGCACCGATCTGGCTCTTGATGTCATCGCCAACGATCGGCACGCCCGCGGCAGAGAACTTGTCGGCCCACTCCTTGGTTCCGGCGATGAACACAGGCAGGGCGTTGACGAAGCCCACGCCGGCGTCAATAGCGCACTGGGCGTAGAACTCGGCAGCGGCTTGAGACCCGACCGGCAGGTAGCAGACCATCACGTCAACGGCAGCGTCCTTGAGTGCCTGGACAACGTCCACCGGCTCTTCGGTGGACTGCTCGATGGTTTCGAGGTAGTACTTGCCCAGACCGTCGAGGGTGTGGCCTCGCTGGACGGTGACGCCGGTGGGCGGCACGTCAGCGATTTTGATGGTGTTGTTTTCGCTCGCCAGGATCGCATCGGCAAGGTCAACGCCGACCTTTTTGCCATCAACGTCGAACGCAGCGACGAACTGAACGTCACCCACGTGGTACTGGCCAAACTCGACGTGCATCAGGCCCGGAATTGTGGCCTTGGGGTCAGCGTCCTTGTAGTACTGGACGCCCTGGACCAGCGAAGCGGCACAGTTTCCTACGCCGACGATTGCAACACGAATCGGATGTGAAGACACGGAACTCCTTTGAGACAAACGTCAGCCGGCCGGGTTCCGCTGTGAGGAAAGTACGACGGCGGCCGGCAGGCTCGGCGCCGCGCGGCGCCTTTTCATAGTACCCAACACAGTGGGACGGAGGCTTGTTCCCCCGTCCCACCTTGTGGGATGACAAACGGGGAGATCAGACCGGCTGTTTCCAGAGGTTGATGTCCGATTCCACCGCGAACTCGTCGATAGCGTCCAACTCGTCGGCAGTGAATTCAAGGTTGTCGACGGCGGCCAGGGAGTCCTCCAACTGGCGGACGCTGGACGCACCAATCAGTGCCGAGGTCACAGGAGAGCCCTTCGGCTGGTCCCGCAGGATCCACGCGATGGCCATCTGCGCCAACGACTGCCCACGGCTCTCGGCAATACCGTGCAGTCCGCGGATCCGGTCCAGCTTCTCGTCGGTGATGGCATCCTCCGACAGGAACCGGGCCTTGGCGGCCCGGGAGTCAGCCGGGATACCGTTGAGGTAGCGGTCGGTGAGCATGCCCTGGGCCAGCGGTGAGAAGGCGATGGAGCCGGCCCCGACCTGGTCCAGTGCCTCGTACAGGTTGGGGCTGCCGTTCTCGGTCCACCGGTTGAGCATGGAGTAGCTGGGCTGGTGGATCAGCAGTGGCGTTCCTAGATCCTTCAGGATGCGGGCGGCCTCGGTGGTCTGTTCAGGGGTGTAGGAGGAAATGCCCGCGTACAGCGCCTTGCCCGAACGTACTGCATAATCCAGGGCACCCATGGTCTCTTCAAGCGGCGTCTCGGGGTCCGGCCGGTGGCTGTAGAAAATGTCCACGTAGTCCAGGCCCATCCGCTGCAGCGACTGGTCCAGGCTGGAGATCAGGTACTTGCGGGAGCCCCACTCACCGTAGGGGCCGGGCCACATGTAGTAGCCGGCCTTGGTGGAGAGGACCAGTTCGTCACGGTACGGCTTGAAGTCGTCCTTGAGGTGCCGGCCGAAGTTGGTCTCGGCGGAACCGTCCGGCGGACCATAGTTGTTGGCGAGGTCGAAGTGGTTGACGCCCAGGTCGAAGGCGCGGCGCAGAATGGCGCGCTGTTCGTCAAAACGCTTGTCGTCGCCGAAGTTGTGCCAGAGGCCGAGTGAGATGGCCGGGAGTTTCAGGCCGCTGCGGCCGACGCGGCGGTAGGGCATGGAGTCGTAGCGGTCTTCCGCCGCGGAATAAGTCATACGTTCCATCCTGCCAGTTGTGACCCGCATAACAGCCCAAGGCGGAAAAGTTACGCCGCGGGCTGACATCATCAGCCCGCGGCGCACCTTGCCCTGGAAAGGATCAGGACTTCAGAATCGCGGCGCTCCAGGGAGCCAGTGCCAGTGCGTCGCCTTCGATGGCGGTACCCTCATCCGTTGTCAGCAGAACCGACCCGGACACGTCGTCCAGACGCACCTTGGCGTCGGAGAAGTTGAGCAGTACCTCAACACTGCCGCGCCGGAAACGCAGCCAGCCCTCGTCGTCGTCGAACTTCACGGCCGTCTCGCCGAAGCCAAGCCCCGCGAGTTCGGGGTGCTTCCGGCGAAGAGCGGTCAGGGAGCGATAAAGCTCAAGCAGCCGGGCGTGGTCACCGCCGGCGGCTTCGTCCCAGTTCAGCTTGGACCGGCGGAAGGTTTCCGGGTCCTGGGGATCGGGCACGACGGCGGGATCCCACCCCATGCGCTCGAACTCCTTGATCCGGCCCTCTGCTGTGGCCTTGCCCAGTTCGGGTTCGGGATGCGAGGTGAAGAACTGCCAGGGCGTGCTCGCGGCGAACTCCTCGCCCATAAACAGCATGGGCGTAAAAGGCGATGTCAGGGTGAGCACGGCCGCCAGAGCCAGCTGCCCGTAGGACAGCGACTGCGAGAGCCGGTCTCCTGTGGCGCGGTTGCCGATCTGGTCGTGGTTCTGGTTGCAGACCACCAGCGCTGCAGGGTGGACCAAGGCAGGATTAATCGGCCGGCCGTGGTGGCGACCGCGGAAGCTTGAGTAGCTGCCGTCGTGCAGGAAGCCGTCCTTCAAGACCTTCGCCAGGACCTCCAGGGACTGGAAATCCTCGTAATACCCGGTGGTTTCGCCGCTGACGCTTACGTGCACGGTGTGGTGGAAGTCGTCGCTCCACTGTCCGGCAAGCCCGTAGCCGTTGGCGTCCCGCGGGTAGATCAGGCGCGGGTTGTTCAGGTCAGACTCGGCGATCAGCGTCTTCGGGAGCCCGGTTTCCGCCGAAACGGCATCCCCCAGTGCACCAAACTCCTCCAGGATGTGCACAGCCCGCTCATCGCGCAGTGCGTGCACGGCATCGAGCCGGAGCCCGTCCACATGGTAGTCCCGGAGCCACAACGCGAGGTTGTCCAGGATGTACTCACGAACCACATCCGAGCCGGGCCCGTCCAGGTTGACGGCATCGCCCCAGGTGTTGGCGTCCCCCTGCTTCAGGTACGGGCCGAACTTGGGCAGGTAATTGCCGCTCGGGCCGAGGTGGTTGTACACCACGTCCTGGATGACGCCCAGGCCGGCGGCGTGGGCCGCGTCCACAAAGCGCTGGTAGGCGGCAGGTCCGCCGTAGCCTTCGTGGACCGCGTACCACTGCACGCCGTCGTAGCCCCAGTTGTGGGTGCCGTTGAAGCCGTTGACCGGCAGCAGCTCCACGAAGTCGACGCCCAGGTCCACCAGGTAGTCCAGCTTCCCGGCAGCGGCGTCCAGCGTCCCCTCGGGAGTAAAGGTCCCCACATGGAGTTCGTAAATGACCGAACCCTGCAGTTCCTTGCCCTTCCAGCCGCCGTCCTGCCAGGAGTAGGCGGCGGGGTCAAAGGTCCGGGAGAGCTTATGGACGCCGTCAGGCAGCCGGCGCGAGCGAGGATCGGGAACGGGCTGGCCGTCCCCGTCCAGCAGGTAGCCGTAGTCCACATCGCCGTCAGCCGGAGCATCCGGGGCGGTCCACCACCCCTCCGAGCCGGGCGCTGTCTCCTTCTTCAGCATCGGGTACTGCCGGCCGTCCGCCTGCAGGATCACCGAATGTGCGTCCGGGGCCCAGACGTCGAAACGCTCGGGTCCACTGTGTAAGAGGGTCATGCCTTTTCTCCATCCACCGGTACGAGCAAAGCGACGGGGTAGGTACCCAGCACCTCGCCAACCGAAACGGCGCCCGGCCCGTAGCCGGCACCGGTGAGCTCGTCCCGCACAGCGACGGGGAGTTCGACGGCGGTGTCCCGCCAGCCGCCGTCGGCCGCCAGCCCTGCAGGGAGCCGGGTGGCCAGCGTCAGGGCTCCGGTGGCCCCGTCAGCACCGCGGTGGAAGGCGAGCAGGTGATCAGCGGCAGCGCCTGTTGCTGTCACCGGGCTGTAGCCCTGGAACAGTTCGGGCCGGTCGCGGCGGAGCCGGAGCGCACGGGAGGTGACCAGGAGCTTGCTGGTCTCGGTCCCCGCCTCCGGCAAAGTGCCGGCGTCGAGCTTTGCCAGCTCTTCCTGGCGGACCGCGAATTCCAACGGCCGCCGGTTGTCCGGATCGGTCAGGGACCGTTCCCAGAATTCGCTGCCCTGGTACACATCGGGGACACCGGGCATGGTCAACTGGACCAGCTTGGCGGACACGGAGTTGGTGGCGGCGTAGGAGTCGATCCGTGCCACGAAGTCCTCCACCACCTGGGTGACCCGGTTATCGTCGAACGCAGCATCAACCGCGGCCTTGACGGAGGACTCGAACTCCTCGTCCGGGTCCGTCCACTTGGTGGAGTTGCCGGCCTCCCGGGCGGCTTTCTGCGCGTAGCCCTGCAGCCGCTCCCGGCTTGCAGGCCAGGCACCGATGATGGCCTGCCACAGCAGGTTCTCGTATGGGCCGTCCGGAATCGGGGCCAGCTCGCGGAGGCTGTTAAGCGTGGCAGTCCACTCCTGGGGCAGTTCCGCGATCACCGAGATCCGGGCCCGGGCATCCTCGCTGCGCTTGGTGTCGTGCGTGGACATGGTGGTCATGGAAAGCGGAAGTTCCTGCTGCCGCCGGGCCATCCGGTGGTGGAACTCTTCGGGAGAGACAGAGAATTCCGTCGGTTCGGCTCCGACCTCCGTCAGCGTGCCGAGGCGGGTGTAGCGGTAGAACGCTGTGTCCTCCACGCCCTTGGCCATCACCATGCCCGAGGTCTGCTGGAACCGGACCGCGATTGGGTTGGCCGGGTCCAGGAGCAGCGGCAGCAGGGTGCCGACGGCGACCTCCAGTTCGGGCCGGTGGGTCGCCGCGGACTCACAGGCTTCCTTGAGGATCTCGGCACCCGTTGGCAGGTATGACCGGTACACGGGGAAGGCAGCGATGATTTCAGCGATGGCATCGGCGGCTTGTTCCACGGAAAGCCCGTGGGACTCCGGAACCAGGCGGGCCAGCCGCAGCACCTCGGAGCGGAGGATGCCGTCGGCGATCATCCGCTTGGTGCCCCGGATCATTTCGGCGTAGTCCGCGGGGGCTGCTGATTCCCGCAGCTTCGCGTCGAGGTCATCGAGCGGCTGCTCGCCGGCCGGATCAACGAAGACCCGGTCAACATCAGCCAGGGCGTCGTACCCGGTGGTGCCCTCGGTGGCGAAGTCCTGGGGCAGGACCTCGCCCGGCTCGAGGATCTTTTCCACCAGGATGTAGGCCCCGCCGCTGAGGTCCTTCAGCCACCGCAGGTAGCCGGCAGGATCCGCCAGTCCATCAGGGTGGTCCACGCGGAGCCCGTCCACGAGCCCTTCGTTGAACCAGCGGCCGACTTCGGCATGGGCTTCCTCGAAGACGCGGGGCGTCTCCACCCGGATGCCGGCCAGCGTGGTGACCGCGAAGAAGCGCCGGTAGTTCAGCTCGGCATCGGCGCGGCGCCAGTCGATCAGCTCGTAGTGCTGGCGGCTGTGGACCTCTTGCGGCGAGTCACCGTCGGAATAACTGCCCTCGGCCAGCGGAAAGCGGTGGTCGTAGTAGCGGAGTTCGCCGTCCTTGACCTCCAGCTTGTCCAGGTCCTCAGAGGAGCCCAGCATGGGGAGGCGGATCTTCCCGCCTGCCAGATCCCACTCAACGTCGAAGGCGTCGGCGTACGGCGAACCCTGCCCTTCCTTCAGCAAGGACCACCACCAGGGGTTCTGCGCCGGCGTGGCCACGCCCACGTGGTTGGGCACGATGTCCACGAGGACACCCATGCCGTGCTCGCGGGCAGCCTTGGAGAGAGCCAGCAGCCCTTCCGGGCCGCCCCGCTCCGGGTCCACGGCGGAGGGGTCGGTCACGTCATAGCCGTGGTCCGAGCCCTGCTCCGCCGTCAGGATGGGCGAAAGGTAGATCCAGTCGACGCCAAGGTCCTTGAGGTACGGGACCTTGTTCGCAGCATCGAACAGGGTGAAGCTGCGGCGGATCTGCAGCCGGTAAGTGGAAGCCGGAACCCTCACTTCTCGCTCGCCTTCCGCGCCCCCACCTTGGTGGTCTTCCCGGGTTCAGCGATAACAGGGGTGCTGATGGATTCCCCTTCGCTGGTGGTGGCCTGCGTCAGCGCCGCGAGGGATGCGGCCACGGAGTGGTCCGGCTCCACTTCCTCGACGGTGTGGGCCCGCAGGACCACCAGGGACTTGGCTTCCACGGGCAGCGGCTCTCCGGCGGCGACGGGCTCGGTGTCCGCGTTCTGCCCGGCGGTGTCGATCATGACGTCCCAGGCAGGGGCGTACTCGTCGGACGGGAGCGTGAACTTGACGGTGTCATCGTGCGCGTTGAAGTACAGCAGGAAGCTGACGTCGGTGATCCGGCGGCCCCGGCTGTCCTTGCCCTGAATACCGTCGCCGTTAAGGAAGACGCCCACGGACCGGCCGAACCCGCTGTCCCAGGCCTCGGGCTTCATGGTTTCGCCGTCCGGGTCCAGCCATACGATGTCCGGCAGCCGCTCGCCCTCGCCCCGCAAGACCGGCCTGCCGTCGAAGAATCGGCTGCGCCGGAACGTGGGGTGCTTGGCGCGGAGGGCGTTGACCGCTGCGGTGAACTCAACCAACGGCTGGTCAATGGTCTCCCAGTGGATCCAGGTCAGCTCGGAGTCCTGGCAGTACCCGTTGTTGTTGCCCTGCTGGGTGCGTCCCATTTCGTCGCCGTGCAGGAGCATGGGCACGCCCTGGGACAGCAGCAGCGAGGCGATGAAGTTGCGCTGCTGGCGGGCCCGCAGTGCCAGGACCTCGGGATCGTCCGTGGGGCCTTCGACGCCGCAGTTCCAGGAGCGGTTGTGGGATTCGCCATCGTTGTTGCCCTCACCGTTGGCGTCGTTGTGCTTTTCGTTGTAGGAGACCAGGTCCGAGAGGGTGAAGCCGTCGTGGGCGGTGACGAAGTTGATGGACGCCACGGGGCGGCGGCCGGAGTGCTCGTACAGGTCCGCCGAACCGGTGATGCGGGAGGCGAATTCGCCCAGCGTTGCGGGCTCGCCGCGCCAGAAGTCGCGGACGGTATCGCGGTACTTGCCGTTCCATTCGGTCCACTGCGGCGGGAAGTTGCCAACCTGGTAGCCGCCGGGGCCAACGTCCCAGGGCTCGGCGATGAGCTTGACCTGGGAGACCACCGGGTCCTGCTGGATGAGTTCGAAGAAGGTGGACAGCTTGTCTACGTCGTAGAACTCGCGGGCCAGCGTGGAGGCGAGGTCGAAGCGGAACCCGTCAACGTGCATTTCGGTGACCCAGTAGCGCAGGGAGTCCATGAGCAGCTGCAGGGAGTGCGGCTGCCGGACGTTCAGCGAGTTGCCGGTGCCGGTGTAGTCCATGTAGTGCTTTTCGTCGCCGTCCATCAACCGGTAATAGGCGGCGTTGTCGATGCCCTTGAAGGACAGCGTAGGGCCAAGGTGGTTGCCTTCGGCGGTGTGGTTGTAGACGACGTCGAGGATGACCTCGATGCCTGCCTTGTGGAGCGAGCGGACCATGGCTTTGAAGTCCTGGACCTGCTGGCCGGTATCGCCGGTGGAGCTGTAGGTGTTCTGCGGCGCGAAGAAGCCGATGGTGTTGTAGCCCCAGTAGTTGTTCAGGCCCTTGTCCTGCAGGGTGCCGTCGTTGACGAACTGGTGCACGGGCATCAGCTCGATGGCGGTGACGCCCAGCTTCTGCAGGTGGGAGATGACGGCGGGGTGCGCCACGCCGGCGTACGTCCCGCGCTGTTCCTCGGGAATCTCCGGGTGCAGCTGGGTGAGGCCCTTGACGTGTGCCTCGTAGATGACCGACTGGTGATACGGAATCCGCAGGTTCTGGTCGCCGTCCCAGTCGAAGAACGGGTTGATGACCACGCCCATCATCATGTGACTGGCGGAGTCCTCGTTATTGATGGTGTCCGGCTCTTCGCCCAGGTTGTAGGTGAACAGCGACGGATCCCAGTCCACCTGGCCGTGGACGGCCTTGGCGTAGGGGTCCAGCAACAGCTTGTTGGGGTTGAAACGGTTGCCCGAAGCAGGATCGTAAGGGCCGTGGACCCGGTAGCCGTACTTCTGGCCGGGCTGGATCTGCGGGATGTAGCAGTGCCAGACGTACCCGTCCACCTCGTCCAGCGCGATGCGGGTTTCCTTGCCGTCGTCGTCAAAAAGGCAGAGTTCCACTTTTTCAGCACGTTCGCTGAACAGGGCAAAGTTGGTGCCGGTCCCGTTGTAGGTGGCGCCAAGGGGATAAGCCGATCCAGGCCAGACTTCCATAATGCTCCTCGTTGAAATTTCGGCAGCAGAGGGACAGGGCCCACTGCTGCCGGTGCGAACTAATGCCTACCGTAACGGCTGGGTACGACTATTACGCTTCCGGAACCCAGAGTTACTAAGCGTGCTTACTTTACCCCAAACTTGGGGTAAGGAGTCGGCGATTCCGCCAGCAGCGATCGGCCCGCCGGAGCTGGCATCCGACGCCGCCCTCCCCGCCCGGCCATGCAGCGCGGCTCCCAGCGCAGCCACGACAGCCCAATGCCCCTCCTCTTTTGCCCCCTGCGTTCGTGAGCGTCCGACGTCGGGACCCGCCTGGGCGAGCAGCGCACCGATGATGCCCGCGAGCACGTCTCCGCTGCCTGCGGTGGCGAGCCAGGGGGTGCCGTCGGCCTGGCTGTACACATCCCCGGACGGTGCTGCGACCAGCGTGGTGGCGCCCTTGAGCAGGACCGTCGCACCGGTGAGGGTGGCGGCTTGGCGCGCGGCCCCGAGGGTTCCTGCCTCTACTGTTGCGCGGTCCTGGCCAGCGCCCAGCCTCTTCAACAGTGCAGCGAGCTCGCCGGCGTGCGGAGTCAGCACCACGTGCGGGGCGAGCACAACAGGAAGGGCGGGCAGGGCACCGGCGTCGGCCACCACGGGGAGGCCGGAGTCGACGGCGTCCCGGGCGCGCTGCAGCTGTTCGTGGTCTGCTGGTCCCATGCCGGAACCCACCAGCCACGCCTGGACCCGGTTATCGGCTGTCGTGCCGGTACTGCAGACAACTTCAGGGCAGGATTGACGGACCAGGTCGGCGACCCCGGGCGGCCCGAGGTACCGCACCATGCCTACCCCACCTGCCAGGGCTCCCCTGCATGCCAGGACGGCCGCGCCTGGATAGGCAGCGGATCCCGCCACCACTCCCAGGACTCCCCGCGAGTACTTGTGGGCACGCCGGGCAGGGTTGGGAAGAAGGCCCGCGAGGTCTTCATCTTCGAGCCGGCGAACGGCCGGCCGGCCGAAATTCTCCTCGATGCCGATGGGCACCACTTGCACACTGCCTGCGTGATCGGCACCGGGGTCAGCCAGGAGGCCCGCCTTGGCCGCGCCGAACGTCACCGTTATATCCGCGGACAGCACTGGTCCGGAGACCTCGCCGGTGTCGGCGTCGACGCCGCTGGGCAGGTCGCAGGCCACTACAAAGCCGGCAGTGTGTCCCCGGCCGTCCGCGATGGCACTGACCAGGCCGGCAGCACTCCCCCGCAGCCCGCCTTTCGCACCTGTCCCCAGCACAGCATCGATGACGACGTCGGCGCGCGCCGCTTCTGCCGCCAGTTCGCTGAGTGCCGCGTCCGTAAGGTGCCGGACCCTGCCGCCGGCACGCTTAAAAGCAGCCAGGGCTTTGGAATGGGCTGAATCAGCGGTAAGCACCGCCGTCGTACGCATCCCCCGGGCGGCGAGGGCAGCACCGGCGTACAGACCGTCCCCGCCGTTGTTGCCTTTGCCGGTGAGCACCACAACATTGGAGCCGTAGAGCCGGTGGCTGCGGGACTTGAGCTCGAGCACCACGGCGTGGGCCAGCCCGTGGGCCGCGCGCTGCATCAGGACGTCGCCCAGGTTGGCGGCCAGGAGGGGTTCCTCGGCTTCCCGAACCTGGGTTCCGGTGTATGCGCTGATCACGTTGTCAGTTGCAGCGGGCCGGTTCAGCCTTCGGCCAGGACCGTGGCCGTGGCGATGCCGCCGTCGTGGCTGATGGAGAGGTGCCAGCGCTTGACGCCCTTGGACTCGGCGACGGCCAGCACGGTGCCCTTGACCTGGACGGTGGGGCCGTTGTGGTCCAGGCCGATCCAGCAGTCCTGCCAGTTCATGCCGGCGGGGGCACCGAGGACCTTCGCCACAGCTTCCTTCGCAGCGAACCTCGCGGCCAGCGAACGGGTGTTCAGCTCCCGCTCGGCGGGGACGAACAACCGGTCCTTCAGGCCGGGGGTGCGCTCAAGTTGGCGGCCGAACCGCTCGATGTCTACAACGTCTACGCCTATGCCAACGATCATGCGGCTTATTCTACGGTGACGTTCCTGCGCTCCCGGTGCGCCGTGCCCGGCGCCAGGTACAAAGAACGCCCCAGGCCAGGGCCCGGGGCGTTCGGTGCAAACAACCGGCGCGTCGCCGATCCGCAGTTACTCGACGGTGACGCTCTTGGCGAGGTTGCGGGGCTGGTCCACGTCGTAGCCCTTGGCTGCGGCGAGTTCCGCGGCGAAGATCTGCAGCGGGACGGTGGTCAGCAGCGGCATGAGCAGGGTGGGGGTTTCGGGGACGTAGAAGACGTGCTCGGCGTAGGCCTTCACGGCTTCGTCGCCTTCCTCGGCGATGACCAGGGTGCGGGCGCCGCGGGCGCGGACTTCCTGGATGTTGGAGACCACCTTGGCGTGCAGGGAGTCGCGGCCGCGCGGGGACGGGACCACCACGAACACCGGCTTGCCCTCATCGATCAGGGCGATCGGGCCGTGCTTGAGCTCACCGGCGGCGAAGCCCTCGGCGTGGATGTACGCGATTTCCTTCAGCTTCAGCGCACCCTCGAGAGCCACGGGGTAGCCCACATGGCGGCCCAGGAACAGGACGGACTGCTCATCGGCCATGCTGCGGGCCAGTTCACGGAGCGGGCCGGCGCCGTCGAGGATGGTCTGGATCTTGTCCGGGATCTTGTTCAGGTCCGCGAGGACGTCCTTGATTTGGCCGGAGAAGATGTTCCCGCGCAGCTGCGCCAGGTACAGGCCCAGCAGGTACGCGGCGGTGATCTGGGCCAGGAACGCCTTGGTGGAAGCCACCGCGATCTCCGGGCCGGCGTGGGTGTAGAGCACGGCATCGGACTCGCGGGGAATCGTGGAACCGTTGGTGTTACAGATCGAGATGGTCTTCGCGCCCTGTTCCCGGGCGTAGCGGACGGCCATCAGGGTGTCCATGGTTTCGCCGGACTGGCTGATGGAGACCACCAGGGTCTTCTCATCCAGGATCGGGTCGCGGTAGCGGAACTCGTGCGCGAGCTCCACCTCGGTGGGGATCCGGCACCAGTTCTCGATCGCGTACTTCGCCACCGTGCCGGCGTACGCGGCGGTGCCGCAGGCCAGGACGATGATCTTGTTGACCTGCTTCAGCAGCTCCGGATCGATCCGGAGCTCGTCAAGGGTGAGGTTTCCGTTCAGGTCCGAACGGCCCAGCAGGGTCTGCCGGACGGCGTCCGGCTGATCGTGGATTTCCTTCTCCATGAAGGAGCTGAAGCCGTCCTTCTTGGCCGAGGCCGGATCCCAATCAACGTGGTATTCCTTGCCGGCGGCCGGGTTGCCGAAGAAGTCGGTGATGTCCACCGACTCCGCGGTGATGGTGACGATCTGGTCCTGGCCCAGCTCAACCGCACGGCGGGTGTAGTCAATGAACCCGGACACGTCCGAGCCCAGGAAGTTCTCGCCCTCGCCCAGGCCCACCACCAGGGGTGAGTTGCGGCGGGCGGCTACGACGACGTCGGGCTGGTCAGCGTGCACGGCGAGGAGGGTGAAGGCTCCCTCGAGGCGCTGGCAGGCGAGCTCCATCGCGCGGGTGAGGCCGCCGTCGGAGACGTCCCCGCCGAGCTTGTTGCGGAAGATGTCCGCCAGCAGCGCCGCGGCCACCTCGGTGTCCGTCTCGGACAGGAACTCCACGCCCTTTTCCAGCAGCTCGAGCTTGAGCTCGGCGAAGTTTTCGATAATGCCGTTGTGGATCACGGCGAGCCTGCCGCCATCAGCCAGGTGCGGATGGGCGTTCCGGTCCGTCGGCCCGCCATGGGTGGCCCAGCGGGTGTGGCCGATCCCGGTCACCGTCTCCGGCAACGGACGTTCCTCCAGCTCGGTGATCAGGTTGCTCAGCTTCCCCGACTTCTTCCGGGACTCAATCAAACCCTGGGACACCACGGCGACCCCTGCGGAGTCGTAGCCCCGGTACTCCAGCCGGCGCAGCCCCTCAAGAACTACATCCAGCGCACTGTGACTTCCGCCGTGATCAGAACGGCCCACGTATCCTACGATTCCACACATAGGCTCAAGACTATCGGCAGGGGTGCCTGAGATCTAAACCGGGAAGCCTCCCGGGAGCCGCTTCTGTTGCGCACTCACCCTTATGAACGTGCGCCCGCATTTCGCTCTCAGCCGGGCTGGGGGCAGAATCTCTATGGTGACTGTGCAACGCAATGACGCGAACGGCGAAGGCGTCTCCCCGTTCGTTGAGCTGGACCGGCAGACCTGGTCCCGGCTTGCAGATGAGATGGAACAGCCTCTTAACCAGGAGGACATCGTCCGTCTCCGGGGCCTTGGCGACCCGCTGGATATCAGGGAAGTACGGGACGTTTACCTTCCGCTCTCCAGGCTGCTGCACCTGTATGTCGAGGCAGCGGGCCAGCTGCATGCCGCCACCACCACCTTCCTGGGTGAGCAGACCCAGCGCACCCCGTTTGTGATCGGCGTGGCGGGATCAGTCGCGGTCGGGAAGTCCACCATTGCCCGCGTGCTGCGTGAAATGCTGCGCCGCTGGCCGGGCACCCCGAATGTGGAACTCATCACCACTGACGGTTTCCTGTACCCGCTGGCTGAACTGAAGCGGCGGCAGCTGCTGGAGCGCAAGGGCTTCCCGGAGTCCTACGACCGCCGCGCGCTCCTGCGTTTTGTGAGCGAAATCAAGAGCGGCGCCGAGGAAGTGCGGGCGCCCTGGTATTCCCACGTCACCTACGACATCGTTCCGGGCAAGGAAGTGGTGGTCCGCCGGCCCGACGTGCTGATTGTGGAAGGGCTCAACGTCCTGGCCCCGGCACGGCCCCGGCATGACGGCCGGCAGGGACTGGCGCTGAGCGATTTCTTCGACTTCTCCATCTATGTGGACGCCAAAACCTCCTACATCGAGGAATGGTACGTGGACAGGTTCCGCAAGCTCCGCACCACCGCGTTCGCACAGCCGGAATCGTACTTCCACCGGTACGCGGCGCTTTCGGACGATGAGGCCGAGAGCACCGCCCGCGATATCTGGAAGCGCATTAATGAGCCCAACCTGGAGGAGAACGTCCTCCCGACGCGCGGCCGGGCACAGCTGGTGCTCACCAAGGAGGCGGACCACTCGATCCGCCGGATGTTGCTCCGGAAGGTTTAGCACAGGTGTGCTACAACTGCGCTCCTCCCTCCGGACGGGCTGAGAGGGCGACGAGCCGGCGCAGCTTCGCTCTCTTCCTCGCGGCGGGGGCAGGACTGACTGTGCTGGCGGCCTGCACGCCGGGGGCACCCGGGGCGGTGGCGCCGTCGTCGGGCTCCCCCTCTGCCTCTGCCTCACCTTCGCTTTCTCCCTCACCGATCACCACGGCGGAGGTCACGACTGAGGCCCCCGCACGTCCCGAGCCGTCCCCCACGCCGTCGCCCTCCTCTGCGCTGCCGCGGCAGTTCTCCCTCACCGACCCTTCCAGCCCGTGGGTCGTCGTGAACAAGCACCGGCCGCTGGTCCCGGCCGGCTACGTGCCGGCAAACCTCGTGCGGCCCGCCATTGCCACAACGGTTTCCGGCGAGGCAGCAATGCTGAACAGTACGACGGCGGAGGCGGCCGAAGCGATGTTCGCGGCTGCCGCGCGGGACGGCGTAGCCATGGTCCTCGCGAGCGGGTACCGCTCCTATGGCACGCAGGTTGTCACGTACAACGGGTATGTCGCCTCCCGTGGCCAGGCCGACGCGGACACGGCCAGCGCCCGGCCCGGCTACTCTGAACACCAGACCGGCTGGGCCTTCGACATCGCGGACGGCGGGGGCGTGTGCAGCTTCCAGCCGTGCTTCGCAGACCAGCCCGCGGCCGTGTGGGCAAAGACCAACGGTCACAAGTTCGGGTTTGTGGTGCGGTATCCATGGATGCTCCACCCCGTCACCGGCTACTACTACGAGCCTTGGCACCTGCGGTACATCGGCGTGGAGGCAGCCACGGACATGGTGAACCGTGGCATCAACACGCTGGAGGAGTACTTCGGCGTGGAGGCGGCGCCCGGGTATCCGTAGGGCTTAGGGGCAGGCTGCGTTCCCAACACGCACCGGGGAGATTGCCGCCCTTCAACAGCGGTCAACGAAGCTGGGCTAGCTTGGTTCCTATGCTGAGTGGATTCAAGAATTTCATTATGAAAGGCAACGTCGTTGACCTTGCCGTCGCCGTCGTTATTGGAACTGCCTTCGGCGCAGTGGTTACGGCGCTGGTGAACAAGGTGTTGATGCCCTTTGTCGCTGGGCTGGTGGGCTCCCCCAACTTCGACAGCTTCGCGAAGGTTGACCTGAACGGCAACGCCATCGAGTTCGGTGTCCTGCTGACCGCAATCGTCAATTTCCTGCTGATCGCCGCGGCCATCTACTTCGTCGTGGTGATGCCAATGAACCTGATGATCGAACGCCGGAACCGCAAACTGGGGATCAACCAGGACGTGAAAGAGGTGTCTGCCGAGGATCCGCAGATCGCGCTGCTAACCGAGATCCGCGACGCGCTCAAGAGCCGCACGCCTTAGGTCCTCGCACAACGCAAGCGGCCCGCCTTCCGAAGGAGGCGGGCCGCTTTTTGCTATTTCCGGGGTTTACTCGGAGACGAGTTCCAAAGCGAGCTCTGCGCGGACTACCTGAGCCAAGTGTTCAGCGATGGACTGGGCGGTCTCTTCGTCGGCAGCCTCCACCATCACCCGGACAACGGGCTCCGTGCCGGAGGGGCGGAGCAGGACGCGGCCGGTATCGCCGAGCGCGGCTTCCGCCGCCGCCACGGCCTGGGCCAGGACTTCACTGCCGCCAACCCTGGTGCGGTCCACGCCCTTGACGTTGATGAGTACCTGCGGAAGCTTAACCATCACCGTGGCAAGTTCCTTGAGCGGCTTCCCGGTCAGGGCAATCTGGGCTGCGAGCTGCAGTCCGGTGAGGACGCCGTCGCCCGTGGTGGCGTGGTCGGCGAAAATGACGTGCCCGGACTGCTCGCCGCCGAGGTTAAAGCCGCCGTCGCGCATTTCCTCGAGGACGTACCGGTCCCCCACTGCGGTTTCGCGGATGCTGATGCCGGCGTCGCGGAGCGCGATCTTGAGGCCAAGGTTGCTCATTACGGTAGCTACGAGGACGTCATCCCTGAGCTTGCCCGAGGCTTTCAGCGCGACTGCGAGGATGGCCATGATCTGGTCGCCGTCCACCTCGTTGCCCTCGTGGTCCACGGCGAGGCAGCGGTCGGCGTCGCCGTCATGGGCAATGCCCAAGTTTGCGCTGTACTTCACCACGGCTTCTTTGAGGGGACCCAGATGGGTGGAGCCGACGCCGTCGTTGATGTTGTGGCCGTCCGGGTCCGCGCCGATGACCACGACGTTCGCGCCGGCGTCCTTGAACACTTGAGGCGAGCAGCCGCTGGCGGCGCCGTGGGCGCAGTCGAGGACAACCGTGAGGCCGTCCAGGCGGTGCGGCAGGGTCTGGAGCAGGTGGACGATGTAGCGGTCCTCGGCGTCGGAGAAGCGCTGGATGCGTCCGACGTCGGCTCCAACCGGGCGCACTGCTTCCTTAGACATTTGCGCCTCGATGGCGTCCTCGACCTCGTCGGGGAGCTTCTGGCCGCCGCGGGCGAAGAACTTGATGCCGTTGTCCGGCGCAGGGTTGTGGGAGGCGGAGATCATCACGCCGAAGTCCGCGTCCAGATCGGCGACCAGGTAGGCGGCGGCAGGGGTGGGGAGGACACCGGCGTCGTACACGTCAACGCCGGAGCTGGACAGCCCGGCCTCCACCGCGGCGGCAATAAACTCACCGCTGGCGCGCGGGTCCCGGGCTACTACGGCGCGCGGCCTGGAGCCGTTGGTATTGCGGTCGTGGCCGAGCACGACGGCGGCCGCCTGGGCCAGCTGCATGGCCAGCTCCGCAGTCAACAGACCGTTCGCCAGCCCCCGGACACCATCAGTTCCAAATAATCTAGACACCGGTCAAGTCTAGAGGATGGGGTGGGTTGAGCTTGAAACGGCAGGTGAGGCGCCGTCTAATGGCTGTTTACCTGCTTTGGCACGCCGACCGGGAGCCGAAATTCCTCCATGCTCCTAAAGCAGGAGCACTTAGCGCAAAACGGCAGAAGCCCGCCCCGCCAATGGCGGGACGGGCTTCTGTGCAAACGGGTTTAGCGCTTGGAGTACTGCTGAGCCTTGCGGGCCTTCTTGAGACCGGCCTTCTTACGCTCGATGACGCGGGCGTCACGTGAGAGGTAGCCGGCTTTCTTCAGCGTGGCGCGGTTGTTCTCGACGTCGATCTCGTTCAGTGAACGGGCGATGCCGAGGCGCAGGGCGCCGGCCTGGCCGGAGATGCCGCCGCCGTGGATACGGGCGATGACGTCGTAGGCGCCTTCGAGATCAAGGATCTTGAAGGGCTCGTTGACGTCCTGCTGGTGCAGCTTGTTCGGGAAGTAGTTGTCCAGCGCGCGGCCGTTGATGGTCCACTTGCCGGAGCCGGGAACAACGCGGACGCGTGCAACGGCTTCCTTGCGGCGGCCAACTGCTGCGCCGGCAACGGTCAGTGCCGGGCGCTCCTTCTTCGGCGCAGCGGCGTCAGCAGCTGAGCTTTCAGAGGTGTAGCTGGTCAGGGTTTCCTCAGCCTCTACGGCTTCGGTGGTCTCTTCGTTCTGAGCCACGATTCTCCTTGTATAGATAAGTTGTTTGGTGGCCAGGACTACTGGGCGACCTGGGTAATTTCGAAAGTCTTGGGCTGCTGGGCGGCGTGCGGGTGCTCAGCACCGCGGTACACCTTCAGCTTGCCCAGCTGCTGTGCAGCGAGGGAGTTCTTCGGGAGCATGCCCTTGATGGCCTTCTCAACGGCGCGGACCGGGTTGGATTCCAGCAGTTCCGCGTAGTTGACGGAGGTCAGGCCGCCCGGGTAGCCGGAGTGGCGGTAAGCGCGCTTCTGCTCCAGCTTGGCACCGGTGAGGGCGACCTTTTCAGCGTTGATGATGATGACGAAGTCGCCCATGTCCATGTGGGATGCAAAGGTGGCCTTGTGCTTGCCGCGCAGCAGGATTGCGGTCTGGCTCGCGAGACGACCAAGGACAACGTCTGTGGCGTCAATGACGTGCCACTGGCGGTTGATATCGCCGGGCTTCGGGGTGTACGTACGCACGGTGTTTGCCTCGTTCTTATTCTGGCGTTCTTGTTTAGGAGCCACTCAGGGGTGGGCACCTACTATCTGCGCGCTACCGGAACAGAGGTGAGGGCTCTATGTAACCAGTCATCCTGTGGTTCCGAATGTGCACGTTGAGTAGTTATCCTGCAACCGGATTCTCAGCGGGCACGCACCATCGGAATAGGACACGCACAACGACTACCAAGATTAGCGCGTCAGGGGGTTCGGGGTCAAAATGGGGTAGCCGGGGGCTGACTCAGCACTTGCCGGCCTGACGGACGCAGGGGGTCCACGTGTTTGCAATGGGTGATGACGGCTCCGCCGGTTGGCTCCTTGTCATCGGAGCCGCCCTCCTGGGGCTGGTCCTCTCCCCTCTCGCGGAGACCCTCATCGCTAAGTACCTTCCCAGGCTAGGCGGACTTCCCCCTCTCTGCATCAGAATCACGACGGCGGTACTTACCGGCCTTACATGCGGCGCCTTCAGTTTGCGGTCTGGAATGGGGATTGCCCTGCCGGCCTTCCTATTCCTAGCGATTCTCGGCGTTCAACTCGCCCGGATTGACGTTGCACTACATTTGCTGCCTAACCCTCTTATATTAATGCTGCTCGCGGGCGGCTTTTCCTTGTTTTTGATGCCCGGAGTAATCAATCAGCAGGCTGATGATTTGCCGCGCGCACTGCTCGGAGCCGTCATATTGTTTACCGGCTACCTTATTTTGGGACTAACTTCCCCTGGCGGGATCGGAATGGGCGACGTGAAACTCGCAGCGCCCGTCGGTCTCTATCTCGGGTACCTAGGCTGGAGCCAACTGCTCTACGGTGCGCTCCTTGGCTTCATCCTGAATGGCCTGGTTACAGTGCTGATTCTCAGCCGAAAAGACCGGAATAAAACGTCAGAAGTGGCCCACGGGCCCTCAATGCTCGGCGCCCTTGCGGCCGTCACGCTCTTCGTCGCTTAGCAGCGTGGGCGTCCTTCTCCCGCCCTCCCCCTAGCCGACTGCGCCCTCAATCCAAGTAGTGAGTCCCTGTACTCGCTTCGCACTCCGAGTACTGCCCCCGCTTTTCGAGTACGTACTTTTTGCGCCCTTTAAAAAAGTCGAGTACCGCTACGCATTGTTGCCCCTATCCCCTAAATGGCAATGTCTCCTTAGCGAAGTCCAGCCGCTAGCGATTTAGTGGGCAACTGGAATTTCGTTGGAATAAATCCCAATCGATTTCACCGAATTAAGGAAATTACAATGACTTCAATCATGGTCTCGATGATGGCTTTTGTCGCCGGCGTCAAGGATCGCTTCTCGTCTGAGAAGGGCGCAACCGCCGTTGAGTACGGTCTGCTGGTTGCACTGATCGCCGCTGTGATCGTGGGCACCGTCGCGTTGTTGGGAACCGAAATCCATGCCGGGTTCACGACTATCCTCGGCCAACTGGATTAGCCAGCCTTTGCAACAGCCCAGCCTGTGCCCGGGAGCAGGGCGGTAGGTAGGACCGTAAAGTCCACCACCGCCCTCCTGCCGGGCTCCAGCCGCCGAAACGCAGGTTTATCCCGGCCGCAACTCGGCCATCATCCCAGCCGCAGCTTCCCCGAGAATCGGGGCATTTCGAATTCGGTGACACAACATGAATTTATTTGTCCTTCTAAGGTCCCGGCAGCGACGCCGGAACGAAACCGGAGCTGCGGCAGTCGAGTTTGTCCTCATCCTGCCTATTTTCCTGGTCCTCGTCCTGGGCATTGCTGAAATGGGACGGGCGTTCAACATCCAGGTTTCGCTGACAGAGGCAGCCCGTGAGGCCGCCCGATACGCCGCCATCCACAATGCCGAGACGGGCTACACCACTGCCAGTGCGCAGGCTGCGGGCGTAGCAGCAGCCCCGTCCGTCGCCCTGAGCGCCACCGACATCGGCATCTCATATTCCTCGGGCGCGTCGTGTACCACCAGCGGCAACGCCTTAGTCACGGTCACTTACACAACTGCCTGGATGACAGGGTTCCCCAACCTCATTCCGGGAATGCCTGCCACCCTTTCGATCGAAGGCAAAGGAGTTATGCGATGCGGCGGCTGAGATCACGAGCGAGCGAACGGGGTGCCATCGCTCCCCTGTCGGCGTTGATCATGGTGGCCCTCCTGGGCTTCACCGCCTTTGCCGTGGACGTCGCCACCATTTATTCAGAGCACGCCCAGCTGCAGAACGGGGCCGACGCAGCAGCCCTTTCCATCGCCCAAGGGTGCCTGGAAACGCCGCCGGCGGCCGGCTGCGCTGCCCCGGCCACCGAGGCAGCCGCGATGGCAGGTCAGAATGCCCTGGACGCCAACACCAACATTGTCAGTGCCACGGTGGGCGCCGGCGTCGTCAACGTCACCACACAATCCAAGGACACTTCCGGCAACAACCACTTCTCGCTGACTTTCGCGCGAGCCTTGGGAGCCCAGACTGCCGATATCCGAGCAACAGCGCAGGCTAAGTTTGGCGGTTTCGCGGCGGGCAATGTCATCCCACTGACATTCTCGAAATGCGAATCGGATCCCTTTTTCACCAAGGACCTGCAATTCTTCCCGGCGCATGGAAGCTCCCTCGCCTCGGACCCGCTATACGAATGCATAACCCCGTCGTCCTCCGGACTGGAAGTCCCCGGCGGTTTCGGCTGGCTGGACGACCCTTCCCATGACTGCAGCGTCAAGGTGGACATTGCCGACCCATGGGTCGACACAGACACCGGCAACGACTACAACAGCGACTGCGCAACCATGATGAACCGGTGGGGTGCCATTCTGGCGGACCCGTCAAAGACCGTGGAGATTCTGGTCCCTATTTTCGACAACCGGCGCGGCACCGGCTCCAACGCCGAATTCCATCTCGAAGCCTTCGCTCAAATCTCCCTTCGTGGCTGGCATCTGAAGGGTGGCAGCGGCCTGCCCGAAACGTACATGACCTCCGAGGCCACGGCGCTTTCGAATTCCTTAAACCTGAAGAACAGCGATCTTGGAGTCTTCGGCCGCTTTATCAGGAAGATCTCCCTGGCCGAAGCTATGACTCTTGGCGGACCAACAACATACGGGGCCACAGGAGCCCAACTGAGTAATTGACGTCCTTTATGCAGCACCTGGGCTTGGAGCAGCCAGCTCAGCCGAAAATGAACCAAAGGAGAAAGACAAGTGAAGAACCGCCTTCTGGGAGGCATCGTAGCGCTTGTGCTCGCGGTAGTTGGCACCATGCTCCTAGTCTCATATGTCCAGGGTTCCGAAGCCAGGGCCCAAGCTAATTTACAGCCAGTACAAGTATTGGTAATCGAGAAACAGATTCCACGCGGTGCCACCGTGGACCAGATACAGGACTCCGTGCGGCTGGCGTCGTTGCCCGGGGCATCCGTACCCAATGGAGCGCTGAAAAGCCTTGACGGCCTAAAGGATATGGTGGCCGCCGCTGACCTGGTACCCGGTGAGGCCCTCCTTGGCGTCCGTTTGGTGGATCCCACAAGCCTTGCGGCACCCGGCTCGGTCCCGGTGCCCAAGGGAATGCAGGAAGTTTCCGTTCAGCTTGAGGCCCAGCGCGTTGTTGGAGGCCGGATTGCCGCCGGCGACACCGTGGGCATCATGGCGTTGTTCTCAGCTGGCACCGGTACGGGCGCAGGTGAGGAGATCGGGCAGCAAATCTTCCACAAGGTCCTGGTCACCAGCGTCCAGCGCTCCACAGCAAAGGCATCGTCCTCCGGAGACGAGGCAGAGCAGGCTAATACCCAACTGCCAGAGGGCCAACTGCTGGTTACATTCGCCCGGAATGATGTGGACGCAGCAAAAATCGCCTTCGCTGCAGAATTTGGAAAGCTATGGCTCACGAAGGAACCTGGCTCCGCCACAGAAAGCAGCCCGACAGTTGTGAAAAAGACGGAGCTTTTCAAATGAGCAGGTTCATCGTGGTCACCGCTGACAACGCCTTCTCGCAGCGCGCCCAACAAGCCGCCAAGGGACTTCATGGCAGTATCCAAGTGCTGCCGGCCGACTATCTTCCCCCAAGTCCCGAAGATATCCTCCGGGCGGTAAGTGCCGAACCCGCGGAAGTTGTTCTCTTGGGTCCAGGGTTGCCGTCAGAAGATGCAATCCGGATGGCCAGTCTTTTCGACCTGCAATTTCCGGAGGTCAGCATTGTCCTGGTCACGGAGGCCAACGAGGGTATTGCGTTGCCGGCCATGCGCGCCGGCATCCGTGATCTGCTTCGGCCGGATGCGTCGAGTGATGACATCAGAAAGATGCTGGAACGGGCCAGCTTGACCTCCGCCAGCCGCCGCCGGGGACTGGGAGCCACCCTTGCCGAACCCAAGACCGGTGGCCGAATAATTGCCGTAATGTCACCCAAAGGCGGTGTGGGCAAGACCACCGTCACAACCAACCTGGCAGTGGCACTGGGCAAGATCGCCCCCATGAGTGTCGTGGTACTGGACCTCGACTTACAGTTTGGGGACGTAGCCAGTGGTTTACTGCTGGAGCCCGAGCGGACACTGGCTGATGCGGTGACGGGAGCTGCCGTCCAGGACACCCTGGTCCTGAAGTCTTACTTGACGCTGCACAACAGCGGCATCTACGCGCTTTGCGCTCCTGTCAACCCAGCCCACGCTGATCACATCACCGGGGAGCAGGTGGCGCATCTGATCCGGCAGTTAGCCGCCGAATTCCAATATGTAGTGGTCGACACGGCGCCCGGGCTGGGGGATCACTTGTTGGCCACCCTTGATCAAGCAACCGATGCAGTCTGGGTTTGCGGCATGGACGTACCGAGCATCAGGGGGCTGCGAACTGGCTTCCAGATCCTCACGGAGCTGGATCTTATGCCGGACAACCGTCACGTTGTATTGAATTTCGCTGACCGGAAGAGCGGCCTGTCAGTGCAGGACGTGGAGGCCACCATCAGCCGGCCGGTCGATATCGTCCTGCCGCGGTCGAGGGCTGTCCCATTTTCCACCAACAAAGGTGTTCCTCTCCTGCAGGAGGGCAGCCGCGATGGCGTGGCCCGTGGACTCAGACAACTGGCTGAAAGGTTCAAGCCGGGCTGGGAAGAACGACCCCACAAGAAGCTGCACAGAAGGGCACTGGTCTCATGAGTCTTACACGAAGGTTAGATGCCGCACGCGGTCTGGGTGCGCCCGGGGAGATGGGCGCACAAGCGCCGGCCACCCCTTGGGCCACGGCAGGTTTGGACCCGTCAGGATATCCAACGGCCTCACAGGAAGCCCGCAACCACAGCAACGAGTCGAACGAAGCGTTGGCTTCCGTAAAGGACCGGGCCGCCGTGGCACTCTACGAGCGGATGGGCAGCCGAATCACAGACAGCTCCTTGGAAGATTCAGAACTTCAGCAGTACGTGAAAGATGAGCTTCGGAAGATCATCGAGGAAGAAGAAATCCCGCTCACGCTTTCTGAACGCGGACGCCTGGTGCAGGAGATTATCGATGACGTCCTTGGGCTGGGTCCCCTTGAGAAGTTCCTCAGCGACAGCGACATCACCGAAATCATGGTGAATGGGCCCGAAAGGATCTATGTCGAGCGTAAAGGAAAACTCACACTCACCGGGTCCCGCTTTACCGGTGAGGAACACCTTCGGCGTGTGATCGAGCGGATTGTTACCAAAGTTGGTCGCCGGATCGACGAGTCATCGCCGCTGGTGGACGCCCGTCTCAGCGATGGATCGCGCGTCAACGCGATCATTCCGCCCCTGGCCGTGAGCGGTTCATCACTGACCATTCGTAAGTTCGGCCAGGTACCGCTCACAGTCAACAACCTCATCTCCCTCGGATCCATGTCCCCGGAAATGGCTGAACTCCTGAAAGCATGCGTGCGAGCACGGCTCAACATTATTGTTTCCGGAGGCACCGGTACCGGGAAGACCACCATGCTTAATGTGCTCTCGTCGTTCCTGCCGTCCGATGAACGCATCGTGACCATTGAGGACGCAGTTGAACTTCAACTTCAGCAAGACCACGTGATCCGGCTGGAAAGCCGGCCACGGAATATCGAAGGCAAGGGCGAGATTACCATTCGGGATCTGGTACGGAACTCGTTGCGGATGCGCCCGGACCGTATAGTGATCGGTGAAGTTCGTGGCGGGGAGTCCCTGGACATGCTGCAGGCCATGAACACGGGCCACGACGGGTCCATTTCTACAGTCCACGCCAACTCGCCAAGGGATGCCATTTCACGTTTGGAAACGCTGGTCCTGATGGCAGGCATGGACCTCCCGTTGCGGGCCATCCGCGAGCAAATTGCCTCGGCCATAAACGTTATCGTCCATATCTCCCGGCTTCGCGACGGGACCCGCCGCGTCACGCACGTCACCGAAGTGCAGGGAATGGAGGGCGACGTCGTTACCCTCCAGGATGCCTTCACATTTGACTACAGCGCGGGGGTTGACGCCGACGGCAGGTTCCTTGGTCGGGCGAAACCAACAGGGGTCCGCCCCCGGTTCGTCGACCATTTCGCTGAACTCGGCATCCCCATCTCGCCAGCGGTATTCGGCGCTGCGCCCCCCGGAGGTGGATTCCGGTGACGGTCACCCATCCCCTGTTCCTGGTGGCCGGACTTGCCCTCTGTTTCGGTGCGGTCGCGGTGCTCCTGCTCATAACCTTTGGAAGCAGCACCGGACAGATCGCGTTATCCCGGCGCCGGCCAGGGGTCGTGGCGAGTCCGTCCCTCCTCACGCGCGCCACGGATTCCGCCACCGCTTACCTGGAACGAAACGTCAGCCGGAAGGCTGCGTTCGGCAGCAGGGCTTCCCTTGAACAGGCCGGCCTCAAGATGCGCCAGGCCGACTTCATCCTTCTGGTGGCCTGCATCGCTGTTACAGCCGGTGTCATAGGCTTCATTTTGTATGGCTTCCTGGTCGCGCTCCTGTTGTCTGCAGCCACTCCGTTGGTGGCAAGGCTGACCCTCAACGTCCTTTCGGGTCGCCGGCGGACCCGGTTCGACGTCCAACTCGGCGACACATTACAGATGCTGGCCGGGGGCCTCCGTGCGGGGCACAGCCTGATGCGCTGCGTGGATGCGGTCGCCCAGGAAGCCGATGCGCCTACTTCCGAGGAATTCGCGCGGCTCGTGAACGAGTCACGGCTGGGTCGTGACCTGCAGGAGTCCATGCAGGATGCCGCAGTCCGCATGCGGAGCGAGGATTTCAGTTGGATCGGGCAGGCCATCGAGATTCACCGGGAGGTTGGCGGAGACCTGGCCGAGGTCCTGGACCAGGTTGGTGAGACTATCCGAGAGCGAAGCCAGATCAAGGGTCAAGTCAAGGCGCTCAGCGCAGAAGGCCGCCTTTCTGCCTACGTCCTGATCGCCTTACCCGTGGGCATGTTCCTGTACATGTCGGTAGCAGGTAGCGCCTACATTTCCACTCTCTATACCTCTGTCATCGGATGGGTCTTACTCGGAGTGGCGCTGGTCCTTTTGGCAGTCGGATCCTTCTGGCTTAGCCGTGTCGTTAAGATCAAGTTCTAGGAGGCGACCATGACACCCATGGCGTGGCTTTTTGTTGGTCTGATCGTTCTTCCCATTGGCTTTATGGCCTGGCTGCTAGTTGCCGTAGACCGGCGTGGGTTTGCGGCGGTGCAGTCGAACCTTAGCCGGGGTCGTTTCGGCGGTGCTGGCCTTGACGGTTCGCAGGCACCGCGGACGGACGCAAGCGGTCCATCCGACCTTGGCTTGCGCCTCACTCCCAGCCGCTACGCGGCTTGGCTCGACGGGCTGCTTGCCCGCGCCGGCCGGCCGGCGCAGTTGCCCCTCGACAGGCTGTTGATCGCCAAACCTGCCCTCGCGCTTATCGCCTGCATCCTGGGCATCCTGATGATCAGCAGGAATCTGACAGCACCTGCAGTAACGTTCGTGGCGCTTGCGGCTGCTTTGGCTTACTTCATCCCAGACATCCTGATCCACGGGCGCGGCGCGGAACGGCAGAAAGCCATGGAACTGGAACTGCCCAACACGTTGGACCAGATGCTCATCTCCGTGGAAGCCGGCCTTGGATTCGAATCAGCGATGGCCCGGGCCGCACAAAAAGGGAAGGGACCGCTGGCCTTCGAACTGACCCGTACTCTCCAGGACATGCAAGTTGGCAGGAGCCGCCGGGACGCGTACCTGGCTTTGGCCTCGCGGACGGACGTACCGGACCTCCGGACATTCGTTCGGGCAGTGGTCCAGGCCGATGTCTACGGCGTCGCCATCGCCGGCGTTCTCCGGATCCAAGCAAAGCAGATGCGTGTGAAGCGCCGGCAGCGGGCTGAGGAGAAAGCCATGAAACTGCCCATCAAGGTGCTGTTCCCGCTGATGTTCTGCATCCTGCCTGTGCTCTTTATCGTGATCATCGGCCCGGCTGTCATCAATGTGATGGCAAGTTTCGCAGGGAACCTTTAGGTCCTGCTAATCTCCACGCCTCTAAGGCGCCCCATAAACCGGACCCCCTCGGCACCCAGAACCGAGGGGGTCCTCTATGTGACCACGTGTGTTCAAACCCAGCGTCAGCGCAGCGGGAAGCAAGCAAAAGCGCAGGAAAAGTGCGGGAGTGAAAGCGTTTGCGCAGGATGTTCCAAGATCCAGGTTTTGGGCCAAATGCGCTTGCTAGCTTCGTATCAGTGCTGGTGCAGGGCCAGCCATCCGACTCGCTCAGGAGTACAAAATGCTTTCTCTTTACACCAACCTCATGATCCGCCTTCGCACCGAAGAGAAGGGCGCTACGGCCGTTGAGTACGGCATCATGGTCGCACTCATCGCTGTAGTGATCATCATCGCCGTGACCACCCTCGGCGACAGTCTCCTCAACCTGTTCACGGACGTCAACACGGACATCGTCAAGCCGCCCGCCGCAACCACCGCTCCGTAACGCCCTCCCGAGTCCGGTTCCGGACCCGGTACCGGAACCGCACCGCCTCGCGCAGCAGGGTCCAGAATACGAGTCATTTAAGAGGAGGTGCAGCAGGTGTCACACGATTCGGAGCGCGGAGCAGCCGCCGTCGAATTCGCTATCCTGCTGCCTCTCCTCTTGATGCTGGTGCTGGGAACCATCGAGTTCGGCCGGGCCTACAATGCCCAGATCACCCTCACCAATGCAGCCCGAGACGGCGTACGCTACATGGCCATCGTGAAGGACCCGGCCGAAGCCAAGAAGAAAGCCCAGGCTGCGGCTGCCTCGGTCAGTACCATCCCCACCTCGGACATCAAGCTGAGTACCGAAGTTTGCTCGGAGGGTGCCCAAGTGACGCTCACCATCAAGTACAACCTGTCCACCATTACAGGCATTGCAGGGCCGTTCCCCATGACGGGCAAAGGAGTCATGCTGTGCGGCGGCTGACCCAGAACAGAGCAACAAACGAACGCGGCGCCATCTCGGTCATCGTTGCCATCCTCCTGGTGACCCTCCTCGGCTTCGTGGCGATCGCCGTTGACGTCGGAGTCATCTACTCGGAACGCGCGCAACTGCAAAGCGGGGCGGACGCTTCCGCCATAGCAATGGCGCAGAAATGCGCCAAGAACCTCAACGATCCAGCCTGTTCAACGACGTCAGAGCTAGCCGCCAGCCTCGCCAACCAGAACGCCTTGGACGGCATGAGCAAGGTGCACAACATCGAGCTCGACAAGACCGACCGGACCGTCGCGGTCACCACGAGTGCCAAAGAAGTGGGAGGCCCGGACAACTCCGTTTCCCTCTTCTTCGCCAACGCCCTCGGCATTCCCAGCAAGGAAGTCGGCGCACGGGCATCGGCCGCTTGGGGAACTCCTTCCAAAGGACCCGTTATCCTGCCGCTGGCAATTGCCCACTGCAAACTGAACATCCCGGCCGGCGGAACGCAGGGTACGGAACAACTGCTGGAACAGTCCGTCAATGGATGCGGCGGTATCCCAGGCGGGTTCGGCTGGATACAGACGACTTCCACAAAATGCGCCATAACGGCAACAGCTGGCGCGTCCAACAGTTCCGGCATCTGGTTCTCCAGCGACACCGGCGCAAGTGTGCCATCCACGTGCACCGCCGCCGACTTTACGCAGATGAACAACCAGACAGTCCTCCTGCCCCTGTACGACGTAGCGACAGGAACCGGTTCCTCGGGCAAGTACTACATCAAGGGCTTCGCCGCGTTTCATGTCACGGGCTACCACTTCGCCAGCATCAGCTGGACGGCGGGATCGAGAGTGGATAACAAGGCCATCCGTGGCTACTTCGTGAAGTACGTTTCGCTTGCCCAAGGTTTTGAACTCGGCAACACCACAGACTATGGGGCGTCCATCGCCCGCCTCACCCTCTGACCACAACATCAAACCACGGAGTAACACAGTGAAGTCTCGCCTGCTCGCCGGAACGGCCGCGGTTGCCTTGGCGCTCGTGGGAGCCATCCTCATCATCGTCTACGCGAACGGCGCGGACCAGCGGGCACTGGCATCAACGGAACCCGTGGAAGTCCTTGTGGTCAAGACCGCAATCCCCGCCGGCACTCCGGTCAATGACATGACTGCCTCACTCGTAGTTGAGAAGGTCCCGGCCGCCGGGGTGTCCGATTCCGCCCTCAGCACCCTGGACAACAAGGCCGGCACTGTCAGCGCCGTGGACCTCGTGCCCGGCGAGCAGCTGTTGGAAGAACGCCTCGTCGCCCCGGCAGAGGTCAAAGCTGATGGCGCCGTCGAGGTGCCCGCAGGCATGCAGGAAGTCTCCTTCCAGCTGGAACCCCAGCGCGTAGTGGGAGGCCGGATCGACGTGGGCGACCACGTGGGCATCTCTCTGAACTTTGAGAACGGCACCGACAAGGCCGCCGCCGACGATGCCACCACCCAACTCACCCTTCGCAAGGTCCTGGTTACCGCCGTCCAGCGCGCACCCCAAACGGCCAGCGCCGAGAAACCCACCGAGGGCGAAGCGGATCCGGCAGACACCACCCTCCCCGAAGGCTCCCTCATGCTGACCGTCGCGGTCACCGACGTGGACGCCAGCAGGATCATCTTCACCTCCATCAACGGCAGCCTCTGGCTCACGAAGGAACCCCTGAACGCCAAGGACAACGGGCCCCGGACGGAACGAAAGGACGTGGTGTTCAAGTGAGCCGTTTCGTCCTCCTCTCCCCCAACGGCGAGTTCGACCAGAAGCTGCGTGCCGCCGTCGCGAACGGCCTCCGCGGCTCCGTCCAGACCATCGCCTCGGACATCCTCCCCGCCGGCCCCCAGGAGCTGTTCTCCCTCCTCAACCAGGAGCAGCCCGAAGTCCTGATCATCGGACCCGACGTCCCGTACGAAGAGGCACTACGGTTCGCCAAGGTCTTCGACGTCCAGCTTCCCGGCCTCAGCCTGGTGCTGGTCAGCGACGTGGACCAGTCCTTCCTCCTGCACGCCATGCGCGCCGGCATCCGGGACATCCTCAGCCCACAGGCGGACGCGGCCGAAATCCGGGTGCTCCTGGAACGTGCCTGCCAGTCCTTCGCCACCCGGCACCGCAGCCCCCAAACACAGGCTGAAAACGGCGGCAAGGGCCTGGTGATCGGTGTCTTCTCCCCCAAGGGCGGAGTCGGCAAAACAACCCTCGCCACCAATATCGCCATCGGCCTGGGCCAGGTCGCACCGATGAGCGTTGTCATCGTGGACCTGGACCTGCAGTTCGGCGACGTCGCCTCGGGCCTGTACCTTAACCCCGAGCACACTGTCACCGACGCCGTCTCGCCGGCAGCAGCCCAGGACTCCCTGGTTCTCAAGGCTTTCCTCACCGTGCACCCGGCCGGAATTTACGCCCTCTGCGCGCCGCCCAACCCGGTGGACGCGGACCACATCACGCCCGAACAGATCACTAGACTGCTCGAGCAGCTGGCCCAGGAATTCCAGTACGTGGTCCTGGACACCGCCCCCGGCATGCCCGAAATCGGCCTGGCTGCCATGGAACAGTGCACAGACGTCGTCTGGGTCAGCGCGATGGATATCCCCAGCCTGCGCGGCCTGCGCTCGGGCCTCGAGGTGCTCCGGCAGCTGGAGATCATGCCCGAATCCCGCCATGTTGTCCTGAACATGGCCGACGCCAAGTCCGGGCTCGACGTCCGCGACGTCGAATCCACCATCGGCGCGCCCGTGGACGTCAGCGTCCCCCGGTCCCGCGCTGTGGCGCTCTCCACCAACCGCGGCATCCCCGTCCTCCAGGAATCCAAAAAGGACCCCGCCGTCAAGAGCCTCCGCCAACTCGTCGAGCGGTTCAACCCGGCCTGGCGTGCCCAGGCCCAGCGCAAACTTCACCGAAGGGTGGTCATCTGATGAAGCTCTCCGAGCGGATCAGTGCGGTCCAGGACCGCAACCAGGCGCCCGGCAGCAACGTCGCCGTGCTCAAAGCGCCGCGCCCCGCTGCTCCTGCCGCGCCCTCGGCCATCCCGACGGCGGAGGGGCACCTTTCCGCGCGCCCCGCCGTCGTGCCGGCGCCCGACGCCGGCGCACAGTTGGTGCCCACCGCACCCAAGGTGGATGTCTTCGCAGCCATGAAGCACCGGGCAGCCACCGCCCTTTTCGAGCGGATGGGCTCCCGCTTCAACGACGCCGCCGTCACCGAGCAGGAACTCCGGGCCACCGCCAAGGAGGAACTGACCCGGATCATCGACGCCGAACAAGTCCCGCTCAGCGCCGACGAACGCACCAGGTTGGTCCGGGACGTCGCCGACGACGTATTGGGCTACGGCCCCCTCCAGCGCCTGCTGGACGATCCGGCCGTCACCGAAATCATGGTCAACCGGATGGACCAGATCTACGTGGAGCGGAAGGGCAAACTGACGCTCAGCGAGTCCCGTTTCAGTTCCGAAGAACACCTGCGCAAGGTCATTGAGCGGATCGTCTCCAAGGTGGGGCGCCGCATCGACGAGTCCTCCCCGCTGGTGGACGCCCGGCTTGAGGACGGTTCCCGTGTAAACGCCGTCATCCCGCCGCTTGCCGTGGGTGGTTCCTCACTCACCATCCGTAAGTTCAGCAAGACTCCGTTAACGGTCCAGAACCTGATCGATTTCGGGACACTGACACCGGAGATGGCTGAGCTGCTGAACGCGTGCGTCAAAGCCAAGCTCAACATCATCGTCTCCGGCGGTACAGGCACCGGCAAAACCACCCTTCTCAACGTGCTGTCCTCCTTCCTCCCGTCCGACGAACGGATCGTCACCATTGAGGATGCCGTGGAACTGCAAATCCAGCAGCAGCACGTTGTCCGGCTCGAAAGCCGGCCACCCAACACCGAGGGCAAGGGTGAAGTCACCATCCGCGAGCTGCTCCGAAACTCGCTGCGTATGCGTCCCGACCGGATTGTGGTGGGTGAGGTCCGCGGCGGGGAATCGCTGGACATGCTTCAGGCCATGAACACAGGCCACGATGGCTCCCTCTCCACCGTTCACTCCAACTCCCCCCGCGACGCGGTGGCTCGACTCGAAACGCTGGTCCTGATGGCCGGCATGGACCTGCCGCTGCGCGCAATCCGTGAACAGATCGCCTCCGCCGTGAACCTCATCGTCCAGATCTCCCGCCTGCGCGACGGCTCCCGCCGCATCACCCACGTCACGGAAGTCCAGGGCATGGAAGGAGACATCGTGACCCTCCAGGACGCGTTCGTCTTCGACTACTCCGCCGGCGTCGACGCCCACGGACGTTTCCTGGGAAAACCCGTAGCTACCGGCATCAGGCCGCGCTTCATCGACCGGTTTGAAGACCTGGGCATCCATGTCTCCCCCGCAGTCTTTGCCGGTCCCCAGGCCCCCGCAACCCAAACCACCCCCGGAAGATAGGCACGGCAATGATTCTTGCTGTTGGAGCAGTCGTCCTGCTCGTGGCCGTTAGCCTGCTGGGCGTGGCGGTGCTTTTGCCGAGCGCACCCGAGGTGCCGCTGGACCGCCGTCGCCCCTTTGAGCCCGAGCCGCCGTCGTCAATCGCCCGCCTGGCGCTCTCCGCCGTGCGGTCCTCCGAACGTCTCCTGCACGGACGCCACGTCTCCCTGTTCTCCCGCGCGGAACTCGAAAACGCCGGGCTCCGCCTAAGCCAGGCCGAGTTCTTCCTCCTGGTGGGCATCGGGGCCGGCATCGGAATGCTCGTGGGGGTAGTCACGGTAGGGCCGCTGGTGGGAATCCTGCTGGCCATCCTCGCGCCGTTCGTGGGGAAACTGGTCCTGGGATTCCTGGCCGGAAAACGCCGCGCCGCCTTCGACAGCCAGCTCGGCGATACCCTCCAACTGCTCTCGGGCGGCCTCCGTGCCGGGCACAGCGTCCTGCGCGCCATCGACGCTGCCGCCACCGAGTCGCAGAAGCCGACGTCGGAGGAGATGCGCCGGGTGATCACCGAAACCAGCCTAGGCCGTGACCTGCTGGCCGCCCTCAACGACACCGCCGAGCGGATGAAAAACGAGGACTTTGTCTGGATCTCCCAGGCCATTCAGATCAACCGCGAAGTGGGCGGCAACCTGGCCGACGTCCTGGACCAGGTGAACGAAACCATCCGCGAGCGCGCCGAAATCAAGGGGCACATCAAGGCCCTGGCGGCGGAGGGCAAGTTCTCTGCCTACATCCTCATCGCCATGCCCTTTGGCATCGTGGCCATGCTGCTGGCAGTCAGCCCCACCTACATGAACTCGATGTTCACCCATCCCCTGGGCTGGATCATGATCGGTGCCTCGTTTGTTCTTATGACCATCGGCGCGCTGTGGATGCGCAAGATCATCGACCTGAAGTTCTGAGGAAGCCATGAACCTGATAGTTCTCCTCTCCATCCTGCTGGTTTGTGTTCCCGTCGCCGGGCTGGCCTGGTCCGTCCTCACCGTGGACAAGCAGGGCCGCCTGGCGGTCAACGATCTCCTGTCGCGCGGCGCCCCACTCACAGTCGTTGAAGCCACCAAGCCTGGCATGCTCGAGGGCATCGGCCGGCGCCTCACACCGTCGTCGTATGTCTCGTTCCTGGACCGCCTGCTCGCCCTCGCCGGGCGGCCCGCCACCATGCCGCTGGGCAAAGTCCTGGGCTCCAAGCTGGGGTTGGGCCTGGCGGGCGCCACCGCGGGCATCTACCCCACTTCCATCGGCAGCACTCCCCTGATGAAGCTTGCGGGCCTGTTTCTGCTCGTCCTTGGGTATTTCATCCCCGACCTCCTGCTCTACAGCAAAGGGCAGGAACGCCAGAAAGTGATGCAGCTGGAACTGGCCAACACGCTGGACCAGATGCTGATCTCCGTGGAGGCCGGGCTGGGCTTCGAAGGGGCCATGGCCCGAGCCGGCGATAACGGCAAAGGACCGCTGGCGGAAGAGCTTGTCCGCACTCTGCAGGACATGCAGGTGGGCCGCAGCCGCCGGGAGTCCTACGTTGCGCTGGCCGAAAGGACCAACATTCCGGAGCTGCGCAGTTTTGTGCAGGCCGTGGTACAGGCGGATACGTACGGCATCGCCATCAGCCGGGTGCTCCGCGTTCAGGCGAAAGTGATGCGTGTAAAGCGCCGCCAACGCGCCGAAGAAAAGGCCATGAAACTGCCTGTGATGATCCTGTTTCCGCTGTTGTTCTTCATTTTTCCGGTCCTCTTCATCGCAATTCTCGGGCCGGCCGTCATCAACGCCGTGGTGACATTCAGCGGGCAATAAGCCCCGCAGCGAGGCTGCAAAAATGCCTCAAGTTTTACACAGGATCACCCGAAATAGGCCAGCCAACTAATTCCAGGAAGTAGCCTTGAAGAATGCAAAGTCCAGATCCCGGCTCCAGCGACAGGAGCGCAGCTGCGTTTCCACCGCAGCCCGGGATCACAACGGTTACCGCCTCGGATATTTCACAGGAGGCGGCCGGGCTCTTGCCGCTCGTTGACGCGGCGGTGCTGGAGGAGCTGGAGGACGAGCTTGCCGGCTCCGGACTAGCCCAACGGTTCGCCCGCGATTACGCAGCCATGTGGGACCTGCGCTGCTCCCGGCTTGCCGCTGCGGTGGACAGCCAGGACAGCGATTCAGCCCTGGACGCGGCCATCAGCCTGAAGATCAGCTCGGCCATGGTGGGCGGCTTGCGCCTGGCCAAGCTGGCTGAGCTGCTGGAAGTGCTCATCCGCCGGGGTGACTTTGGCCAGGGGCAGGTCCTCATGAAGCGGGTTGCCCACGACGGTGGCCAGACGGTTTCAGAGCTCCAGTCCACGTACATCCTCAAAAACGGCTAGCTCTTCGCCTTCGGCGTCCGGTCAAGGGGCCTATTCAGCGTCCGGCCTGCCCGGCGCCAGCCGGTATCCAACACCCCGCACGGTCTGCAGCCAGCGGGGCGTGACCGAATCTTCCTTCAGCTTCCGCCGCAGGTTGCCGATGTGGACCTCGACGGCGCGTTCGTCGGCCTCACTGATGTAGGTGTCCTCGTCGTAGTACTCACCGCGGACGGCCCGGACCAGATCGGCCCGGGTGCAGACAGCCCCGCCGCCGCGCAGGAGGACGTGCAGAAGATCGAATTCGCTTCTGGTGAGTCCCAGCGGCTCACCTTTAACTTCCACCGTGCGGCTCCGGTGGTTCAGCGCCAGCCCGTTGTGGTGCAGGACGGCGGAGTCCTCGGGCGGGGCGGCCGCAACTGCCGCAGCAGGCGCCGCTCCCCACCCGGACGCAAGCTCCTGACCCTTGATTTCGTGGCGGGGCCTGCGCATCATGGCTGAAACGCGCGCCCTCAGCTCCCGGGGGCGGAAAGGCTTGGCGATGTAATCGTCGGCCCCGGCATTGAGGGCGGACAGCAGGTCTGGCTCCTCGGTCCTGCCGGTGAGCATCACGACGTAGGCGTTGCTGAAGTTGCGGATCCGCCGCAGCACCTCGAAGCCGTCGATGTCCGGCAGCCCGATGTCCAGCGTCACCACGTTGGCCTGCTTGTCGCGGACCACTTCAACTCCGGCCCGCCCGTCAACCGCTGTATGCACCTCGAAGCCCGCCTGGCTCAACACTCCCTCGAGGAGGTTGCGCACATCGGCGTCGTCTTCGATTACTACAGCCACACCAAGATCGTCCATTGCTATCCCTGCGCCAGGCAGTTATGACCCCCCATCAGCCCAGCGCCAATGCCATAACCGCTCCAACCCTTTATACGCTACAGATAAGCCAAGCTGATGACATCTCTTTCAACCAAGCATTTGAAAAGTCAATTATTATGACAAGGCATGTAGATTACGAGCCGGAGAGGACGCGTGCCAGGTTGCTATACAGAAACAAGTACGCAGACGCGGCCCGAATCGGTTCCATGTCCCCGCGCGGCCGGAGCATGATCCATGGCTGAGCGCCTGTTCCCTCGCGGGCCCACCCGCTTCTTCGAGCGGCTCGGGCCCCGTTCGCAGGTTGCCCTGTGCCAGCTGCCCCTGATCCTAATCGTGGCAGCCCTTGCCGTGGCCACTCCGTTCGCTTGGCCTACGCTGTTGAACAGTCCCCTCTTTCTGGCCGGGATCCTGCTGTCCGGCGCCCTTTTCCTCGGCTGCCTCGTAGTTCCGTGGGAGCGGCTGACGCACCGCCCCTACCTGCTGATCCCCATCCTGGACTTCGTCGCGATCGGACTGCTGCGGAACGGGGCAGCTCCCCTTCTCCCGGGCCTGGCAGTGCTGGCGGTGTTCCCTGTCATCTGGCTCTCGGCCTCCGGCATGCTCACCCGGAGCAGCCTGGTCCTGAGCTTCTTCGGCCCCATGCTGATCATGGTTCCCTCCCTGGTGGGACGCTTCCCCCACCTGACGGCCTCGGACGTCACTACCACCTTCCTCTTTCCCCTCATGATGCTCTCCGTGTCCCTGGCGATCCGGTTTGCCGGCATGCACGTCCGGCTGCAGCAGCGCGAGCTGGCGGAGAAGGACAAGGAGCTCCGGGAGCTGCTCCGCGAGAGCAGGGAGCGTGAAAAGCTGCTAATGACGGTCCTTGACGCCACCGACGTCGGAATTGCCGCCGTCGACCGTTCCGGCCACTTGCTGGTGTCCAACAACCGGCAACGGAACTTCCGCCAGGCGACCCATGCCGATGACGCCGTCCCCGGCCAGGGCCACCAGCTGATCTTTGGGCAGGACAGGCGGACCCTCCTCCCGCCGGACAAACGCCCGATCAGCCGCGCCATCGCCGGCGAGTCCTTCGCGGACTACCTTGTGTGGGCTGGAGAGGGAGCGGAGCAGCGGGCCGTGACGACGGCGGCCCGGCCGCTGGTCAGCGAGGACGGCCAGCTCACTGGTGCCGTAGTGGTTTACAGTGACGTCACCGGCTGGGTGGAGGCCCTGGCGGCGAACCAGGAACTTGTCTCCAACGTGACGCACGAGTTCAAGACGCCCCTGAACTCCATCATCGGCAACGTGGACCTGGTACTCGACGACGTTGCCGCCTTGCCGCCGCAGGTGGCCCAACGCCTGCTGGTGGTTGAGCGCAACGCCGAGCGGCTGCTGGCGCTTGTGGCGGATTTGTCAGCTTCGGCGTCCGCTGCTCTCAACGTCCACCCCAAGCGCACGGACCTCGCCAGCCTGGTGGAGACCAGCATCGGTTCCGCGCAGGCACAGGCGGAGCACGCGAACATCCTCCTCACCGCCGACGTTCCCTCGCCCCTGTGGGCCTACGCGGACCCGCTCCGGATCGGGCAGGCCCTGGACAACCTCGTGTCCAACGCCATCAAGTACTCTCCCGACGGCGGGAGCATCAGCATCAGCGCCAACAGCACCAAGGAGTGGGTGCAGCTCAGCGTCAGCGACACCGGGATGGGAATCAGCGGCGAGGACACTGCCAGGGTCTTTAACCGCTTCTATCGAACCGAGTCCGCCAAGGGCGCCGCCATCGCCGGCGCGGGGCTGGGCCTGTCCATCACCAAGATGATTGTGGAGCGTCACGGCGGGAAGATCACGTGCGCCAGCGGTCAGGGCCGAGGGAGCACATTCACCCTGACCCTGCCGGCGGAGGGTCCGCCGCCGTCGTTCTAGTGCCAGGGAGCAACCGATTGGTTCAGTGCTCCCGCCGGGCCCGGGTGAGTTCTGCGCGGGCAAGGAGCTCGTCGTCGGACGGGTAAGCCACTTCCTCGAGGACCAGCGGGTGCGGCGCCGCCAGCACGGACTTGGCGTCCCGCTTCTTCGCCAGCAGCCGCTCGTGCAGCCAGCCCGGCTCCTCCACGCCCTCCCCCACGTACAGCGCGGAGCCGATCAGGGCGCGCACCATGTTGTGGCAGAACGCGTCGGCCTGGACGGTGGCCACAATGACGCCGTCTTCGGCCCGGGCGAACTCGAAGCGCTGCAGCTCGCGGACGGTGGTGGCGCCCTCCCGGGGCTTGCAGAAGGACAGGAAGTTCTGCAGCCCCAGGAGCTTGGCGGCGCCCTCGTTCAGCAGGGAAACGTCCAGTGGGTTCTTGTGCCACAGCGTGGAGTACCGGCCCAGCGGGTCCCACAGGGCGGGGCCGTCGGCGATGCGGTAGCTGTAGCGCCGCCACAGGGCGGAGAACCGGGCGTCGAAGCCCGGGGGCGCCAGTGAGATCCGGTGGACCTCTATTGCCCCGGTGAGGTCGCCGAGCACCCGGCTCAGTGCGCCGCGCATCCTGCGGAGCATGGCGACGGCGGGATCGAGCTCGTGCCCCCGCGGAAGTCCCAGCCACTCGGCTTCGGTGAGGTCCAGGTGGACCACCTGGCCGCGGGCATGGACCCCGGCGTCGGTGCGGCCGGCGACTGTCACTCGGACGGGACGCCGGACCAGCATATGCAGCGCCTCCTCGAGGACGCCCTGTATTGTGAGGCGCCCGGGCTGCAGTGCCCACCCGCTGAAGGGCCCGCCGTCGTACGACACATCAAGCCGGATACGCAAAAACCCGCCGCCCCCGATAACGGGGGCCGCGGGTTTTTGGTGGTTCATAGACTCAAGTCTATGCGAAGGAAATCAGCGAATTACTTCGCGTCCTTCTCTTCAGCAGCCGGAGCTTCGGGAGCTTCCTCAGCGGCCGGAGCCTCTTCAGTTGCAGCTTCTTCAGTTGCAGCTTCTTCAGCAACGGGAGCTTCAGCAGCTTCGGTCTCGGCAACCTCAGCCTCAGGTGCTTCCTCGGCAGCCGGAGCAGCCTTGTCTGCATCGCGCTTGGCAGCAGCAGTAGCCTCGGCTACAACGGCCTGCTTGGCGGAAACGGGCTCAAGGACGAGCTCGATAACAGCCATGGGAGCGTTGTCGCCCTTGCGGTTGCCGATCTTGGTGATGCGGGTGTAGCCGCCGTCGCGGTTCTCCACAGCCTGGGCGATGTCGGTGAACAGCTCGTGGACGACGCCCTTGTTGCTGATCAGGCCGAGCACGCGGCGGCGGGAAGCGAGGTCGCCACGCTTGGCGAAGGTCACCAGGCGCTCTGCGTACGGCTTCAGGCGCTTGGCCTTGGTCACCGTGGTGGTGATCCGCTTGTGCTCGAACAGTGCTGCTGCCAGGTTCGCGAGCATGAGGCGCTCGTGAGCCGGGCCGCCTCCGAGGCGCGGACCCTTAGTGGGGGTAGGCATAATTGTTTCTCCTCAAATGGAAGCCGTGGGCTGTGCACACCATGGTGCCCGGCCCGCGGCCAAGGTCTGGTTTAGAGTTCGTCGTCGCCGAAGGCGGCGTCGTCCTCTTCGATTGCTGCGGCGCGTGCTGCGAGGTCAAAACCGGGAGGCGAGTCCTTGAGGGACAGGCCCAGTTCAACCAGCTTTGCCTTGACCTCGTCAATGGACTTGGCACCGAAGTTGCGGATGTCCATCAGGTCAGCCTCGGAGCGGGCAACGAGTTCACCCACGGTGTGGATGCCCTCACGCTTGAGGCAGTTGTAGGAACGGACGGTAAGGTCCAGATCCTCGATCGGCAGGGCCATGTCGGCTGCCAGGGCAGCGTCGGTGGGCGACGGGCCGATCTCGATACCTTCAGCTGCGGTGTTCAGCTCACGTGCCAGACCGAAGAGCTCCACCAGGGTGGTGCCTGCGGAAGCGACAGCATCGCGCGGGGCGATGGCCTGCTTGGTCTCGACGTCGACAATCAGCTTGTCGAAGTCGGTGCGCTGCTCAACACGGGTTGCTTCCACGCGGAAAGTAACCTTCAGTACCGGCGAGTAGATGGAGTCGACCGGGATACGGCCGATCTCAGCATCGCCGGACTTGTTCTGAGCTGCCGAAACGTAGCCGCGGCCGCGCTCGATGGTCAGTTCGAGTTCGAACTTGCCCTTCGAGTTCAGCGTAGCGATGTGCAGATCCGGGTTGTGGAATTCGACGCCGGCCGGCGGAGCGATGTCCGCGGCGGTGACGACTCCGGGGCCCTGCTTGCGCAGGTAAGCGACAACCGGCTCATCGTGCTCGGAGGAGACCGACAGGCTCTTGATGTTCAGGATGATCTCAGTGACATCTTCCTTGACACCCGGAACCGTGGTGAACTCGTGCAGCACGCCATCGATCCGGATGCTGGTTACAGCGGCACCGGGGATGGAGGAGAGCAGGGTACGGCGGAGTGAGTTTCCGAGGGTGTAGCCGAAGCCCGGTTCCAGCGGTTCAATGATGAAACGCGAACGGTTTTCGGAGACTACCTCTTCGGAGAGGGTGGGGCGCTGTGCAATGAGCACTTAGGTTTCCTTTCGGCGAGCATCCGCTATATGACGCAACACAGGTGGTGGAAATTCGGTCTGAAGACTTAACGCGCTGGGCTTGCCCGGACCATCAACGGTCCGGGCAAGCTCATGCGGCGGAAAAGCCTTAGACGCGGCGGCGCTTCGGCGGGCGGCAGCCGTTGTGCGCAGCGGGGGTGACGTCCTGGATGGAGCCAACCTCGAGGCCTGCGGCCTGCAGCGAACGGATCGCGGTTTCGCGTCCTGAGCCCGGTCCCTTGACGAAAACGTCAACCTTGCGCATGCCGTGCTCCTGGGCACGCTTGGCAGCGGCTTCGGCAGCCATCTGGGCAGCGAACGGGGTGGACTTGCGTGAGCCCTTGAAGCCGACCTCACCTGAGGAAGCCCAAGAGATAACAGCGCCGCTCGGATCCGTGATGGAAACGATGGTGTTGTTAAACGTGCTCTTGATGTGCGCCTGGCCCAGCGCGATATTCTTTTTGTCCTTCTTACGCGGCTTGCGAACCGCGCCACGAGTCTTCGGGGGCATTATTTCTCCTACAGAAAGTTATTGGGGAAAGTACCGTTAATCCCGGACGGGATTTTAACGGGCCTTCTTCTTGCCGGCGACGGTGCGCTTCGGGCCCTTGCGGGTACGGGCGTTGGTCTTCGTACGCTGTCCGCGTACGGGCAGGCCCTTGCGGTGGCGCAGGCCTTCGTAGCTGCCGATTTCAACCTTGCGGCGGATATCTGCTGCTACTTCGCGGCGAAGGTCACCCTCAACCTTGTAGTTGCCTTCAATGTAGTCACGCAGCTCAACCAGCTGTGCATCAGTCAGGTCCTTGACGCGAACGTCAGCGCTGATGCCAGTGGCAGCCAGGGTTTCGTGTGCACGGGTCTTGCCCACGCCGTAGATGTAAGTAAGCGCAATTTCCAGCCGCTTTTCGCGGGGAATGTCTACGCCAGCGAGACGAGCCATAGTGGCAATGCTCCTTGAATAAACCGGAGGTCGTAAGCAGTACACCCGCACGTTCTGCGCGGCCCCGGCCTCCGACCGGGGGTTAGCTGTCCGGGCTCATACGTCCCAATTCAGCTTGTGCTGCCTTTTATTTACTTGCGTGGGTTAGCAACCCAGGATTTCCTTCAGGGAAGGAAATTAGCCCTGGCGCTGCTTGTGGCGCGGGTTCTCGCAGATCACCATGACCCGGCCATTACGGCGGATCACTTTGCACTTTTCGCAGATCTGCTTGACGCTCGGCTTGACCTTCATGGCATTCCTTTGCGTGTAACAGTTGGTCAACTGGAGCGGCTCAGCTCGCACTGAAGCCGCCCAGCAATTTACTTGTAGCGGTAGACGATACGACCACGGGTGAGGTCGTACGGGCTCAGCTCCACCACTACGCGGTCCTCAGGGAGAATCCTGATGTAGTGCTGACGCATCTTTCCAGAGATGTGTGCCAGTACGATGTGCTTGTTGGTGAGCTCAACGCGAAACATCGCGTTAGGCAGCGCCTCGGTCACAACGCCTTCGATCTCAATGACCCCGTCCTTCTTGGCCATACCCTCCGCTAACTGTTGTTGCCGCAGTCCCGCCGGATTGCACCGGGCATGACCACGAACGTTTTTGTTGGATCGATTGTCAGCTCCAGGCCCCAAAAGGGCGTGGCAGTCCAGACAACCAACAAGCAACACTACTCTGTATCGCCGCAAAAGTTAAATCGGCCATAGTAACGTACTAGGCGCCGTACGCACCATATTCCCCGGCTGGAGTGCTCACGGCTTGAGCACTGGCCACGCCATCCAGGATGGCCAGACGTACGACGTCGGCTGCCGCACTCTGCAGCGTAATGAGGCTCATCTGCCGGGCAGCTTCGTCCGTGCGGTCCAGGTGAACTGAATTCGTCGCGAGGCAAAAGACGGTGTCCCCATCGGCCAGAGTGTGGCTGGGAGTTAGAGCCCGGGCAATTCCAGCGTGGGCAGCAGAGGCTGTCCGCCTGCACTCGGCCACGTCCAGGATCGCATTGGTGCCGACGACGACAAGCGTGGTGTTGAGCGGTGCCCCGTTGCTGGATTCCGCCCTAACAGCCGAAGCCCTCTGGGTCGTTGTGTCGAACGGCAGTCCCAGCGCATTCACCACGGCCAGTGCCCCGACTACGACCCCATTGTCCAGCGTGACGGAGGCAGTACCTACTCCCCCTTTATAGACTCTGGCGATTAGCGCTCCGGTGCCGGCTCCAACGTTGCCGCGTTCGACGTCGTGCCCCTCCTGTTGCGCAGCGGCGGAGGCAATTGCCGCGTAGCCCATGTCCGCCGTCGGACGCGCCGAAAAGTCACCGCCGCGGCCGAGGTCGAAGATCGCAGCTGCCGGGACAATAGGTACTACTCCCCCTGGAACGGCGAAGCCCCGTTCATTTTCCTCGCACCAGCGCTGGGCACCGGTGGCAGCTGCAAGGCCGTAGGCGCTGCCGCCGGTGAGCACCACGGCGTCCACTGCGCTGACCAACGTGGTGGGGTCGAGTGCATCGGTTTCGTGGGTGGCCGGGCCGCCGCCTTGGACGTCCACTGAACCAACAGTGCCCAGCGGCGGCAGGACCACTGTCACGCCGGTGAGCCAGCCGTCGTCGGACTTCTGCGTCTGCCCTACCCGGATCCCCGGCACGTCAGTAATGGCTCCCATGACACCCATTGTTCCCCCTCCCCCAACTGGCTCGCACTTAGCGTCCTCAAACGCCGTTTTCACGACGTTAAATGCGAGTCAGTTGGGAAGGGAATGGGGAAACTACGGGATCGGGACGGGGGTGACGCCGAGGGGCACGAGGTGCTCCGCGCCGCCGTCGGGCGCTGAAAGCACCCAGATGCCCTTGTCGTGGACCGCAACGGAGTGCTCCCACTGGCAGGAGCGCTGGCCGTCCGTGGTGACCACGGTCCAGTCGTCTTCCAGCACGGCGGTGTCGATGCTGCCCCGGACCAGCATGGGCTCGATCGCCAGGCACAGGCCCGGCCTGATCTTGGGGCCGCGGTGGCTGGTGCGGTAGTTCAGCACGTCCGGCGGCATGTGCATTTCCGAGCCGATGCCGTGGCCCACGTAGTCCTCGAGGATGCCCAGCGGCTTGCCCGGCACGGAGGACACGTAGTCGTCGATGGCCGCGCCGATGTCGCCCACGTGCTTGCCGGTGGCCAGTGCCGCAATACCCCGCCACATTGCTGCACGGGTGACGTCCGAAAGGCGCTGATCCTCGGGGTCAGCGGTGCCCACGATGACGGTCCGGGCAGAGTCGGAGTGCCAGCCGTTGACGATCGCGCCGCCGTCGATCGAGATGATGTCGCCGTCGCGGAGAACGCGGCTGCCGGGGATGCCGTGCACCACTTCCTCGTTGACCGAGGTGCAGATGGTGGCCGGGAAACCGTGGTAGCCGAGGAAGTTGGACTTTGCGCCGGCTTCATTCAGGACTGCCGCGAAGACGTCGTCCAGGTGCTTCGTGGTGACGCCGGGGACCGCTGCGGCCACGGCAGCGTCGAGGGCACGGGTCAGGACCAGGCCTGCTTCATGCATGGTGCGCATCTGGGCGTTGGTCTTGTATTCGATGCGGGGCTGGCCAAAGGCCATGGTGTTTCCTTTCAAATGGCTGAGGCTCCTCCCGTTTACCGGGAGGAGCCTCGGAAATGCTTTGCCTGGATCAGGCTGCCTGTGCGGCCTTAATGGCCTGCATCACGCGATCGGTGACCTCGTCGATGGGGCCAATGCCGTCAACCTGGGTGAGGATGCCGCGCTCGGCATACTTGGCCACCACGGCTTCGGTCTGCTCGTGGTACAGGTCAAGGCGGTGGCGGATGACGGCTTCATTGTCGTCGCTCCGGCCCGTTTCCTTGGCCCGTCCCAGCAGGCGGTGTACCAGTTCCTCGTCGTCGGCAGTCAGCTGCAGGACGACGTCGAGCTTCTCTTCGCCCTGGGCGAGGATCTCGTCGAGGTAGTCCACCTGGGCGGTGGTGCGGGGGTAGCCGTCAAGCAGGAAGCCGCTTTCGACGTCGGACTCACCGAGCCGGTCGCGCACCATCTTGTTCGTGACGCTGTCCGGCACAAAGTCCCCGGCGTCCATGTACTTCTTGGCTTCAATGCCAAGGGGCGTCTCGCCCTTTACGTTTGCACGGAAGATATCGCCGGTGGAGATCGCCACAACGCCGAGGCGCTCCGAGATCCGCTCCGCCTGCGTTCCTTTTCCGGAACCGGGAGGTCCAATAATCAGCATTCTCGTCATCGCAAAAGCCCTTCGTAGTGACGTTGTTGTAGCTGCGCATCAATTTGCTTGACGGTTTCCAGGCCAACGCCCACCATGATCAGGATCGAGGTGCCACCGAACGGGAAGTTCTGGTTTGCGTTGATCAGTACCAGTGCCACCAGCGGAATCAGCGCCACGAAGCCCAGGTAGAGGGCGCCGGGCAGCGTGATCCGGGAAAGCACGTACTGCAGGTAGTCGGCGGTCGGTTTGCCCGCACGAATACCTGGGATGAAGCCGCCGTACTTCTTCATGTTGTCCGAGACCTCTTCAGGGTTGAAGGTGATCGCAACGTAGAAGTAGGTGAAGAACACGATCATGGCGAAGTAAAGCACCATGTAGATCGGCTGGTCGCCGCGGACCAGGTTGTTGTTGATCCATTCAACCCACGGCTGGATCTGTTCCCCCTGCCGCGGCTGGTTGAACTGCGAGATCAGGCCCGGCAGGTAGAGCATGGAGGAAGCGAAGATCACCGGGATAACGCCGGCCATGTTGACCTTGATGGGGATGTAAGTGCTGGTACCACCCACGGTGCGGCGGCCAATCATCCGCTTGGCGTACTGCACCGGCACGCGGCGCTGCGACTGCTCAACGAAGACGACGAGGGCCACGGTCAGCAGGCCAACGGCGAGGACGGTAAAGAACGTTCCGGGACCCTGCGAGCTCCAGATGGCGCCAAGGGAGGTGGGGAACGTGGCCGCGATGGAGGTGAAGATGAGCAAGGACATACCGTTGCCCACACCCTTCTCGGTGACGAGCTCGCCCATCCACATGATCAGGCCGGTGCCGGCCGTCAGGGTGATGATGATCAGGATGGTGGTGATGACGCTGCTGTCCGGGATGATCGGCAGGTTGCAGCCAGGCAGGAGCTGCCCGGATCGCGCCAGGGATACCAGCGTGGTGGCGTTCAGCAGGCCAAGGGCGATGGTGAGGTACCGGGTGTACTGGGTCAGTTTCGACTGACCGGACGCGCCCTCTTCGTAAAGCTGCTGGAACCGGGGAATGACCACCCTGAGCAACTGGACGATGATGCTTGCCGTGATGTACGGCATGATGCCCAGCGCGAAGATGGACACCTGGAGCAACGCGCCGCCGCTGAACAGGTTAACGAGCTGGTACAGGCCACCTGCGGTCTGACCGTTCTGCAAGCATTGCTGGACATTCTGGTAGTCCACACCAGGCGAGGGAATGAAGGCACCCAAGCGGAAGATGGTGATGATTCCCAGCGTGAACAACAACTTGCGTCGCAGATCAGGCGTGCGAAAGGCCCGGCCAAATGCGCTAAGCAAGCGTCCTCCTGGTGGTAAATAAGAATGGTGTGATGCGGATCTATGGATCCCAACACCCGAGTCTAACGGTTGGATGCGCCATGCGAACAATCGTGGGAAGCACAAAGGCGATGTGCGGCGGGAAAGATACGCCCGGCGGATGTGAAAAAACTCCCGGCCTCCAGGGCCTAAGCCCCGGAAACCGGGAGTCAACAACGGGCTTGGCGCCCACCGGCTCTAGAGAGCGGTGGTGCTTCCGCCTGCTGCAGCAATCTTTTCAGCGGCGCTGGCCGAGAATGCGTGGGCGGTGACGTCAACCTTGACGGTGATGTCGCCGGTGCCCAGCACCTTGACGGGCTGGTTCTTGCGAACGGCGCCCTTTTCGACCAGGTTCTCCACGGTGACTGTGCCACCTTCCGGGAACAGCTCGTTGAGCTTGTCCAGGTTTACAACCTGGAACTCCACCCGGAACGGGTTCTTGAAGCCGCGCAGCTTCGGCAGGCGCATGTGCAGCGGCAACTGGCCGCCGGCAAAGCCAGCCTTGACCTGGTAGCGGGCTGCAGTACCCTTCGTGCCACGACCGGCGGTCTTACCCTTGGAACCCTCACCACGACCAACGCGGGTCTTGGCGGTCTTGGCACCCGGGGCGGGACGCAGGTGGTGAACCTTCAGGGCGTTCTGCTTCTCAGCAGCGGCGCTCTGAGCCTTGTCAGCAGTGTTCTCTGCCATTTACTTCGCCTCCTCTACCTTTACCAGGTGCGGAACCGTGTTGAGCATTCCCACGGTTACGGCATCGGCGGTGCGGACAACGGTGTGTCCAATCCGCTTCAGTCCGAGGGACCGCAGGGTGTCGCGCTGGTTCTGCTTGCCGCCAATGGCGGACTTGATCTGAGTGATCTCCAACTGGGTGTCGGAGGGAATCAGGTTTTTAGCCATAACTAGACACCTGCCTTCGAATTCAGGAGAGCCTTCACCAGTGCCGGCGGAGCGATCTCGTCGAGGGGCAGGCCACGGCGTGCTGCCACTGCTGCCGGCTCTTCGAGGCGCTTCAGGGCATCAACGGTCGCGTGAACGATGTTGATGGCGTTGGAGGAACCGAGCGACTTGGAGAGGATGTCGTGGATGCCCACGCACTCCAGTACTGCACGGACCGGGCCGCCGGCGATAACACCGGTACCGGCGGAAGCCGGACGCAGCATAACGACGCCTGCAGCAGCCTCACCCTGAACGCGGTGCGGGATGGTGCTGCCAACGCGGGGAACGCGGAAGAAGGACTTTTTGGCCTCTTCTACGCCCTTCGCGATTGCGGCAGGAACTTCCTTAGCCTTGCCGTAGCCAACGCCGACCATACCGTTGCCGTCACCGACGACGACCAGGGCGGTGAAGCTGAAGCGACGACCACCCTTGACCACCTTGGAGACGCGGTTGATGGTGACGACGCGCTCTACGAACTGGCTCTTCTCGGCTTCACGGCCGCCGTCGCGGCCGCCACGGCCACCACGGTCGCCGCGGCCCTGGCCACGGTCGCCACGCTCGCCGCGACGAGCGCCGCCACGGCGGTCGTCGGCAGCTGCGGGAGCAGTGGTCTCAGTGGCAGCTACGGCTTCAGTAGCCTTCTGATCTGCAGACACAGTGTCCTTTTCCTTGTTTGCTTCCGTCACAGTGACAGCCCACCTTCACGTGCACCGTCAGCGACGGCGGCGATCCGGCCGTGGTACTTGTTACCACCGCGGTCGAAGACAACAGCTTCGATACCGGCAGCCTTGGCACGCTCTGCGACGAGTTCGCCAACGCGCTTGGCCTTGGCAGTCTTGTCGCCGTCGAATGCACGAAGGTCGGCTTCCAGAGTGGAGGCGCTCGCTACGGTCAGGCCCTTGGTGTCATCGACAACCTGGACGAATACGTGGCGTGCGGAACGGTTGACGACCAGACGAGGACGTACAGCCGTACCGGATATGCGCTTACGGATACGAAGCTGGCGGCGGCTGCGCGAAGCAGACTTGCTCTTGTTCGTACGCTTCTTGTTAATTGAGATGGCCATGGTTACTTACCAGCCTTTCCGACCTTGCGGCGGATGACTTCGCCGGCGTAACGGATGCCCTTGCCCTTATAGGGGTCCGGCTTCCGCAGCTTGCGAATGTTGGCAGCAACCTCGCCGACCTGCTGCTTGTTGATTCCTGAAACAGAGAGCTTGGTCGGGGTCTCAACTGCAAAGGTGATGCCGTCCGGTGCGGAGACATTGACCGGGTGGCTGTAACCGAGAGCGAACTCAAGGTCAGATCCCTTGGCCTGAACGCGGTAACCGGTACCAACGATTTCAAGCTTCTTCTCGTAGCCCTTGGTAACGCCCTCGATCATGTTGGAGATCAGGGTGCGGGTCAGGCCGTGGAGTGAACGGGAGGCGCGCTCGTCGTTCGGGCGGGCGACAGTCAGGGTGTCTGCTTCCAGGGAAACCTCAATCGGGCTGGCCACAGTGTGGTTCAGCTCGCCTTTGGAACCCTTGACGCTGACGACAGAGCCGTCAACCTTGACCTCAACGCCGGCAGGAACGGTGATGGGGAGACGTCCAATACGTGACATTATTCTCTTCCTTTCCCGTTACCAGACGTAAGCGAGGACTTCGCCGCCCACGCCCTTCTTGCCGGCCTGCTTGTCAGTCAGGAGGCCGGAAGAGGTGGACAGGATTGCGACACCCAGGCCACCCAGCACGTGCGGCAGGTTGGTGGACTTTGCGTAAACACGCAGGCCCGGCTTGGAGATACGACGAACACCAGCGATTGAACGCTCGCGGTTCGGTCCGAACTTGAGCTCGATGGTCAGCTTCTTGCCAACCTCAGCGTCTTCTTCCTTCCAGCTGGCAATGAAGCCTTCGGCCTTAAGGATGTCAGCAACGCGTGCCTTGAGCTTGCTGTACGGCATGGACACGGAATCGTGGTATGCCGAGTTTGCATTGCGCAGACGCGTAAGCATGTCTGCGACAGGATCTGTCATTGTCATGGTGGGCTCTTGCCCTTCCTCATAACGGTTTCCGCGGTACTTGCTTCCTGAACAGAGTCAGAAGCCGTACCGCCGGACCTTTTACGTAGTTAGATTAGTCTTCGGCCTTGAACGGGAAACCAAGCGCCTTGAGCAGCGCACGGCCTTCGTCATCGGTCTTGGCAGTGGTGACAACCGTGATGTCCATACCGCGGACGCGGTCGATCTTGTCCTGGTCGATCTCGTGGAACATAACCTGCTCGGTCAGACCGAAGGTGTAGTTGCCGTTACCGTCGAACTGCTTGCCGGAGAGACCACGGAAGTCCCTGATACGGGGCAGTGCGAGGCTGACCAGACGGTCCAGGAATTCCCACATGCGGTCTCCACGCAGGGTAGCGTGTGCACCGATGGGCATGCCTTCGCGCAGCTTGAACTGAGCGATGGACTTGCGGGCCTTGGTTACCTGCGGCTTCTGGCCGGTGATCTGGGTGAGGTCGCGGACAGCGCCGTCGATCAGCTTGGAGTCCTTGGCGGCATCTCCAACACCCATGTTCACAACGACCTTCACGAGGCGCGGAACCTGGTTGACGTTTTCGTACTTGAATTCCTCAATGAGCGTGCTCTTGATGGAATCGGCGTACTTGGTCTTCAGACGAGGAACGATCTTCGTTGCCGGAGTCTCGAGAGTCTCAGTCATTAGATGTCCTTCCCTGAGCTCTTGGCCACGCGGACGCGCACTTCGCGCTGGACGCCATTGCGCTCAACAGTCTCGGTGCGGAAGCCAACGCGGGTGGGCTTCTTGGTGGACGGGTCAACCAGAGCCACGTTGGAGATGTGGATCGAAGCTTCAACAACCTCGATGCCACCGGTCTTGGTGCCGCGCTGCGACTGACCGACCTTGGTGTGCTTGGTTACGCGGTTGATGCCTTCGACCAGCACGCGGTTGGTCTCGGGGAACACGCGCAGGACCTTGCCCTGCTTGCCGCGGTCGCCGCCACGCTCAGCCTTGGCGCCAGTGATGACCTGAACGAGGTCACCCTTTTTGATCTTAGCCATGGACTAGAGCACCTCCGGAGCCAGAGAAACGATCTTCATGAACTTCTTGTCACGAAGTTCACGACCAACCGGTCCGAAGATACGGGTACCGCGGGGGTCACCGTCAGCCTTCAGGATCACAGCTGCGTTCTCGTCAAACTTGATGTAGGAACCATCCGCACGGCGGCGTTCCTTCTTGGTACGGACGATGACTGCCTTGACAACATCGCCCTTCTTTACGTTGCCGCCGGGGATTGCATCCTTGACGGTTGCGACAATGACGTCGCCAATGCCTGCGTAGCGACGGCCAGATCCACCGAGAACGCGAATGGTAAGGATTTCCTTAGCACCCGTGTTGTCGGCGACCTTGAGTCGCGACTCCTGCTGAATCACTATTTACTCCTTGCGTCGCGCCGGTTCTCAGACCGAAAATCTTCCTACGGAATGAGCCTTGCGGAACGGTTGATCGGGGTGTCTCTTGACCTGCCTGGATTTTGCCAGACCAGGCCTAAACTCCCGTGCCAGAAGCAGTTGCTCCCATCCGGTCCAGGAGATCCTGGGCGCAAGGGGGCACTATGCTGTGGCACGCTTGTTTACGAGGTTAGATGTCGGCGCACGAAAGGCGCCATACAAACTCAAAATCTTAGCACGTTTTCCGCTCATCCCCATATCACCGCCGGCGCTCCCCCGCAAGACGGACGACGGCGTTACGCACGGCAGCCTCTCCGCCCACCCTGCCTGCCACTCCCCCACCAAGATGCCGTGCCGCCGTCGTGCACTCACCAGGGCATGTTCGGGGTGACGCTCCGCCGTTAAAGCGGAAACCCCCGCTCCCAAAGGGAGCAGGGGTTCCGGATACCGAAGCAGCAGGTGCTACTTGGCCTTCTCGAGGATTTCCACGAGCCGCCAGTTCTTGGTGGCGGACAGCGGACGGGTCTCGGCGATGACAACGAGGTCGCCGATGCCGGCGGTGTTCTCTTCGTCGTGTGCCTTGACCTTGGAGGTACGGCGGATGACCTTGCCGTACAGGGCGTGCTTCACGCGGTCTTCAACCTGAACAACGATGGTCTTTTCCATCTTGTCAGAGACCACGTAGCCGCGACGCGTTTTGCGGTAACCGCGCTGCTCAGCCGTTGCTGCGGTAGCAGTTTCGGTCACGTTCTCGTCCTTTTCACTCACTTGGCATCCTCCTCGGTCTCAACCGTTTCAGCCTTTTCGGCCTTCTTGGTTGCTGCCTTCTTGGACTTCTTTTCTTCCTTGGCTTCCACAACCGGTGCGGCAACCTCGGCACGAATGCCCAGCTCGCGCTCACGGAGAACGGTGTAGATGCGGGCGATGTCCTTCTTTACCGCGCGCAGCCGACCGTGGTTCTCCAGCTGTCCGGTGGCGGACTGGAAACGCAGGTTGAACAGCTCTTCCTTGGCCTTGCGGAGTTCTTCAACGAGACGCTCGTTGTCGAAACCGTCCAGCTGTGCGGGAGCCAGATCCTTGGATCCTACTGCCATTTCTATTCACCACCTTCGCGACGCAGAATGCGTGCCTTCAACGGGAGCTTGTGGATTGCCAGGCGCAGGGCCTCGCGTGCTACCGATTCTTCGACGCCGGAGATCTCGAAGAGAACCCGACCCGGCTTGACGTTTGCGACCCACCATTCCGGTGAACCCTTACCGGAACCCATGCGGGTTTCGGCAGGCTTCTTGGTGAGGGGACGGTCCGGGTAAATGTTGATCCAGACCTTACCGCCACGCTTGATGTGGCGGGTCATCGCGATACGTGCAGACTCGATCTGACGGTTGGTGACGTATGCCGGGCTCAGGGCCTGGATGCCGTACTCACCGAAGGAGACCTTGGTGCCGCCCGTAGCAGCGCCGGAACGACCCGGGTGGTGCTGCTTACGGTGCTTGACTCGACGTGGGATAAGCATTTAAGCCTGTCCTCCTTCTACTGCTGCAGCAGGTGCAGCCTCAACTGCCGGTGCTTCAGCAGCAGGAGCTGCGTCAGCGGCCGGGCGGTCGTTGCGACGGCGGCGGTCACCACGGTCAGCGCCACCCGGACGGCCCGGACGGTCGCTGGGACCGCGGCCGCGGGACGGGGCGGAAGCGGCCTGCTGGGCCAGTTCCTTGGCGGTGACGTCACCCTTGTAGATCCAGACCTTCACGCCGATGCGGCCGAAGGTGGTCTTGGCTTCGTAGAAGCCGTAGTCGATGTTCGCGCGGAGGGTGTGCAGGGGCACACGGCCTTCGCGGTAGAACTCCGAGCGGGACATTTCAGCGCCACCCAGTCGACCGGAGCAGGCGATACGGATGCCCTTGGCACCTGCACGCTGTGCGGACTGCATGGCCTTCTTCATTGCGCGGCGGAAAGCCACGCGTGAAGTCAGCTGTTCAGCAACGCCCTGGGCAACAAGCTGTGCTTCCATCTCGGGGTTCTTGACCTCGAGGATGTTCAGCTGGACCTGCTTGCCGGTGAGCTTTTCGAGCTCGCCGCGGATGCGGTCTGCTTCTGCTCCACGGCGGCCGATGACGATGCCCGGGCGGGCCGTGTGGATGTCCACGCGGACACGGTCACGGGTGCGCTCGATCTCAACCTTTGCGATACCGGCGCGCTCCATGCCCGTGGACATGAGCTGGCGGATGCGGATGTCTTCGCGAACGAAGTCCTTGTACCGCTGGCCGGCCTTGGTGCTGTCAGCGAACCAGTGCGATACGTGATCGGTGGTGATGCCGAGTCGGAACCCGTGCGGGTTTACTTTCTGTCCCACTTAGCGAGCCTCCTCTTTCTCCGGGGTAGCGACTACCACGGTGATGTGGCTGGTGCGCTTCTTGATCTGAAATGCACGACCCTGGGCACGCGGCTGGAACCGCTTCATGGTCGGGCCTTCATCAACAAACGCTTCGCTGATGATGAGGTCGCCTTCGTCAAACGCAACGCCGTCGCGGTCCGCGAGGACCCGGGCGTTGGAGATTGCCGACTGAACTACCTTGAATACCGGCTCCGAAGCTGCCTGCGGGGCAAACTTCAGAATTGCCAGAGCCTCATTCGCTTGCAAACCACGAACAAGGTTGACGACGCGCCGGGCCTTCATAGGCGTTACGCGGATGTGGCGCGCAATTGCCTTGGCTTCCATTGCTTTCCTTCTCTCGTCTTTGACGTAAGTGCAGGCGCCTAGCGGCGCTTGCCCTTACGGTCGTCCTTGACATGGCCGCGGAATGTCCGCGTGGGAGCGAATTCGCCGAGCTTGTGCCCGACCATCGACTCAGTGACAAACACCGGAATGTGCTTGCGTCCGTCGTGTACGGCGATCGTGTGCCCGAGCATGTCGGGGATGATCATCGAACGGCGGGACCAGGTCTTGATGACGTTCTTGGTGCCCTTTTCGTTTTCCCTGGCTACCTTCACAAAGAGGTGCTGGTCAACGAAAGGACCTTTTTTCAGGCTGCGTGGCATGTGTCCAGGCTCCTATCGCTTGTTCTTGCCAGTACGACGGCGACGCACAATAAGCTTGTCGCTCTCTTTGTTCGGGCGGCGCGTGCGGCCTTCCCGCTTACCGTTCGGGTTGACGGGGTTACGTCCACCGGACGTCTTGCCCTCGCCACCACCGTGCGGGTGGTCAACCGGGTTCATGGCGACACCACGGACGGTCGGGCGGACGCCCTTCCAGCGCATACGGCCGGCCTTGCCCCAGTTGATGTTCGACTGCTCGGCGTTGCCCACCTCGCCGACGGTTGCGCGGCAGCGCACGTCAACGTTGCGGATTTCACCGGAAGGCAGACGCAGCTGGGCGAAGCGGCCTTCCTTGGCAACGAGCTGGATGGATGCACCGGCGGAGCGGCCCATCTTGGCGCCGCCACCCGGACGCAGTTCAACTGCGTGGATAACGGTACCCACGGGGATGTTGCGCAGGGGCAGGTTGTTGCCAGGCTTGATGTCAGCGTTGGCACCTGCCTCTACGAAGTCACCCTGGGACAGCTTGTTCGGGGCGATGATGTAACGCTTGGTGCCATCAACGTAGTGCAGGAGGGCGATGCGAGCCGTACGGTTCGGATCGTACTCAATTTCAGCAACGCGGGCGTCAACGCCGTCCTTGTCGTGGCGACGGAAGTCGATCAGACGGTATTGGCGCTTGTGTCCGCCACCCTTGTGACGGGTGGTGATCTTACCGGTGTTGTTACGGCCGCCCTTTTTGGGCAACGGACGTACCAACGACTTTTCCGGCGTCGACCGCGTGATTTCGATGAAGTCCGCTACGCTCGAGCCACGACGGCCCGGGGTAGTCGGCTTGTATTTACGGATTCCCATAATTTATTTCCTCGTTAAAGTGGTCTCCGCTACGCGAGCGGACCGCCGAAGATGTCGATAGTGCCTTCTTTGAGGGTGACAATCGCACGCTTGGTGTTCTTGCGGGTACCCCATCCGAATTTGGTGCGCTTGCGCTTACCGGCACGGTTGATGGTGTTGATCGATTCGACCTTGACGGAGAAGATTTTCTCCACGGCCAGCTTGATCTCGGTCTTGTTCGACCGGGGGTCCACCAGGAAGGTGTACTTGCCCTCGTCGATCAGGCCGTAGCTCTTTTCCGACACGACGGGCGCAAGCACGACGTCGCGGGGATCCTTGATGGTGGCTGCACTCACTTGGCATCCTCCTCGTTCTTTGCCACTGCCTTGCCGGCAACGAATGCTTCGTAGGCAGCCTTGGTGAAGACAACGTCATCAGACACGAGAACGTCGTAGGTGTTCAGCTGGTCTGCGTACAGAACGTGAACACCGGCGAGGTTGCGCACGGACAGTGCAGCAACATCATTGGCGCGCTCGATGACAACCAGCAGGTTCTTGCGGTCGGAAACGCCGCGCAGCGTTGCAAGTGCAGTCTTGGCGGAAGGCTTGGCGCCCTCAACCAGTTCGGCAACAACGTGGATGCGTCCGTTGCGCGCCCGGTCAGACAGTGCGCCGCGCAGTGCAGCAGCAATCATCTTCTTGGGGGTGCGCTGGCTGTAGTCACGCGGTGTGGGACCGTGGACAACGCCACCGCCGGTCATGTGAGGAGCACGGATGGAACCCTGACGGGCGCGGCCGGTACCCTTCTGCTTGAACGGCTTGCGTCCTGCACCGGAAACTTCAGCGCGGGTCTTGGTCTTGTGGGTACCCTGGCGAGCAGCAGCGAGCTGGGCAACGACAACCTGGTGCAGCAGCGGCACGTTGGTCTGAACGTCGAAGATCTCTGCGGGCAGGTCAACCTGGACAGTGTTAGCCATTGGACTAGGCTCCCTTCACGGCGGTGCGTACGAGTACGACCTGGCCGCGGGCGCCGGGAACGGCACCCTTGATAAGGAGCAGCGACTTCTCGACGTCAACCGCGTGGACCGTGAGGTTCAGCGTGGTGTGACGAACGGCGCCCATGCGGCCGGCCATTTTCATGCCCTTGAAGACGCGGCTCGGGGTGGATGCGCCACCGATTGAACCGGGCTTACGGTGGTTCTTGTGGGCACCGTGGGAAGCTCCAACGCCGTGGAAGCCGTGACGCTTCATAACACCGGCGAAGCCCTTACCCTTGGTGGTGCCGATGACGTCGATCTTCTGGCCGGCTTCGAAGACCTCTACAGAGAGCTCCTGGCCCAGCTCGTACTCAGCAGCATCTGCGGTACGGAGTTCGACGACGTGGCGGCGAGGCGTGACGCCTGCCTTTTCAAAGTGACCAGCCAGCGGCTTGGTGACCTTGCGGGGATCGATCTGGCCGTAGCCGATCTGAACGGCTACGTAGCCATCAGCTTCTGCGTTGCGCAGCTGGGTGATGACGTTCGAATCTGCCTGGACCACAGTGACGGGGATGAGCTTGTTGTTCTCGTCCCAGACCTGGGTCATGCCGAGCTTCGTGCCCAGCAGGCCCTTTACGTTACGGGTTGCGGTCATAGTCTCTCAGCACCTCCCTACAGCTTGATTTCGATGTTCACGTCGGCCGGCAGGTCGAGACGCATAAGCGAGTCAACAGCCTTCGGCGTGGGATCGATGATGTCGATAAGACGCTTGTGCGTGCGCATTTCAAAGTGCTCGCGGCTGTCCTTGTACTTGTGCGGAGAGCGGATTACGCAGTAAACGTTCTTCTCCGTCGGCAGCGGCACGGGGCCAACTACAGTTGCGCCTGCGCGCGTGACCGTCTCAACGATCTTCCGTGCTGAAACGTCAATGACCTCGTGGTCGTATGACTTCAGCCGGATGCGGATTTTTTGTCCCGCCATGTCGCCTGACTCTCTTTCAGTCTGTGCTTCCCCTGATTAGGGCTGCCCTGTTCACTTACTGTTGTGCGGCTGCCGAAGCATTTGAAGTCGTAACTACCACCCGCCGCACAAGCTGAATCCGGATAAATCCGGGTTCCTCAACCTGCCGGCGCAACCGACCCCCGCGGTCGGGCGTGTCGCGCTTTCTGCGCGTACTCGTCCGCAATTCCATGGGGAGTGGGTTATGTTTGGGCTCCTACTTGGACCCTGGCACCCGGCATTATCCGGATCGGGACGCGAAAGAGCGCTTGAACAACTCATCTAGTATGCCGGAATTTAGCGCCAGAAGCGAATTGGCCCTTTCCACCGGCACCGTGGCTGGGTCATTGCCAACGGGTACGCCCGAATGGATGATAGGGGCATGACGCTGGAGAGCACCGAATCCGTGACAGAACTGGCCAGCCGCATGCCGCCGTCGTTCACCCTGGGTGTGGCGGCCGCAGCCTTCCAGATCGAAGGAGCCCTTACCCAGGGAGGCCGGGGCCCTTCCGGCTGGGACGCCTTCGCCGAGAAGCCGGGCAGCATCATGGACGGGCACTCCCCCGCTGTGGCCTGCGACCACTATAACCGCCTGCCGGAGGACATCGCCCTTCTCCAGGAGCTCGGCGTGGACTCCTACCGCTTCTCGCTGTCCTGGCCGAGGATCCAGCCCGACGGCCGGGGAAACCTGAACGCGGAGGGGCTGGACTTCTATGACCGGCTGATCGACCAGCTGCTCGCTGCCGGCATCTCCCCGATGGCCACCCTCTACCACTGGGATACCCCGCTGCCGCTGGAACAGGGCGGGGGCTGGATGAACCGTGAGACAGCTGAGCGGTTCGGCGACTACGCCGCTGCAGCCGGCGAACGCTATGGCGACCGGGTAGCGCAGTGGGTCACCCTGAACGAACCACTGTCGGTGACTTTGAATGGTTACGCCCTTGGCGTCCATGCTCCCGGCCACACCCTGATGTTCGACGCCCTGCCGGCCATCCACCACCAACTCCTGGCCCACGGCCTCGGCGCACAGGCCCTGCGTGCTGCCGGGGTCAAAGGAGACGTTGGTGTCACCAACCTCCACTCACCAGTCCGGCCTGCCAGCCGGAAGGTCGGGGACAGGCTGGTGGCGAAGCTGTACGACCTGCTCATGAACAGGATCTACGCCGATCCGGTCCTGCTGGGCCGCTGCCCCAGCCTGCCGCTGTATGCCAGGCCGTGGCTGCGCTCAATAGGCAGGATCTCCGACGCCGACATGCGGACCATCAATCAGCCGCTCGATTTCTATGGGCTCAACTACTACTTCCCGGTGAAGGTTGCCATCGGCCGCGGCGTGACGCCGATTCCAGCCAATACACACAAGGCTGTAGCCCGGCTCCCCTTCCATGAGGTGGGCTACCCGGAGTACGACAGCACCGGATTCGGCTGGCCCGTGGCTCCAGACCATTTGGGTGTCCAGCTGAAGGAACTGCAAGACCGGTACGGTGACGCGCTCCCGCCGGTCTACATCACCGAAGGCGGAGCGAGTTTCCCTGAGCCTGACCAGGTCTCCGGACCTGTCCAGGACGAGGAGCGGATGAACTACATCGCTTCGCACCTGCGCGCGGCGCTGGAGGCCACCTCGCCCGGCGGGGCGGCCTCGGGCGTGGACCTGCGCGGCTATTACGTGTGGACCCTAATGGACAATTTCGAGTGGGCGGCAGGCTACTCGCAGCGCTTCGGCCTGGTGCATGTGGACTTTGAAACGCTGGAGCGTACGCCTAAACAGTCCTTCTACTGGTACCAGTCGCTCAGCAAGGCACGGAGGGCCCTGGCAGGTTAGCCATCCCGCCCCGCGCCACTACTGGTTTTTGTTTGCCCGGTTAATCCGCTTGGCGCGGTCAATCTCGTTGCGGAAGTGCTTCTTGGCCCAGAACACACCGGCGACCACAACAACCGCGATGATCAAAAAAATAAGCCATCCCATAATGAACTCCTTTCGGTCCAGCAACAGTATCAGGGAGGGGTTAACCAAAGAGAACAGCCCCGCTGCAGTAGCAGCGGGGCTGTTCTTCAGTTCAACCGGAATTACTTGTTGATCTTGGTAACGCGTCCTGAACCAACGGTGCGGCCGCCTTCGCGGATTGCGAAGCCGAGGCCCTCTTCCATGGCGATGGGCTGGATGAGCGCAACGGTCATCTCAGTGTTGTCGCCAGGCATAACCATTTCCGTGCCCTCGGGCAGGGTGATAACGCCGGTTACGTCCGTGGTACGGAAGTAGAACTGCGGGCGGTAGTTGGAGTAGAACGGGTTGTGACGTCCGCCTTCGTCCTTGGAGAGGATGTAGACGTTAGCCTCGAAGTCGGTGTGCGGGGTGATGGAACCCGGCTTGACGACAACCTGGCCACGCTCTACGTCATCGCGCTTCAGACCGCGGAGCAGGAGGCCACAGTTCTCGCCGGCCCATGCTTCGTCGAGCTGCTTGTGGAACATCTCGATACCGGTAACCGTGGTCTTCTGGACCGGGCGGATGCCGACGATCTCGACCTCGGAGTTGATGGCGAGGGTTCCACGCTCGGCGCGGCCCGTAACAACGGTGCCACGGCCGGTGATGGTGAAGACGTCCTCGATAGGCATGAGGAACGGCTTGTCACGGTCACGTACGGGGTCCGGAACGGACTCGTCAACAGCAGCCATCAGGTCCTCAACGGACTTGACCCACTCCGGGTCGCCTTCCAGTGCCTTCAGGCCGGAAACGCGGACAACCGGTGCTTCGTCGCCATCGAAGCCCTGCGAGCTGAGCAGCTCACGAACTTCCATTTCAACGAGGTCCAGCAGTTCCTCATCGTCAACCATGTCGGACTTGTTCAGCGCGACCAGCAGGTAGGGAACACCAACCTGGCGGGCGAGCAGAACGTGCTCGCGGGTCTGAGCCATCGGGCCGTCAGTGGCGGCAACCACGAGGATTGCACCGTCCATCTGGGCAGCGCCGGTGATCATGTTCTTGATGTAGTCAGCGTGACCGGGAGCGTCTACGTGTGCGTAGTGGCGCTTTTCGGTCTGGTACTCAACGTGCGAGATGTTGATGGTAATGCCGCGCTGACGCTCTTCGGGAGCAGAGTCAATCGACGCGAAGTCACGCTTCTCGTTGAGGGTCGGGTACTTGTCGTACAGCACCTTGGAAATGGCGGCCGTCAACGTCGTCTTACCGTGGTCAACGTGACCAATGGTGCCGATGTTAACGTGCGGCTTAGTCCGCTCGAACTTTGCCTTTGCCACAGGTTCCTCCTAGAACGTTTTCAAATGACATACCCTTCAGCCGCGCTTGTCGCGGCGGAAACTCAGGTAAGTCTACTTGGGGGGCTTTGGAATGGTGAAATTGCAGATTCAGGAACTAATACTAGCCCCTCGAGCCTGTTCGTGCAGATGGCCGGAGTCCGGCTTGTCCGGATGAATCCGGCCGTACCCGGCCACCTGCACCAGGCGGGCCTCCGTCAAACGGAAGCACACCCGAGTTTGTTCGCTGCGAGCGTCCGAAGACTATTCGCCGCGGGTCTTCTGGATGATCTCGTCGGCAACTGCCTTCGGGACCTCCGCGTAGCTGTTGAACGTCATGGAGTACACAGCGCGGCCCTGGGTCTTCGAACGCAGGTCACCGATGTAGCCGAACATGCCGGACAGCGGAACGTGCGCACGGATGACCTTGACGCCCTGTGCATCTTCCATGGACTGCATCTGGCCACGGCGGGAGTTGAGGTCACCGATAACTTCACCCATGTATTCCTCAGGGGTGCGGACCTCGACATCCATCAGCGGTTCGAGCAGAACCGGGTTCGCCTTGCGTGCAGCTTCCTTGAAAGCCATACGGCCGGCGATCTTGAACGCCATTTCTGACGAGTCAACATCGTGGTACGCGCCGTCAATCAGCGTGGCCTTGATGCCCACAACAGGGTATCCGGCCAGGACGCCGTCGTTCAGTGCGTCCTGGATACCAGCGTCAACGGACGGGATGTACTCGCGGGGAACGCGGCCACCGGTGACCTTGTTCTCGAACTCGTACAGCTCGCCTTCCGAGGTGTCCATCGGCGCGATGGCGATCTGGATCTTTGCGAACTGACCCGAACCACCGGTCTGCTTCTTGTGCGTGTAGTCGTGGCGTTCGACGGCGCGCTTGATGGTTTCGCGGTAAGCAACCTGGGGCTTGCCCACGTTTGCCTCAACCTTGAATTCGCGGCGCATGCGGTCCACCAGGATGTCCAGGTGGAGCTCGCCCATGCCGGCGATGATGGTCTGGCCGGTGTCTTCGTTGAGGGACACCTGGAAGGTGGGGTCCTCAGCGGAGAGCTTCTGGATGGCCGTGGAGAGCTTCTCCTGGTCACCCTTGGTGTTCGGCTCGATGGCAACCGAGATCACGGGCTCCGGGAAGCTCATGGACTCGAGAACGATCTGGTTGCTGGAATCACACAGGGTGTCACCCGTGGTGGTGTCCTTCAGACCGATCGCTGCGTAGATGTGGCCGGCGGTTGCGCCCTCAACAGGCATTTCCTTGTTGGCGTGCATCTGGAACAGCTTGCCAATGCGCTCCTTCTTGCCCTTGGTGGAGTTAACCACCTGGGCGCCTGCTTCCACGTGACCGGAGTACACGCGGATGAAGGTGAGCTGGCCGAAGAACGGGTGCGCAGCAATCTTGAAGGCCAGTGCGGAGAACGGCTCTTCGGAGGAAGGCTTGCGGGTCAGTTCCTTCTCTTCGTCGCGGGGATCGTGGCCGACCATCGGGGGGACGTCGAGCGGGTTCGGCAGGTAGTCCACAACTGCATCGAGCATGGGCTGAACGCCGCGGTTCTTGAAGGCGGAACCGCAGAAGATCGGGTAGAGCTCGGAGTTGATCGTCATCTTGCGGATGCCGGCCTTGAGCTCGTCGATCGAGATTTCTTCACCCTCGAGGTACTTCTCCATGAGTTCCTCGGAGGACTCTGCAACCGTCTCAACGAGGTTTGCGCGGTACTCTTCGGCCTTTTCCTGGAGGTCAGCCGGGATCTCGCGGATCTCGTACTTCGCACCCATGGTGACGTCACCCTTGGCATCGCCGGGCCACACCAGTGCGCGCATGTAGAGCAGGTCCACGACGCCGATGAAGTCGTTCTCGGCACCGATGGGCAGCTGCATAACGAGCGGCTTGGCGCCCAGGCGGCTGATGATGGTGTCTACGGTGAAGTAGAAGTCGGCACCGAGCTTGTCCATCTTGTTGACGAAGCAGATGCGCGGAACGTTGTACTTGTCAGCCTGGCGCCAGACGGTCTCGGACTGCGGCTCAACGCCTTCCTTGCCATCAAAGACGGCGACGGCGCCGTCGAGGACGCGCAGGGAGCGCTCAACCTCAACGGTGAAGTCAACGTGGCCGGGGGTGTCGATGATGTTGATCTGGTTGTTTTCCCAGAAGCAGGTCACGGCGGCAGACGTGATGGTGATGCCGCGTTCCTTTTCCTGTTCCATCCAGTCAGTGGTCGAAGCGCCGTCGTGCGTTTCGCCGATCTTGTGGTTCACACCCGTGTAGAACAGGATGCGCTCGGTGGTGGTGGTCTTGCCGGCATCAATGTGGGCCATGATGCCGATGTTGCGGACCTTACTAAGGTCGGTAAGCACGTCCTGTGCCACGGTGTCTCCCTTTCGGATGGACTACACGTTCGCCGCCGGCCTGGAAGGGCCGGCGGCGTACGGGAAGTATTACCAGCGGTAGTGTGCGAAGGCCTTGTTGGACTCGGCCATCTTGTGGGTGTCTTCGCGACGCTTCACAGCGGCACCGAGACCGTTGGAGGCATCCAGGATTTCGTTCTGGAGGCGCTCGGTCATCGTCTTTTCGCGGCGGGCCTTGGAGTAGCCAACCAGCCAGCGCAGGGCGAGTGCGGTGGAGCGGCCCGGCTTGACCTCAACCGGAACCTGGTAGGTGGCGCCGCCGACGCGGCGTGAGCGGACCTCGAGGGAAGGCTTGACGTTGTCCATGGCCTTCTTGAGGGCTGCTACGGGGTCGCCGCCGGACTTGGCGCGTGCGCCTTCGAGGGCACCGTAGACGATGCGCTCTGCCGTGGACTTCTTGCCGTCAACGAGCACCTTGTTGATGAGCTGGGTGACCAGCGGGGAGCCGTAAACGGGATCTAGTACGAGCGGCCGCTTGGGGGCCGGACCCTTGCGAGGCATATTACTTCTTCTCCATCTTTGCGCCGTAGCGGCTGCGGGCCTGCTTACGGTTCTTGACACCCTGGGTATCGAGGGCGCCACGGACGATCTTGTAGCGGACACCCGGGAGGTCCTTTACGCGACCGCCGCGAACGAGCACAATGGAGTGCTCCTGCAGGTTGTGGCCTACACCGGGGATGTAAGCGGTGACTTCCACGCCGCCGTTGAGACGCACACGTGCCACCTTACGGAGGGCCGAGTTCGGCTTCTTCGGGGTGGTGGTGTAAACGCGGGTGCAAACACCGCGGCGCATCGGGCTGCCGTTAAGCGCGGGAGCCTTGGTCTTTTTGACCTTAGGCGTGCGGCCCTTGCGGACCAGCTGGTTAATCGTAGGCACTCTCGTGTTCTCCGTTGGTTTGATCTCTACCGGGGCATTCGGGCGTCAGCCGTCACTGCATCGGTTTTGGCGTTGTCCCTGCAGCCCTGGCGTCTCGAACTGTGCCTAGGCGTGCAAAAAAGTGGCATTCGTTGCGCACCTAGCCCGCAACCCGGAAACAAGCTCACACCCAGCATCATGAGAACAAAACCAAAATGATGCTGCGGCGGCCTTCATCCACTGCCACATAGAACAATTACAAAAAGTCTAACACGGCTTGATCCCAAGCCTTAATCGGGTGTATACGAAAGGCCCCGTCCCCCTGCAGAACTAAAGCAGAGGAAACGGGGCCTTCCTACGGGCTCTTACCGGAAGTCGTTGCCCAGGTCGTAGTCATCCAGCGGGATGGCGTGGAACTCAGGAGCTCCGTCGCCGCCCAGGGTGTCGTACGAGAAGTCACTGAATGCGCTGGGGCCGGTGAACAGGTTGGCCTTTGCTTCTTCAGTGGGCTCGACGGTGACCTCGGTGTAGCGCGGGAGGCCCGTGCCGGCCGGGATCAGCTTACCGATGATGACGTTTTCCTTGAGGCCGAGCAGCGGATCGCTCTTGCCTTCCATGGCCGCCTGCGTCAGGACGCGGGTGGTCTCCTGGAAGGAAGCTGCGGACAGCCAGGACTCGGTGGCCAGCGACGCCTTGGTGATGCCCATGAGCTCAGGACGTCCGGAAGCCGGAGCCTTGCCCTCGGACACAACACGGCGGTTGGCGTCCTCGAAGCGGCTGCGCTCGGCGAGCTCGCCGGGCAGCAGGTCCGATTCGCCGGACTCGATGACCGTGACGCGGCGCAGCATCTGGCGAACGATAACCTCGACATGCTTGTCGTGGATACCGATGCCCTGGCTGCGGTACACGCCCTGGACCTCGTCCACCAGGAACTTCTGTGCCGCACGGGGACCCATGATGCGCAGGACCTGCTTGGGATCCACGGGTCCGTTGATCAGCTTCTGGCCGACGGTGACGTGGTCGCCATCCTCGATCAGCAGGCGTGAACGGCGCAGGACCGGGTAGGCGATCTCTTCAGTTCCGTCATCGGGCGTGATGACCAGGCGCATCTGTCGCTCGGACTCTTCGATGGTAATGCGGCCGGCTGCTTCTGCAATCGGCGCAACACCCTTGGGAGTACGGGCTTCGAAGAGCTCCTGGATACGGGGCAGACCCTGGGTGATGTCGTCGCCACCGCTGGCAGAAACTGCACCACCGGTGTGGAACGTACGCATGGTCAGCTGGGTACCGGGCTCACCGATGGACTGTGCAGCGATGATGCCCACGGCTTCACCGATGTCCACGGTCTTGCCGGTGGCAAGCGAACGGCCGTAGCACAGGGCGCAGGTGCCGACGCTGGACTCACAGGTGAGTACGGAGCGGACCTTGACCTCGGTGATGCCCGCCGCGAACAGCTCGGCAATGACTACGTCACCGCAGTCGGTGCCGGCGGCTGCGAGAACGTTGCCCTCGGAGTCCACGACGTCGACAGCCAGCGTACGTGCGTAAGCGCTGTTTTCGACGTTCTCGTCCAGTACCAGCTCACCGTTGGAATCGGCGACGGCGATGGGCGTGACCAGGCCACGCTCAGTGCCGCAGTCCTCCTCGCGGACGATGACGTCCTGGGACACGTCCACCAGACGACGGGTCAGGTAACCCGAGTTGGCGGTACGCAGCGCGGTGTCAGCCAGACCCTTACGGGCACCGTGCGTGGCGATGAAGTATTCCAGAACCGACAGGCCCTCACGGTAGGAGGACTTAATGGGACGGGGAATAATTTCACCCTTCGGGTTGGCCACCAGGCCACGGATACCCGCGATCTGGCGAACCTGCATCCAGTTACCACGTGCACCGGAGGACACCATGCGGTTGATGGTGTTCATCGGCGACAGGCTGTCGCGCATTGCCTGGGCGATCTCGTTGGTTGCCTTGTTCCAGATCTCGATCAGTTCCTGGCGACGCTCGTCGTCGTCGATCAGGCCCTTGTCGTACTGGCCCTGGATCTTGGCGGCCCGCTCCTCGTAGCCGGCGAGGATCTGCGGCTTTGCGGCCGGAACCTCGATGTCCGAGATGGCGACCGTGACGCCTGAACGGGTGGCCCAGTAGAAACCGGCATCCTTCAGGTTGTCCAGCGTTGCCGCGGTGACAACCTTGGGGTAGCGCTCGGCGAGGTCGTTGACGATGCGGGACAGCTCGCCCTTGTCTGCCACAGCCTCAACCCAGGGGTAGTCCTCGGGCAGGGTCTCGTTGAAGAGCACCTGACCCAGGGAGGTCTGGACGAGTGCAGGCTGACCCTGCTCCCAGCCTTCCGGAGCTTCCCAGCCTGCGTAGGGCACGAAGCCTTCGAGGCGGATCTTGACCTGCGAGTTCAGGTGCAGCTCGCGGGCGTCGAACGCCATGATGGCTTCCGAAACCGACGCGAAGACGCGGCCTTCGCCAGCTGAACCGGCACGCTTGGTGGTCAGGTGGTAGAGGCCGATGATCATATCCTGCGAGGGCAGGGTGACCGGGCGTCCGTCGGAGGGCTTCAGGATGTTGTTCGAGGACAGCATCAGGATGCGGGCTTCAGCCTGGGCTTCGGGGCTCAGCGGCAGGTGCACTGCCATCTGGTCGCCGTCGAAGTCGGCGTTGAAGGCGCCACAAACCAGCGGGTGGAGCTGGATTGCCTTACCTTCAACAAGCTGCGGCTCGAACGCCTGGATGCCGAGGCGGTGCAGGGTAGGTGCACGGTTGAGCAGCACCGGGTGTTCGGTGATGATCTCTTCCAGCACGTCCCAAACCTGCGGACGGTAACGCTCAACCATGCGCTTGGCCGACTTGATGTTCTGCGCGTGGTTGAGGTCAACCAGGCGCTTCATCACGAACGGCTTGAAGAGCTCCAGGGCCATCTGCTTGGGCAGACCGCACTGGTGCAGCTTCAGCTGCGGGCCGACGACGATGACCGAACGGCCGGAGTAGTCGACGCGCTTGCCGAGGAGGTTCTGGCGGAAACGGCCCTGCTTGCCCTTGAGCATGTCGCTCAGGGACTTCAGCGGACGGTTGCCCGGTCCGGTGACCGGACGGCCGCGGCGGCCGTTGTCGAAGAGGCTGTCAACAGCTTCCTGAAGCATGCGCTTCTCGTTGTTGACGATGATCTCCGGAGCACCCAGGTCAAGCAGTCGCTTGAGGCGGTTGTTGCGGTTGATCACACGGCGGTACAGGTCGTTCAGGTCAGAGGTCGCGAAGCGGCCGCCGTCCAGCTGGACCATGGGGCGCAGTTCCGGCGGGATCACCGGGACGGCGTCGAGGACCATGCCAAGCGGGCTGTTGTTGGTGGTCAGGAACGCGTTGACCACCTTCAGGCGCTTGAGGGCACGGGTCTTGCGCTGGCCCTTACCGTTGGCGATGATGTCGCGCAGCAGGTCCGACTCGGCCTGCATGTCGAAGTTTTCAAGACGCTTCTTGATGGCTTCGGCACCCATGGAGCCTTCGAAGTACATGCCGTAGCGGTCGCGAAGCTCGCGGTACAGGCCTTCGTCACCCTCGAGGTCTGCGACCTTGAGGTTCTTGAAGCGGTCCCAGACCTGCTCGAGGCGCTCGATATCGGCGTCGGCACGCTTGCGCACGTTGGCCATCTGGCGGTCGGCGGAGTCGCGGGCCTTCTTCTTGTCGGCAGCCTTCGCGCCTTCACCCTCAAGGCGGGCAATTTCGCCTTCGAGGTCGCGGGCGATCGCCGCGATGTCGGAGTCGCGGTTGTCGATGAGCTGCTTCTTCTCGATGTCGTGCTCAACCTGCAGGTTGGGCAGTTCCTCGTGGCGGGCAGCTTCGTCAACGCTGGTGATCATGTAGGCAGCGAAGTAGATGACCTTTTCGAGGTCCTTCGGTGCCAGGTCAAGGAGGTAGCCCAGACGGGAGGGAACACCCTTGAAGTACCAGATGTGCGTGACGGGAGCAGCCAGCTCAATGTGGCCCATGCGTTCGCGGCGGACCTTTGCGCGGGTGACTTCAACGCCACAACGCTCGCAGATGATGCCCTTGAAGCGCACGCGCTTGTACTTGCCGCAGTAGCACTCCCAGTCCCGGGACGGGCCGAAGATCTTCTCGCAGAAGAGTCCGTCCTTCTCGGGCTTGAGGGTGCGGTAGTTGATGGTTTCCGGCTTCTTAACCTCGCCGTAAGACCAGCCGCGGATGTCTTCCGCGGTTGCGAGGCCGATTTGCATGAGGCCGAAGGAGGATTCGCTGGACATATGGTCCCTGTTCTCTCTTGTTCTCTAAATTCTGAAGTCTTGGGTTACGGGAAGAGGGAGGTGACTTGCTCCGGCGGGTGCGAACCCGCCGTCGCAAGTCCCCTGCTAAACCTCTTCTACCGAACTGGGCTCTGCACGAGACAGATCGATGCCCAGTTCTTCCGCAGCGGTGAAGACTGCGTCATCAGAGTCACGCATTTCAATTGTGGTTCCGTCCGTGGAGAGGACTTCCACGTTCAGGCACAGCGACTGCATTTCCTTGATCAAGACCTTGAAGGACTCGGGAACACCTGGCTCGGGGATGTTCTCGCCCTTGACGATGGCTTCGTAGACCTTCACACGACCATGGATGTCATCAGACTTGATCGTGAGGAGTTCCTGGAGCGTGTAGGCGGCGCCGTAAGCTTCGAGCGCCCACACTTCCATTTCACCGAAGCGCTGGCCACCGAACTGTGCCTTACCACCCAGCGGCTGCTGCGTGATCATGGAGTACGGGCCGGTGGAGCGCGCGTGGATCTTGTCGTCCACCAGGTGGTGGAGCTTCAGGATGTACATGTAGCCGACCGAGATCGGATCCGGGAACGGCTCGCCGGAGCGGCCGTCGAACAGACGGGTTTTGCCGGAGGAGTCGATCAGGCGCTGGCCGTCACGGGTCACGTTGGTGGAGTCCAGCAGGCCCGTGATTTCCTCTTCGCGGGCGCCGTCGAACACCGGCGTTGCAACAGTGGTCTGGCCACTTTCGCGCGGCAGGTTCGGCAGCTGCTTGACCCACTCGGGCTCGCCTTCGATCTTCCAACCGGTTTTGGCAACCCAACCGAGGTGCGTTTCGAGCACCTGGCCCACGTTCATACGGCCCGGGACACCCAGCGGGTTCAGGACGATATCAACGGGGGTGCCGTCGGCAAGGAAGGGCATGTCCTCGATCGGAAGGATCTTGGAGATAACACCCTTGTTGCCGTGGCGGCCGGCGAGCTTGTCGCCGTCGGTGATCTTGCGCTTGGCAGCCACGTAGACGCGGACCAGCTGGTTCACGCCCGGGGGCAGCTCGTCGTCGTTGTCGCGGTCGAAGACGCGCACGCCGATGACGGTACCGGACTCGCCGTGGGGCACCTTGAGGGAGGTGTCGCGGACTTCGCGGGACTTCTCACCGAAGATGGCGCGCAGCAGGCGCTCTTCCGGGGTCAGCTCGGTTTCACCCTTCGGGGTGACCTTTCCGACCAGGATGTCCCCTGCTTCAACCTCGGCACCGATGTGGATGATGCCGCGCTCGTCCAGGCCGCCAAGGACTTCCTCGGACACGTTGGGGATGTCACGGGTGATTTCCTCGGCACCAAGCTTGGTGTCGCGGGCATCAATCTCGTGCTCCTCGATGTGGATGGAGGAAAGTACGTCCTCGGCAACAATGCGCTGCGAGAGGATGATGGCGTCCTCGAAGTTGTGGCCTTCCCATGACATGAATGCCACGAGCAGGTTCTTACCAAGGGCGAGCTCGCCCTGGTCCGTTGCCGGGCCGTCGGCGATGATGCCGCCAACTTCCAGGCGCTGGCCTTCGTTTACCAGGACGCGGTTGTTGTAGCAGTTGCCCTGGTTGGAGCGCGCGAACTTGTTGATGCGGTAGTTGGTTTCCGTGCCGTCATCGTTGAGCATGATGACCAGCTCAGCGGAGACCTCGGTAACCACACCGGCCTTCTTCGCGATGGTGACATCGCCGGCGTCGACGGCTGCAGCGCGCTCCATGCCGGTGCCCACGAACGGAGCCTCGGAACGGACCAGCGGCACGGCCTGGCGCTGCATGTTGGCACCCATGAGTGCGCGGTTTGCATCGTCATGCTCGAGGAACGGGATCAGGGCGGTAGCCACGGACACCATCTGGCGCGGGGAAACGTCCATGAACTCGACGTCCTCGGCGGGAACCAGGACAGGCTCGCCTCCACCACCACGTGCACGGACCAGGACGGTGTCCTCGGCGAACTTCTTGTTCTCGTCCAGCGGCGCGTTGGCCTGGGCGATCAGCACCTCAGCCTCGTCGTCGGCCGTCAGGTACTGGACGTCGTCGGAAACCACGCCGTTCTTGACCAGGCGGTACGGCGTCTCGATGAAGCCGAACGGGTTGATGCGTCCGTACGATGCCAGCGAACCGATCAGACCGATGTTCGGGCCTTCAGGGGTTTCGATGGGGCACATACGTCCGTAGTGGGACGGGTGCACGTCACGGACTTCCATGCCGGCGCGGTCACGGGAGAGGCCACCGGGGCCAAGGGCCGACAGGCGGCGCTTGTGGGTCAGGCCCGAGAGCGGGTTGTTCTGGTCCATGAACTGCGACAGCTGGGAAGTTCCGAAGAACTCCTTGATCGCTGCGACCACGGGGCGGATGTTGATCAGGGTCTGCGGCGTGATGGCCTCAACGTCCTGAGTGGTCATACGCTCGCGGACAACGCGCTCCATACGGGACAGGCCGGTGCGGACCTGGTTCTCGATGAGCTCGCCGACGGCGCGGATGCGGCGGTTGCCGAAGTGGTCGATGTCGTCGATTTCGACGCGCAGGTCCACTTCCTGGCCATCGCGGATGCCCTTGGTGGTCTTCTCGCCGGCGTGCAGCGCGACGAGGAACTTGATCATGGCAACGATGTCTTCAACGTGCAGGACCGAAGCTTCCTTGTCGCCAAGGGAGCGGTCGATGCCAAGCTTGCGGTTGATCTTGTAGCGGCCAACCTTGGCCAGATCGTAGCGCTTGGAGTTGAAGTACAGGTTGTCCAGCAGGGACTGGGCAGCCTCAACGGTGGGCGGCTCGCCCGGGCGCAGCTTCCGGTAGATGTCCAGCAATGCGTCTTCGCGGGTTTCGGTGGCGTCCTTCTCCAGGGTTGCCCGCATGGAGTCGTACTGGCCGAACTCTTCGAGGATCTGGCCTTCGGTCCAGCCAAGGGCCTTCAGCAGGACGGTGACGGACTGCTTGCGCTTGCGGTCGAGGCGAACGCCGACCTGGTCACGCTTGTCGATTTCGAGCTCGAACCAGGCGCCGCGGGACGGGATGATCTTCGCAGTGAAGATGTCCTTGTCGCTGGTCTTGTCGGCGGCACGCTCGAAGTAGGCGCCCGGGGAACGGACCAGCTGGGAGACGACGACACGCTCGGTGCCGTTGACCACGAAGGTGCCCTTCTCGGTCATCAGCGGGAAGTCGCCCATGAACACGGTCTGCTGCTTGATTTCGCCCGTGTTGTTGTTCATGAACTCGGCCTTGACGTACAGCGGAGCCGAGTACGTTGCGTCCCGGTCCTTGCACTCGGCCATGGTGTACTTCGGGTCAGCGAACTCCGGATCGGAGAAGCTCAGGGACATGGTGCCCTGGAAGTCTTCAATCGGGGAGATCTCTTCGAAGATGTCCGAGAGACCGGACGTGGTGGCGACGCTAAGATCGTTTTCTTCGACGGCCTTCGCTACGCGTGCCTGCCAGCGTTCGTTTCCGACCAGCCAGTCGAAGCTGTCCGTCTGGAGGGCAAGCAGATTCGGAACGTCAAGGGGTTCGTGAATCTTTGCGAATGAGAGCCGGCGAGTGGCACCATCAGTGCTGTCGGCGGTGTTAGCGGTTTCGTTATTAGAGGTGCTCGAGGCGACCAAGAGGGATCCTTCCACAGACCTTCAGGCGTTTTCAGATCTCCCCCGCTGTGCACCCTGCGGAATGCTCCGCAGTGCTACCATCCGGTTCCGCTATATGACCCGGGGCCGGTGCTGACTATGCTGTGACGTTGTTGACGGCACGTTGATTGCCAGCTGCCAGGCGAAAGCCCACCGCTATATGAAGGCTGAAGGTAAACAGGGAAGACGCAAATATCTACGATACGGCAAAATAACCTACATGTCTACCCCACATCCGTCGCGATTGCAAGCACCGGTTTTGCGGACTGGCTCGCGGCGACTTCCAAGGCGGCTTCCCGCAGTCCGCGAAGCCGGACCCTGCCGGAATGCACATAGCGGCCGGGGCGTTTGAATAGTTGGGTGACGAGCGTCACGATAGCCTTGGTGGCCTACAACGGAACAGATCGGAAGAGATACACATGGGCAACTCCGCAGACAACACTGACGTTGTCATACTTGCAGCAGTCCGTACTCCGCAGGGCCGGATCAACGGGCAGCTGGCGAGCTTTACTGCCGTCGATCTCGGCGCGCACGCCATCAAGGCAGCGCTGGAGGCCAGCGGTGTAGACGCAGGCCAGGTGGACGCCGTCATTATGGGACAGGTGCTCCAGGCAGGCGCCGGGCAGAACCCCGCACGGCAAAGCTCCATCAGCGCCGGAATCGGCTGGAATGTTCCGGCCGTGACCGTGAACAAGGTCTGCCTCTCAGGGCTGACGGCGGTCATCGACGCCGCCCGCATGATCCGCGGCGGGGAGGCGTCCGTGGTGGTGGCGGGCGGTCAGGAGTCCATGACCCGGGCACCGCACCTGCTGCCCGGGTCGCGGCAGGGGTGGACCTACGGCGCCATCCAGGCCCTGGACGTTGCTGCGCACGATGGACTCACCGATGCCTTTGACGGCCAGTCAATGGGCCTGTCCACCGAGACCCGTAACCTTGCGCTGGGCATCGACAGGACGTCCCAGGACAACGTCGCCGCCCAGTCGCACCAGCGCGCGGCGCTGGCGGCCAAGAACGGCACGTTCGACGACGAGATCGTGCCCCTTAGCGTGAAGCAGCGCAAGGGCGATCCGCTGGTTGTCTCCACGGATGAGGGGGTCCGCCCCAACGCCTCCGTTGAGTCCCTGGCCGGGCTGCGGGCTGCCTTCGTCACGGACGGCACCATTACCGCCGGCAACTCCTCTCCCCTGTCCGACGGCGCCGCCGCCCTGGTCCTGGCTTCCCGCGCCTTTGCCGAGGAACACGGGCTGGAATACCTGGCAGTCGTCGGCAAGCCGGGCCAGGTTGCCGGGCCGGACAACTCGCTGCATTCCCAGCCGTCCAACGCCATCCTGAACGCCCTTGGCCGTGCGGGCTGGACCACCGCGGACCTGGACTTCATCGAGATCAATGAAGCGTTCGGATCCGTGGCAGTGCAGTCGCTGCAGGACCTGGACTACCCCTTGGAGAAGTGCAACATCCATGGCGGTGCCATCGCACTGGGCCATCCCATCGGCGCATCCGGCGCCCGCCTGGCAGCGCACGCCGCACACGAACTCAAGCGGCGCGGAACGGGCAAGGCAGCAGTGTCCCTGTGCGGCGGCGGCGGGCAGGGCGAAGCGCTCCTGCTGTACCGCGACTGATGGGAGACGAAACCGGGGCGGGCACTCTGCCTCAAGGCGGCGCCGGCAGGGACAGGTTCCTTTCCGACGCCGCAGCCCGGGGACTGCAGGTGGACGTAGTGGAAAGGCCGGCTGCGAAAAGCCTGGAAGAGGCGGCCGGCATCCTGGGCATCACGCCCGCGGACATCGTGAAGTCGCTGGTGGTCAAGCACAAGGACGGCTCGTTCCTCTTTGCGCTGATCCCCGGTGACCGCCAGATTTCCTGGCCCAAGCTGCGGAACCTTGTGGGCGTCAACAAGCTTTAGCTGCCGACCGCGGACGTGGCGCTGGTCGCAACCGGCTATGAACGCGGCACCATCACCCCGCTTGGCAGCACCAACGAGTGGCCGGTGTACGCCGATGCCACCATCAGGGGCCGGCGGATTTCCATGGGCGCAGGGGCGCACGGCTACAGCGCCTTTGTGGACGCCGATGCCCTCACGGGCGCGCTGCACGCCGTCGTCGCGGATATCAGCGATCCCGCCTGATCCGTCCCGCCCCAACTAAGTAGCGCTGGAACGCAGAAAGCCCCGCCCACAAACGTGGACGGGGCTTTCAAAGGAAAAGGCGTTGTTACTTGAGGGTAACGGTAGCGCCTGCAGCCTCGAGCTGCTCCTTGGCCTTCTCGGCAGCTTCCTTGGTGGCGCCTTCGAGAACAGCCTTGGGTGCGCTGTCAACCAGGTCCTTGGCTTCCTTGAGGCCGAGGGAGGTGATGGCGCGAACTTCCTTGATCACTGCGATCTTCTTTTCGCCGGCAGATTCGAGGACGACATCGAAGTCGGTCTTCTCTTCAACCTCTTCTGCAGCAGCGCCGGCGGGGCCAGCAACAGCTACAGCAGCAGCGGTAACTTCGAAGGTCTCTTCGAAGAGCTTGACGAACTCGGAGAGCTCGATGATGGTCAGTTCCTTGAAAGCTTCAATGAGCTCTTCGTTGCTGAGCTTCGCCATGGTAGGCGTCCTTCCTGTTGTGGTGTTCAGCGGCACGGAGCCACGCGTCACACCGGAGTCTGGTGGGGTGAAGAGAATTAGTTCTCTTCGGCTGCGGGAGCGTCAGCTGCGGGAGCTTCGGCTACTGCTTCGGCTGAAGCATCAGCAGATTCTTCAGCGGCAGGCGCCTCGGCAGCTGCCGGTGCACCGTTCTCTTCTTCAAGCTTGAGGCGCAGTGCGTCAATGATGCGTGCAGCAGCGGCGGCGGGTGCCTTGAGGACACCTGCAACCTTGGCGAGCTGCAGCTCACGGGACTCGAGTGCTGCCAGTGCGGCAACCTCGCTGGCGTTCAGTGCCTTGCCCTCGAAGTAACCGGTCTTGATAACCAGCTGCTTGTTGGTCTTGGCGAAATCCGTCAGGCTCTTGGCAGCGGCAACTGCGTCACCCTTGATGAACGCGATTGCAGTGGGGCCGGCAAGCTGGCCGTCGAATGCTTCGACGCCGGCTTCCTTGGCTGCAATGGCGGTCAGGGTGTTCTTGACGACCGAGAACTTGGTGTCCTGGCCGAGAGAAACACGCAGCTGCTTGATCTGTGCAACTGTGAGCCCACGGTATTCGGTCAGGACAGCGGCGTTCGATTCCTTGAAATCGTTAGTGATCTCAGCTACTGCTGAAACCTTTGCAGGCGTTGCCATAACCCTCCTTCCGGGGATAGTGCCGGTATGCGACGGTCCCCGCTCAAGGTGAGCTAAAACTAAAAAACGCCCCGCGCAGATGCACGGGGCTTGGCTCGACACGGAGATTCCGTGGAACTTGGCTTCGTTCACCTGCGCCGGTCGCCCTACGTTCAGGGTCCTTCGTCCAGAAAGCCACTGCTTCCCCCGCGCACAACTGCAGAGTTGAGCCATGTTCGAGAGAGTGGATTTCCAACAACCGACGGTCTTTGGTCCTTCAAGTCTACGGGAGAGCCACCACTGGCGCCAAATCGGGGCTCAGCTGGTGCTGGTGTGCAGGTGCGGGAGCTCCTTTTGCCAGATTCCCGTCACCCCTGCCGTCTGGAAACCCAGCTGCTGGTTGACGGTGAGGAGGTACCGGTTCTCCGGCGCGTTCCAGGTGTAGATGATCCGCGCGTCCGGGAACTGCTCGGTGAGCCGCTCCATATTGGCCACCTTGATCAGCAGGCCCAGCTTGTTCCCGCGATGCTCCTGCAGCACCAGCGTGTCGTCCTGGAAGACAACGTCCGCGCGGTGCGCCAGCACCGTGATGGTGGTCAGGCCTACCAGCGCTCCCGAGGCGAGGTGCTCGACGGCGGTGACCACCGTCCGCCTGCCCTGCGCAATGGCGACTTCCTCGGCTTCCCGGAGGATGTCGCCGTCGAGCACCATGTCCTGTTCAACGGGCGGATCCAAGGAGGGGTCGACGTCGGCCCCCGCCTGGTTCTCAAGGGCGGCCACGGCTTCCAGCCAAGCGTCGGGACAGCGGTCCGTCCAGTGGTGCAGGCGGTACCGTCCGCTGTTGGCAGCGTCGGCCTCGGCCTGCAGGTCTGCAACCAGCTTCGTGTCCAAGGGCAGCGCGCAGGAGCTGAACTGCTCGATGTGCTGGAGCGTGTAGCCGGTCTTTTGTGCGAACTCGACTTCACGGCTCTCCAACGGCACGAAGCCCTGCCCCGTGCCGGGAACCAGTTGGGCGCGTTCAAACTCATGGAGGGACGCCCCGGGGTGGTTCGTGTCCACCAGGATCATGGTGCGGCCTTCCCCGCGGGCAAACTGCTCGGCGGCCTGGAGAAGGCGGCGGCCCACGCCCTGGCGCTGGAACTCCGGCAGGATATCGAGGGTGAATTCGGCCAGGTCCAGGTTGTCCGTGAGCGGAAGGGCGATGTCGACCGTACCCACAATCTCCCCGTCCACCTTGGCGACAAGAATGAGCTGCCGTTCGTACGGGTCCTGGAACTCAAGCAGCTTCTCCAGGGGGCCGTAAGCGAGGTCGTCGCTCCCCCACGTCTGCATTCGAACCTTCCGGCCCACCTCGACGGCGGCGAGGAAGTCCGCTGCGTCCGGCGCGTCCAGTGAATCGGGAATCCAAAGCTGCTCGATCTTTACGTCAAAAGCCATAGGCGCATCATCCCAGCCGTTTCTGCCACTCGCCTTCATAACCTGCGGGTTTGAATCCAAGTGCGATATTTATGGCCAGCATATGTTGGTTTTCGTCGGCATTCCATGTCAGCACCGACCTTGCTGACGGCCATCTTGCCTGGGCGCGCCGCAGGTTCGCGACTTTGGCCAGCATGCCAAGGCGACGGCCGCGGTGTTCCGAGAGGACCAACGTGTCCTGCTGGAGGATGGTGTCCGGCACGCCGGCACGCCAGTTCAGGACGGTATAGGCCACCAGTTGCCCCGAGTCCCTGTGCCGGGCGGCCGTGACAGCTGATTGGACCCCGCTCCGGTTCAGCGTGTTCTCCTCTTCCCGGACCCTGGCGGCGTCCCAGTCCTCGCCTTCCCAATCCATCCCGGCGATGGGAACGTCCGTGGTCATCGTGGACTTGAGGCGGGCATAGGCATGCACCAGGTCCTCCGGGCAGGTGTCGTCCCAGCCGGTGAGGGTGTATTCCGCTGCCCGGGCCGGGGCGTCGGCCTCCAGCCGGTCCAGCAGTTCCGGTGCAACGGGCAGGTCGAGGCGGCTGGACCGTTCCACCTGTTCCAGCTCATAGCCCGCGGCAACGGCAAATGCCACGGCCGGTTCATCAAGCGGCAGTCCGCCGGCTCCGGATTTCGCCGGCAGCAGGGCAGCTCCGTCCGCAGCCTGCAACGGCACTTCGTGGTAGGCGTCAAGGGACGTCCTGCCGCGTTCGCGGGCGGCTGCTTCGGCGTGCTCCAGAAGGACACGGCCCAGGCCCTGGCGCCGGTATGCAGGGGCGACCAGAACCTGGATGCCGGCGGTGTGCGTGTTCTCACGCAAGGGGAACGTCACCGAGCACATGCCCACGGTTACCGCGCCGATCTTTGCCAGGTACAGTCGTCGTTCCTCATACTCATTGCCCCGCCAATACTCCACAGCCTCCTGCAGCGTGTCGCAGCGGTCCAGGCTGCCCCAGACGGCGAGCTCGTGCTCCACCCGCAGGGCGTGGCACTCCTGGAATTGGGCGGTAACCGGACCGGCACCAGCGGGCGTTTCGTTGCCCCGCGGCTGGACGTCCACGGCAGTTATCGCCAGCTCAACGGTTTTTCCAAAGTCGGGTGCCACTTCCGGTTCGGCCATTTCTACAGCTTAGGCAGGAATTCGCCCCTCCGGGCGTGGTTCCTGGGCTTAAACACCAAACCGCCCGGCGCGGGCGCCGGGCGGTTTGGTTGTGCAGCGGAAGGATCAACTGCGAAGCTTCAGACGAGGATTTAGGCCTCGGTCAGAACCTTGGTGACGTTGGGGTCAACGGAAATGCCGGGACCGAACGTGGTGGCAACGGTGGCCTTCTGGATGTAGCGGCCCTTGGAAGCGGACGGCTTCAGGCGAAGCACCTCTTCCAGTGCTGCTGCGTAGTTCTCAGCCAGCTTGATGGCATCGAAGGACACCTTGCCGATGATGAAGTGCAGGTTGGAGTGCTTGTCGACGCGGAAGTCGATCTTTCCACCCTTGATGTCGTTGACGGCCTTGGTGACGTCGGGGGTCACGGTGCCCGTCTTCGGGTTCGGCATCAGGTTACGCGGACCCAGGACCTTACCGAGGCGGCCAACCTTGCCCATGAGGTCAGGGGTGGCGACGGCGGCGTCGAAGTCGGTCCAGCCGGCTGCGATCTTTTCGATCAGGTCATCGGAACCAACGAAGTCGGCGCCGGCAGCGATTGCTGCCTCAGCCTTGTCACCGGTGGCGAAAACCAGGACGCGGGCAGTCTTACCGGTGCCGTGGGGCAGGTTGACGGTGCCGCGGACCATCTGGTCGGCCTTGCGGGGGTCCACGCCGAGGCGGAATGCAACCTCAACAGTGGCGTCGAACTTGGACGGGTTGGTGTCCTTGGCGAGGGTCACTGCCTCGAACGGCGCGTAGAACTTTTCCGCGTCGATCTTGGCGGCTGCTGCCTCATATGCTTTGCTGCGCTTTGCCATGCTGCTTATTTCTCCTTGTGCAGTTGTGGTCTGCGGACCGCGCTGGGCCCTGCCACAGTTGGTGAGCGGGCTCGTTATCCGTGCCCGGTTCCCAACATTTCAATTTCGGTGGTGCCGGTTTCCCGGCGGTGCCGCCCGTCGTCGTGATCGGTTTCCCGAGCCGACATCCGGCAGCGAGGGGATTAACCCTCGACGGTGATACCCATGGAGCGGGCGGTGCCGGCGATGATCTTCGCTGCGCCTTCGAGGCTGGTGGCGTTGAGGTCTTCCATCTTGGTGGAAGCGATCTCGTTGACCTGGGCCTGGGTCAGCTTGGCAACCTTGACGGTGTGCGGGGTTGCTGAACCCTTGGCGACGCCTGCAGCCTTCTTGATGAGCTCTGCAGCCGGCGGGGTCTTGGTGATGAACGTGAAGGAACGGTCTTCGTAGACCGTGATTTCCACGGGAATGACGTTTCCGCGCTGGGCTTCCGTCGCAGCGTTGTACGCCTTGCAGAATTCCATGATGTTGACACCGTGCTGGCCAAGCGCAGGACCGATCGGCGGAGCCGGGTTAGCGGCACCTGCCTGGATCTGCAGCTTGATGAGGCCGGTGACCTTCTTCTTGGGAGCCAATGTAGGGTCCTTCTCTCAATAACGTCCTGGGGCACAGGAGCGTGCCTCAGGTTTTTGGCCGCCATGGCGAGGCGACCGGCCGTTCCGGTGCTGCTAAAGCGGGCAGCCCCGGGACGAATTCTTGGGGTGTCAGATCTTGGTGACCTGGTTGAACGCCAGGGTGACGGGCGTTTCGCGCTCGAAGATGGAAACCAGCACCACGAGGGTCTGGGATTCGACCTTGATCTCGGAGATCGTGGCGGGAAGGGTCTCGAACGGGCCTTCCTTGACGATGACGGACTCGCCAACTTCGAAGTCGACATCCACGGGAGCCTGGTGCTGCTTGTTGACCGGCTTGCCCTTCTCGGCCTGCTCTTCCTCGAAGACGGGGGCGAGCATGGAGAAGACCTCGTCCAGGCGCAGCGGCACGGGGTTGTGGGCGTTGCCCACGAATCCGGTGACACCCGGGGTGTGGCGGACGGCGCCCCACGAGGCGTCGGTCAGGTCCATGCGGACCAGGACATAGCCGGGGATGCGGACGCGGTTGATGACCTTGCGCTGAGCGTTCTTAATCTCAACGACTTCTTCCATCGGCACCTGGATCTCGAAGATGTAATCTTCCATGTCCAGGGTCTGGATGCGGGTTTCAAGGTTGGCCTTCACGCGGTTTTCATAGCCAGCGTAGGAGTGGATGACGTACCAGTCTCCTTCCTGGCGGCGCAGCTTGGCCTTGAACTCCTCGGCGGGGTCAACGTCGGCCTTAGCGGCGGCAGCAGCGAGGGCGTCGGCGGACTCTTCCTCGGAGCCGGCGTCGTCCGCCTCAGCGTCCTCGTCAGACTCAACGTCTTCATCAGACTCGGCGTCGCTGGCTTCGGGCGCGGAGGAATCGACCTCAGACTCGTCACCGGCTTCTGCCGTGATGTCCGCGGACTCTTCCAGCTCAGTCTCGGTTACCTCGAGCTCCTGCTCAGACACTTGGTCTCCTGCTTCCTCATTGCCTAACATGCCTATTTAAATGGCTCAATTCCGCACACCGGTGTTTCCCTCCGGTTTCCCGGATGGAACACTCGGCCTGCGGACGGTTCAGCCTTAGTTGTCCGTGGGGACGCTGCCGCCGAAGATCCAGCTGACGGCGGTTCCAAAACCGAGGTCCAGCAGGCTGACGATGATCATCATGATGCCGACGAACACCAGCACCACGAGCGTGTAGTTGATCAGTTCCTTGCGGGTTGGTGCAACAACCTTCTTCAGTTCGCCGATGATCTGGCGGATGAAGAGTGCAATGCGGGCGAAGAAGTTTGCCTTGGCGTCCTTCTTAGCTGGGCGGCCCTTGGAGCTGCTGGCAGCTGTTTCGGTCACCTGGTCCTCGCTCATCTTTGCAATGTTGGATTACCCGGCCCTGATCAGAACCATGGTTGCTGCGCTTGCCCCGGATTTTCGCCCGGGGCAGCTTGCGCAGGGCAGACAGGACTCGAACCTGCAACCTGCGGTTTTGGAGACCGCTGCGCTACCAATTGCGCCACTACCCTATGGAGTGAATTCCACGCTTCGACAATGAACCACCAATTTCCACTGGGGCGCACGTCATCATCCGTGTTTTCAACACCGGTGAACCAGTCTACGCAACAACTTCGCGTTCGTCGAACCAGCCCGTTTCCGACCCTCCCCACTGACCAGTTATGACCTTGACTGGCAGGCAGTCACAATCAAAACGGGCAACCCGGAGGGTCCGGTGAACAGCATAGAGTAGATCACGTCGAATCCCACATTCCAGCCTCCGGGCTGCAAGCGAAGAACGGACCTGCCATGTCTGCCGCCCGCGTTTCCCAGCGCATTTCCGCTATTGCCGAATCCGCAACCCTTGCCGTTGATGCCAAGGCGAAGGCGCTGAAGGCAGCAGGCCGGCCGGTTATTGGTTTCGGTGCAGGTGAACCCGACTTTCCCACCCCGGACTACATCGTCCAGGCAGCCATCGAAGCAGCCAGCCAGCCGAAGTACCACCGCTACTCCCCCGCCGGCGGGCTGCCCGAGCTGAAGAAGGCCATTGCCGAGAAGACCCTGCGGGACTCCGGCTACGCCGTCGACGCTTCCCAGGTCCTGGTGACCAACGGCGGCAAGCAGGCGGTCTACAACACCTTCGCCACCCTGGTTGATCCGGGCGACGAAGTTATAGTCCCCACCCCGTTCTGGACCACCTATCCTGAGGCCATCCGCCTCGCCGGCGGCGTGCCGGTGGAGGTGTTTGCCGGCCCGGAGCAGGACTACCTGGTGTCCGTGGAACAGCTCGAAGCAGCCGTTACTGACAGGACGAAGATCCTGCTGTTCGTCTCGCCGTCGAACCCCACCGGATCCGTTTACTCACCCGAGAAGGTGGCGGAAATCGGCAAGTGGGCCGCTGCCAAGGGCCTGTGGGTTGTCACCGATGAAATCTACGAGCACCTGACCTACGACGGCGTTCCCTTCACCTCAATCGCTACCGCAGCCCCCGAATTGGGCGACAAGGTTGTCATCCTCAACGGGGTCGCCAAGACCTATGCCATGACCGGCTGGCGCGTGGGCTGGATGATCGGCCCGGCCGACGTCATCAAGGCTGCCACCAACCTGCAGTCCCACGCCACGTCCAACGTCTCCAACATCCCCCAGGTGGCCGCCCTCGCCGCCGTGTCCGGGCCGCTGACCGCCGTGGACGAGATGAAAGTCGCGTTCGACCGGCGCCGCAAGGCCATCGTCGCCGGCCTCAACGCCATTGAAGGTGTGGAATGCCCGACGCCGAAGGGCGCCTTCTACGTCTATGCGGACGTTCGCGCGCTGCTGGGCAAGGAATTCCCGACGGCGTCCGGCACCGCCACGCCGCAGACCTCCGCCGAACTCGCAGCCTTGATCCTGGACGAGGTGGAGGTGGCAGTGGTTCCGGGCGAGGCTTTCGGGCCCTCAGGCTACCTGCGCCTTTCTTACGCGCTTGGCGACGAGGACCTGGCCACCGGCGTCCAGCGGCTGCAGGACTTCCTCGGGAAGGCCCAGTAGGCACGCTCGCTCATTTCCTGCAGGAAAATCCCAAATGCTCTCTCACCCGGTGAGAGAGCATTTGAGTTTAAGCGACAGCAAGTGAGCAGGCGTTTAGGAAAAAGCGGCAGAAAGTGCGCGGGCGTCGGATTAGAGGAGGCGGCGCTCGGCGGCCCACTTGGTCAGTTCGTGCCGGCTGGAGAGCTGCAGCTTGCGAAGCACGGCGGACACGTGGGTTTCCACCGTCTTGATGCTGATGAACAGCTCCTTTGCCACTTCCTTGTAGCTGTAGCCGCGGGCGATCAGGCGCATGACCTCCAGCTCCCGGGCGGAAAGTTTGTCCAGTTCATCGTCCGCAATGTCCGCGGGGGCTGTGCCAAAGGCGTCCAGGACAAAACCGGCAAGCCGCGGCGAGAAGACGGCGTCCCCGCCGGCAACCCGGTACACGGCATCGGTGATTTCCGCCCCCGAGATGGTTTTGGTGACGTAGCCACGCGCTCCCGCGCGGATCACCGCCACAACGTCCTCGGCCGCGTCGGAAACGCTGAGGGCGAGGAATTTGGTGGTGGACAACAGGGCAGCGGAACCGGCGATGACTTCGCGGCCCCCGCCGCCGAGGCCGCCGGGCAGGTGGACGTCCAGCAGCACCACGTCCGGGCGCTCCTGCGCAATGACGGCGATAGCCTGCTCCACCGTGGCTGCCTCCCCCACCACGTGGATGCTGGGGTCGAGGTCCGCCTTCAGGCCTGAGCGGAAGATGGCGTGGTCGTCCACAATGACTACCCTTGCTGACCTGGCGGTCCGGACAGGTCCTGTACCGGGTTCCTGTGTTGTATTCATGGTTTACCTTCCGTGCTGTCCTGCGGGGCGGCGGGGAAGCCCAGCCGCACCTCCGTGCCTTCACTGGTGCTGGCGATGGTGGCCGTGCCGCCGTGTCGGTTCATCCGGCCGATGATGGACTCCCGCACGCCAAGCCTGTCCTCCGGCACGTCCTGCAGATCGAAGCCGGGGCCCCGGTCCTTGATGAAGACCTCGGCGCGGCCGTCGGATGCCTCCAGGTAGACCGAGACCGTCCCGCCGCCGTGGCGGGAGGCGTTCAGCATGGCCTCGCGGCTGGCCTGGATCAATGCCTCATGGCCCTCGCTAACGGTGGTGTCTCCCACGCTGACCACCTCGACCGCGTTGCCTAACAGGTCTTCCACTTCGGCAGCTGCGGCCTTGATCCGGTCCGACAACTGCCCGGCGTCCTTGCCCGGGTCCTCGAACAGCCAGCCCCGCAACTCCCGCTCCTGCGCGCGGGCCAGCCGGACGACGTCGTGCTCATTGGCGGCACGGCGCTGGATAAGTGCCAGCGTCTGGAGCACGGAGTCGTGCAGGTGGGCTGCAATCTCGGCCCGCTCGGTTTCCCGTATCCTGCCGGCGCGCTCCGCTTCCAGGTCCCGCCAGAATTTCAGCGCCCACGGAAGCAGGACCAGGACCACCCCACCGAGGACAGCCGCGGAAGCCAGCAGCGCCAGCCAGGTCTGTTCCCACGAACCCGATCCGGACACCATCACCAGAACGCCCGCCACCACCAGCGCCAGGCCTGCCGCAAGTCTGGCCCAACCGCCGGCCTGGTCCGCTTTGGTCTTGTCCACGAGCCCGGCCCGCCGGGTTTCATCCAGCTGCATCCATGCAATTGAGGCGCCGCCGAGAACTGCAGCCGCCGGTATCAGGGTGCCCAGCGGAACGTCCACACCCAGGAGCTGGGCGACCAGGATGCCCGCCACCAGGAGCAGCCCGACGCCCAGCAGGATCTCCTTGCCGTACCGCATCTCACGGAACCTGAACAAGGGCGGCCGGGCAGCCTCGGAAGCATGTCCGGGAGCCGGCCCGCCCGTTGGGTAGCCACGGGCACCGGGAGGGGCAGCGGACGCGCCACGGCCGCCGTCGGCCATTCCGGGCGGCACCGCTCCAGGGCTACGCAAGGACGCTCCAGTTCCTGCCGGTGCCATCCCCCGGGGAACGGAGGCGGGCACGGGCCCGCGGCTCACAGCCGGGGCAATGGGCGACGCCGGACGGCGCGCCTGCCGGCGGGCGCTTTCGTCCGCGGTTGGCACCATGATCCACAACCAGGCATAAAAAACGACGCCGGCCCCGCCGGCCAGCGAGGCCAGGACCATCGCAACCCGCACGTTCTTGACCGGCCAGCCCAGATGAATGGCAAGGCCGGAGCACACACCCGCGAGAAAGCGGTCGCTGCGGCGGACCAGCGGGGGGCGGGCGGGGACGGTTGTCATGGATCAATCCAAGCACGGATCAGGGTAGCCCGGACCGTATTCCGGCCGGAACCGGGGGCCACTCAGGGACCGTTCAGGGTGTCCCCCAATAGAGCCAAACCGCCGTGGGCGGAAGGATCGAGGTATGAACTCGCAAACCCCCACCCCTGATGACGGCCAGCCAACGGAGCCCCTCCCCAAGCGGGAAAACGAACACCCCACGGAGCCCCTGCTGCCGCCTGCTTCCCCATCGGCGTCGGACCAGAACCCGGAGCCGGAATCCACACAGGACTCCCCCCAGGAATCCAACCAGGACTTCGCGGCGCAGGACAGCTCCGGCGGGCCCACCGCAGGGCCGTCGGCCGGACCCTACTCAGGCCAAGGCACCTCAAGCCGGAACAGCGGCAGCTACGCCTACGCGGGAATGCCCAACCAACAGGCGGACTTCTTCGGGTGGATCCGCAGCCATGGAATCACGCGAGGCCAGGACCGCTGGATCGGTGGTGTCTCCAGCGGGATCGCCCAGCGCCTAGGCATTGACCCGCTGATCGTCCGCGGCGTCTTCATCGTCCTCACCCTCTTCGCGGGCATCGGTGTGCTTGCCTACGGCCTGGCGTGGGCGTTCCTGCCCGAGCCCGACGGCAGGATCCATGTCCAGGAGGCCGGGGCCGGCAGGTGGACCAGCGGCATGACCGGTTCCCTGATTGCGGTCATCCTCGGCTTCGGCGGACTGGGCGGCGGATTCTGGGGCTGGGGCGACCGCGGCTTCGGTGCCTTCCTCTGGACCGTCTTCTGGGTTGGCGGCGCCATCTACCTGATCTACTACCTCGCGCAGCGGAACAAGGCAGCGGTTGGAACACCGGCCAGCGCGGCAGGGCCAGTCACGGCCTCCTACCCCGGCAGCACAACCTACCCCGGCACCAACGCCTACTCGGCAGCGGCTACCACTGGAACCACTCCCCCTTACTCGGACGTTGCGGGCACAGGTCCTTTCACCGGCAGCCCTTACGGAGGCAGCGGGTCCGGCAGTGGATGGAACAACGGCGGTGCCGGTGGCACCCGCCAGCCGCAGGGTCCCCCACCCGCTCCCAAGGTCCGCCCCGCGGGTCCCGGTGCACCCGCCGTCGCTATCGCTGCCGGCAGCGCCCTGCTGGTGGGCGCGGGATTGAAAGCGCTGGATGTAACGAACATCATTGACCTCGGCGACTCCACCAACGCCATCGCCTGGGCCAGCGCAGCAGCCGTCCTGGGCCTCGGGATCCTCATCCTGGGCCTGCGCGGCAGGACCTCCGGCATCCTGTCGTTCTTCGCGGTGGCTGCCCTGATCATTGGCGGAATCTTCAACGTGGTGGGCAATAACGGCGACCGGGTCCGCTTCCAGCAGGTTGACTGGACGCCCACGAGCATCGGGCAGGCCAGCGACGGACTGAACATCACGGCAGGCCGCGGCACCGTTGACCTCACCGAGCTCGCCCTTGCCACCCCGCTACAGTCCGACGTCGTGGTCCCGCTGGACTTCACGGCGAGCAACGTCACGGTGGTCATTCCCGACACCGTGCCCGTGGACATCCGGGCCGACATGACCCTCGGCAACCTGACCGAAGGCGGAAGCCAGCGCGGCGGAACCACCACGCGGGAAAGCAGCTACAACACCGACAAGCCCGGCAGCCACCTGGTGATCCAGATCGACGGCACCGTCAGCAACGTCACCATCAAGGAAGGTAACTGACATGAGCAGCCAAACTCCGGACCCGTACGTTCCGGGAAGTTCGACGGCGGCACGCACCGATTCTGCCCCTCCTTCGGGGGCCCGGGTGGGAACCGTGGTGTGGGGCCTGATTGTCCTGGCCCTCGCCGCCCTGATCATCATCGCGCAGTTGGGAATCATCACCCTCAACGGGACCTACGTCCTGATCGGACTGATGATCGGCGCCGGCGCGGCCCTGGTGGTCGGCGGCCTCCTCTCCGCCCGGAAACGTGACAACAGCCCTACAACAGGGAAGTCTTGAACCATGGACAAGTTTTTCAGCATCGTCAGGGGCCTTGGCCTGAAACGCGGACCGGAGCGCTGGCTCGGAGGGGTGCTGGGAGGTATCGCAGCGAAGCTGAACGTGGATGTGGCCTTTGTCCGCATCGCTTTCCTCCTCTTCTGCCTGCTGCCCGGCCCGGCCGTCATTTTCTACCTCCTGGCCTGGGTGGTCCTGCCGGACCAGCGGAACGTCATCCCGCTCCAGACGTTCCTTGACCGTCGGTCCATCGACCGCCCCTGAGACTGTCAGCAGAAGGCCCCGCTCCTTGTTGGAGCGGGGGCCTTCTTGCGTTGCGGCCTGATCCTCCGGCGGGACCTTATGTAACCAGTTTGTGTCGTACCGCACACCCCGCACTAGACTCTATGTGAGCTCAGCGTGGCGCTCTGCCTGTATACCTTCTCCCAGGATTTGAGCCAGAGACATGAAAATTGGAATTCTCACCAGCGGTGGCGACTGCCCCGGATTGAACGCCGTGATCCGCGGAGCCGTCCTCAAAGGCATTGCCATCCACGGTCACGAATTCGTGGGTTTCCTCGACGGCTGGCGCGGCGTGGTCGAGGGCGACATCATTAACATCCCCCGCACCATGGTCCGCGGTATCGCCAAGCAGGGCGGCACCATTCTGGGCACCTCCCGCACCAACCCCTTCGAAAACGGCGGCGGCCCCGAGGTCATCAAAGCCCACATGGACCGGCTGGGCATTGACGCAATCATCGCGATCGGCGGTGAGGGAACCCTGGCCGCGGCCAAGCGCCTCACCGACGCCGGCCTGAAGATCGTGGGTGTTCCCAAGACCGTGGACAACGACCTCGACGCCACCGACTACACCTTCGGTTTTGACACGGCTGTGCAGATCGCCACGGAAGCCATCGACCGGCTCCGGACCACCGGCGAGTCCCACCACCGCTGCATGATCGCAGAAGTGATGGGCCGGCATGTCGGCTGGATCGCCCTGCACGCGGGCATGGCCGCGGGCGCCCACGCCATCCTCATTCCTGAGCAGAAGGTCAGCATCGAGCAGATCACCGAATGGGTGAAGGAAGCCCACGCCCGTGGCCGCGCGCCGCTGGTAGTGGTGGCCGAAGGGTTCGTCCCCGAGCACATGGAAACCCCGCACTCCGAACGTGGCCTGGATACGTTCGGCCGGCCCCGCCTGGGCGGCATCGCAGACCAGCTCGCCCCGGAACTTGAAGCCCGCACCGGCATTGAAACCCGTGCCACCATCCTCGGCCACATCCAGCGGGGCGGTGTACCGTCGGCCTTCGACCGCGTCCTCGCCACCCGGCTGGGCATGGCAGCCATCGACTCCGTGGTGGAAGGCTACTGGGGCACCATGGTCGCCTTGAAGGGCACGGACATCGAGCATGTGGGCTTCAAGGAAGCCCTGGGCCAGCTGAAGACCGTTCCGCAGAACCGGTACGACGAGGCCGCCGTCCTGTTCGGCTGAGGTGTTTCGCACAGCCAAGGTGTCCTGTTCGGCTGGGCTCCCTGCCCGCCCTAGGCTGGGAGCATGACACTTGACCCCGGTTCTGCCGCCATCATCCAGCTTGCCTGGGCCCGGCGCCTGGGACTCGACGACGACGCCTTCGGAACTGCCCTGGCCTCCGGCGAGCGGATCGTCCGGGCGGACGAATCGGCGCGGACCGTGGAGTTCGTGCGGCTCTTTGGCAGTTCGGCACTCGTGGGTCCGCAGTGGGTCATTGACGCCGCTGCGGGCATTCCGGATGAGGAGATGGCCCAGCACGTCACGCTCCTGACGCTGACCCGGTCCCACGGCGGCCACGGCCTGGGTGCTGCCGCGTTGTTCTTCGCCGACGATCTGCCCCTGAAGCAGCCATCGGAAGAGATGACCATTTCGCACGGCAACCCGGAGGCCATCGAATTGGAGGGCCGCTGCCCGCCGGATGACGTCAATGAGGTTGGCCTCTCTGACCTCGAAAACCGCTACACCATCGTGCATGAGGTTGACGGCCGCCGCGTACCCCTGGCCTGCGGGGCCTACTCAGAGTGGGTGGGCCTGCTGGCGCACCTGGGTGTCCTGGTGGATCCGGAGTGGCGGCGCCGGGGCCTGGGTTCACTCGCTGCGTCCATCGCGGCGCACGAGGCGCTGTCCGCAGGGCTCACACTGCAGTGGCGGACAGATGTCAGCAACACCGGATCCCTGGCACTGGCCCGGAAGCTCGGCCTGTCAGCCGGGGGAATCCAGACCAGCGTCCACCTTGGCTGAAGGGACGGCCCCGCTGCCGCCCCAGCCCTGAACCGGCTGGGGCTTCGCAAAGAACAGTGCCACGGCGGCCCCGACCAGTACCACCCCGGCGGGCAGCAGGATGGACTGCCCCATCGCCGTCGAGAAGCCGCTGTGGAGGGCCTCCGGCAAACTGCCGGACAAAGCCATTCCCTCGCCGGCAGCCCCGCCGGGTCCGCCCGCGGGAAGTTCGGCTGCGAGCCGGGACTGGATCAGCACGGCGATGGCGGCGCTGCCCAGCACTGCACCGAACTGCCGGGTGGTGTTGTAGACACCCGAGCCTGCGCCGGCCTGCCGCGGCGGAAGGTTCCGCGTGGCCGTGGTGCTCAGGGGCGCCCAGATGCCCGCGTTGGCAAAGCCCAGGACGGCGCTCGGCAGCAGGAACATCAGGATGGGGGTGTCCGGCTGCATCAGGACGGAGTTCCACACCAGCGCCACGGCCATCAGTGTCAGTCCGCCTGCGGCGAGGTACTTCGGGTTAACCCGATCCACGATCTTCCCCACCACCGGTGCCAGGCCGCCTGAGATCAGCGCCATGGGCACCATAAGGAGGGCGGACTGCGTTGGGGTCAGGCCACGGACCATCTGGTAGTAGAAGATCAGCGGGAGGCCGAAGGAGGTCACGGTGAAGCCCACCATGGTGATACCGATGTTGGCGAGGGAAAAGTTCCGGTCCCGGAACAGCCCCAGCGGCAGGAGCGGCTCACCCTTGTTGAAGCGCTGCCACACCACAAACCCGGTCAGCACGGCAAAGCCGGCGATGATCAGTCCCCACACACTGACCGGTCCAATGATGGTGCCCCAGTTGTAGGTTTCGCCTTCCTGGATGCCGAACACCAGGAGGAAGAGTCCGACGGCGCTGAGCACCACGCCCGGGATGTCGAACCGGTGCTGGTGGGTGCTGAGGGAGGGAACGTTCCGCCAGGCGAGGACGAACCCGACGATGCCGATGGGAACGTTGATGAAGAAAATCCACTCCCAGCCGAACCCGTCCACCAGCACACCGCCGAGGATGGGGCCTACCAGCGTGGCGACGCCGGCGGTGGCTCCCCAGATGGCCATGGCGGCACCCCGCCGGTCCGGCGGGAAGATCCGGGTGATGACGGCCATGGTCTGGGGTGTCATGATGGCTGCGCCGAAGCCCTGGATAACCCGCGCGGCAATCAGGGTTTGGACGTCACCGGACAGGCCGCACCACAGCGAAGCCAGGGTGAAAACCACCAGCCCGGCGAGATACAGCTTCTTCGGCCCGAAACGGTCGCCCAGCCTGCCCGTAATCAGCAGCGGGACGGCGTAGGCGAGGAGGTAGGCGCTGGTGACCCAGATGACCGCGTTGATATCCGCGCCAAGCCCCTCCATGATCCGGGGATTCGCTACGGAGACGATGGTGGTGTCGATCAGGATCATAAAGAACCCGATTACCAGTGACCAAAGGGCCGGCCACGGCCTTGCTACGTTTTCCACGGGTCATCCTTTGGTCAGGTGGTGATCTGCCGGGCGGGACCCGGTGGTGCTAGCCCAGGAGATCCAGGATCTCCTGGCGCGCGAACATCTGGGCCGCCGCGCGGGCAGATGGTGAACCGGCGTCAGGATCGGCTCCGGCGTCGAGCAGGACCCGGGCAACCTCCGTGTAGCCCTTGAAAGCCGCTCCGGCGAGCGGAGTCTGGCCGCGGTCGTTGGCGGTGTCCGCTTCAGCGCCGTGTCCCAGGATGAGCTGAACGGTCTCCGCGTGGCCGTGATAGGCGGCCAGCATCAGGAGGGAATCACCGGCGGAGTTGGTCAAGGCGGCGGGAGCGCCGGCGTCGAGATAGGCACGCAGCATTGCTGTGTCCCCTTCCCTGGCCGCCTGGAACAGCGTGTGTGCCAAAGCCAGCGCATCGTCGTCGTGCCCTCCCGGGGCCGCAGGAGATGCGTCCGACTGCCCTGAACCATGTCCTGCCGTGTCTGTCATTATCGGGGCCCCCTAAGGAATCCGGTCTGGCGCCCCACTACCTGGCCGGCGTCGGGGGCAACGATGAGTTCCTGGGCGGCAGGATAAGGCTCCTCGCCGTCCAACACCGTCAGTATTTCATCCGCGCCCACGGAACGCTTTATGACTGCCAGGGCAACCGGCCCCATCTCGTAGTGCTGCGCCACTGAGGTGACCGTCCCGACCTTCCGCTCTCCCACCAGCACAGGGCTTCCGGCCTGCGGCAGCGTGTGCTGGGATCCATCCAGCTGGAGGAAAACGAGCCGGCGCGGCGGGTGCCCGAGGTTGTGCACACGCGCGATGGTTTCCTGGCCTTTGTAGCAGCCCTTGGCCAGGTGGACTGCGGTGCGGAGCAGGTCCAGCTCGTGCGGGATGGTTTTGTCGTCCGTCTCAGCACCGATGCGGGGCCGCCAGGCGGCGAGCCGCAGCGCTTCGGCTGCGAGGACGCCGGCCAACTGTCGCCCTCCAACGGTCTGTTCCAGTTCCGCGGCCGGAACCAGGTACTCAAACCAGGGGCGCTCCAGCCCGGGATGGCTTGCCGGGGGGACGGTGGCGTAGGAGTAGCCGCCCGGGGCCACGTTGGGCCAGGGATCCTGCCACGCCAGCAGTGCGGACCATTCGGGAACTGCCCGGGTGCTGCCCACTGCCGCCCAATCGGCGGAAACGTCAGCAATTTCCACCCGCAGCATGAACTTCATCCTGTTCAGGAACTCTGCCAGGGGTGCTGCTTCGGCGGCTTCTACGAGCAGCCAGGTGGTCACGCCGTCGTCAATCACCCTGGCGTCGAAGTCGATCCTGCCCTGGACACTCAAGAGGAGCAGTTCGCTGGACTCCCCCGGCTGGAGGCCGGTCACCTGCTGCGAGGACAGCGTGTTGAGCCAGCTCAGCCTGTCCGGCCCGGTGACCGTGACAACGCCGCGGTGGGAAAGGTCGACGACGGCGGTACCGGCAGCGAGTGCGCGCTGCTCGCGCAGCGGCTCACCGTAGTGGGAGGCGACGCCGGCGTCCGCACCGGTTGCCTCAACGGCTCCAGGGCGCGACAACAGAGGGCTGGGAGTAGTCATACTGGGGGCAACGTCCTTAGGTCAGTGTGTATTCCGGTTTCGACAGCTCAACCACCGCAGGGGCTAGCGGTACTCCGGGTTTTCGAAATCGAAACGCGTTCCTGCCGCCCACTCCTGCGGAAGATTGCCGTGGGCCGGGTAACCGCCGGCGTCCTTGAGGATCCGGGCAAGGTGCAGGAGGTTCCAGGTCATGAAGGTGGCGTTTCGGTTGGTGAAGTCGCTTTCGGGCCCGCCGGAGCCCTCGTCCAGATAGCTGGGGCCTGGGCCCACCGGACCGATCCAGCCTGCGTCCGCCTGGGGCGGGATGCTGAAGCCGATGTGCTGGAGGCTGTAAAGGACGTTCATGGAGCAGTGTTTGATGCCGTCCTCGTTGCCGGTGATCAGGCAGCCGCCCACCTTGGGGTAGAAGACCCACTGGCCTTTGCTGTTGAGTTCGCCGGAGTGGGCATACAGCCGCTCTATCAGCTTCTTGGTCTGCGAGGAGTTGTCTCCCAGCCAGATGGGCCCGGCCACCACCAGGATGTCCGCGTCCTCCACTGCCGGGTAGAGCTCAGGCCATGCGTCAGTGGGCCAGCCGTACTGGGTCATGTCCGGGTAGACGCCGCTGGCGATATCGTGGTCCACGGTGCGGATCACCCTGGTGCTGACACCCTGCTTTTCCATGATGAGCCGGCTGATGTTGATCAGCCCGTCCGTGTTGGACGTCTGAGGCGATCTTTTCAGGGTCCCGTTGAAGAAAACAGCTTTCAGATCGCTGTAGTCCCGGCGGTTCCCGGAGGCAGGTACGCTCTGCGGATCTTCCATGTGCCACCACCCGCTTTCATTCCCTCCGGACCGCGGACGGTCAGGAGACTTTTTTGAGGAAGGCGGAGGCGTGGGCTTCCAGTCCCTTGCCCTCCTTGCCGCCGACGGCGACGTCCCACCGCCACAGCAGGTTCCCATCCACCAGGCCGAAGATGCGCGTGGCGGCGCTGTAGTCCTTGGAGTGGCTCCCACGCATCACCATGTCCGTTGTGAGCTGGATCTGGGGTCCTTTGATCTGCCCGTAGTACAGCTCGGAGATCCCGCCGGGATGCGAGATGGACACGGAGATGTCGAAGCCGCCCTCGCTGTTGCGGAGGGCTTCCACCTCATCGGCACTCTTCAACGCGGGAACGATGTCCGCCGGGATCAGGCCGGGGCCGCCATCGGCATCGAGCTGCTTGCGCTCCAGTGCCCAAAAGCCGGTCTCGACGGTCAGGGGCCGCAGGCGCGTGCCGTCGTCGTCCGTCAACCAGCTCTCCGCACGGTACTGGAGGTAAGCCAGCCCGTTGTGGGTGAAGGACACGTGCTGCAGGAAGTGTTCCGAGTCCTCGTCCCCGGAGCCCAAACGGCCGCGGCCCTCCCACTCACCAATGAGCCAGGAAAGCGGGACAAGTTCTGGGGTCAGGTCTGTGGGAATCTCAATCGGCACAGCAAATACCTCGGGAAACTGCTAGCTCCGGAAAGGGTCTACTTCTGGCCTTTGAACAGGCGGTAGACCACAAAGCCGGCAAACCACGCCATGGACAGGCTGGCGATGCCGAGCAGGACAAGGAAGAAGATTTCAAAAGCAAGTACGGACATGATGCCATCCTAACCCGTTAGTAGATGAGTAGTTTGTCTATGAAGTAAGCCAGGGAACCCACCGCGGAGACGGGCGCCAGCCCCATGCTAAGGGCAGCAGGACCATTAAGCGGTGCACCGCGGAGCGTCACGAGCCGGCGGAAGCTGACCAGGACCGCGCCCACCACAACACCAAAGATGGCAGCCGGCAGGACGGCGATGTCGGAGAGGACCAGCCCTGCGAGCGGACCGGCAAGTCCGGCGAGGATGATGCCCAGGGGCGCGATGATGCTGTCCGGCCACCTGATCAGGCAGGCCATCAGGGCAACTGCCGCGCTGATGGCTGCCACCAGCAGCATCTCCCTTACCCCGTTGAACCGGGCGCCGGCGATCCAGCCCGCGCCGAGGCAGGCCAGCAGCACTCCCACCGAGCAGCCAAGCGTCGACTCCAGCCGCTGGGCCTGCCCCGTTCCGCGGATCAGCTGCACCACAAAGACAGCCATGATTCCCAGGGCGATGAAGGGCGGTGTCCAGTCCAGGTAGCCCGGAGCGGGCGCGTACGCGGCGGCGAGCGCCGAGCCGGCTCCGGCGAGGGCAATCACCGCCGCGAGTGTCTTTTTGGCGGGAATCCGGAGGAAATGGGGCCAGCCGATGCCCACCGCGGCCGCGCTGGCCACGGCAACAGCGACGAGGGCCTCGCGGGAGGTGTATACCCCGGCGATGATCGCAGCCAGCCCGGCGATGCCCACCACGCCGATGGTCCACGAGCCAAGGGAGCGGACCGGCGCCTGCAGGTCCGCCGTCATACGGATCCCGGCCGGGGCTTAGTCTGTGCACTCACTGCGCTGCATCCCATCCTGCGTTGACCTTGGAAGGCGGTCCGCCCTCAGTGGCAGGGCATCAGGCCCTGCCACAATCCTGCCTTATGTGAACGGCTTATGTCGCAAAACGTCCCTCGATCAGGACCGGACCAGTGCCAGCTTAAGGGCCGCCGGGTATACTCGGAGCTCAGCTAAGTTCCCTGCTGAAGTGGCCGGACCCCTGCCGTCGGCGGAGTCCCAAACCGGGGCAGGGAGCCAGTACCGGCCGGTGAGAATCCGGTTCAGTCGCCCAACGATGCGCGGACGGCCCTTGGAGGAACAATGTCGCACATCCTGTTACTGACGAACAGCACCGGTTCTTCGGTGGACATCCTGCCTGCCTTGGAATTGCTGAACCACCGGGTCCACATCCTCCCCGCCGAGCCCACCGCCCTGCTGGAGACGGACCCCTGCGACATCGTGCTGCTGGACGCCCGCAAGGACCTGGTGGGGGCCCGGTCCCTCACCCAGCTCCTCAAGGCCACCGGCCTGAGCGCCCCGCTGGTGCTGATCCTCACCGAAGGCGGCATGGCCGCTGTCTCCTCCGCCTGGGCCGTGGACGACATCGTGCTCGAATCTGCCGGCCCCGCCGAGGTGGAGGCCCGTATCCGGCTGTCCGTCGCCCGGGCCGTCCCCGAGCAGGAGGACACGCCGTCCGAAATCCGCGCCGCCGGCGTCGTCATCGATGAGGCGAGCTACACCGCCCGTGTGAACGGGGCACCCCTGAACCTGACGTTCAAGGAATTCGAGCTCCTGAAGTACCTGGCACAGCACCCCGGCCGTGTGTTCACCCGCCAGCAGTTGCTCACCGAAGTGTGGGGCTACGACTACTACGGGGGCACCCGTACCGTGGACGTCCACGTCCGGCGGCTGCGCGCCAAACTCGGCGCCGACCACGAGAACCTCATCAGCACTGTCCGCAACGTTGGCTACCGGCTCACCCTGGTGCGGCAGCAGGAAGACGAGCTGACGGAAGCCTGAGCCGGGCTGACCGCGGTCCGGTATCCGATGATCCCGTATAGCCTTGCCTCATGACTCCAGCGCACCCTGAGAAGTGGCCCGTCCAAGTTGTTCAAGGCGGTATTGACCGGCAGCTCCTGAAGGACTGCGGCAATCTGCTGGCTGCAGCGGAAGAGTCTGACGGCAACCCCTCCATATCGGAGCAGACCCTCATCAGCATGCGCGCCGGCGATTCCGCGGAACACCAGGTGCTCACCCTTGCCCTGTATGCCCCGGACGAGGACTCTGATCCCTCCTCCGGCCAGGACCTTGCAGGGTTCGCGGCGGTGGTCGAAGAAGCGGACGGCAGCGGCGTGGTCGAAATCGCCGTGCATCCCAGCTACCGCAACCAGGGTGTCGCCGACCGCCTCGTGGGCGCCCTCCAGGACAAGCGGGGGCTCCAGGGACTGAAAGCATGGTCGCACGGCAACCATGAGGCAGCCGCGGATCTTGCCGCCCGCTACGGCTATGTGCCCGTGCGCGAGCTGTGGAAAATGCGGATGACGACGGCGGCGGCGGACCTTCCCGACGTCGTCCTTCCGGACGGAGTTCACATCCGGGCGTTTGTGCCCGGCCAGGATGAGGACGGCTGGCTGGCTGCCAACCGTGCAGCGTTTTCCCACCACCCCGAGCAGGGCAGCCTCACCCGCGCCGACCTCGATGCCCGTATGGCTGAGGAATGGTTTGACCCCGCAGGCTTCCTCCTTGCCGTCAATGGGAACGGCCGGCTGCTCGGCTACCACTGGACCAAGGTGCACCCCAGCCACGGCTCCCACCCCGCGATCGGTGAAATCTATGTGGTGGGCGTGACCCCGGAAGCCCAGGGGTCGGGCCTGGGCAAAGCGCTCACGGTGGCGGGCATCAAGTACCTGCAGGGCCTGGGGCTGCACGCGGTCATGCTGTACGTCGACGCCGACAACGCACCCGCGGTCTCCCTGTACCGGCGGCTGGGCTTCACGCGCTGGGACATGGATGTGATGTACGGCCCCGCGTCGGGTTAGTCCAATCCCCTGACGCAAGGGCCCTGCGGCGTGAAATCCACGGCCCCTGGCTACTGATTGCTTGTAAGGTTGAAACAGAACCGCGCAGGCCGGATACGGCCGCATCAAAGCGCCAGGTAAAGGAGATGCCATGAACCCGGAACCTTCCGGAGCAGCCACGTCCCAAGAGACTCCAGTCCCCGTGCGCGCCCGATTCGGCTCCTCGGAGGTTCCGGCGTCGCGGGCCACACAGGACCGGATTGACATCCCGGACTTCGCGCCCAACCTGGAACCCGAGGGCGACATCCGGCCGGACCGCTTCCTTGACCGGGAACTGAGCTGGCTCAGCTTCAACTCCAGGGTCCTGGAACTTGCCGAAGACGCTTCCCTGCACCTGCTGGAACGGGTCAGCTTCCTCTCCATTTTCGCGTCCAACCTGGACGAGTTTTTTATGGTCCGCGTGGCCGGCCTGAAGCGGCGCATCGCCACCGGACTGGCTGTTCCCTCCCCTGCAGGCCTGAGCCCGGTGGAAGTGCTGGAAAAAATCGGTGAGGAAGCCCACCGGCTCCAGCAGCGCCACGCACAGGTCTTCGCGGAACAGATCCGCCCGGCCCTGGCTTACGAGCACATCCACCTGATGCACTGGGACGAACTGGATGATGCTGCCAAGCAGCAGCTCAGCCAGATGTTCGCCGAAAAAGTGTTCCCCATCCTGACGCCCCTGGCGGTGGACCCGGCACATCCGTTCCCCTACATTTCGGGCCTTTCCCTGAACCTGGCCGTCGTGGTGCGGAACCCCGTCAGCGACAAGGAACTGTTCGCGCGTGTCAAGGTGCCGGACCAGCTGCCGCGGCTCATCTCCATCGACGGCCCGCGTGCCGGCGCGGTGGCAGGCCGCGTGGCCCGCTTCATCGCGCTTGAGGAAGTCATCGCCGTCCACCTGGACAAATTGTTTGCCGGGATGGAGGTCCTCGAGCACCACACCTTCCGGGTCACCAGGAACGAGGACGTGGAGGTTGAAGAGGACGACGCCGAGAACCTGCTGCAGGCGCTCGAAAAGGAACTGCTGCGCCGCCGCTTCGGCCCGCCCGTCCGGCTCGAGGTGACCAACGACATCAACCCGAACATCCGTGCGCTGCTGATCCGCGAACTGGGCGTTGAGGAATCCGAGGTCTACTCGGTCCCGGCCCCGCTGGATCTCCGGGGCCTTTCAGTCATTGCCGGCATCGACCGCGCCGACCTCCACTACCCCAAGCACGTTCCCCATACCTCCCGGTACCTGAACGAGTCCGAGACCTCCAAGGCCGCCAACGTCTTCGCCGCGATGCGCCGCCGCGACATCCTGCTCCACCACCCGTACGACTCGTTTTCGACCTCGGTGCAGGCCTTCCTGGAGCAGGCGGCGGCGGACCCCAAGGTCCAGGCCATCAAACAGACCCTGTACCGCACCTCGGGCGACTCCCCCATTGTGGACGCCCTCATTGATGCCGCCGAGGCAGGCAAACAGGTCCTGGCCCTGGTGGAGATCAAGGCCAGGTTTGATGAGCAGGCAAACATCTCCTGGGCCCGCAAGCTTGAACAGGCCGGCGTGCACGTGGTGTACGGCATCGTGGGCCTGAAGACGCACTGCAAGCTCTCGCTGGTGGTGCGCCAGGAAGTGGACGGGCTGCGGCGGTACTGCCACATCGGCACGGGCAACTACCACCCCCGCACAGCCCGGTACTACGAGGATCTGGGCCTGCTCACGGCCAACGACCAGGTGGGCGAGGACCTCTCCAAGCTTTTCAACCAGCTCTCCGGCTACGCTCCCAAGTCAACCTTCAAGAGGCTTCTGGTCGCTCCGCGTTCGGTGCGTTCCGGGCTGATCGACCGGATCGAAACCGAGATCCGGAACGCCCGGGCCGGGCTGCCGGCCCGGGTCCAGATCAAGGTCAACTCCATGGTGGACGAAGCCATCATCGACTCGCTCTACCGTGCGTCCCAGGCCGGGGTGAAGGTGGATGTTATCGTCCGCGGCATCTGCTCGCTGCGCCCGGCGGTGCCCGGGCTCAGCGACAACATCACCGTCCGTTCGGTCCTGGGCCGGTTCCTGGAGCACTCCCGCGTGTTCGCATTCGCGAACGGTGGGAATCCGGTGGTGTATATCGGCTCGGCGGACATGATGCACCGCAACCTGGACCGCCGGGTTGAGGCCCTGGTCCAGCTGAGCGCTCCCGATGACATCAACTACGTCCTGGACCTGTTGCGCCGCTACATGGCCCCGGAAACTGCAAGCTGGCACCTGGACAACGAAGGGAACTGGTCGCGTCACCATCTGGCCGACGACGGCAGGCGGCTGGAGGACGTCCAGTCCTTCCTGCTGGCCTCACGGCCGCGGCAACGTAGCCTGAGCCGACGGTAAGGGCTGCGGTTTTGTCGAGCGACGCACTCGTAGCAGACCAGACAGACCACCCAGGCGAACCGGTAGCCGTCACGGCTGCCGGGGCGCTGCCGTGGCGCGTCAACAAGGACGCACTTGAAGTACTGCTGATCCATCGGCCCCGTTATGACGATTGGTCCTGGCCAAAAGGCAAGATCGACGACGGCGAGACCATCCCTGAATGCGCCGTCCGCGAGGTGTGGGAGGAGATTGGGCTCACTGCCGCACTGGGCAGGCCGCTGCCCCCCATCCACTATCACGTGGCAAGCGGCTTGAAAGTCGTTCATTACTGGGCCGTCAAGGTCAATGGCGCCGGGCTGGTTCCGGACGGCAAGGAGGTGGACAGCGTGATGTGGTGTGCCCCGGATAAGGCGGCCCGGCTGCTGTCCAACCCCTCCGACGTGGAACCCCTTGAATACCTGCGGGACGCCCACGAGCGTGGGGAACTGGACACTTGGCCCCTGCTGGTGGTCCGGCACGCAAAAGCAAAGCCCCGTTCGTCCTGGAGCAAGGCTGAAGGCGAGCGGCCGCTGGCTGCCACCGGAACGCGCCAGGCACAAGCTGTGGGCCGGCTGCTCCAGGCATGGAAGCCGCCCCGGGTTGTCACCAGCCCGTGGCTCCGATGTGTTGCCACGGTCGCGCCCTATGCAAAGGCGACCGGTGCAAAGGTCAAACTGGTGGAGGCCCTTACCGAACACCGGCACGAGCGGAGCCCCAAGAAAACAGCGGCAGTCATCGAGGCCCTTCTCGAGAGGCAGCGGCCGGTAGCCGTCTGCACCCACCGGCCGGCGCTGCCCACCGTATTCGGGGAGCTGGCCAAACACATGCCCGCGCATCTGGGCGCCCTTCTGCCCGCCGAGGAACCGTTTCTGTCCCCCGGCGAACTGGTGGTGTGCCATGTGGCTCCAGGCGGGAAAAACAGGATTGTTGCCGTGGAGCAGTTCAAGCCGTTCGACGACTGACTCCTGCAGTGACAGCGTCGGCAACCACAGCATCGCGGCACGCCCTTTGGGTGGGGATCCTGGGCTGACTGGTCAGCTCGCTGCAGCCCGCCGGAAACGCCGGCATCCTTCCGGCCAGTCCAACCGCCACCCCGCCCCCGATCCCGGCGGCATCATCGTGCCCTCGCCTGGCCCGTGCTGGGCTGCCTGGCCGTCCACGCCACTGGTGGGGCTGCTCGGCGTAAGGTTGCGGAGGTCATGATGCCCGAAGGCCGGGACCCACCCCGATAGACTTGGGGGGTGAGCATCCCAACGCCTTATGAAGACCTCCTGCGCGATGTCCTGGCTTCCGGCACGCACAAGTCGGACCGCACCGGGACTGGAACCACCAGCGTTTTCGGGCGCCAAATGCGCTTTGATCTGGCCAAGAGTTTCCCCCTGATCACCACCAAGCGGGTCCATTTCAAGTCCGTGGCAGTTGAGCTCCTGTGGTTCCTGCGCGGCGAAACGAACGTGAAATGGATGCAGGACCAGGGCGTCACCATCTGGAACGAGTGGGCTGACGCCGATGGTGACCTGGGGCCCGTTTACGGCGTCCAATGGCGCAGCTGGCCCACCCCGGACGGCGGCCACATCGACCAGATCGCCGAGCTGGTAGAGAACCTGAAGTCCAACCCGGACTCCCGCCGGCACATCGTCTCCGCCTGGAACGTCTCCGAACTGCACGACATGGCCCTGCCACCGTGCCACGCGTTCTTCCAGTTCTACGTGGCGGACGGCAAACTCTCCTGCCAGCTGTACCAGCGCTCCGCGGACATGTTCCTGGGTGTGCCGTTCAACATCGCCTCCTACGCACTGCTCACCTGCATGGTGGCCCAGCAAGTGGGACTCGAGCCCGGCGAGTTTGTCTGGACCGGCGGTGACGTCCACATCTACGAAAACCACATGGACCAGGTCCTCAAACAGCTGGAACGCGAACCGTACGAGTACCCGCAGCTGAAGATCAACCGCAAGCCGGCCTCGATCTTCGATTACACGCTGGAGGACTTCGAAGTGGTCGGCTACCGGCACCACCCCACGATCAAGGCCCCGATCGCCGTATGAGCACGGAGAACTTCACCGATCCGCAGTCCTTTACTGAGGAACTGGCTGCTTCCGTGACCGGCGTGGGGCTCGTTTGGGCGCAAACCTCGGACGGCGTTATCGGCAAAGACGGGGACATGCCCTGGCACCTGCCGGAGGACCTGAAGCACTTCAACCGGCTCACGCTAGGCCACCCCGTGGTGATGGGACGCAAGACCTGGCTGTCCTTTCCGGAGAAGTACCGCCCGCTGCCCGGCCGGACCAATATCGTTGTCACCCGGCAAAAAAGCTGGGCCGATACGCCCGAGGCGGAGGGCGCCGTCGTGGTTACCTCCCTTGATGACGCGCTGCTTGAGTCCCAGTTCGTCGACGGCGGCGGAACCGTCTGGATCCTGGGCGGCGGCGAGATTTTCCGCCAATCAACCGAGCTCGCCAACGTTGCGGTGGTCACCACTATCGACGTCGATGCTGACGGCGATACGTTCGCCCCCGAGCTTGGCACGAGTTGGGAGGCTGCCGCTTCCGTCCCGCCGGACGGCTGGCTGACGGCCGCCAACGGAACACGCTACAGATTCACTAAATGGTTAAGGACTGAGGGCTAGCATGTTGAAGAAACCGGAAACCCTCTTTGTGCTGGGCTACATGCTGCTCCCCCTGCTGGCGCTGCTGTCCGCCATCGTGGGGTTCACCATGATCCTTGGCGGCAACAAGATCGCCGGCGCCATCGTGCTGGTGGTGGTGACGCAGGCGTTCGCCTTCGGCGCGTTCTTCGCGCTGCGCGCCCGGAAGGCCGCGGTCTTGGAGCAGTCCGACCGGGGCTAGCCATGGGGGGAATCCCCGACCCCGCAGCCAAACAGTTCGACGGGTAACGGGGCAGCTTCCTGGTGGTCTTCGACCGGGAATCAGTGAGTGACGTAACCGACTGCGCTGTGCCGGTACCGGCGACTAAACTGGACCAATGACTACAGCAGCTACCCCTTCCGTCGGCCTGGTCGGATGGCGCGGCATGGTCGGTTCCGTCCTCATGCAGCGTATGCAGGACGAGGGCGACTTCGCCAACATCAACCCGGTGTTCTTCTCCACTTCCAACGCGGGAGGTGCCGCGCCGTCCATTGCTGGAACAGCAGAAGGCAGCGCAGGCAAGCTCGAAAACGCGTTCGACGTCGACACGCTGGCTAAGCTGCCCATTATCGTCACCGCCCAGGGCGGCGACTACACCAAGCAGGTGCACGGCGAGCTGCGCAGCCGCGGCTGGGACGGTCTCTGGATCGATGCCGCCTCCACCCTGCGCATGAACGACGACTCGATCATCGTCCTGGACCCCATCAACCGGGACGTCATTGACAAGGGCCTGGTCAACGGGACCAAGGACTTCATCGGCGGCAACTGCACCGTGTCCTGCATGCTCATGGGCCTCGGCGGGCTGTTCAAGAACAACCTGGTGGAATGGGGCACCTCCATGACCTACCAGGCTGCTTCCGGCGGCGGCGCCCGGCACATGCGTGAACTCCTCAGCCAGTTCGGCACGCTCAACGCCGAGGTCAGCACGGAATTGGACGACCCCGCCTCGGCCATCCTGGACATCGACCGCAAGGTCCTGGCCCACCAGCGCACCGGCATCGACGCCACCGAGTTCGGCGTCCCGCTGGCCGGCTCCCTGATCCCCTGGATCGACGCGGACCTCGGCAACGGGCAGTCCAAGGAAGAATGGAAGGCCGGGGTTGAGACCAACAAGATCCTCGGAACCTCCGACCAGGACCGGGTCATCATGGACGGGCTCTGCGTCCGCATCGGCGCCATGCGCTCGCACTCCCAGGCCCTCACCCTCAAGCTCCGCGAGGACCTGTCCGTCGCCGAGATCGAGAAGCTGCTGGCCGAGGACAACCAGTGGGCCAAGGTGGTCCCGAACACCAAGGAAGCCTCCATGGCGGAGCTGACCCCGGTGGCAGCGTCCGGCACCCTGGACATCCCCGTGGGCCGTATCCGCAAGATGGAGATGGGCCCGCAGTACATCAGCGCCTTCACCGTGGGCGACCAGCTCCTCTGGGGCGCCGCCGAGCCGCTGCGCCGCATGCTCAACATCGCCACCGGGAACCTGTAACCCGCGCTCCTTCACAAAGGCGGCCCTGCCCCACATGAACGGTCCTGCCCAGGACCGCTCATGCGGGGCAGGGCCGCCTTTGTTGTCAGTCGGACATCCTTCGGGAACGCGCCGCCATCGCAGTAAGTCGCTGCTTGAGCTCTACAGGCCGGCCAAGGTGCTTCCATTGGAGCCGAAGGACCAGCCACCCATCTTCGACCAGCGCATTCTCCCGCCGGCGTTTGGCAAGAAGGACCTCCTCCACGGGCCGGTAGTCGGTGTACTTACCGGTGCCATCAAATTCGATGATGATCTTTGCTTCCCGGTCAGCAAAATCGCCCGGAAGAGCCCGCCGGAAGTAGAAATTTCAACCTGGGGTGTGAAGCTTTGTATGCCCAGTGCGTGCAATAGGAGCCTGGTCCGCGTCTCGCCCGCTGATTCGGATCGTCCATCCAACGCGTCCAACAGAAGTTGCGCGCGCCTGCTCCCCCGTTTCTCCTGCCCTTCGTCCAGTAGTGCTTTCATCTTCATGAGGCTGGCTCCTTTCCGCAACGCGTGGTCACCGATCACGGCAGCGTGTTGGAGCGGCAGGATCCGGGCGCAGTCCAGGACTGTTGAGTCGACGCTACGGAAAAGCCGGGCCAACGCCCGTCCACCAGGGCACGGAGACTGTCAGGTTTCATGGTCAAACATTCCCCTGCCCGCCGGTCGCGCTGGAAGCCTAACTTGGTTGGATGTGGACAACCGGCCGCGCTGTATTCAGCACCAGCGGCCTTGGCCCGCACAAGCGGTGTTGCCCAGGACCGCTTGTGCGGGGCAGGGCCGCTTGAACGGTAGGGGGAGACGATTCGCCCGCGTGCCCGTCAGTGATCCAGGAACTTCAGGTAGCGTTCAGCGGAGCGGGCGAAGGCAGCCCGGGCCGCAACCCCGAGCGGTCGGTTTTCGTCGAAGAGCTCGGGCACGACGGCGGCACGCGGACCTTTGCCGGTGACCGCCCAGGTGCCTATCGCCTCTCCCCCGGCCACCACGGTCTTTTTGAAGACGCCGTTGCCGCCGGGGACGATCTTGTTGGCGTGCTCCGGTGCCAGGACCAGACTCCGGTCCCTGTAGCCCAGCACAAACTCGTCAAAGCCGGGCAACAGGAGGACGGACCGCTGGCCGGGCACACCGCCGTCAGGCAGGGACGCTGTCGCCGGGGACAGCCAGTAGCTGAGGCCCTCAAATTCCAACTCCACCAGCTCTTCCTTAACGTCTTCCAGCGCCGCCCGAACCTCTGTCAGGGGAATCTGCGTCCACCACGCGAAGTCCCGTACAGTTGCCGGGCCGTGGCTCCGGAAGTAGCGCAAGAGAAACTCCGCGATCGCCTCCTCACGTTCGAGCTTCCGCGACACGGGGATCCAGCTCTCGAAGGCCACAAGCAGTTGCTGGTTTCCGGCCAGCGGCCCCTGCACGAGCCACCCATGCCGGCACAGCGTCCCCAGGATATGGACGCCCCGCTGGCCGGTGGTTGGCTGCCCTGCGGCCTCAAAGACGGTGAAAAGCTCCGCCCGGCTGGCAGCCCCGCCGCCGGCAACCCGCTCCAGCGCAACGTCGCGGGTCTTCTCTATGTCCGCCCACGTGATGCCCAGTTCGCGGTGCCGGGCGGCGATGCTCTTGGTGAGCCGCGCTGCAGTGAGGTCCAGCATCCAGTGCAGGTCCTCCGGCGCTACAAGGTGCAAGGTGCCCCGCATCGGCCACGACCGCACCACAACACCCGAGTCGAGGGCTGAGCGCACGTCCTGCAAACCCGCTCCCGGTACCCTCACGCCCACAGCCCACAGTGCAGCCTGCAGATCCTGGGCCTGCATCGCGGTCATCCACCGGACCGTCCCGGCCACGGAGGCCGCGACATCCGGTACCACCGGCGGCGCGGCCTGCATCGGCACCAGCCGTTGGGACGCCAGCCGCAGCCTGCCCATGCTTTGGCGGTCAAGTCGGGTTCCCACCCTCGAAGCCATGGGCCCATCCTAGGCTCCGTAGTGGCCCGCCAGCATGGCCGCTAGGGTAGAAGCATGACTTTGGGGAGTTTGTGGCAGTTGCTTGATTTGAGAACGAAGCGGTGGATGGCTGGCGGGACAGTGTCCGTCCTGGCGGGAACGGGCCTGGGGCTGGCCTCCTTGTCCGCCGTCCTGGAAAGCGGGCGTTCTGACCCCCTGCTGCTCCTTCCACCCCTCGCCTTAAGCCTGGGCGGCGGATACGCGGTACTCTTTCCCGGCATCAGCGTGAACCGGAACGGCCTGCACATCTTCCGTGACTGGCGCCGGCACCCTCCGTTCGGGAAGGCCCTGTGGGTCCTGTCCCTCGCCATCGCCGCGGGGGGACTTGTGACCTGCATCGTGGCCGGCCTGGCCAACCCGCTGGCCCCCGGCCTGCTCGTCTGGCTGTTTATGGGGCTCTACCTTGCCAGCGCCGGCTGGGCCTCCGCCATGATGGGGGTGGGCTACGCCGTCACGGGGGCGCTGAACGCAGAACCTGATGAGGCGCGGGCTACAGTTCCAAGCCGATAAGCAGCGGCTCCGGGTGCAGTTTGATTCCGAAGCGCTGTTCGACGCCGGAACGCACTTCGCGCGCCACGGCCACCACGTCCGCGGCGCTGGCCGAGCCGCGGTTGGTGATGGCGAGCGTGTGCTTGGTGGACAAGGATGCGCGGCCCCCGCTGACGCTGCCCGGCTCCAGGCCGAAGCCCTTGCTGAAGCCGGATTGGTCGATCAGCCAGGCTGCGGAGAGCTTCACCAACCCGTCTTGGCCTGCCGGGTAACGCGGCGCCCCCTCGGGAAGCGCCGCAGCGACGTCGGCCGGGACGATGGGGTTGGTGAAAAACGAACCCGTCGAGTACGTGTCCCGGTCCTCGGGGTCCCACACCATGCCCTTCGAAGCCCGCAGGCGCAGCACCTCGCGGCGCACGTCGGTGGCGTAGGCGCGTTTGCCCTGCTCCACGCCCAGCGACCGTGCCAGCTCCGCGTAGCGGATAGGTGCGCTCATGCGGCCCAGCGGCAGTTGGAACTCCGCGGTCAGCACCACGAAGCGGGGTGAGCCGTTGACGGTGGTCTGCTTAAGGATGGAGTCCCGGTAGCCGAATTTCAGCTCCGAGTTCGTAAACGTCTTGACGGCGTTCCGCTCGCGGTCCCAGGTTCGGACAGCGGCGATGGTCTGGGAAACATCAGAGCCGTAGGCCCCCACATTCTGCACCGGAGTTGCGCCCGTTGAGCCAGGGATGCCGGCGAGGGCCTCGATGCCGGACCACGCGTGCAGGACGGCATGCTGCACCAGCTTGTCCCAGTTGTGCCCGGCCTGCACCACCACGGCCACGCCGCCGCAGGAGTCCTCCGCGTTGACGGTGAACCCCTCCGAGGCGATTTTGACGACGGTGCCGGGGAACCCGTCGTCGGAAATCAGCAGGTTGGAGCCGCCGCTGATGATCAGCAGCGGCTCACCGGCTGCGTCCGCCGAACGGACGGCGTCGATGATCTCCGCCTCGGTCCGGGCCTCGATGAAGGCGCCGGCCGGGCCTCCGACGGCGGCCGTGGTCAGCTGGGAAAGCAGAGTGGAAGTCACTTAACAACACTATCGGGAAAGTCAGGCCAGGCTTCCCGGCTCAGCTGAGCCGGACCACTGCCTGGGCCTTCATCAGGACTTTCTGCCCGGCGGAAACTACGGTGAGGTCGACGCGGGCGGTGCCGGCCTCGGCGTCGAGCTTTCCGATGGTGCCGCTGACCTCGATGGTGGCGCCGGGCTCAGCGGTTCCCGTGGTGTCGGTGACCAGGACCGGCTTGGTAAAGCGGGTCTGGAAGTCGACAACGGCGGCTGGGTTCCCTGCCCAGTCAGTGACCAGCTGAACGGCGGAGCCCATGGTGAACATGCCGTGCGCGATGACGCCGGGCAGTTCCACGCCGGTGGCGAAGGCCTCGTTCCAGTGGATGGGGTTGAAATCGCCGGAAGCGCCGGCGTACTTAACCAGGTCTGTGCGGGTGACCTCGATGGTGCGGCTGCCGATTTCCTGGCCGGCGCTGAGTTCGTTGAAGGTGGGGCTCATGGTTACTGTCCCTCTCCGCGGACCAGGATGGATGACGTGGTGGTGGTGACCGGCTCCCGGGAATCATCCGAGCCCAGGACGAAGATTTCGGCACGCGTGGTGATCATCGCTCCCCCGCCCATGGCACGGACGCCGTCCACGTGGAGCTCCGCAACCAGGCGGTCGCCGGCCAGGATGGGCCGGTGGTGGATGAAGCGCTGATCGGCATGGACCACGCGGGAGAAGTCGATGCCGGCCTCGGGATCCTCGATGAGCTGGGCGTCTGCGCGCTGGGCGATGATGATGGCGAACGTTGGCGGGGCAACCAGATCGGTGTGGCCAAGTGCCTTGGCAGCGTCTACATCAAAGTGCGCAGGGTGGGTGGCTTTGACGGCGCGGGCGAATTCGCGGATCTTCTCGCGGCCAACGTCATAAACCTCTGCAGCAGGGTAGCTTCGGCCCTGCAGGTCCGGATTGATAGTCATGGGCTCAAGCCTATCGCCACGCTTGGGAGCGGCCTGAAAGGTTACCGGCGCAGGTTCTTCCGGATGGTTTGGCCACGGACCACGATCCCGGCGATGTGCAGGACCAGGCCCAGCCCGATCAGGGGAAGGGATGCGGTGGCGAGGCCGGGGTTGCCGCTGGTGTTGCCCACCAGGTTCAGGATGATGCCGACGGCGATCAGTCCCATCGCGCTGAAGACCAGGACTTTATAGCGGGTGGGCGCGGTGGCCCAAAATTCGTTCAGCACTCTGCCATTCTACTGGGGTGCGGCCGGGGCCTGCCCCGGTGTTGGCTCCAAGTCAGAACAACGCTTCCTGGACGGCCGGCACCTCGGAGCTGTAGTGGCCCAGTTCGATGGTGCGGCCCTTGAGCTGGCCAAGATCCACCACGAATTCCAGGTCGGCGCCATCGAGGGCGGCCAGCACAAAGCTGCCGCAGATGGACTGGATGGTGAACCCGTGCTGCCCCGAAGCCAGCGCGTGGGGGTACGCGTGCCGGACGCTTCCGGAGCACAGCCGTTCCGCCAGTCCGGGCCTGCTCCAGCTTTCGTCCACCACTTCGAAACCGTCTTCGCCGGCCCCGGAAATGACGTGGCGGGCGGTGGTTGCAAGTGCCGCGTTATGGGCACTGAGCCTGGAAGCAGGAGCCGGGGTTGCCAGGGCGGCGGCTTTGGCCGCGGACCGCACCTGCTGCGGAAGCCCGCCGTCGCGCGTTACCAGGTCCTCAAGGATCCGCACCACACGCCCGTCCGCCGCGCGGGCCACGTAGCTCGCCGCCACGGCACCCTGTTCGGCGAGCCGCTGCCATTTTCGAAGATCAGACGCAGTACCTACTTTGCTTGCCCCGTTGGCGAAGGTGGCGACGTAGAGCCAGTGCGGCTGCATCAGGTAGCTGCGCAGGCCGGGCGGGACGCCTCCACCCCTGTGGAAGTCGTGCATCAGCCGGAAGTCGTCCACCACAAAGCACCGCTCGCATTGGTTCCCGCGGGCCACCGGTGATTGCCCGGCACACAGGACGTGGTCCCGGTGGGCGGGTCCGTGCACGCGGTGGTGGCCAAGGCAGGTTTTCCCCTCGGCGGCGAGCCGGAAACCCAGGCGGGTGCCGCCGTCGAGCGCTATCTCCCGGAAAGTGCCGTCCGAAGCCTGCAGCCGCAGCACCGGGCAGGAGGCCGGCGGGGCAGGCCAAAAGACCCCGTGGACCAGATAACGGGTATCGGTCACGGGGTCTCCTGACGTGAAGCGTGTGGGTGCTACAGCGCGGGCTGCACCCCAAAGGCTACCGCGAGCTTCATGATCTTCTCGGCGCGGCCCAGCCGGGGCAGGTCCGAGCCGTCACGGATGACGCGGCCGTTGGCTTCGAAGTCGGCCATGAAGTCAGTGGCCCAGGCGACGTCCGACGGTGTGGGGCTGATGACCTCGTTGATGACGGGGGTCTGGTCGATGGCAAGGCAAAGTTTGCCGGTCATGCCCATCATCACGGTGACACCGGTCTGCTCCCGCAGGATGGGGTGGTTGGTGCCGACGGTGGGGCCGTCGATGGGGCCGGGGAGGTTCCCGACGCGGCTTGCTACCACCAGTTTGGCGCGCGGGTAGGCCATAGCCTCAGCCGTGGCGGCCATGCCGGTGTCCCGGCGGAAGTCCCCGGAACCGAAGGCCAGGCGGAAAGCGCCCTGGGCCTTGGCGATGTTGTTGGCTTCCTCGATGCCGACGGCGGATTCCACCAGCGGGATGACGGGGGTGTTGCCGTCCATGCGGTGGAAGCTCTCGGTGACCTGGTCGGCGGATTCGGTCTTGGCGAGCATCACGCCGAGGAGGCCGGGAGTGCCGCGGAGGCCGGCGAGGTCGGCGGCCCAGAAGGGGCTGGTGGCATCGTTGATCCGGACCCAGGCCTTGCCGCCGGCGGTCAGCCAGTCAACCACGTTGTTCCGTGCCTGGTCCTTCTGGGAAGGGTCCACGGCGTCTTCAATATCCAGGATGATCGAGTCGGCGCGGGACACAGCCGACTGGTCAAAAAGCTCCGTCTTCATGGCATTAACAAGGAGCCATGAGCGTGCGATTTCTGCTGGGATATTGCGTTCCGGCCTTACGGTCTCGGTGGCGATGGTAGACGTCATGTATCTACCGTATCCGCCCCGCAACCGGCATTGCGCAGAATTCGGCCCCCTTGTGAGGTTCAATACGAACTAAACCGGATATGACAGGGCTCGCGGTGAGAGTAGGTAGCAGCAAGTGCCGTCATGGAGCTTCAAAACGACACTTGCTGCTACCCGGTTGGGAAGGTCAGGGGATGTTGCTGCCCCGGGCCGTCACCCAGAGCCTGTACCACTCTGCCCGGCTCATGGCCTCGGCCACGCGGGCAGCGTCAGCGCAGGCACGGATCCTGCCGGGGTTGACCGTTCCGATTACCGGGGCGATACCCGCCGGGTGCTTCATCAGCCAACCGAGCAGGACAGCTTCGCCGGAGCTGCCGTACTCCCCCGCCAGCTCCGCAACCAGCTCTGCGGTTGCGGCTTCGGCCGACGTCGGGCTGTCCTGTTCCGCGCCCGTATACAGGCCGCGGGCCAGCGAGCCGTAGGCCTGCAGGGTGATCGAGTTGCGGACGCAGTACTCCAGCGTGCCGTGCGGGAAGCTGTAGTCCAGGTGCTCGGCATGGTTTACCAGCACCTGGCTTTCCAGCCAGGCCCGCTTGAGCAGGCTCACTTCCAGCTGGTTCGCCACCACCGGGGTTTCCAGCCGGTCCTGCAGCGCTTCAATCTGCGCCCCGGACATGTTGGACACACCCAGCTGCCGGACCTTTCCTTCGGCCATCAGCTGCCCGACGGCGGCGGCAACCTCTGCGGGGTCCGCCAAGGGGTCCGGGCGGTGCAGCAGGAGGATGTCCACGTAGTCCGTCCGCAGCCGCTTCAGGCTTTCGTTGACGCGCTCCAGGATTGCCTCACGGCTGAGGTCGTAGTGCGTCTGCAGGCCGCGTTCGTTCAGCCTGATGCCACACTTGGTCTGCAGCCGGATGCGGTCCCGAAGCCCTGGCGTGGCAGCCAGCACCTCGCCGAAGACGGCCTCGGATTTGCCGCTGCGGTAAATGTCCGCGTGGTCAAAGAGGGTGATCCCCGCGTCCAGCGCGGCCTCGACGGCGGCAGCGGCCTCGTCCACATGCTCACCTGCGTGCGGCTCGTCGGACCAGCTGCCGCCCAGGCCCATGCAGCCATAAACCAGTTCCTGCATCAGCTCAGCTCCTGCATCAGGCTGCGCACCCCGGGAGGCATTGTGCTGACATCAGCGCAGCCATGCGGTGGTGGCGGCGGGCAGCTTGCCGTCCTCGAGGGGGGCGCTGCTGGCCAGGACCGCGCCTGCCGGAAGGTCGACGGCGGTGTCCCCGAAGTTGGTCACTGACTGCCAGCCGTTGGGCCGGCGGAAGTGCAGGACGTCCGGGGTGCCGGTCTCCACCCATTCCAATTCCTCGTCGGTCTGCAGTTCGCGGCGGAGCTTCAGGGCGGCGCGGTACAGCTCCAGGGTGGAGCCTTGGGTACCGTCCTGTGCCTCCACCGCGTACTTGCTGAACCAGTCCGGCTGGGGCAGGTGCGCGCCGCCGTCACCGAAGCCGAAGGAGGTTCCTTCCACCTTCCAGGGCAGCGGCACGCGGCAGCCGTCGCGGCCGATTTCCACGCCCTTGTTACGGAAGAAGGACGGGTCCTGCCGCTCCGACTCGGGGATGTCGGCCACTTCCTGGAGGCCAAGTTCCTCGCCCTGGTACAAGTACGCGGAGCCCGGGACGGCGAGCATCAGCAGTGTGGCGGCGCGGGCACGGCGTTCACCGAGCTCCACATCCAGCTCCTCGGCGGGTCCGCCGGCAAGGAGCCAGTCCTTGCCGTCCTGGCCCTTGGTGCGCTCCTTGCCCCTGGACACCTGGGGCAGGCCGTAACGGGTAGCGTGGCGGACCACGTCGTGGTTGGAAAAGACCCACGTGGAGGAGGCACCGGTGGCCGCAGCCTCGGCGAGGTTCCGGGTGATGATTTCGCGGTACTCAGCACCGTCGAAGTCGGCCTGCAGCAGGTCGAAGTTGAAGGCCTGGCCGAGGCCCTGCGGGCTGGCGTAGCGGGCACGCCGCGTGGCGTGGACCCAGGCTTCGGCGACGGCGGTGCGCGGCGGGTTGTACTCGTTGAACACCTCGCGCCATTCGGCGTAGATCTCGTGGACCTCGTCGCGGTCCCAGAAAGGGTGGGTGCCGTCGTCGAATCCGTCCACACCGGTGTTGGCCGCGCTCAATTCCAGCTTCGAGAGCAGGGGTTCAGTGAGGTCCTTGGTAAGGGCGTGGGCGACGTCCACCCGGAACCCGTCGACGCCCCGGTCAGACCAGAACCGCAGGGTCTTGAGGAAGTCCTCGCGGATCTCCCGGTTGGACCAGTTCAGGTCCGGCTGTTCCTTGGCGAAGATGTGCATGTACCACTGTCCCGGGGTGCCGTCCGGTTCGGTGATGCGCTCCCAGGCAGGGCCGCCGAAAACGGAGTCCCAGTCCGACGGCGGGAACTCGCCGTTGGGGCCCTTGCCGTCACGGAAGATGTAGCGGTCCCGGGCCGGTGATCCCTTGGGTGAAGCGAGCGCTTCCTTGAACCACTCGTGCCGGTCCGAGGAGTGGTTGGGCACGATGTCCGCGATGAGCTTGATGCCCGCCTTATGCAGCGCGTTGGCCATCTCGTCGAAGTCCGCCAGCGTTCCCAGCTTGGGGTCCACGTCGCGGTAGTCGTCCACGTCGTAGCCGCCGTCTGCCAGCGCCGAGGGGTAGAACGGGCTCAACCAGACAGCGTCGATCCCCAGCGACTTCAGGTACGGGACCTTGGCAGTGATGCCCTTGAGGTCACCGATGCCGTCGCCGTTGGAGTCCGCGAAGCTCCGCGGGTAGATCTGGTACACAGAGGCCTGGCGCCACCAGTTGGGATCGGCCAGGCGGTCGGAATCGGAAAGGGTTGCCAGTGTGGCGGTGGTGGACAAGGGGTGATCCTTTGCTTCTTGTCGACTATATTTATATTGATTCTAAATTTAGTTGCCCGATCATTATCTGGCGCGACGTACGGAAAGGTCAACAGCATGGCTGATACGGCCCCGGCAACCCCCCAACTGCTGCGCAGGGTCAGTGCCGGCTCTGTGCTGGAGTTCATGCGCTCCTCCGGCGACGTGACCGTGACGGAGGTCATGGAAGCAACGGGGCTGACGCGTGCCACAGGCATTGCGGTGTGTGAAGACCTCAAAGAACGGGGCTGGATCCGGGAGCTGGAAAACCAGCGGGCTTTTGGCGGGTACCAGAAGGGGCGCCCCGCCAGGCGTTTCGAGCTGAACGAGCGGGCCGGCTACGTACTGGGCATGGACGTCGGGGTGTCAAAGGCAACGGTGGTGGTGTCAGATCTCCGCGGAAATTTTGTTGGCAGGTCAAGCCTGCCGTTCCCGGAAGCGGAGATTTCGGCGGAGGAACGCGTCTCCGTCATCGACCACGCGGCCCTGATGGCCCTGGACAGCGCGGGCGCCTCGGCCGATTCTGTCCTGGCCGCAGCCGCCGGCATCGCCGCCCCCGTGGACCGGAACGGGGACGTGCTGGTGGCCCAGCACTTCTGGGGACTGTTCGACGTCGGCCTGAAGTCGGCGCTGCGGGAGCGGCACGGCTGGACAGTGCTGCTCGAAAACGACGCCAACCTTGCAGCCCTTGGGGACCGCTGGCGGGGCGCTGCGGCGGGAGTCGAGGACGTCGTCGTGATTCTTGCCAGTGAACGCCTGGGTGCAGGGATGCTCGACGGCGGGCGGCTGCTCCACGGCAGCCGCGGCGGCGCCGGCGAGCTCGCATTCCTCGAGCAGGTCCAGGGCGTGGGCGACACGTTCGGCATTGCGAGCCTCGCCAGGGCCTGGGCCGCAGAAGCCATCGCCGGCAAGGCCAGGACGTCCCTTCGCGCCCACCTGCAGCATGGCGGCGCGGAAGCCGAGCACGTCTTTGCGGCCGCCGCTGGCGGGGACGGCGTGGCCCTGAAGATCCTCGACCGCCTGGCCGACAGGATGGCCAGGGTCATTGGCGCGGTGGCCACGATGCTCAACCCTGAGCTCGTGGTTATTGGCGGCGCCGTGGCCAACTCGGCCGGTGTGCTGCTGGAACCGATCGCCGGGAAGCTGAAGGAGTTCACCGCCACGCCGCCGCGGGTGGCGGTATCGCCACTGGGCGACTCGATCGTCACCGTCGGTGCCGTGCGTGCCGCCCTGGACTATGTGGAGAAGAACTCCTTGGACCTGGAGCTTGCCGGCGCAGTCAGCTAAGTGACTCCAGCGCGGCGGCAACCGGCAGCGAACCGTCGCAGAATTCAATCATCCGGCCAGCCGTTTCCGGCAGGTCCAGCACCGCGGCCGCCACGATGGCCGTGTTGCTGCGCGACGTTCCCCGGTCCCCCTCGCCGGGTTCCGGGTCCACCTTGATCGAGCCGGTGCCGGGTTTGTCCGTCAGGGTGCCGGGCCCCAGGATGGTCCACGCGAGGTTGGTGCCCCGAAGATAATCATCAGCGGCGGCTTTGGCTTCGGCGTAGGCGAAGAAGCCGTTGTTCTCCGGCACGCCGTGGTCCTTGCGGGCTCCCAGGTAGGACACCATCACGTAGCGGTTCACTCCCGCCTGCGCTGCGGCGTCCATCGACCGGATGGCCGCGTCCCGGTCCACGGCGTACGTGCGGGCCGGGTTCCCGCCGCCGGCGCCCGCGGACCAGACCACGGCGTCGTGGCCCTTTAGCGCCTCGGCGATTGCCGCCGTCGTCGTGTTTTCCACGTCAAGGACCGACGGTGTGGCGCCCGTTTGCGCGACGTCGGGGACATGGTCCGGGTTGCGGATGAACGAGGTGACGCTGTGGCCCTCCCCGGCGAGGATGGTGGACAGGCGGAGGGCCACTTTGCCGTGGCCGCCGATGATGGCGATGCGGGTCATGGACCCATTCTGCCCCTCAGGGCAGGCAACGGTAGCGAAGGTACACCACGCCGTTGCCGAACCGGTGCTCGTCGAGGAGCTCCAGCCTGGCTTCCAGTCCGTCCGGCAGGGCGCGAAGGCCTCCCCCGACGACGACGGGATTGATCAGGAACCCGCACTCGTCCACCAGCCCGGCAGCCATTGCCAGCCCTGCCAGGTTGGCGCCGCCGATGCCCATCTTGCCGTCCCTGGCATCCTTCATGGCACGGACGGTGGCCGGATCGAAGGTGCGCTCGATCCTGGTCCGTTGCGTCAAAGGGGCTTCGAGCGAGGAGGAGTAGACAACCTTGTCTGCCCGCTTCCAAATGGCGGCGTAGTCCTGGATGACCGGCGGGTCCCCGGGTGCACCCATGGTTTCCCAGACAGACATAACGTCGTACATCCGGCGGCCGAGCAGGAAGGTCCCCAGATCCCGTTCGAGGTCGTTGACGAAGGCGTGGACTTCCTCGTGCGGTGCGCTCCAGTCGAAGTTGCCGTTACGGTCCGCGACATAGCCATCCAGGGAGGTGATGGCTGTGTAGGTCAGCTGCGCCACGGCATGGCTCCCAGCAGGGCTGACTGCAGTTCCGGGCTGAGGCCTGCGGGGACGTCCAGGTCAACGTTCAGAGCGAGGAGCGCGCGGCTGAAGAAGTTCCGGGCAGCCGCGGCCAGGGTGATGTCGGCGAGTTCCCGGTCGGTGAAGCCTTCGTCCCGCAGGGCCTGCGCGTCGCTGTCGGTCATGGCCGCGGCGTCCGTGCTGAGTTCCACGGCATAGTCCATCATGGCCACCTCTCCGGAGGACAATCCGGCATCGTGGAAATCGCGGGTAACGGGCAAAAGTTCCGCTTCGGTCATGATGGTCAACGTCTTCTTGCCATGGGCCAACCTGCAGTGCGTGGACCCGATGGCCTGGGCCGCGGCCAGGGTCACCAGCTCGTAGCGGCGCAGGCCCAAGGATGAGCTGATCGCCTGCGTCAGTGATTCCCAGGCCACGTACGCCTCGGGATTCAGGCTGATGGCCTTGGTATGGCTTGGCACGTAGCCGAGCGAGCGGACGTCGTCGTCGTAGATGTCAGCCTGCAGGCCGTCCACTTCGGACTCGGGGATCGTTTTGAGGATGGTCATTGCGGGTCCTCGGGGGGGCGGGGGCTTTCGTTGGTGCGCTAATTCTGGTCCCGGCCCTTGTGTTTGTAAACCAGCCGATTCAGGCATTGCGGGTGACCAGGAACTGCTGGACCAGCGTCCAGAGGTTGGAGACGGTCCAGTAGATGAGGACGCCGATGGGGAAGATGATGCCGCCTGCGCCGAACACCACCGGCAGGACATACAGCAGGATCTTCTGCTGGCGTAGGAACGGGCTCTCCGGGTCCTGGGCGGCCACGGTACGGGCCAGCACGAGCCGCTGGGTGAGGAACTGGCAGCCGGTCATCGCCAGGATCATCACGACGGCGAGAACGGCGACTGTGGTTGGGTCACCTCCGCCGTGCACCAGGGAGGCGGACAGCGGCGCATCAAAGATGGCGGATGAGGCGAACTGGACCGCATTGGCGTGGCTCATAGCTCCAATCCCTTCACCCCGTGCGCTGGCGTCCGCGATACCGGCCAACAACTGGAAGAGGGCAAGGAAGAAGGGCGCCTGGACCAGCAGGGGCAGGCAGGCGGAGAACGGGTTGGTGCCGTGCTTTTTGTACACGGCCATCTGTTCCTGGGCCATGGCCTGCCGTGACAGCTGGTCGGTTTTGCCCCGGTACTTATCCTGAAGCGCCTTGAGGTCCGGCTGCAGCTGCCGCATCCGGCGCTGTGCACGAACCTGGGCGAGGAACACCGGGATCAATGCTGCCCGTATGACGAGCACCAGCCCGATGATGGCCAGCGTCCAGGTCCAGCCTTCCGCAGCCGGCATACCGAGGGCCGCCAGTCCATCGTGAAAGGCCACCATGATGACGGACACCAGCCACCTGAACGGCTCCATCACCTCATTCAAGAAGTCCATTCAGTCCCCCACTCCGCTGTTGCTGCAAAAGCTACTGTGCCTGCACCGTCCCTGTCATGGAGCCGGCCTTTCTTCCAGGTGACCCTGCTGGGAAATGGCCACGTAGCCCTTGGCCAAAATTCGAGTACAGGAGACGGGTGCCCTTGGAAGTATGGGCTGATAGCGTCAGTTTCAGCTCGATGGTAGCGCCACCTGCGCCTGCCGTTGAGGTCTGAGAGGGACCAGCGAGGGGACCGGGACATGGAAAAACGGACGGCGAGCACCAATCCCCCGCTTCCGGCCGTCGCGCTTGGACGCCTTACCGAGCCGGATACCACCGCCGACCGTCTTGTCCGCGACCGCACGGGGCGGGACCGGTACCTGGACCTGCTCCGGGCGGTCGCCCTCACGCGCATCGTCGCGTATCACACTTTTTCCGGTGCAGCCTGGCTGACCCTGGTCTTCCCGTCCATGGGCGTGATGTTCGCCCTCGCGGGTTCCCTCATGGCTCGTTCCCTCGAACGGCCTGCCCTGGGCGTCCTGAAAAGCCGAGCCCGGCGTCTCCTGCTCCCGCTGTGGGTTTACAGCGCCACGGTTGTGCCCCTCATGCTCCTGCAGGGCTGGAGCCCGGAGCAGCAGGAGGGACGTTCCTGGGCGGACATCGTGTTCTGGTTCATCCCCCTGGGAGACGCGCCCTACCCGGATACCATCGGATCCGAGGACGGCGTGTTTGGCAACATCTGGGCGCACGAAGCCGGGGTGATCCTCTGGTACATCCGCGCCTACTTCTGGTTCATGCTGCTGTCACCCCTTCTGCTGGCGGCTTTCCGCCGGGTGCCCTGGATTACGCTGATGGCGCCGCTCGGACTCTTGGTGCCCATCGTCGCCGGCTGGATCACACTGCCCACGTGGGCTGAAAACGGCGTCAGCGACTTCGCAACCTACGGCTCCTGCTGGATCCTCGGGTTCGCCCACTACTCGGGAATGCTGCGCAGGATCCCGGCCTGGACCGTGTTTTCGGCAGGTCCGGTGATCATGGTGCTGGGCCTGCTGTGGGCAGCACCCCAGCTTGCGGACGTGGGGTGGGACATGAACCACGTTTTTGGAGGGAATGGGCTGTACGCCTTTGGGTTCTGCGCGATGCTCCTGTGGATCTCGCCATCCTGGACGTCACTGCCTCGGCCAGTCAGTTTCCTCGACAGGCCACTGACACTCATGAACAACAGGGCAGTCACCATCTACCTGTGGCACACCCTGCTGCTGTCGCAATGCTACACCCTCGTCAACAAGCTCTGGGAAATCGACCTGATGGGCGAAACCATCCCGTGGCTGCTGGACAGTGAATGGTCAATATTCGCCGGCGCCTGGCTGCTCCTTGCCCTCGTGTTCGTGACCGTGGGCTGGGTCGAGGACGTGGCGGCGAAACGGGCGCCGCGGCTCTGGCCGGACCGATAACCCGACCTGTCCGTTACGCGGGACTAAAAAAGCCCCCGGATCTGTTGATCCCAGGGGCTTTTCCTGTAGCGGTGGGGAGGCTCGATCTCCCGACCTCACGATTATGAGACGTGCGGTTCCGCCCCTAAGTCGCTGGTGTTATCTTTCCACTTGTAGCCATTTTGTAGCCATCTTGTTTCTCGTGGCCAACCACGTGGCTACGCAACGTCGCCGTTCAGGAGTGCATCCACAGCCCGCGCAGAGGACTGTGCATCATGGGCGAAGAGTTGTGCATACACGTCAAGAGTCGTCACGGCAGAGCTATGCCCGGCAATTTGCTGAACCACTTTCACGTTAGCCCCGGCGCTGATGGCAAGCGTGACTGCGGTACGGCGGAGGTCATGGAAGACCATTTCAGGAAACGTCGAGTCCACTTTCCGGCACCGCTCCACGGCTGGGTGGAAGACCCGGCGCGCGAAGTTGGAAGACCGCAGTTGAGTGCCAGTTGGTGAAGTAAATACCAGCCCACCGGAGGCCACGTGCTTCACGTGCGCCTCAAGCTCAGTCGCAACAGAGCGAGGAATGGGAACCGTGCGGGGCTTGCGGCCCTTAGTCGTCTCCCGAAACTCCAGACGCCCATCCACGGGCACGAGGGTAGACCGAACGACAACCTGGGGGTTGTCACCAATGGTGAGGGCACCCGCCCTCAGGCCCGAGACTTCCGACCATCTCAGCCCCGTGGTGCCGGCGAAGAGGATCAAGAGCTTGTAAGTGTCGTGAGACTGCCCGGCATAGCGTCCGCCCTCTGCGGCCTGCTCTGCCAGCGCCATGAGTTGTGCAGCGGTGAGCGCGGCAGGCTCCCTCACGGGCTCAGGAGTCGGCACGTGATTGATCGTGGCGTTACGCGCGGGATTGGCGGCAAGATGGCCACTGTCCACGGCGTATTGCAACATCCGGCCCAGTTGTCGGTACGCCCGGCGTCGGGCGTCATCGGTGGTAAAGGTTGCCAGCCACTCATTGATCACAGGCAGAGTGACACTTGCCAAGGTGCGGTGCTCAAGGTGGGGCTTCATGTGCTTTTCGTAGATGCGCCGGTACCCGGCCACGGTTACGGGTGACGTAGGCCGCTGGCCCCGTGCGCCCACGCGCTCTATCCGGTCGAGCCATTCAAGGTACAGATCATGAAATCTGATCTTGCCCCCCTTGCGGGTGTCAATCAGGGTGCCCCCCGCCTTAGCGGTGTTGATCTGCAACTCATGAGCCAATGCCTCTGCCTTGGTCCTGAACTGCTTGTAGGTGCGCTTACCTGCTACGCGGTAATCGTGCCGCCACTTCCCGTTTTCAAGTTTGTTGATAGCCATCCGGACACTGTAGCCATCAAGTCGTAGGTTCGCGAACAGGGCTTGCCGTCCAATTAGCGGCAGAATAACGGCGCTCTTACGGTCGTTACTCTATCGTTACAATCTTTCCCCTTCCCTGAGATGGCGCGGAGCGCCCATAAGCTTCGATTCCGCTTCTCGGGTGTTGTTCATGTGTTACTTCGGGTGTTGGGCAAAGGGTCCCTACGGCCGCTGATAGTCTTTTTTCACGCCATCACGGAGGGCCGGGAGCCCTCCAGATTGGTACTCCCGAAGACATGCGATCACCCCTTGGGAATGGGGCCGCACTTCACTGATTCAGCAGTGAAATGTCTGCTTGGATTCCGCTCTGCGGCATGCTCCAGCCTTGTGGCTCAGAGCATCCCAGCGCGATCCACCACAACACATCATCGTGCGCCCCTTTTGGTGCGCCCTGTCCCCCACTGCCGTCTGCCCTTTTGGCATCGGCACCCATCCTCATGGAGTTTCGTTTGTATCAACCACCATCACGGCCACCCTCGAAAAGGCCAGAGAGCTTACCGGGTCCATCTACATGGACCGCCGCGCAACGGCGCAGTACATAAGCGTCAGTGAGAAGTTCCTAGCTTCTCACTTGACCGACGGGCCGAAGCGTATGCGCGTCGGCTCCAGGATCGTTTACCGGTTGTCCGACGTGGAGAACTGGATGCGCCAGCAAGAAGTGACGGAATGAGCAGCCCCTCCGCTGGGGCTACGCGACTGACAAAGGAAGAGCAGTTGCCTAATAATGCACCGGCCATGAACAAGGCCCAGCAGGGGCAGAAGTTCGCGCCAACATTGGGCAGTTTCGTCTTCCGGCAGCCGCCATACACCCTTTTTTCCGGGACACGCGGTAGTGGCCGCCGTGGGTAGAAAGAAGACCCAACACAAGTGCGAGATAAAGGGCTGTGCCAAGGAGGCCCACGGTCGTAACAAGTGCTGGACGCACTTCAAGCGATGGGATCGCGCCTACGGGCACTTGCGGTGCCATTGGCCGGGATGCAGAGTCCACCAGGAGGACGGCGGACGACGCATGAACGGCGTGTTCTACTGCCGAAAACACGAATCCGCACACCTGCGAATCACACCGCAGGCCCTTGAACTGAACATCCGGCGCTTAGGGGACGGCGTCGTTGCTACCGCCAACGGCTGTTGGCTGTGGCAAGTGCCTACCAATGGCGACGGTTACGGGATCTTTGTCCCTGAAGGTGCGAACACTGCCGAGTGGCTAACCCACCGAGTTGCATGGGGCTTACTAATTGGCGGGCACAAGCCAAAGCACCAACTGGACCACCGCACTTGCAAGCAGCGCAATTGCGTGAACCCTCACCACCTTGAGCCAGTCACGGCCAGCACAAACCAACAGCGGAAGCGGAAGCCTCCTCAATGGGGATGGATCAATCGCACTGCCGCAACTTCACCAGTAGTCCACGAGTTCGCCGCGCGTCACGGCTTACCCGTGCCAGATCATGGCGCAGGAACCACGACCAGAAAGGCTCGATGCACGACAACCCCGAAACTCTCAGCCAAGCCCGAGAGTTTGACAAGACCAATGCCCACTATCGCCGCTTAGGGCTGTGCACCCGGTGTGCACCACAGGCGGCCTACGGGCACTCGCAGGGATTCAGCAGGATATACATCCCCTGCGCGGCGTGCCTGCCTCTTATTGCTGATTTCCCAAAGCAGGAGGTAAGCCAGTGGCGAAGCCACGGGCGACGCTTACCGCTGGCATGCCGCTGACCGACTCCCGGTCCCGGCTCTGAGGGTGGGGACAGCGTCTCCTCCTCCCGGCATCCCACTGAGGGTCATACCACCCTCAGACACCCTTACCAGTTTCCAAGGAGAAACACCCATGAGCAGTACCAAGAACACGACCGCCATCAAGGCGGCACAGTCCGCCATCACTCAGGCAGAGGCAAAACATGCGGCGCTGTTGGCTGAGGCCACCACCGCCCAGGAGAACGTGAGCAAGGCAGAGGCCGAACTCAAGCGCATTGAGCAGTGCATTGCTACGGATGATCCGACAGCCGGACTTGAAGACTTGACCAAGGCGGACTCGGAACTTAGGTTCTTCAAGTTGCAATTGCAGGCCAAAAGTCGCGCAGCCGCCGTTGCTGGCGGCGCGGTGGCAACTGAGAAGACTGCGCTGATCATGGCCCGTGTCGAGGCTGGCGAGTACGCCCTTCACATGGACAAGCTGCAGCCCGAGGCCGAAGCCCTCGCCTCCAAGATTGCGGCACTGTTGGCTGAGCACGTGGCATTGTGCGATACCCACGACGCTGGGCGCAGTCAGCTACTGGCAGATGCCAAGCACTCCGACGCATTCAACCAGCAGGGCACCGGCAACCCCGCGTCCCCCCTCTCGTGGGGACACGAAAATGGCAAGCGGCACAAGCCCTCATGGATCGAGATTGACGGGGAACCCGTGCCTGAAATTGGTGGGAAGTGGCGGGGGCAGGCAATCCACAAGCGCGTGGAGTGGATCATGAACCACGGCCAGGCGACGGCAGCAGAGCACTCGCCCATTCTCTAAAGAAGGACAAGGCCGGGGCTTCACGGCCCCGGCCCTTTTTCATCCCCTGCTAGCTCTCGGTGCGGGCCTAGAGGGTGCAGACAGCGTCTCCACCCGCCGACACCCGCTCGTGGCCCTAAACACCCGCATCCCCGAGGCCGGGAATCGAAGGCTTTCTATCCTGTACGTCACCAGCGCGGCTAAGACCAGCGGGGCCACCACGGAACGTGGAAGGGGACCCTGCCCCCCCTGCCTGCCGGATCGAGCCGCTGGCGTCAACAGCGGCCCGCAGCAACCCACTTAGGAGAGAGTCGGCGCACCTAAAAAAGCGCGTCCGACAGCCACCTATCGGGATGATTTACGTCAGGGGGGAAAGAGGATCGGATATATACAGCTTCCTTGTTGGACTTTCCTGCGACTCCCATGTGGTCGATAAGGGGGCGGAACGGTAAGTAATTTGCCTCTCCGCTCTCGCATGCGATGATCTGACCTTGGCGGCTTTCAACCCATGTAGCCAGTGACGAGTAATCGATAAACTCGCTGCTGTAGCGGTAACCCAAACCGGGCGCCCCCTGGTAAGGAGGGTCAATGAACCAAGTAGCTTCCACGTCCGGAGCGTCCGTGTAATCACCGTGGATAATCTCCCAGTGTCGGATTTTTGGCAAATTTTCAGCGAAGACTCGCCGGCTTATTTCCCAATTCCTAGCCAATACAGGAGTCACCTTGATGGTCTTATACCTAAAGGCTTGCTTAGTGGCTGCGTGGATAATGTGAAGGAACTCTGAAGACTTTTCGCCAATGCTGAGTAGAGGCATCTCCATGATCGACTGAGGCGTCGCGTTCTCCAACAACCACTTCCAGATGTCAACGACCTGGGGGTCTTTCTCTATCAGAGTGACCTGCTTTTGCCACCGATTGCCATACAGAGAATAGGCAGCAGCACCAGCGAATGGTTCGATAATTCGGTCATGCTCTGGCTCAGGGTACCTTCGAGCGAGCTGCTTTTTCCGCCCGTAGTAATAGAACACTGTTCACCCTTTGAAATGGAACGACAACTTGCCAACTTTCCTGCGGAAAGCGCTCAGGTACTTGTCATCGGAGATGAGCGCGATCGCACCGGCAGCCATCTTATCCCGTCCAGACGCCGTCATGCCGGTAACCTTCGTGTTGCGACCCGTCGTGCCGCTGATGGCCCCCCAGTCGGACTCGGTCAAGGCGTCCGTAAAGAACACTCCAGTGATTGTCGGCGCAGCGGCCCGTTCAACGGTGCCTCCGACGTAGTCCCACACAATGGCCATGAGTTGCCGAACGTCACGGTGGTGAGCCTGCCAGGTGATGTTAGTTAGTACGTCGATGCGGGCGACCCCAGGGGCCCTCTTGGACCCCTTGGTGATCGATCCGACTGTGGACTTCACCTCCAATCCTTGTGGATAGTTCCGCAACTGAGCCTCAGTTGCATCTACCGCCCCGACGGGAACAATGTCCGGGTGCCCCTTCTCAATTGGGTTTGGAATGGCGCCTACCTCCGAAGCCAGTTCAGAGGCGAAAACGGCTCCGACCATGCCGCTTTGTGCTTTGAAGTCAACAGTTCGGAAAAGGGAAGTCGGCAAGGCGTTCATGACCAAGTTGGCACGTAGGACGCTGTTCCGCACAGACAACGCCGTCACGGTGAAGCCGCAGTCGATCTTGAACTCCGGATCTATCAAGTAACCCGCTTGCTTCCTGTCATCCGGACCTTTAGGAAACATGTCGGCTGGTTCCACCGACAGCGCCCTGGCGATTGCGTGTACGTTCCGCAGCCCCAGATTCCGTTGACCTCTTTCGACGTCGCTTAGGTATGTGCGGTCCAATCCAGCAAGTTCGGCGAGGTGCTCCTGGGAGATTCCGTGGGAGGCGCGGAGGGAACGAACAGTGTTCCCAAAGGCGGTAAGTTCATCGTCAGCTTCAATCACGGATGCAAGGCTTCTAGAGCGTGGACTATGAGTCCACGGACTATGAGTCACATATTAGGTCGCCTCGCTCACACGACGTGGTCTTCTCCGGCAACATCACCGGCAGCACGGTCGGCGCAGGCGGCTCCAGCTAGGCCACTTCTGCTTCTCAAAAACGATCGTTTAGTGAGTGTGAAAACGACTGCCTGCCGTGCGCGGCTGCGCCCTATGTTTGCAAGGGTGTCTGATTATCAAAACCCACTCGCATAATCTAATTCCCATAACACCTTTGTTTAATGAGTAAGTGAGAACGGAGCAGGCCATGGCACTGATTGGCTATATGAGGGTCAGCACGGCAGAGCAAAAGACAGACGGCCAGCGGGACGCCCTGATTGCGGCAGGCGTTAAGGATGACGCGCGGCACTTGTTCCAGGATCACGGCGTGAGCGGGGCCAAGGCTAGCCGTCCCGGTTTTGATAAGTGCCTTGCGGCGCTGCGGGACGGAGACACGTTGGTAGTCGCCAAGCTGGACCGCTTGGGGCGGTCCCTGGGGAATCTCGTGCATCTGTTCCAGGACTTGGCAGAGCGGGGTGTAAGCGTGCGGGTGCTGGATAACCCCATGCTCAGCACGGACGGCAACAAAGCCCAGGCAAAGCTCATGCTGGGCATCTTTGGAACGCTGGCTGAGTATGAGCGGGACTTGCTCAGGGAGCGGACCAACGTGGGACTGGAGGCGGCACGCGCACGCGGCCGCAACGGCGGCAGGCCAGCCCTTTTGGACAGTCCCAAGATCGCCAGGGCAAAGGAGTTGCACGCTGCGGGCAACCTCTCGCCCAAAGAAGTTGCGGATACCGTGGGCGTATCCGTAGCGACGCTGTACCGCTACCTCGCGAAGTAAAGACGAAGCCCCCGGATCACTGATCCGGGGGCTTTCCACAATGGTTAGACGCCTCTACATGCGGAACCCTAGTGCTTCCCAGAGCTTCTCGCTGTCACCCTCAAAGCCTCCTCCATAAACCAGGTGGTCGAACTTGGAACAAAGCTTGGCTACATCTGTTGGAACCGTAGTCCTCCCAGCCAACCGTTGAACCAGGAAATCTCGAAGAGCGACAACGTCAGCTGCGTCGTAGGTGCACCCCACTCCGAGGTTCACACGCAGATCAGGATAATTTGCGCTGAGTTTTTGGAAGGACATGTCCTGCCACTGAGCCGGACGCCGGCCAGGATAGGGCGTGAGGGGTGTAGTCCCGTCCAGCAGTTGCCGCGCCCTCAAAGGCAGCTTGTCCCTGTCAACCTGATAGTTCGCCTTCTCGGCCAACCAAAGGGGATACCAGATGGGTGAGTACTTCGCTCCCCTAAAGATGGATGGAATGAGGCGTTCGAACATGTTCGGCACATTGTGGTCGTGCGCTCCCGCCAACATGTCGAGGAAGAAATCCGCGCGGGAAAAGGCTGAGTAGCCCTTCATGCCGAGCCGCTCCATCGTCCCCACGCCGACCACGACTTCCACGGAATCCGCTTCGGTGTCCTCATCGAACGGAAGGACGTACACCCGGCCTGTTGGCTCGCTGGAGTAGGCCAACTGATAGACACTCTCGCTGAGTTGCCGCAACAACTTAACGGGGAAATGCTGCGGAAGCGAAGACAACATGTCGTAGAGTTCGCCGAAGTCCGCCAAGCCAATTTCTTGAACGCCGAACGTGTGCTCGGCGACAGTGATTGTGGATCGGGCCAGCCCTTCTACCCTCGTGGGACCGGGCCGCCCCACAAAAATAAGTCGATTGTTTAGGGTCTGGAGTTGCTCTTCGGTTAGGCAATCCACCAAGTTGCCGAGGAGTCGCTGGATATGAGGATCCCGAAGACTGTACCCAATGAAGATCACCGGATGCTCAACAAAAAGCGTCAGCATCTTGGCAATTAGGTAAGGGTTGCGATCCCAGAAAGCCTCATAGTCCTCCGCCGTCAGCACCATGGATGCTGGGTCGGAAGCCGATCCGTGGATTTTGTAGATTTCCCCCACCGCCTGAGTCGCTGAGAACAGGACGGTTTGTTGCCCGACGTAAACCTCCATGTCAGGCAAGGCATCTTCGATCACCGAATCGTAGTTTGTAGTTATGACGGCGTGAGCCCTGACGCTAGCCAGCTTCTCCAATTCGGGGATAAGCCCCTCTCGCTGGGTCAGCTTCAGCGCGTTGATGTAGTTCGCCGCCTCCACCTTCAGCGGGTCACCTTCCTGGGTGACGGACTCCTCGTACTTGCCTCTGGATTCAGAGTAGTCATCGGAAAAGAACCAGGTGTCGTAGAAGTCAGCCGCAATGCGGGAGGCTATGGCAGGCAACTTCATCTCTTCAGAAAGGCCCCCTACCTTTCCCTCGTAGTAGCTGAGGGACCTGCCAGTAAGGCCAGCGAGTTCGCGCAAAAGACCCTCCCAGTCAGGGGAGTCAATGTAGCGGCGCGAGAAGCCCGACCCAATGAACAAGACGGGCAGCGTCTTCGAGTTCACCAGAAGTGCTTTGAGCTGGTCAGTAGCGTCTGTCAAGAGTCCCCCTAGAACCGGATATGGCGGGCCTGAGGCCCTGGAGGCTAGTGTATCGGCCGCAAAAGCTCGGACCGGCTTCCAGCCCGCCCTATGTGGATTAAGGCCTCAGGATGGGCGTCAGGGCTGGCAGGAGCACGACAGCAGAGGAGCGCGGCCTGACTTGTGATTCGTAATAGCCATTTCGTAGCCACCACTCAGAGAATGGCTACGATTCGGAGAGAACGCAGGAGAATCTTCATCTGTCAAGCATTTTCTTCTGAGCAACGAAAAACCCCCGGAATCTAAGGGATTCCAGGGGTTTATCTATGTAGCGGTGGGGAGGCTCGATCTCCCGACCTCACGATTATGAGTCGTGCGCTCTAACCAACTGAGCTACACCGCCACGAATGAGGAAAACCTGTGTCAAGCCGGTCAAAACCGCCTTGACACAGGCCCTCATTCAGAGCCCCCCACCGGAATCGATCCGGTGACCTCGTTCTTACCAAGAACGCGCTCTACCACTGAGCTAGGGGGGCAACGAGTAAATACTCTACCGGAAGATTTCCGCACCAACAAATCGGGGGCAAGAGCGGTTCCAGAGCGGTGCAACAGTTGCATTTGGCTCTGGCAAGTCCCTCAAATTCCGCGCCAGTACTGGGACCAAGGCCTGCGCGGCTGCGCCGGAGAAGCACCGCGGCCGGGCTTTCGGGGGCCTTCCGAAGCCCAAATGTGTCCACCCCCACGTCGGCTCAGAGTTTTTGTCCAGATATGCAGGGCTGAAGGGCCTGGAAGTCGGCATATCTGGACAAAAACTCTTACGGGTTAAATGGCGATGGGCCGGCTCGAAAGCCGGCCCATCGCCGTCGTTAATTCCTCAGTCCGGAATCCTCAGTCGTGAGAACTCAAACCAGCGGAAGGGTTACCACTTGCCCTTGCGGTTGAAGTCGCGCTGGCCGCCCTCGTTGCCGTGGCGGGGCTTGCGGGAACCGTCGCCGTGGCCGCCGAAGCGGGAGTCGCTGGCCTGGCCGCGGCTGGAACCGCTGTCAGCGCTGAAGGAACGCTCGCTGTACGAACGGCCGCCACGGTCCGCGGAGGAACGCTCGCCGTCGTTCTTACGGAATTCCTTCTTGAAGCCGCCGTTGCCCTTGAAGTTGCCACCGCGGTCACCGCCACGGTCGCCGCCGCGGTTCCCCTGGTAGGCGCCACGCTCGCCGGAGGGCTTGCGGCCGTTGTCCAGCTCCAGGTGGATCAGCTCGCCGCCGATCCGGGTGCGGGACAGCGCACGCAGCTGCTCGGGGCTCAGGTCCGCCGGAAGCTCCACGAGGGAGTGGTCCGAGCGGATGTCGATGCCGCCGATCTGCGCCGAGGAGATACCGCCCTCGTTGGCAATGGCGCCCACGATGGAGCCGGGCATAACGCGCTGGCGGCGTCCCACGGCGATCCGGTAGGTGGCATTGCCCTCGGTGAGGGTGCGGGTCGGTCCACGTGAGCCGAAGCCGTCTTTGGACCGCTCGCGCTTCTGGAACTCGGGGGCTGCCGGCAGTTCCTTGACCAGCAGCGGCTGGCCGCCCTGGGCCATGACGGCAAGCGCAGCAGCGATTTCCGCGGCCGGAACGTTGTGCTCTTCCTCGTAGGAAGCGATGAGGTCGCGGAACGCCGAAACGTCCTCGGAGGCGAGGGTCTCCGTGATCTTCTCGGCGAACTTGCCCAGGCGCAGGGTGTTCACGGTCTCGGCAGTCGGCAGGTGCATCTGCTCCACCGGCTGGCGGGTTGCCTTCTCGATGGAACGCAGCAGGTACTTCTCCCGCGGCGTCATGAACAGGATGGCGTCGCCGGAACGGCCTGCACGGCCGGTGCGGCCGATGCGGTGGACGTAGGACTCGGTGTCGTGCGGGATGTCGTAGTTGACCACGTGGCTGATCCGCTCAACGTCAAGGCCGCGGGCCGCGACGTCGGTGGCCACCAGGATGTCGATGCGGCCTTCCTTCAGCGCGTCAACAGTGCGTTCGCGCTGCTGCTGCGGGATGTCGCCGTTGATGGCGGCGGCCTGGAAGCCCCGCGCCTTCAGCTTGTCAGCCAGGTCCTCGGTGGCCATCTTGGTGCGCACGAAGGCGATGACGCCGTCGAACTCTTCCACCTCAAGGATGCGGGTCAGGGCGTCGAGCTTGTGCGGGCCCATGACCTGCAGGTACCGCTGGCGGGTGTTGGCGCCGGTGGTGGTCTTGGACTTGACGGAGATCTCGGCCGGGTTGTTCAGGTACTGCTTGGACATGCGGCGGATCTGGCTCGGCATGGTGGCCGAGAACAGTGCCACCTGGCGGTCCGAAGGCGTCTGCTGGAAGATCTGCTCCACGTCTTCGGCGAAGCCCATGCGCAGCATTTCGTCGGCCTCGTCCAGCACCAGGTACTGGAGTTCGGACAGGTCCAAGGAACCCTTGGAAATGTGGTCGATCACGCGGCCGGGGGTACCCACAACAACCTGGGCGCCGCGGCGAAGGCCGGCGAGCTGCGGGCCGTAGGCGGAGCCGCCGTACACGGGGAGGACGGTGAAGTCGTCGATGTGCTTGGCGTAGGAGGTGAAGGCCTCGGCAACCTGGAGCGCGAGCTCGCGGGTGGGAGCCAGCACCAGGGCCTGCGTCTTGCGGGACGGGCCGTTGAGGTCGTGGAGCTCGGCCAGGCGGGACAGTGCCGGTACTGCGAATGCTGCAGTCTTACCGGTGCCGGTCTGGGCGAGGCCCACAACGTCGCGGCCTTCAAGCAGCAGCGGGATGGTTGCTGCCTGGATGGGGGAAGGCTTTTCGTAGCCGACGTCCTGCAGGGCGGCGAGGACGCGGCCGTCGATGCCGAGGTCGGCGAACTTGATGCCCTCTTCGTCTTCCTCAGGACTGGCCGCCGGAGCTTCCTCGGCCTTCACTGCGGGTGCGGGGGCCGCTGCTGCAGCAGCTTCGTCTGCGGGGGCGGGCTCTGCTGCGGGGACAGCGGCCTCGGTGAATTCGACGGCGGCGGTTTCGGGGGTTGCCGCTTCGAAGGTAGCGTCGTTTTGATTTTCGGGCATAGGAGAATATTCCTCATCCATAGGGGGCCAGGCGGCACTACCCGAGGTGAGCGGAGCCGCAGTACGTGTGCCGTGGATGCCGGGCATACATTGACCGGCCGGTCACATAGAAGTCCGGCGCTTTCGCAATCCCGTGGCAGGACTTCCCGCTGCATCTCTTGGCTGCTATCCCAGCAGTCTGTACAGCGTTTTCTTTAGCCGGCTCTCCCTATGAAAATGCCCGCTTCGCATTTGCGGGCCCCAACACTTGCCAGTCCTGCCTCAAAAATTGGGCAGGAATAAGGGATTTCCGGAGTGGGGGATATTTCAAGTGTAGGGCACGCACCTGCCCCAGGGGTAATTGAGGGCACGACGGCGGCGGTGAGCTTGCGCACACGGCTCCCCTGCCAGCGCCCACGAGAGCAGTTACCGGCCCAGCTGCCGCTCTAGGAGTGCGAACTTCTGCCTGAACTCGGGCTGCTGCAGGCGGATCCCGCCGTCGGCCTCGGCGTCGAGCAATGCTTCCATGGACTCCCGGTCCGGTTCGCTGAACCACTTACCCACAGTGACCCCGTGGGTGGGAACGTATAGCCGGTGAATATGGTCCCCCGCCCGGATGACGCCAACACGGATCACCCGAAGATACGTGCCTACCCGGCCCTCGGCGGTGAACCTCTTAACGAACCGGGGCTCCCCCATCCTTCGCTGGAAGGTGGCACATGGGGTGCGCGGCGACGTCACCTCAACCTCCACGTCGAGCCCGATCTTCCAGCGCTCCCCAATGACGGCTTTGGTGGCGTCGATCCCGCCTACGCGAAGGTTCTCCCCGAAGATTCCCGGCGGAAGCTCGCGCTCCAGCTCGCCAGCCCAAAAGTCGGCGTCCACCTGCGAGTAGGCGTAGAGGGCCTGGTCCGGCCCGCCGTGGTGCACCCGGTTCGCCTGGATATCGCCCTGAAGGCCCAGCTTGTGCACCTTTACCGGTCCCTCCACCGCACGCTTGTCGATGGCGGTTACCCCCACGCTGGAGGCATCCGGCACGAGCTGGTGGACACGGCAGACGGCGAGCACAGAGGCGGTTTCCATGGCACCAGTGTAGGGGCGCAAAAGTGCGCTGCATTCACTTAACTGACTGGCATTTCCGTTGTCAACGCGCACTTTCGCGACGTTAAACGCGAGCGACTTAGGCCAGCTACGGGCTGCAGGGACTACGCTGATTCGAGGATTGCAATTGGGGGTGCAGCGCTGTGCCCAATTCACGTGGACAACTGAGGGGGACGCCATGGACCCGAATAAGGATCCGGAGCACGATCCAGCCAAGGGCGATGGCCAGCAGGCCCGCGCGCCGCGCGGGTCCGATGCTGCACCGGACGATACACCCGGCCGGGACGCGCCCAAACCTCCCCCGTGGCAGGTTCCCAAGCCGGAGCTGCGCCCGGACCTCCTCAACGAACCTGTCACCCCGGTGGACCCATTCGCCCGCGACCGCGAACGGCAGCTCAATGAGGCCGCTGCCCATAAGAAGCGCTCCCAGCGGCGGACCGTCGTCGTGGGTTTGGGCGTAACAGCACTTCTCGCCGGCACCATCACGGCAATCGTGGCCAGCAACCAGGACGACCCCGAGTATGCGCAGGTATGTTTCAATGACGAAACCGGCGAGCGCGTGGAGGACGCCAGCTGTGACAGCTCCGCAGGCAGGGGCGGCGGCATCTACGCCTGGTACTTTTTCTCCCGCGGCTCGTTCGTCCCCGCCATCGGACAGAACCGCTCCACCGCACCCAACTACAGCAGGACCGTGCCCAGCGGAGCCAAAGCTTCAACGGGATACAGCAGACAGGGCGGCACTGTCAGCCGCGGCGGCTTCGGCACCAGCGCGAAAAGCGGTTCCGGCGGCGGCGGCAAAGTTTCGGGAGGATAGGCGTGAAGCGGAAGGTGAGCGAGCCCAGGCCTGGGTGGAAGCAGAAGATTGAAGAACAGGGCCTGGTGTTCTCCACCACCACGATGGATGACGGGCGGAAGATCGAGTACTGGAACGAGGCCGCGTACTACGAATTCACCGTGGACGAGGTTGAGACCCTTGAGGTAACGGCGGAGGACATGCACAAGATGTGCCTGGAGGCCGCCCGGTTCCTGGCCACCGGGGCCATGGGACACATCGGCATCGGCCCGCAGGCGCTGGAACTGGCCGCCGAGTCGCTCCAGGCCTCCGACGTGGACGTCTACGGCCGGTTTGACTTCATCTATGACGGTCAGGGCGGGCCGGCCAAGATGCTCGAGTACAACGCGGACACTCCCACCGGCCTGATTGAGGCAGCCGTGGCCCAATGGTTCTGGCTACAGGACGTTTTCCCGGAGAAGGACCAGTGGAACGGCATCCACGAAGCGCTGATCCGGCAGTGGAAGAAGGTGCAGTACCGCACGGGAATGAGCACCCTGCACGTTGCCCACTCGGAAGTTGAGGAGTCCGGCGAGGACTGGATGACTGCCGCCTACATGCGGGATGTAGCCAGCCAGGCCGGGTGGACCACCATCGGCATCAATATGTCCGATATCGGCTGGGACCCTAATTTGAACCGCTTTGTGGACATGGATAACTTCATGATCAGCACCATGTTCAAGCTGTATCCGTGGGAGCTGATGATGAAGGAGCCGTTTGGGCACCGGCTGCTGGAGCGCGCCCACAACCCCCGCTGGGTGGAACCGGCCTGGAAGATGCTGCTCTCCAATAAGGCACTCCTCGCGGCACTGTGGCACCTGTACCCGGAGCACCCTAACCTGCTGCCGGCCTACCTCAACGAGCGGGGCCCGCTGAAGGAATGGGTGGCCAAGCCCCTGCACGGCCGCGAGGGCGACAACATCAGGATCCATGCCAAGGGCATCAACCTCGAACAGCCCGGAGGGTACGGACGCGAAGGCTGGTGCTACCAGCAGTACCAACCGCTGCCCGATTTCGATGGCAACCACCCGGTCCTTGGCCTGTGGGTGGTGGACGGCGAATCCGTAGGCTGCGGACTCCGCGAATCGGACGGCCCCATCACCGATTACTTCTGCAGGTTCGTGCCCAACATTATCGACGCTGCTGCCCCGCTCTCGGCCGCGGCCCATTCAAGCAAAGCAGGTATCGCACTATGAGCCCGGTAACACTATGAGCACGGAAACCACGACGGCGGGAGGACCGGGCGGCGCGCCCGGCACCTCCGTTCCGCCCAAGGGCCTCCGCGCCGGCGTCCTGGACCTCGGCGACTCGGTCATGCTGGGTCTGGCATCAACGGCGCCGGTGTATTCGCTCGCGGCGACCCTGGGCCTCATTGTTGCGGTGAACGGGGACTACACTCCCCTGATCCTGTTGCTGGGCTTCATCCCGGTCCTGTTCATCGCCTACGCCTTCCGCGAGCTCAACAGTGCCATCCCGGACTGCGGCACTACGTTCACCTGGTCCCGGCGGGCCTTTGGGCCATGGGCGGGGTGGCTGGGCGGCTGGGGTGTTGCGCTTGCCGGCATCGTGGTGCTGGCCAATCTCGCGCAGGTGGCGGGCCAGTATCTCTGGCTCCTGGTGGGTGACGGCTCGTTGGCTGAGAACAAGGTGCTGGTCACCGCCACGGGTGTGCTGTTCATCGCCGTGATGACACTGGTGAATTACCGGGGAATCCGGCTGGGCGAGCACGTCCAGCGGGTCCTGACCTATGTGCAGTACATTTCGCTCGGTATTTTTGCACTTGCCATTGTGGTGGGGATTGTCCGCGGTTCAGCCAGCGGCGACATAACAATCCAGTCCTTCAATTTTGAGTGGTTCAACCCGGTTGGTGCCTTCGCGGACCCCGGCGCCGTGGTGCACGGAGTGCTGCTGGCACTCTTCATCTACTGGGGCTGGGACACCTGCCTGGCGGTCAACGAGGAAACCGAGAACCCTTCCACCACCCCGGGCCGGGGGGCCGTGATCTCCGCGTTCGTCCTGGTGGCCATCTATGTATCCGTTGCACTTCTGGTGATGATGTACGCCACCGTCGGCACTGACGGGATAGGCCTGGGCAATGAGGCCAACCAGGACGATGTATTCCTGGCCATGAAGGACGTGGTGCTGGGACCGTGGGGCTGGCTGATCGTCGTCGCGGTCCTGGCTTCAGTGCTGTCCTCCACCCAGACCACAATCCTGCCCACGGCCCGCGGAACCCTGTCCATGGGGGTGTATGGCGCGCTGCCCGCGAAGTTCGGCGAGGTGCACACGAAGAACCAGACGCCCGGATTCTCCACCCAGGTCATGGGGGCCGCGGCCGTTGCCTATTACGTGGCCATGAGCTTCCTGAGCGAAAACCTGCTCTCGGACTCGATCAGCGCCATCAGCCTGTTCATCGCGTTCTATTACGCGCTCACGGGGTACGCCTGCTTCTGGTTCTTCCGGAAGACGCTGGGCGGGTCCGCACGGCATCTGTGGTTCCGGGGCATCCTGCCGCTGGTAGGCGCGCTGCTGCTGACCGCTGCCTTCTTCATCTCGGCCGTGCAGATGTGGGACCCGGCGTACGGCGATACCCAGATCTTCGGCGTTGGCGGGGCATTCATCAGCGGCGTGGTGCTGCTGGCCCTGGGCGTGGTGCTCGCAGTCGTCTGCCGGTTCCTTCCCGCAACCCGCGGCTACTTCACCGGCGGACATCCAGCCGCCGCCGGACAAACCCCCGTCCCCTCCCCCAAGTAGCTCGCAGACAACGTCGCGAAACCACGTTTTCACTACGTTAACTGCGAGCCAGTTGGATGGATGGGCCGGAGGGTCGCCAGGGCGACAACCAGCTCAGGCGGAGAAGCCGCCGTCGGACTTGATGAGCTGGCCGGAGACCCAGCGGCCGGCGGGTGAGAGCAGGAATGCCACCGTACCGGCGACGTCGGCAGGGGTGCCCATGCGGCCGGTGGGCTGGCGGGCCAGGACAGCTTCCCTGATCCCGTCATCCATCCAGCCCGTGTCCACCGGCCCCGGGTTGAGGACGTTCGCCGAGATCCCCAGCGGCCCCAGCTCGCGGGCGGCGGCAATCACGATCCTGTCCAGCGCCCCCTTTGAGGCGCCATAGGGCAGGTTGAACGCTGTGTGGTCACTGGTCAGCGCAACGATCGCGCCGCCGTCGTCCGACGCCTGCCGCGCGAACCCGGCAATCAGTTGCCAGCTGGCCCGCGTGTTTACGGCGAAGTGGCGCTCGAAGGACTCCAGGCTGGTGTCCAGGATTCCGGAGTCCACCGATTCGGCGTGGCTGAGCACCATGCCCTGCAGCGGACCGGCCAGCCGCACCGCTTCAGCCAGCAGCCGCTCCGGCGTTTCAGGGTCCTCCAAATTCGCGGGCAGGGAGTGCACGCGCGCGCCGATGGCTTCCAGCTCGGCGGTCAAACGGACGACGTCGTCCGGCTCGCTCCCCCACGGCATCCGGGCATCGTAGTCCTGCCAGTAAGCCAGGACCAGGTCCCAGCCTTCCGCTGCCAACTGGCGGGCGATACCGGCGCCTATGCTGGCAAGCCTGCCGACGCCCGTGACCAGGGCGGCTTTGCGCGCACTTGCGGGTAATGGAGATTCCATCCGCCCAGCCTACTGGCGGAACGCGCTACGAAGCTGGCACCGGCTCCGCTTCCCGGGAGGCCGAATGCTTGCGGATGGTGGCGCTGATGACCGCCGCGATGGTGCACATGGCTGCCGCGCCGAACCAGGCATAGGTGTACTGGCCGGTGGCGTCCCTGATGGCACCGGCGCCCAGTGCTGCCGCGGCCGCTCCGAGCTGGTGGGCCGCAAACACCCAGCCGAACACCACGCTGCCGTCTGCGCCGAAGGTTTCCCGGCAGATGGCCGCCGTCGGGGGTACCGTGGCCACCCAGTCGAGGCCGTAAATCACCACAAAAACGATCATGCTGGGCTGGACTTCGGCGCTCAGGAGCAGGGGAAGCACCAGCAGGCCGATCCCGCGGAACTGATAATAGACGGCGAGCAGGATCCGGGGGTTGAACCGGTCGGTCAGCCAGCCGGAGGCAATGGTGCCCACGATGTCGAAGATGCCGACGACGGCGAGCAGGCCGGCGGCGGTGGTTTCGGGCATGCCGTGGTCGTGCGCGGAGGGTATGAAGTGGGTGCCGATCAGGCCGTTGGTGGTGGCTCCGCAGATCGCGAACCCTGCTGCCAACGCCCAGAAGGTACGGATACGGCTTGCCCTCTTCAGGACCTGCAGTGCGCGCACCGCGGCGTTGGTGCGGGGTCCGCTGTCCGGCGCGGCCGCCTGGACGGTGGCTCCGGCGGCGGGCGGCTCCGCCCCGTAAGGCAGCACGCCGGCCTCGGCTGGAGAGTTCTTGAGGAACTTCAGCACCAGCGGAACAACGGCCAGGGCCCCCGCAGCAATCAGCAGGGACGCCTGCCGCCACCCCGGATCCTGTGCCAGCATGGCGATGAACGGCAGGAAGACCAGCTGCCCGGCCGCGCTGCCAGCCGTCAGGATGCCGATCACCAGGCCCCGGCTCTTCACGAACCAGGTGTTGGCAATGGTGGCGGCGAAAACCAGTGCCATGGATCCGGTGCCGATCCCGATCAACAGGCCCCAGGTCAGCAGGATCTGCCAGGACTGGTTCACCAGTACGGTGAGGGCGCTGCCCAGACCGATCAGCACCAGCGCCGTTGCCGTGACCTTCCGGATGCCGAACCGCTCCATCAGCGCAGCCGCGAACGGTGCCGTCAGCCCGAAGAGAACCAGGTTGATGCTGACGGCCCCGGACAAAACGGTGGTGGACCAGCCGAACTCCTGCTGCAGCGGCACCATCAGAACCCCCGGCGCCGCACGGAAACCGGCGGCGCCCACCAACGCAAGGAAGGCAACAGCCGCAACAACCCAGGCGGGGTGCAGGCGCCTGGGCCGCCGGGGTGCGGGGGCGGGCACGACGGCGGCAGCCTGGCTTTGGTAGGGGCCGCCAGCTGCCGGGGAGGTTCCTTCGATGGTCTGATCCGCGCTCATGCTGCTGCTCCCGTGGCAGGCGTGGCGGTGGCAAGGGCCACGGGAGCCTTGGTCCTTGTTTGGCTGTGCCAGCTCGTGTTGGCGGCGGTCAGCCGTTCACCGCACCCGGTACAGGTATCCGCGGAGCTGGTTCGCTGCCCGCAGCCGGAGTGGATAACGTACATGTGCGCCTGCTCCGAGGGAGCCGGCAGGTGTTTCTCCGCCCAGATGGTGACCGCATTCAGCACCGGGAGAGCGTCTTCACCCTTGGGTGTGAGGACGTACTCGCTCCGGGCGCGGCCGCCGTCGTCGTAGGCCCGTTTGGTCAGCAGCCCGGACCCCACCAGGCCTGCCAGACGCCTGGTGAGCACGGAGTCGGCCACTTCCAGCCGGGCCTTCATGGCGTCGAAGCGGCCGTTCCCGAAGAACACTTCCCGGAGCACCAGGATGGACCAGGGATCGCCAAGGATATCCAGGCCGCGGGCCATGCTGCAGTTGCGCCGGGACCAGTCCGATCGGAGTGCCATACCTGCACGCTAGCTACCTTTCTTGAAGAAAGCCAGCATGTCGAGGGAACTAGGGGATGGAAGAGAACGCCTGGTCCAGGTCGGCCACCAGGTCCTCCACGTCCTCGATGCCGCAGGACAGGCGGAGCAGGTTCACCGGAACAGCCAGTTCCGTACCCTTGACCGACGCGTGGGTCATCTCGGACGGGTAGTTCATCAGCGATTCGATGCCGCCCAGGGACTCCGCCAGGGTGAACACCGAGGTGGATTCGGCCACCTTCCGGGCGGCCGCTTCACCGCCCTTGAACTGCACCGAGACCATACCGCCGAAGCTCCGCATCTGTCTCCTGGCCAACTCGTGGCCGGGGTGGGACTGCAGACCCGGGTAGAGGACGGCTTCAACCTCGGGGCGTTCCAGCAGCCATTCCGCTACGGCCTGGCCGTTAAGGCTGTGCCGGTCCATCCGCACACCGAGGGTCTTGAGCCCGCGGGTGGTGAGGAAGGCGTCCATCGGCCCTGAAACGGCTCCCACGGCGAACTGTACAAAGCCGATCTTTTCGGCCAGTTCAGGGTCCTTGACCACAACGGCCCCGCCCACCACGTCCGAGTGTCCGCCAATGTACTTGGTGGTGGAGTGCACCACGATGTCGGCACCGAGTGCCAGCGGCGTCTGCAGGTAGGGCGAAGCGAAGGTGTTGTCCACCACCAGGAGGGCGCCGGCGTCGTGCGCCACCGCGGCGAGGGCCTCGATGTCCGTGATCTTCATCAGCGGGTTGGAGGGCGTTTCCACCCAGACGAAGCGGGTTTTGTTGGCGGCGACGGCTTTGGTGACGGCGTCGAGGTCGGCCATGTCCACGGGGGTGTTGCCTATCCCCCAGCCGCCGAGCACCCGGCTGATCAGGCGGTAGGTGCCGCCATAGGCATCGTTGCCCAGCACAATGTGGTCACCGGGCCGGGTCAGGGCGCGGATGAGGGAGTCCTCGGCCGCGAGTCCTGAGCTGAAGCTGTAGGCGTGGCTGCCGCCTTCCAGCGCAGCGAGCTGTTCCTGCAGCGCGTCACGGGTGGGGTTGCCGCCGCGGCCGTATTCATAGCCGTCGCGGAGCCCGCCGATGCCGTCCTGGGCGTAGGTGGAGCTGAAGTGCAGCGGCGGCACAACGGCACCGGTGCGGGGTTCAAAAGCCTGGCCGGCGTGTACGGCACGTGTGTTGAAACCCTGGTTGTTCGATACGGACATGATGCTCCTTTACGGCGGTGTTGCTGTCAGTTGCTGAGGTAGGCCAGGAGGTCGTGCCGGGTGAGGATGCCCACTGGCGCACCCACAAACGTAACCATCACGGTGTCCACGTCCGAGAGCAGCTCCCGGGCCGCCGAGATGGTTTCGAGCGAACCGATAACAGGCAGCTTGGGGCCCATGTGCTCGGAAATCTTGTCCGTCAGCTTGGCTTCACCGCGGAACAGCTTGGCCGTAAGGGTGCGCTCATCCACCGCGCCGAGCACCTCGCCCATCACCACCGGCGGCTCCTGGGACAGGACCGGGATGTGGCTGACGCCGAACTCGTTCATGATGTTGATGACATCGCGGACGGACTCGTTGGGGTGGATATGTACCAGGTCCGGCAGCTCGCCGTTCTTGGAACTGATGACCTCGCCCACCGAGGTCTCTTCGCCGCCCGAGAGGAAGCCGTAGGACCGCATCCACTGATCGTTGAAAATTTTGGCCAGGTAGCCGCGGCCGGAGTCGGGAAGGATGACGACGACGACAGCGGACTCCGGCAGGTCCCGCGCCACCTGCAGCGCCGCCACCACAGCCATGCCCGAGGATCCGCCCACCAGCAGGCCCTCCTCGCGGGCGAGGCGGCGGGTCATGGCGAACGAATCGGCGTCGGTGACAGCGATGACCTGGTCCGGGACGGACTTGTCGTAGTTCGCCGGCCACATGTCCTCCCCCACGCCTTCAACAAAGTAGGGGCGTCCGGTGCCGCCCGAGTAGACCGAACCTTCAGGGTCCGCGCCGATGATCCGGACCACCCCGCCATCGGACGCCGGCCTGCCCGCCGAAACTTCTTTGAGGAAGCGGCCCGTGCCGGTGATGGTGCCGCCGGTGCCCGCGCCGATGACGCAGTGCGTGACCGTGCCGTCGGTATCCCGCCAAATCTCCGGGCCGGTGGTCAGGTAGTGGCTGCCGGGTGCCGCGGGGTTGGAGAACTGGTCCGGCTTGTACGAGCCCGGCGTCTCATGGACCAGCCGGTCCGAGACGCCGTAGTAGCTTTGCGGGCTGTCGGGCGGGACGGCAGTGGGCGTCACCACCACTTCGGCACCGTAGGCCTCCAGGACGGCCCGCTTGTCCTCGCCCACCTTGTCCGGCACCACAAAGATGCACTTGTAGCCCTTTTGCTGGGCCACCAGTGCCAGCCCGACGCCTGTGTTGCCGGACGTGGGCTCAATGATGGTGCCGCCGGGCTGCAGTTTGCCGTCCCGCTCCGCGTCCTCAACCATCTTGACCGCGATGCGGTCCTTGATGGATCCGCCGGGGTTCAGGTACTCCAGCTTGACCAGGACTGTGGCTTTGATGCCCTCCGTCACGTGGTTGAGCTTGATGAGCGGGGTATTGCCGATGAGGTCCAGGACGGACTGGGCGTACTTCATGTGTACAAAGCTACCGCTTTCGCCGGCGCAATCCCCTACCCGGCCGCCTGCGCCTGCTGGTCAGCGGGAAGGTTTTCCCAAAGGCCCATCACGTTGCCTTCGGTGTCCTTGAAATATGCGAAGGAGCCCATCCCCGGGATGGTTTCCTTCGGCCTCACCACGGCACCGCCCAAGGACTCCACCGTCTTCAGCGTGGCCTCGATGTCCTCCACGTCCACGGTGAGGACGGGGTTGGACAGGTCCGCCTCCCGGGCCATCATGCCGCCGTTGATGGCACCCGCTTCTGTGGGTTGTCCCGTGGACTCGTCCATGGGCGTGGTGACCACCATGTTGTAGTCCATGCCCGGCACGGGATCGATCCGCCAGCCGAGGGCCTCCTTGTAGAAGCTCCTGGCCCGCTCCTGGTCGTCCGCGGGGATTTCGAAATGCACTACTCCACCCATCGTTTCCTCCTGGTCTTTCGAGCTTTCGGGCACGGTGTTTCCGCACCACAGGCAGGATTCTAGTCCCCGGATGCCCGTGGGATAAGGCCCGGTGGAACCGCCGCCGTTCAGCCCTGCGGGGTGCTTTGTCACCCCGCCGTGGGACGATGGTTGCATGACGATCGCAGAGCCACCCGCGCGGCTGGCAGCCGCCGCGGATGCCTCGCTCCGGTGGTATCCGGGCGGCCCTTATGACCTGGCGCGGACCCTTGGCCCGCTCCTGCGCGGCAACAGCGATCCGTCCTTCAGTGTCCAGGGCAGCGCCATCTGGCATGCCTTCACCACCGGGGAGGGACCGGCCACCGTGCGCTTGACTCCGGCCGGCAGTTCTGAGCTGGAGCACCGCGTGGACGTGCAGGCGTGGGGCCCCGGTTCCGCCGCGGCCATCGGATCGGTCCCGCGGCTCCTGGGGGCGGAGGATGACTGGCAGGGCTTTGACGAGCCTGCGTTCCACGCCACGCTCCCCCGCATTGTGCAGGATGCCCGACGGCGGAGCCTGGCCCTGCGGCTTCCGTCCAGCGGGCGCATCATCGACCAACTCGTGCCCATCATCCTGGAACAAAAAGTGACAGTGATCGAGGCACGCCGGGCCTACCGGTACCTTCTGCACCGCTACGGCTCCCCCGCACCCCAGGCCGGATCCCCGGCTCCTGCCGGGCTGCTGCTGGCACCCACGGCGGCCCGGTGGCTGCAGGTTCCCAGCTGGGAGTGGCACAGGGCGGGAGTGGGGCCGCAGCGCTCCGCGACCGTCATGCGCGCACTGCGCTCCGCCGTCGCGCTTGAACGGCTGGCAGCGCTGCCGGCCGTTGAGGCGGCGACGAAAATGCAGACCATCCCGGGCATCGGCATCTGGACGGCGGCAGAGGTGGTGCAGCGCACCCATGGCTGCCCGGACTCCATCTCGGTGGGCGACTACCACCTCGCCGCCTACGTAGGCGCTGCGCTGACGGGACAGCGGACGGACGATGCCGGCATGCTCCGCCTGCTCGCTCCGTGGCAAGGGCACCGCCAGCGCGTGGTCCGGATGATCCAGAGCAGCGGCTTCCGCAAACCCACCTTCGGCCCGCGGATGACCATCCAGGACCACCGCCGGCACTGACGCCGCGGGAGGGCGTGAGCCGGTGCGGTTTTCCGGGGACTCGCGCCGGCGATGGGTATAGCGTGGCGCCAGGGAGCCTGTCCCAGAGCGCCCGTATTTCAAATGCCCTGAAGTCACCCATGATCCACACGGACAAACTGACCAAGACCTTCACCGTCAAGAAGGAAACAGTAGAAGCCGTTAAGGGCGTCAACATCGACGGATTGGCTACATCGGGCAGGGCAACGGCGGTGGCCACAGCTTCCGGGTCATTGACGAATGGTGATGCAGGGCCGCTTCTACAGAATGAACTCTGCGGACACCTTCCTGGGCCTCCTCGCCGCTTCCGTGACTGCCGCCGTCGGACTGGTGGTGGGTGTCCGGGCCATCAGCCGCAACATTCGCTAGGCCAGGCCCGCGTCCACAGGGCGGCAGCGGTCAAAGCCCCAGCCTGGCCACGGCTTCCTCCCGAATCTCCACCTTGCGGATCTTCCCGGAGACGGTCATGGGGAAGGTGGCACGGACGTTTAGATCACCATGTCCTTCATGCGGCCTTCGATGACCACGTATCCTTCCTCGTCCATCCGGGCCAGGTCGCCGGTGTGCATCCAGCCATCGGGGTCAATGGCCTCCGCGGTCTCGTCCGGCTGGTTCCAGTACCCTTCCATCACCGCATAACCGCGCGTGCACAGTTCCCCAATCTGCCCGCGGTCCAGCACCTCGCCCGAGGCCGGATCCACAATTTTGCTTTCCAGGTGCGGCATGGTCCGTCCCACGGTTTCCGTGCGGTGCTGCAGGCCGTCGCCGTGCCGGGTCATGGTGGACACCGGAGACGTCTCGGTCATGCCGTAGCAGATGGCCACGTCCCGCATGTTCATGTCCGAAATAACGCGTCTCATCACCTCGATGGGACAGAGCGACCCGGCCATCACACCCGTGCGCAAGGTGGACAGGTCATAGGAGGCAAAGTCCGGCAGCGCGAGCTCGGCGATGAACATGGTGGGCACGCCGTACAGGGACGTGCCGCCAAAGTCCTGCACCGCTTCCAGCGCAGCAGCCGGGTTGAAGCCGCGGCTTGGGATGATCGTCGCTGCCCCGTGGCTCAAGGCGTTAAGGTTGCCGATCACCATGCCGAAGCAGTGGTAGAACGGCACCGGAATCACCACACGGTCGTGCTCTGAGTAGTGAAGCAGCTCCCCTATCGAGTAGCCGTTATTGAGAATGTTGTGGTGGGTCAGCGCGGCGCCTTTGGGAAAGCCCGTGGTCCCGGCGGTGTACTGCAGGTTGATGGGATCGTGCGGGCTGAGTTCAGCCATGCGGGCCCGCAGCCCTGAATGCCCGACGTCGTCCGCCCGCCTCAGCAGCTCGGCGTACGTCAGCTCCGCGTCGCTTAGCGGGATGCCGGCGTCGAGCCCCTCACCGCCGGGGCCTTCTCCGCCCGGCCCTTCCCCGCCGGGGCTTTCCCCGCCCGGCGCTGGCAGGAACACAAGCTCGCGCAGGTCCGGGCACTCCGCGAGCGCCCGCCGGGCCATGCCCACGTAATCGCTGTTCCGGTCCGAAGGGGCCGTGACCAGCATCCGCATGCTGTTTTGCTTCACCACGAACTCAAGTTCGTGGCTGCGGTAGGCGGGATTGACGTTAACGAGGACGGCGCCGGCCTTCGCCGTGGCGTACTGCAGCAGCGTCCACTCGGCGCAGTTCGGGCTCCAGATCCCCACCCGGTCACCCTTGGCGATGCCCAAGGCGAGCAGCGCACGGGCCAGCCGGTCGACGTCGTCATTCATCTTGGTGTAGCTCCACCGCCGCGCGTCGGCGCCCGGCACCGGGGCCGCCTCGATCAGCGCATCGTGGAACGGGAACCTGGCCACCACCCGCTCAAAGTTCGCGCCGATGGTTTCCTCGAGAAGCGGAACGTCAGTGTCCCCGGCTGTGTAAGCACGCATGATGGCACGCTACCAAGCAGCTACCGGCAAAAGAAGCACAAGGGGGCGCAACAGTCCCCGCGGCGGCAGTCAACAGCAACGGGCCTGCGGGCAACGGCCGGTATTGTGAAATCCATGAGTTCACCCATTGACCTGCAGGCAACTTTCATCCCCAACGACGGCGAGTTTTACCGTGTGAAGCTGGCCCTCGAAATCGCCATCGATGAGGTGGTAAACGAGCCCGGCTGCATCCGTTATGAGCTCACCGAAGCCACGGAGGAGAAACTGGTCCTCACCGAGCAGTGGGCGTCGGAGGAGGACCTGGCCAAGCACTCCAGGGGCATCGCGGTGCAGGACCTGAACGAATCCCTGAGCGCGCTGCTGGCCGAGCCCGTCAAGCTGGAGCGCCTCTGACGTCCGGCCTGTAATACCGGTTACAAAAAAGCAGCGCCCTCCATGTGGAGGGCGCTGCTTCGAACTTTAAGGAATGGTTACGCGTCGGGAATCTGCGTGCCGTCCTGCGGGCCCGCTGCGGCAGCGGCTTCTTCCCGCTGGCGCGCCACGTGGGCGTGGACCTCGTCCATGTCCAGTGCCTTGACAGCGTCAACGACCTGTTCGAGCTGCTGCGAGTTCAGGGCGCCCGGCTGTGAGAACACCAGCACCTTTTCGCGGAATGCCATCAGCGTGGGAATGGAGGAGATGCCTGCCTCGGCGGCGAGTTGCTGCTCAGCCTCCGTGTCCACCTTGGTGAAGAGGACGTCCGGGTGCTTCTCCGAAACGGTGGAGTATGTGGGTCCGAACTGCTTGCAGGGGCCACACCATTCTGCCCAAAAATCCACCAGGACAATGTCGTTGCCCTCGATGGTCGATGCGAACTGTTCACCAGTGATGTCAACGGTAGCCATGTGTCCACGGTACGCGTGGAGGCGCGGGATGTCGCGGCCGGAGGCGTTTGTTCGCTCCCCGCGTCATCGGGAATAACCTGCCCGCCCACAGATACAGCGGGATCAACGGTGCTCTTTCCGGGAGTCCTCAACATTGCTGCTGCCCGGACACGCGGCCGCTAGCCCCAGACGTGCGGCGCTGGCCTCCGGCTGCCGGGAAGGGCGCTGGATGCGCGCCACTCGTGGACCCAGTCAGGAAGCACCAGATCCGCGGGCGGCTGGCCGAACTCCCGCAGGATATCCTCCTGGCTGACCGGCCGGCCCCCCTGAACCAGGCGGGTGGCGATGTACGCGCGGGCGTAGATCTCGCCGTCGGCCACCATGCGCTGCTCGAAGTAGATGGCCTTGGCGTCCAGGCCAATGATGCGGGTTTCGACGGTGTACTGCTGCCACAGCTGGAGAGACTTCCGGAAAGCGATGGTTTCCGCGGCGACCACCGGACCCCACCCCCGGCGGCGCATCCGCTTCCACACCCCGCTCCGGGCCATCAGGTCGAACCGGCCCAGGTCCAGCAGGGAAAGGTACATCCCGTTATTGACGTGCATGGCGATGTCGATGTCCGTGGGCAGCACCCGCAGCGGCAGCGACGAACTGTCCCAGACCGTCAGCGGCGGGCGGCGGGAAGAGGTGAAAAGCAGCAGGAGGGTTCGCAGAAGCAGGTGCATCGGACCATGTTACCTGTCGGTAACATGGAGCGGGATCAGTGCGCCGAACCTGGCTGGCTCCTCCACGTAGGATTTGCTGCATGACCCAACAACGCTACCGGGACCTGGCGGACTGGCCGCTCACGATGACTGCGCTCATCTTCCTGGCAGCGTATGCGTGGCAGGTGATCGGCCGCCTTGAAGGCAGCGGGGCGTTTTGGCTGGAAGCAGTCATGTGGGCCACCTGGTGCATTTTTGCCGTGGACTACATAGCAAATTTGTGGCTGGCGGATGACAAGAGCAACTGGTTCTTCCGGAACCTGCATGAACTGCTGATTGTGGCCCTGCCGTTCTTTCGGCCGTTGCGCCTGCTCCGGCTGGTGACACTGTTGTCCGTACTGCACCGGACGCTCGGGGACACGCTCCGGGGCCGCGTGGTCACGTACGTGGCGGGGTCTGCCACAATGCTGGTGTTTGTGGGTGCCCTCGCCGTCCTTGACGTTGAACAGTCAGTCCCGGACGCCAAAATCATCACCTTCGGCGACGCGCTGTGGTGGGCCATGACCACCATCACCACTGTCGGCTACGGGGACATGTATCCCGTGACGCCCATCGGGCGGATGGTGGCGGCCGCCCTCATGATGAGCGGAATTGCCGTCCTGGGTGTGGTCACAGCCTCCATCGCCTCCTGGCTGGTCCAGCGTGTGGAGGACACCGCTGAAGCCGCGGCCGATGCTGAGGAGCCCGTCCGTGCCGAGTTGGTGGAACTGGTGGCGGAGATGGTTTCGCTTCGCCGCGAAATCGCCGAGCTCAGGGACCAGCACAGCCGCTAGTCCATGTCTTCCGCGCTAAGTAGCGGGTCGCTTGCCGGTGCGTAGCTGGGCCGGAACCCTCAAGTACCGGGCCAAAAATATTCGGGTAATCCCTACTGGTGCCGGCGCCGTGCCGATTTCCTAGACTCGGGATTCCTAGGACCCAACATGTGCTGGCCTGTTCACCGGATGGCTTCCGGGCGGCAGTGCCTTTCGCGGAGCTTCCGTATCTTCTGGGTATGCGGACGCCTCCATCATGTGCCGATGGCGGCCCGGTCTGAATCGGGGCCGCCGGCGCATCACACTGCGTCCGTCCCGCTTTCGCTTGTTGCGCCTGCAGCTGCCCGGCTGGGACCGAACCTCGATGGGTTACCCATGAACTTTGAAGCCACAGATCCACCAATCCCCAGTGTCGCCACCAATGTCCCCCAGTCCGACCTGACGGCCAGCCTGCCCACCATCAGCAACAAGTTATGGGCCGGCATGGCCACCGTTGCCGTGGTGGCGGCCGTGGGAGTCGGGGCGCTGGCTGGACCGGCCACCTCCCTGTTGCAGGGTACGACGGCGGCTGCCCCCGTTGCTGAGGCGGCCCCCGAAGCAGCGGCCGGCGTTGGCGCCGCGGGCCCGCCTGCCTCCGGCGGTGATTCCGGCACCCCTTCCGGTACTGGCCAGCAGCGGGCGCCCGCAGCTGCACCTGCGGCCGTGCCGCCTGCTGCGGGAAAACCGACGAAGGCACCCCCGGCACCACCCGCCGTCAAGCCTGCACCCACCCCTAAACCACCTCCCGCGGCACCGGCCGCGGACTCCAATCGCTACACCGTGGTGTCCGGGGACACAGTAGGTGCCATTGCGGGCAGGTTTGGGGTGGACATGAACGCGATGCTCTCAGCCAATGGGCTAAGTGCCTTCAGCGTCATCGTTCCGGGACAGACGCTGCTGCTGACCGGTCCAGCCGTAGCCGGAGCCGAGGCTGCACCTATCCCCGGGAGCGCTCCGGCGCCGGCACCGGCGGCACCGGCGCCCGCTCCTGCCCCTGCTCCCGCTCCTGCTCCCGCCGCGGTTCCGGCCGCTCCCGCAATCCGAACCATTTACGTAGCCGGTGCCGGCGGGCAGTCCATGGTGGACGCCTGCATCGGACCCATCCAGTACACTCCCAACGACGGCTACTCGCTTTTCATTACCGAACACGACTTCTGCGGTGGCTGGGCACGCTTCTCCGGAATCGGTGTGGGTGAGACAGTCAGCATCCCGGGTTATGGAACCTACACGGCAACGGCCAGGGGCCAGGTACCCAACCCGGGAACCACCAACGACGTCATCGCAGCCTTCGGCGGTTTCCCGCGGGCAATCCTGCAGACCTGCATCCCCGGCACCAGCCAGATGCTCCTGATCGCGCTGAACTGAGGATGCTGAACCGGGCCGGGTTGGACCGGGCCAGTTGGACCGGCTGGCTGGCTGCAGCTGGTTCCCAAGCTTGTCCGCGGCTCCTAACCTTCAAGGCGGGGAGCCGCGGACAAGGCCATGAAGGCACATAAAGTAACGCCACGGAGCGGACTCCGTGGCGTTGGTTTGCGGGGAATCCGCTAAAAAAGCCCTGCCTAGGCGTTCATCCGTTTGCGTTCCGAGATGTGCTCCACGAGCTCACCTACACGTTGTTCGGAGTAGTTGCGGGCGATGTCTCCCTGGCTGATGATGCCTACCAGCTTGTGGTCGGCGATGACGGGAAGCCGCCGGACCTGGTGGCTCTCCATCATCTCGATGGCGGCGTCCACGTTCGCATCGGCGTCAATCCAGAATGGCTTGCCCGAGGCGAGGTCACGGGCCATCATTTCGCGCGGATCACGTCCGGCGGCTACGCACTTGAGCACGATGTCGCGGTCCGTGATCATGCCCCTCAACTTGCCGTCGTCACCACAGATCGGCAACGATCCGCAGTCCAGATCCAGCATCATCCGGGCGGCATCGGCGAGGGACTGGTTTTCCTTAATACACTGTGCGTCCGTAGTCATGAATTCACGTACGGCACTCATTGGTCCTCCTTTATCGATTCTTTGATCGACGCAGGGCATCGGGGCACGTGCGCCGATGGGGCCAGCCTACGCCCGGCCGGGGCCGTTGTCGACGACAGTTTCCGGCCCTTCGGCGCGTTTCAACGGGGCCTGGAAACACGAAAAAGCCTCCGGAACCATGGGTTCCGGAGGCTTTCACTTGGGTGGCAGATGAGGGATTCGAACCCCCGTAGGCGTTGCCAGCTGATTTACAGTCAGCCCCCTTTGGCCGCTCGGGTAATCTGCCGAACTTCAAAAGAAGATCACCCCCGGCTGCAGTCCGTGGAACGTCCGTTTCCGGGCCGTTCCGCTTCCAGTAACCGCGGGCAAGACAACTTTACAGAACTTCCGCCGAAGAATCGAATCGGCGCATTCAGGCCCGGAACGGCGCGGATTTCAGGCTTACGCACCTTCACTACGAAGCGCTGCCCGGACGGGTCAGGCTTCGCCCAGGATCCGCCCGGCCAGCCGGGCTTCGAACTTCAAAGCCTGCTCCTCGGTGATCTGGTTCAGCTGGACGGCGCGGAGCAGGTCCTCGCTGACGCCCTCCATCCGGGAGGCGGCATGCGCCACAGGGCTGAAAATGATGGAGGCTGCCACCGCCGCTGCCGCCACTGATGTTGCTGCTGTTGCCACTGCACCGGCTGCTGCCGAGGTGGTTTGCGTGACATATCGGACGGCCTTGCGGTGCATGGTGTTCCTTTCGTGCAGCTTCCAACTCCTTCAACTCTGCCCGGACCTCCTTCGTTCCCCCGGAGCGTCCGCTGAGAGGGAACTGTGAATACCGCTCCCCCTCACCAGGAGCATCCGTATTAGGCTTGAATCCAGCCACCCAAGCCCGGTCCGAGGACAGGGCTCCCACCAGCACAAGGAGAGTCATGGCAGGCGAGTCAACGTTCGACGTCGTAAGCAAAGTGGACAAGCAGGAAGTGGCAAACGCCCTCAACCAGGCACAGAAGGAACTGGCCCAGCGCTACGACTTCAAGGGTGTCGGCGCAGAGGTGGATTTCAGCGGCGAGAAAATCCTGATGAAGGCCAACTCCGAGGAGCGCGTCCTGGCGGTACTGGACGTGCTGCAGTCAAAACTGATCCGCCGCGGCATCTCGTTGAAGTCGCTGGACACCGGTGAGCCCTACGCCTCCGGCAAGGAGTTCCGCCTCGAGGCCTCCATCAAGGAAGGCATCGCCCAGGACCTGGCCAAGAAGATCAATAAGCTGATCCGCGAAGAAGCGCCCAAGTCCGTGAAGTCCCAAATCCAGGGCGATGAACTGCGAGTGACCTCCAAATCCCGCGACGACCTGCAGGCCACCATGGCGCTGCTGAAGGACTTTGACGAGGCCGACCTGCAGTTCGTGAACTTCCGCAGCTAGCTGCCCTGCCGTCGTTTCCGGCGCGCAAAAGTTCTGCCGCTACGCACGGAGGCCGGCGCACCCCGAATATGGGCTGCGCCGGCCTCTTTGCATATCGCGGGGCATCTCCTAGCTCACGCCGGAAACCTGGGAACCGCCTTCTAGGGAGCAGGGTTCCGTGCGTCGTACTGGCGGAAACCGGGCTGCAATGTGGCCGCCGCCCATGCCCCGGCAATGCACAGCACCCCGCCAAGGATCAGGACCGAGCCCTCGGTCAGGATCCTGGTGCCGGCACCGGCCAGCAGGTCGCCGACCCTGGGACCGCCGGCGACCACCACGATGAAGACGCCCTGGAGCCGGCCGCGAAGGTGGTCAGGCGTGGCTGCCTGCAGGATGGTGTTCCGGAAAACGCTGCTGATTGAATCGGCGATGCCGGCGAGCGCGCAGCAGAGGGCGGCGGGCAGCAGCCAGAGCGTGACCGCCGCATCAGGTGATCGCCCGGCCAGCAGCACCACCAGCCCGAAACCGGCGATGGATGCTCCCCATCCCATGACCGAAAAAACCACCGCACTCCCTTGCCAGCGGACACCGCCGAGGGGACCGGAGAACAGGCCGGCCAGGAACGCTCCGACTGCGGTGGCCGCCAGCAGGACACCAACTGTGGCTTCGCCACCGCCGATCATGACAGCACCGATGGCCGGCATCAGCGCCCGCGGCTGGGCCATGATCATGGCAATCAGGTCGATCACAAAGGTCATCCGCAGGTTCGGCCGGGTGCCCAGGAACCGGAAGCCCTCGATGACCGAACGGATGCCTGCCCTGCTCCGTTTTCCCGACGGCGGCAAGGGCGGCAGCCGGTAGACGGCCCACAGCACGACCGCGAAGCTGGCGAAGTCGAGGGTGTAGGTCCAGCCGAAACCCACCCAAGCCACCAGCACGCCGGCAAGCAAGGGTCCGGCCGTCATGGCAAGGCCGAAGGACATCATGCTGAGCGCGTTGGCAGCGGGCAGGAGTTCCTTGCGGATCAGCATGGGCAGGATGGCACTGCGGGCGGGCTGGTTTATGGCCTGCGCTCCGCTCTGCAGCGCCACCAGGAAGTACAGGACCCAGATGTTGCCCCATTGCATCCAGGACTGCAGGGCGATCAGGCCGGTGGCCAGCCACAGCACCGCCGAGGCAAGCAGCGCTACGCGCCGCCGGTCGTGGGCGTCGGCGATGGAGCCGCCCAGCAGCCCGCCAATCACCAGCGGCACCAGCGCGAAGACAGCCAGCAGGCCAACATAGAAGCTGTCGTGGGTCAGCCCGTAGATTTCCAGGCTTACTGCAACAAGGGTGAGTTGGCTTCCGACGGCGGATAGGGCTGAGCCCAGCCACAGCCGGCGGAAGTCGGGGCTCTCCTTGAGCGGCGTTATGTCAGCGAGCAGTTTCCCCACCCTGCAACCCTAGTGGGGCGGATGTGATTGCTGGTTCCGGAGAGGTTAGCCGGACCTTATTGTGAGATATTCATAATAGATGTTTCAATGGTGTCATGACAGAGCACTTTGACGGCCACGAGGCATGGGCTGCCGCCCTGCGCGCCCATGGCCGCAGGGTGACAAAGCAGCGGCTGGCGGTTTTGGCCGCCGTCGAACGCCACCCCCATTCCCCTGCCGAACGCATCCTTTCTGCAGCCCGAGCCGAGCTTCCTGAACTGACTGCACAATCCGTTTACGTGGTACTGGGGGACCTGACGGACCTGCACATGCTTCGCAGGTTTGAACCCCCGCACTCCCCGGCGCTTTACGAAACCCGTGTAGGCGACAACCACCACCACGCCATCTGCATCAGCTGTGGCCGGGTGGAAGACGTTGATTGCGCAGTGGGCCACGCCCCCTGCCTCACGCCGCACTGGGACGAGAACGCAAAGCCGATGACCATCCAGATCGCCGACGTTATGTACCAGGGCATCTGCCAGGACTGCCAGCAGTCCCAACAACTTCCTTCCAATCCTTCGTCACAAGAAATAGAGAAATAGGAGAACAATGACTGCCATTTCAACAACCCAGTCAGGTGCCCCCGTAACGTCCGACGCGCACTCGAAGTCCACCGGTGCCGACGGCGCGATCATCCTGACTGACCACTACCTGGTGGAAAAGCTCGCCCAGTTCAACCGCGAGCGGGTGCCGGAGCGCGTAGTGCACGCCAAGGGCGGCGGTGCATTCGGTACGTTCAAGACCACCGAGGACGTGTCCAAGTACACGAAGGCAGCCTTCCTCCAGCCCGGCGTCGAAACCGAAATGCTGATCCGCTTCTCCTCCGTGGCCGGCGAGAACGGCTCCCCGGACACCTGGCGCGATCCCCGCGGGTTCGCCGTCAAGTTCTACACCTCCGAGGGCAACTACGACCTCGTGGGCAACAACACCCCGGTGTTCTTCATCCGCGACGGCATCAAGTTCCCGGACTTCATCCACTCGCAGAAGCGCCTGCCGGGCACCCACCTGCGCGACGCCGACATGCAGTGGGACTTCTGGACCCTGTCCCCCGAGTCCGCACACCAGGTCACCTGGCTCATGGGCGACCGCGGCCTGCCCTCCTCCTGGCGTGAGATGCAGGGCTACGGCTCACACACCTACCAGTGGATCAACGCCGAGGGCGAGCGTTTCTGGGTCAAGTACCACTTCAAGTCCAACCAGGGCGTGAACTCCATGAGCAGCGAGCAGGCCGAGCAGCTGGCCGGCTCGGATGCTGACTTCTACATCCGAGACCTGTCCGAGAACATCGAAGCCGGGAACTTCCCGTCCTGGGACCTGCACGTGCAGGTCATGCCGTACGAGGACGCCAAGACCTACCGCTTCAACCCGTTCGACCTGACCAAGGTGTGGCCGCACGGCGACTACCCGCTGATCAAGGTGGGCACCATGGAGCTGAACCGGAACCCGGAGAACTACTTCGCACAGATCGAGCAGGCCACCTTCGCGCCGTCGAACTTCGTGCCGGGCATCGCCGCTTCCCCGGACAAGATGCTGCAGGCCCGCATCTTCTCCTACGCTGACGCGCACCGTTACCGCGTGGGCACCAACCACGCCCAGATCCCGGTGAACCAGCCGAAGAACCAGGTCAACAACTACAGCCAGGACGGCGCCGGGCGTTACCACTTCAACGCCCCCTCCGTCCCGGTCTACGCCCCCAACTCCGTTGGCGGCCCGGCTGCAGTTGAGCCGCAGAACCCGGCCGGCGGCTGGGAGAACGACGGCGAGCTGACCCTCGCCGCACACTCCCTCCACACCGAGGACAGCGACTTCATCCAGGCCGGCACCCTGTACCGCGAGGTTTACGACGACGGCGCCAAGGCCCGCCTGCTCGAGACCATCACCGGCGCAGTGGGCGGCGTCAAGAGCCCCGGCATCAAGGAACGTGCCATCCAGTACTGGACCAACGTTGACGCCGAACTTGGCGCCAAGCTGCGCGCCAACCTTGGCGCGGTCGCTGTTGGCGCCGCAGGCTTTGGCTCGGCTCCGTCCTCGGATGCAGAGGCGGCCAACAAGATCGGCTGATCCAGCTGCTTCTTGAGCTGTTGAAGACCGCCCCGTCACGGTTTCCGTGGCGGGGTGGTTTTTGCTTTTCCACATAGGCGGCACTTTCCACATAGGCGACTGGCCCATGGCCGCCGCCGGCAGCCGTCCCTAGGATCGACGCATGACAACTTTCCACGGTATACCCGCGGGCGCCTTTGAGTTCTACAAAGAGCTGCAGGACAACAACAACCGTGACTGGTGGCTGGAGCATAAGGACAGGTACCAGGAGCTGGTCCGGGAACCCATCACTCTCTTGCTTGCGGAACTGGAGCCACGGTTTGGCCCGGGCCGCATTTTCCGGCCCAACAGGGACATCCGGTTCGCCCATGACAAATCGCCTTACAAGACGGCCCAGGGTGCTTTTGTATCCATCCAGGAAGGGATGGGCTATTACCTGCAGGTCAGCGCGGACGGGCTGCTGGTGGGCGGCGGCTACCACTCCTACACGCCTGCCCAGCTGGTGAGGTACCGCAACTCCGTTGATGCGTCCGGGACAGGAGAGTCACTCCGGCACATCATCGACGCCGTCAGTGCTGCCGGTTTTGTGGTGGAAGGGGAACAGCTCAAAACTGTCCCGCGCGGGTACCCTCGGGACCATCCCCGGGGCGAGCTGCTGAAGCACAAGTCCCTCGCGGCCAGCACCGACCTTGGACAACCCGCCTGGCTGGACCATCCCGCAGCAGTGCAGGAAATCGGAGCGTTGTGGGATGAGCTGCGGCCGTTGGTGGATTGGGTGGGCCGGCACGCCGCGCCTTGATCCTCAGCTGGTCGGTGCCAGCTCCATGTTGTAGGAGCGGATACGGACCACCCGCCCGTCCTCGAAGTCGTAGATGTCGCAGGACGCCACCCGGCTGATGCTGCCATCGGCCGAGAAATAGCTGGCAACACTGTCCACCACAACGCTTGCCGAAGCGACAATAACCCTCAACCGGTCAAAGGTGGTCTGCACGTCCTTGAGATCCCGCGCCAGCGACGTGCAGACATCCACCACCGCCAGCTTGCCGGCAAGGGCTTCGCCGCCCACCAGCTCCCAGACAATGTCGTCGTCCAGCCGCGGTACTGCATCCTCAAACCGGTGGCTCGAGAAAGCCCTGGCCACCGCCTCCATCGTCGTCTCCGTCATGTCCGCTCCTTCCACGCGCTTTCGGCCCCGCCCGCCTTCGGTCCACTCATTGAACTCCAAAGCCCGGCGGCCCGCACGTGTAATTCAGGCCACCTTGGGGCGGGGCAAAGCAAAACCGCCCGCTGATCAGGGATCAGCGGACGGTTTGTGTTGCCGGTGTTGCAGTTCGGGCGGTGTCAGGCGCGGGTCAGTTCGTCCTCGTCGTCCTTGCCGGCTACAAGGGAGGCGCCATTGACGGCGGTGTTGGCCTCACTGAACCGCTCGTTCAGCCGAGAATGGCGCTGGCCGTAAGCGAAGTAGATGGCAAGGCCAATCGCCAGCCAGATGGCAAAGAAGATCCAGGTTTCAACGGCCAGGTTGGTCATCAGGTAGAGGCACAGCACGGCGGAAACAATCGGCAGGACCTTGCCGAACGGGACGCGGAAGGCAGGCTTCAGGTCCGGACGCTTCTTGCGCAGCACGAGGATGCCAAGGCTCACCACCACAAACGCGGACAGCGTGCCGATGTTGATCATTTCCTCAAGAAGGTCCACGTTGGTCAGGCCGGCTACCAGCGCAACAGCGGCACCGCAGATGATCTGGAGCCGCACCGGGGTGGACCGCTTCTCGCTGGTTTTGGACAGTGCACGCGGCAGGAGGCCATCGCGGCTCATGGCAAGGACCACACGGGACAGGCCCATGAGGAGGACCATGATTACGGTGGTCAGGCCCACCAGGGAACCGAAGGCAATGACCTTGGCTGCGGACGTGTCACCCACTGCTTCGAAGGCGGTGGTAAGCGTGGGGCTTTCCGCCTCGGCCAGCTGGGTGTAGGACACCATTCCGGTCAGGGCCAGGGAAACCAGGATGTACAGCAGCGTCACCAGTGCAAGACCACCGAAGATACCGCGCGGCAGGGTCTTCTGCGGGTTCTTGACTTCCTCCGCAGAGGTGGCCACCACGTCGAAGCCGATGAAGGCGAAGAACACGAGTGCGGCGCCGGCAAAGATGCCGAGGGTGCCGTACTGGGCCGGGGCCGCTCCGGTGAGGAAGCCGAAGAACGACTGCTTCAGGACATCGGCTGTGCCGGTGCCGCCGGTGGGCTCAGCTGCCGGGATGAACGGGCTGTAGTTCTCGAACTTCACGTAGGTGAAGCCCACGACGATCACAAAGAGGACCACGCCGATCTTGATCAGGGTGAAGATGTTGCCCACGCGGGCGGACAGCTTGGTGCCCAGCACCAGCAGCACCGTAAACACGGCAACGATCAGGAACGCGCCCCAGTAGAGGTCCACGCCACCGACGGAGAGGGCAGCGGGGATGTCCGCGCCCATCAGGGCGAAGACTTTGCTGAGGTAGATGCCCCAGTACTTGGCGATGACCGCCGCGGCAGTGAAGAGCTCGAGGATCAGGTTCCAGCCGATGATCCAGGCAAGGAGTTCGCCCATCGTGGCGTAGGTGAAGACGTAGGCGGAGCCTGCCACGGGGATGGCGGTGGCAAACTCGGCGTAGCACATGATGGCAAGGGCGCAGGTGATGGCGGCGATCGCGAAGGACAGCGTGACTGCAGGGCCGGAAAAGTTGGCTGCTGCCTTGGCGCCCACCGAGAAGATGCCGGCGCCCACTGCCACGGCGACGCCCATGATCATGAGGTCCCAGGTGCTGAGGGAGCGCTTGAGCTTGCGTCCGGGTTCATCGGCGTCAGCCATGGACTGCTCGATAGATTTGGTCCGGAGAAGGTTCATAGGGGGATCACAATCCTGATTTCTGATGGAAACAGACCTATCAACGATAGGTCCATCCACTGGACGGTCCCAATTGTTCCGAATGGTGAGACGGCCTTCTCGCCGAATCTTGTTCTGCAGAAGCGCTTGAGGCCCCCCGTCTGGAGGGCCTCAAGCGCTTACAGTTCGAATAGTCAGGCAGGCCAGTCCATCAGGGTGGACCGGATCAGGAACCTTTTGCCTTCGGGCGCTTCCACCGAGAAGCCGCTGCCCCGGCCAGGCACCACGTCAACGGTCAGGTGCGTGTGGCTCCAGTAGTTGAACTGCTCCCGGGACATCCAGAACTCCAGCGGCCGGGGTTCCAGGCCATCAGAGACATCGAACAGGCCCAGCAGGACGTCGGCGTCACCGGTGAGGAACTCGCCCTTCGGGTAACACATGGGCGAGGACCCGTCGCAGCACCCGCCGGACTGGTGGAACATCAGCGGCCCGTGCTGAAGCCAGAGCTTCCGCAGCAGTTCCGCGGCCGCCGGCGTGAGCGCCACCCGGGAGAAGTCCTCCCCGGGCAGCGTCACCGCGGCGTCGATTACGCTTCCGGGAACCATGGCCTAGAAGAAGCCCAGCTTGTTTTCGTTGTAGCTGACCAGCAGGTTCTTGGTCTGCTGGTAGTGGTCCAGCATCATCGCGTGGTTCTCACGTCCGATGCCTGAGGACTTGTACCCGCCGAACGCGGCCCCGGCCGGGTAGGCGTGGTAGTTGTTGACCCATACGCGCCCGGCCTGGATCTCGCGGCCGGCGCGGTAGGCAACGTTGCCGTTGCGGGACCAGACACCCGCACCCAGCCCGTAAAGGGTGTCGTTAGCCAGGCCCATGGCGTCGCTGTAATCGCTGAATTTCGTCACCGCGACCACCGGGCCGAAAATCTCCTCCTGGAAGATCCGCATCTTGTTGTGGCCTTCGAAGACCGTCGGCTGGACGTAGTAGCCGCCGGCCAAGTCGCCCGGGAGCTCGGCGCGGCCGCCTCCGGTGAGGACCTTGGCGCCCTCCTGCTTGCCGATATCGATGTAGGAGAGGATCTTTTCCAGCTGGTCATTCGAGGCCTGGGCACCCACCTGCGTTTCGGTGTCCAGCGGGTTGCCCTGGACCATCTTTTCCACCCGGGCGATGGCGTCGGCCATAAACGAGTCGTAGATGTCCTCCTGCACCAGCGCACGCGAGGGGCAGGTGCACACTTCGCCCTGGTTGAAGGCGAACAGTGCGAAGCCCTCCTGCGCCTTGTCGTAGAACGCGTCGTTGTCCTGGGCGACGTCGTTGAAGAAGATGTTCGGGCTCTTGCCGCCCAGCTCCAGGGTGACAGGAATGAGGTTCTGGCTGGCGTACTGGCTGATGAGGCGGCCGGTAGTCGTTTCGCCGGTGAACGCAATCTTGCGGATCCGGGGGCTGGAGGCCAGCGGCTTGCCCGCTTCCACGCCGAACCCGTTGACCACGTTGATGACGCCTGCCGGCAACAGGTCGCCGATGAGTTCCATCAGGACCAGGATGGACGACGGCGTCTGCTCGGCCGGCTTGAGCACCACGGCGTTGCCGGCGGCGAGCGCCGGGGCCAGCTTCCACACGGCCATCAGGATCGGGAAGTTCCAGGGGATGATTTGGCCTACGACGCCGAGCGGTTCGTGGAAGTGGTAGGCGGTGGTGTCGTCGTCGAGCTGTGACAGCCTGCCCTCCTGGGCGCGGACGGCCGAGGCAAAGTAGCGGAAGTGGTCGGCCGCGAGCGGAAGGTCAGCGTTCAGGGTCTCGCGGATGGGCTTGCCGTTGTCCCAGGACTCGGCCACCGCCAGCATTTCCAGGTTCTCGTCGATCCGGTCGGCAATCTTGTTCAAAATTGCGGCGCGCTCGGCCACGGACGTTTTGACCCACGACGGTGCAACCTTGTGAGCTGCATCCAGCGCCAGCTCAATGTCCTCGGCCGTGCCGCGGGCCACTTCACAGAAGGCTTTGCCCGTCACCGGCGTGATGTTCTCGAAGTACTGGCCCTTCACCGGGGCCACCCATTCCCCGCCGATCCAGTTCTCGTAGCGGTCCTTGAACGTGACCTTCGAGCCCTCGGTTCCGGGCTGTGCATAAACAGTCATTGCTAGCTCCTTTGCTGTGCAGATCAGGCTTTCGCCGATGGAGCCAGCGTAGGAGCGGGAAGGTTGCAGCAAGGTTGCACCTTAGGCGCGCAGTTCGACTTCCAGCCGTTCCAGGTCCGCGACGACGGCGGCGCGCCTGGGCGAGCGGGCCGGAAGGAGGCGGAGCGCGGCACGGCGGACGCCGACGTCGTTCCTTGCCTCCGGAAGCTCCGCGTACCTGAGCAGCGACTCGGCGCTGCCGTCTGTCATGACTGCTTCCCGCAGCAGCGAGGACACCTTGTTCCGCAGCTCGATGACGCCCGGCGCCTCGGACCGGGGAAGCACGGCGCCGCGGTAGATTTCCAGGGCGATCCGGTGGGCACCGCGCTGCAGGCAGCTCAGCACCTGGGCACTGTCCGGCACCAGGTCCAGGGGAAGGCGGTAAGGGCGGGAATTCGGTACGGCGTCCGGGGCGAGTTGCTGAAGGACTTTGCGCAGGCGCACCATCTCCGCCCTCAGCGTGATGGTGGAACCGTCTCCGGGATAAAGCAGGAGGCTGAGCTCCTCGGCGCTGAGCCCGTCGGGGTGGGTGCTCAGCAGCGCCAGGATTTCACTGTGCCGGGCAGACAGCGCAACGGTCCTGCCGCGCAGGCTCAGCAGGGCCTGGTCGCGGCCCAGCAGTTGCATGCTGTTCCGGTAGAGGCTGCCGTCCCTGGTGGTTTCGTCCGGTGAGCGGGAGGGGGTACTCTGCGAACGCCGTCGTGCCGGCCTGGTGGCGAGCTGGGCGGCATGCTGCAGGCGCTCGACGCGCAGTTGTGCCTGGGCCGCGGCCACGGTTGCCTCCACGAGGGACAGCGTGTGGGGCGCCACTGCGGTGGCCTTGCCGGTGATGTCCACGACCCCCAGCACCGCCCCGGAGTCCGGGTCGTGGAACGGGACGGCAGTACAGCTCCAGGCGTGGACGGCCCGCTGGTAGTGCTCCGCACCGGCGATCTGGATGCCGCGGCCCAGGGCGAGGGCAGTACCCGGCGCACTGGTGCCAACGGTGGCTTCGGACCAGTCGGCGCCGGGCACGAACATCATGCCCTCAGCCCTCCTCTGCAGCGCGGGGTCACCCTCCACCCAGAGCAGCCGTCCCACCTCATCCCCTACTGCCACCAGCAGGCCGCTGTCGTGGCTGGGCTGGACCAGGAGCTTGTTGATGACCGGCATGATGGTGGCCAGCGGGTGCTGCCGGCGGTAGTCCTCAAGCTCGTCCCGGTCAATGGCCAGCGGTGCGGCAGGGTTGTCCGGATTCGCTTTGAAGCTGGCGGACCGTTGCCAGGACTCCCTGATGAGTTTCCGCAGCGCGCCGGGGGTATCAGAAAAGCCGCCGCCGTCGAGCTGTTCATGGGCCGCCAGGGCAGCGCGCTGCAACGGCAAGCCGCCGTCGTCCTGAGCCAGGTTCCCCATCGAACTCCCCGTCGTACTTCCCGCGGGCACTGGTTCACCCCGCCGGAGCATATGTTGCAACAGTCTATCCGGCCAGTACAAGGCCGGTCCCACGGCGTCTGCCGAAGGCAAAGGGCCAAAATAGCCCAGGTCATAGGGCTTTCTGCAATCGCTTCCGTGCGGTACTTCAACCCGGTTGGCGCGCGCGAAAGCGGACTGATAGGTGAAGACCCCGTGGGGGTTCCCAATAACCTACTGCCCTTTGTCGCCCAGGTTGCTGTGGGCCGCCGGGAAAAGGTCATGGTCTTCGGCAACGACTACGCAACGGCTGACGGCACTGGCGTCCGCGACTATATTCATGTGATGGACCTGGCGGCCGGTCACCTGGCGGCGCTGGGGTACCTGGCGGACCGGAAAGGGGTGTTCCGGTGGAACCTTGGCACCGGCAGGGGCTCCTCCGTTCTGGAGGTTATCGAGGCCTTTGGTGCTGCGGTGGGCCGTCCCATCCCCTACGAAATTACGGGACGGCGCCCGGGAGACTCCGCGGTCAGCTACGCTGATCCGTCTGCTGCCCTCGCGGACTTGAGCTGGGCCGCCCACCGGGACCTCAGCCAGATGTGCCAAGACCACTGGCGTTGGCAGCAGACAAACCCCCGGGGTTACTCCTCAGACGGCTAGTTGCTGCGGGTTCCGCGGGATATACGGATCATCTCCTCGCGCGGCACCACCTTGATCCGTTCGCGCACCACGTGGTCCGTGCCTTCCGGCCCGGTCCACGCTGCACCCAGGCCTGCTTCGTGGGCATCGAGCTTGTTCCAGCCTTCCCAGGTGGTGTATTCGATTCCGCGCTCTTCCAGCAGGTTGATGATGGCCTGCGGGTCAGGGTTCCGGGCGGGCGGCAGGGTGAGTCGGTCCTCGAGCAGGAAGCCAATGGTTTCCAGGGCGTCGCCCTTGGTGTGGCCGATCAGGCCCACGGGTCCGCGCTTGATCCAGCCGGTGGCGTAGATCCCCGGTACGGGCTTGCCTTCGGCGTCCAGCACGCGGCCGCCCTCATTGGGGATGACGCCGCGCTTGGCGTCGTACTCCAGCTCGTCCAGGGCCGAACCGTGATAACCGATTGCACGGTAGACCGCCTGCACGGGATAGTCGATGAACTCACCCGTTCCCTTGGCGTTGCCCGTGCCGTCAAGCTGCATGCGCTCAAACTTGATCCCGCCCACCTTGCCCAACCCGCCGTCGTCGTAAATCTCAACCGGGCTGTGCAGGAAGTGCAGGTGCAGGCGGCGCGAGGAGGGGTTTTCGGACTCGGTGTGCTCCTCCACCAGCCAGTTGGTCAGCGTGTTCACCATGGTCTTGATCTGGTTGTTGCTGCGGATCGCCTCATCGGAGGCTTCATCAAACTCGAAGTCCTCCGGGTAAAGCACAATGTCCACGTCATTCATGTGGCTGAGCTCCCGCAGCTCCAAGGGCGTGAACTTCACCTGGGCCGGGCCGCGGCGGCCGAAGACGTGCACGTCCGTGACCGGCGAGGCCTTCAGGCCCTGATAAACGTTGTCCGGGATCTCTGTGGTTAGCAGTTCCTCCGGGTGCTTCACCAGCATCCGGGCCACGTCCAGGGCCACGTTGCCATTACCGATGACGGCGATTTCTTTGGCCTCCAGCGGCCACTCACGGGGAACATCGGGGTGGCCGTCGTACCAGGAAACGAAGTCGGCCCCGCCGAAGGAGCCCTGCAGGTCGATGCCGGGGATGTTCAGGTCTGCGTCCTTGATGGCGCCGGTGGAGAAGATGACGGCGTCGTAGAAGGCGCGGAAATCGTGCAGGGTGAGGTCCCGGCCGTAGGTCACATTGCCCAGGAACCGGATGTCGCCGCGGTCCAGGACCTTGTGGAGGGCATTGACGATCCCCTTGATCCGGGGGTGGTCCGGCGCCACGCCGTAGCGGATCAGCCCATACGGCGCAGGGTAGGCCTCGAAGAGGTCGATGCTGACCTCGAAGTCGCCGTCCGCCACGCCCCTGGACTTGGTGAGGATGTCCGCAGCGTAGACGCCGGCCGGTCCCGCGCCCACAATCGCTACGCGGAGGGGACGTGCGGGGGTGGTTTCGCCGTGGTTGGACACCTGGGACCCTTCTGACCGATGACATTGCGCGGCAGGAGCAGCGCACAATCACTTATTCTAATTGGCCGTTTCCGCGGCGCACTGCTGCCCGAAACCAGTGCACTAACCGCTTTTCTCCAGCGGGACAACGTTGCCTTCGCGGTAGAGCAGCGCCCGCAGCTCCGATTCGGCCGAGTCGGGCCGCTTGGGGTCGATGGTTTCGCCCTCGTGGTAGTGGTCCAGGACACGCGGGTCCACGTAGCTCTTGCGGGCGATCGACGGCGTGTTGCCCAGCACCTCGGACGCTTCCATCATTGCCCGGCTGATGGCCCTCTTGCGTTTGGCCGCCGTCCGCTGGGCGCCGGTCCGGGCCAGGCTGGCGGCAGCTGCCACAGTGCCCCGCAGTGTGCGGAAGTCCTTGGCGGTGAAGTCCGAGCCGGTCCGCTCCTTGACGTAGGCATTGATGTCGGCGCTGGTGACCGGGCGCCAGTGCCGCCCCTCCTTGTAGGCCATGAGCCTGGCGTTGGGGCCGCGGCGCTTGAGCAGGCGCAGGAGGGCGGCGAGGTCGGCGTCGCGGATTTCCGATTCCCAGTCCTTGCCGCTCTTGGCCGGAAACCTCAGGAGGATCCTGTCCTTGCGCACCTGGACGTGGGCGCAAAGGAGGGTGGCGAGCCCATGGCTGCCGTTTTCGTTGGTGTACCGCTCGGACCCAACGCGCAGCGAGCCGCTGTCCAGCATCCTGAACGCCCCGGCGAGGACGCGGTCCCGGGAGAAGCCTTCGCCGCGCAGGTCCATGGTGACCCGCCGGCGGGCGGCGGGCAGCGATTCAGCCAGCTGCAGGGCCCGGTCGAACTTCACGCGGTCCTTACGTTCCCGCCATTCGGGATGGTAAATGTACTGCCGCCGGCCCACTGCATCCACCCCGGTGGCCTGGATATGGCCGTTTTCAAACGGAGCGATCCACACGTCGGTCCAGGCGGGCGGGATGCCAATGCTCTCCAGACGCTCCCGGACATCGCCCTGCGGCAGCGTTGAACCATCGAGGTCCCGGTAGCTGAAGCCCTTGCCTGCGGCGACCCGGCGGTAACCGCGCCCCGAGGCGTTGCTGCGGCGGAGCCTCATCAGGTGGCCTCTGGCCGATCGGCAAATATCATAAAAGCAAGCCTACTGACTATTTGCCGGAATACCTGCCCTGGGAATGATGTTATGGATGTCGTGCCTTCTCCCGATGGATCCCCTTCCACTGCCCGCGTCCCTGCCCAGGCATCTCCTTCGGCGTCGCCCTCGCTGCCAGAAACGGCAACGCAGGCTGCGGCGGCGGCAGGCACCAAGGGGGCACCGCCCAAGGCGGTGGACAAGGAGACGACGGCGGGAGTCCTCTTTGGCATCGGGGCCTACGGGCTGTGGGGGCTGCTCCCCCTGTACTTCTTCGTCCTGATGCCGGCGGGCGCCGTCGAAATTGTGGCAAACCGTGTGGTGTGGTCGCTGCTGTTCTGCGCGCTCCTCATCACCGTTACCCGCTCGTGGTCCACCCTGGGCCGCGCCCTCCGGGACCGTGCTGTCTTTGGTTCCCTGGCCCTGGCCGCCTTCCTGATCGCTGTCAACTGGCTGACGTATACCTACGGCGTGACCACCGGCCAGGCCGTGGAGGCGTCCCTCGGCTATTTCATCAATCCCCTGGTCTCCGTCTTACTGGGCGTCTTTGTGCTGAAGGAGAAGCTCCGCCCGCTCCAGTGGGCGGCAGTGGCCATCGGGTTCGTTGCGGTGGGCGTCCTCACGTACTCCTACGGCAAGCTGCCGTGGATCGCCTTGACCCTTGCCTTCAGCTTTGGCCTCTACGGCTTCGTCAAGAAGCGCGTTGGCCCCAAGGTGGATGCCGCCACGAGCCTCAGCGTGGAGACCATGGTGCTGGCCCCGTTTGCGGCCGCTACGATGATTTACCTTGCCGCAACCGGAACCGCCACGCTGACCACGCAGGGCCCAGGCCACTTCTGGCTGCTGCTGGCCTCCGGTGTGATCACTGCCGTTCCCTTACTGTTCTTCGGCGCTTCGGCCCGACGGCTCCCCATGACCACCATCGGGCTGCTCCAGTATTTCGCCCCCCTGCTCCAGTTCATCATCGCCCTCGTGGTTTTCCGCGAAGCGATGACCCTTGACCGCTGGATCGGGTTTGGCGTGGTCTGGGTGGCGTTGCTGGTCCTCACGGTGGATATGCTGCGGACCGCCCGCAAAGCGTCGGTGGCCCGGCGGCGGCCGTAGTTGGTCCGGGCACCTGCGGTATTCTGCAGCCCGCCATATTCCTCGACCGCATCCCGCTTTTCTGACCAGTAAGTCGGAAGCGCGTCGTAGGGGTTCGGCTCCACGTCATCGATGACGTAAATTTCGTTTGCCCCGTGCAGGCGGGCGCGGTCCAGCACGTCGCCGAGCCGGTCCGACGGAACGTCGCTAACGATGTGCCACACCTCCGAGCGGGTTTCCGCCCGAAGCCAGTCCGGCGGTTCCCTGCTCTCCAGGTAGGCGCCAAATGGATCCTCAAACGTCACAACCGCGTCGGCGAACTCGAAGTAGCCACGGTCGGGGATTGGCCCAGGGTTAAGGACCGCGATCCCCCCCCCCCCGGACTTGTGGACCGCGGCAACGTAGTCCTCATAGACGCTGAGTTCGTCAGAAACCGATGCAGCCTCGTCCAGGAAATGTTCTCCAAGCCGTACCAACACGCCAGTGGTCTATGTCCTGAAAAACTGCCGCCTGGTCCCGATCGCCCCACCCGCTTAAGACGTAACCCAGCACCTGGATGCCTGCATCTGCCAGCGCCCGGATCAGCTGCACGTGTTGTTCGGACTTGGACGCCCCCGGGCCGCTCGCGGGGCTAATAATCACATCGCGGACCTGCGGGGCGGCCGCAGTCAACCGATGATTGCCACCCGGCGCCGCGGCCCAGTCCTGGGTGTCGAGGTCGAAGTCCACGTGCAGGTAGCCCAGCTGCTGGGCCTCCAGGATGGGCAGGGACTTGTTGTCGGTGTCCCGGTGGGCAGGCGGAACAGGGGCGTCGCATAGTTGCCGACCGAGCGCATGGCCCGGTCGGTGCCGATCAGCTCCTCGTGGCTGCGCAGCGCGTCGTTCCACACCGTCGTGTGGATCATGGTGTGTTGACCACCGTGTGCCCCTCACGGATGTTCCGGCGGAACAGCTCGGGCTGGGCGACGACGTTGGTGCCGATGTTGAAGAACGTCGCCGGCACTCCCTCGGCGGAGAGCACGTCGAGGATATCGGGAGTGAAGGTCGCATCGGGACCGTCGTCAAAGGTCAACATGAACTGCTTCTCCGGCAGTTCCCCGAAGCGCTCCATCACAGAGGGGCTGTCCCCGACGGTTGCGGTCTCCTCCTCGGTCAGCGTCCGGAAGACCTCGTCGCTGAACGGGTCCGCGAGCACCGGCTCGCCGTTCCGCTCGCCCACCAGGGCGATCCGGCTCAACGGGTGCGACGAGTCGCCCAGCAGCGGAATGTTCTGCGGATCGCCGGTCGCGAGGAGCTCCCGGGGATAGCTCGTCTCCGGGTGGAGCGGCTGCTCCCAGGTCTGGGCGAGGGCCTGCGGCACGAGCCAGGCGATCAACCCCGCTGCTGGGACCACGAGGACGACGACCGTGGCCAGGATGCGGTATCAGCGCTTGCCCGTAGGGTCGAAGAACACCGGCGGCGCCATGGTGCTGCCGGTCCACTCCGGCCCGCGGCGGCGCGGAGGTCGTCGTTCGGAAAAGGCGTCGGCCACAGCATGCTCGTTCCCCCAGGCGGCGGTTCGTCCCCTCGACGGACCAGCTGACCCATCCCCCCGGACGGGCCAACGGAGCCAGCCTGCCAGCCACACAACCTCGGGTCGAAACCGCAAATACACCCTTCCGTAGATGCTTTGCATTCCTACACCTGCCTGTGCGGATGAAAACTCATAGCAACACAAGGAAAAGTGGTTACGGTTGAGTATTTTATTATTGTGAATGTCCGCAGGATGGGGGATGGAGTTGATCCTCAGTTGTCCCCCACAAGTACGGGCGCAGAAAACTGTGGGGGCCGCCGCGGCCTGACGTCCTTGCGCTCTTGTCAGCGCTTTGATGTGACAGGCGCCACGTTGTGATCTGTGGCTCTCGCTCGCACCCTCCCCGCAGGACGGACAGTCCCGCTGTGGTCGGGTCGAGGGAGATCCCGAGCGGCGCGACGGTTGCGTGCTCCAGCCGGGCGTGTTGGGGGCGAGGAGTCTTCATCGGAAACAGCTCAACGAGTCACCCGGCCGCCCGGTCCTCATTTCAGGTCGTCGACCGGGACGAACGTGTAGCCGAGGTTCTTGATGCCGGTGACTGTCTGCTTGAGCGCGTCCAGGTCCAGGTAGGGATGAAAGTAGAAGCTGGCCGTTGACTCTCTGACCACCAGGTGCGCCTCGGCCCGTTCAATGACGAACTCCGGACCCCGGATGGGGTGGTGGTTCTGCTCCGTCTCGGTGATATTTTGGAGGTTCTCGGGGTACACCGTGGTGCCGTAGATGTCGTGGACGGTGTACGGGAAGTGCTGGCCGTAGGAGGACGCCGGGGTGATCTCCTTACCCGAGATCATGCCGGCGTAGTAGTCGGAGCCTTCGTATCGTGCGTCGTACACTTCAGCCATCGCGGCATAAGCGTTGACGGACGCCGAGTAGTGGGGAGTCTCGAAGATCGTCGGTGCGCCCAGGCCGGCGTCGATCATCACCTGCCGGCCGTGCTGGATCCGGGCGACGTGCCGCTCAACACTGTCCTCCGCGACCGGGCCGATCTTGCGGATGTAGGAATCGATCTTGCACTCCGTGAACTCGTGGGGCGGCAGGGCGGTGTCCGTGCAGCCGTGCTGGTAGAACTCGTAGTCCTCGCCCGATCGGCCGCTGTACGGATTGTCGAGGGCACCGAACTGGTGGCTGGTGCCGTGCTGGATGAGGGTTCCGCCCCGGGCCTGCATGTACTTCAGTGCCTCGACCACCTGCGGGGTATCGAGCAGGCTGCGCCCGTACCATCCCCCTTTGTCCGGAGTGCGGGCCACGTGCACGGGCACGACTGCAACCTGGAACGGCACCCCTGCACCGTGCAAATAGTCGGCGACATTCCGCAGATCGTCGGGATCCGCTTCAGGGCCTACATCCTCCAAGCGCACAGCAGCTTGCCGCACCGGTTCCGTTCCCGGCGCGAGCAGGTCGTAGAACAGATCCGAGAAGATCAGGTAGATGTCGTTCTGGTCTATGTCATTGAGAGGCACCTCTGCCAGATAGGTGAGGTGGCCTGAGCTTACGGCCCAGGCCGGTCCCGTCATCGGTGATTCACCGACAACGTCACAAGCCTTGGGGCGCTCCGGGTCACCGCACACAATGGTCGCAAGGGTCCTGGCCTTTCCACCCTCCACAATGCGCGGACTGTAGACGGTGTCGGAGTGAGGCGCGTAGCGGCGCACGGAACGATCCTTGTATGACACGGCTTTCACCTGGCCGGTGCCCACCTCCAGAGGAGCGGTGGGATTCCAGCCGTACCGGGACACAAACTCCGTGATCGAGTCCGGCTCGTATCCGACGAGGTCATCGATGTTCTGGCCCGCCCAGAGCACAGGCACGGTGCCCTCCCGGACGTCGGTGAGGAATGCCTCTGGCGGTATGGCCTCGGAGTCCATCCCTAGGTAGACGACGGCGTCGAAGTCCTGCATCCTGTCCGCGGTGTAGTCGCCCACCGCCGCGACCTCGGCTTCGCCGAAGTGCGTGGCCAGATTCCCAGCGGCAATGCCGTACATTTCGGCGTCCTCCGGGGCGTTACCGGTGCCGTCGTAGAGCACCAGCGTGCGTGCCCCGCCCGGTCGACCGAAACGCGGCGCGAACGTGGCGGTCTTCACCGTCGATGCCCCGGCATCGGAGTTCGTCACCGTGGTGTAGCGCTGAGCGAGTGGGGAGTTCTCTCCCTCGACGAGGCTTTCGTCGGTGAGGCCGAAGACTACGCCCGCGGCGACCAGGGTCAGGGAAACCAGGCCAATTACCCACCCCCTGCGCCCTCTGCTGGACAACTGGTACTGATTCTCCATGGCTCTTCCTTGAGGGTGTGGGTGACGGCTTCGCTGGTCGGCGTGGATTCCGCGTGCGGAGGCTTTCAGACGACGGGGACAGCTGTTGCCCAGTCCCGGAACTCCTGCACGGTGTCGTTGTGTCCGTAGTGGCGGGCCAGGGCCCGGACTGTCCGCTCGGCGGCGTGGCCGTCGCCGTAGGGATTGAGCGCCCTCGCCATGCGTTGGTAGGTTCGTTCGTCCTTGATGAGAGTGGACACCGCGTCGACGATCGTCTCCTCGTTTGTGCCGACCAGTTGCACGGCGCCCACCGCCACGGCCTCCGGACGTTCGGTGGTGTCCCGCATGACCAGCACAGGCTTGCCCAGTGAGGGCCCCTCCTCCTGCACGCCGCCGCTGTCGGTCAGGATGATCGAAGAGCGCTCCAGCAGCGCACAGAACTGTGCATAAGGCAGCGGTTCCGTGACGAGGACGTTGGGGCAGTCCTGCACCGTAGGCAGGATCGCCTCACGCACCAGGGGATTGCGGTGCGCGGGGAAGATGAAGTCGTGATCAGGGTGCGCTGCGGCCAATCGGGCAATCGCCCGGCCGACCTGGCGCAGCGGTTCGCCCCAGGACTCGCGGCGGTGTGCCGTCACGAGCACCATCGGACGTCCGGTCGCCAGACGCGCACTCAATGCGGGGTCCTCGATCCTCGGGCAGGAGGCGACGGTGATAAACAGGGCGTCAATGACAGAGTTGCCCGTTACCACGATCGTGTCAGGAGCGACGTTCTCGTGCAGCAGATTATCCCGCGCGGCCCAGGTCGGCGCCAGGTGGAGGGATGCCATCTGACCGGTGAGGCGACGGTTGATCTCCTCGGGATAGGGCGAGTACTTGTTGCCCGTCCGCAGTCCCGCCTCGGTGTGCACCACCGTGACGCCGGCGTAGAAGGCCGCCAGGGACGCGGCGAAGGTGGTCGTTGTGTCGCCCTGCACCAGGACCGCGTCGGGTCGGTCCTTCTCGAAGACCTGCGCCAGTCCCTGGAGCGTCCGTATCGTGATCTCGGTCAGCGTCTGACCGGCGGCATGGATGTTCAGGTCCTGGTCCGGGACGATGCCGAAGGACTGATTGACCTGGTCCAGCATCTCGCGGTGCTGGCCCGTGACGACCACGTGCACCTCGAAGCGCGGGTCGTCACGCAGCGCGATCACGAGAGGTGCCATCTTGATGGCTTCAGGCCGTGTGCCGTAGATCGCCATGACGGAAACGGGCGTCCTGCGGAATGAGTGAGACATGGGATTGCTCCTGGTGCGTTGGGGGCCGGTGGGAGCCCGAAGGCCCTGCTCAGTCGGAGGCGGCGTCGAGGATGTTCAGGTCGGTAAAGCGGACTCTCGCGTCCTCGGTGTACAGGCCGATAGTTCCGCCGCGGTACGCTCTTTCGTCGTCGGTGATGGTCGCGAGCTCCCGCCCGTCGACGCTCACCGTCATGCGGGGCCAGTCGTGCTCCACGCGCACGCGGTAGTCCTGGCCGATGGGGAACTGCGGTTCCTCGCCGGTGGCGATGAACCGCTGGTTGCCGGGGTAGGCGGGGTCCTGCTTGGAGATTTCCCACCCGTTGGGCTTGAGCGCCACGGCGTAGAAGTGCTCGTCATCGCGGAGGTTCCACAGCACCCAGCCCACCTCCCAGTCATTGGGCGGGCCGTCCCGCACCTGGGCCTCGGTGTGCACCGTCACCTCGAACGTGGGGTCCATGTAGGAGCGGGTGGTGTGCACGAGACCGCCGTGGGTGATGTCCGTGGATGCGGCTGACTTGGGATGGAGAACGACCTCGTCGTCATTGCCCGAGGCCTCGCCGTAACCGTTGTACATCAAGGTCCACCGTCCGATGACCTCCCCGTCCGACCAAGGACCGGTGTGACGCTGGCCAAGACCCATGGCGGCAGCGATGCAAACCATGAGCAGGATCGTGGCCCCAATCAACAGGTCTGTCCTCATGCCGGTGCCGTCAACGGGTTGTCCAGCTCCCCTGGGGCCGAGTCCTGGTCGTCCGCGGTCCGATCCGTCTTCGCCCAGGAGTTCCGCCCCGTGAGGGAGCGGAAAGCAGCCTTCCACCCGGCGACGTACCAGAGGACGGCGTAGCCGACGTAGGCGTGCAGGACCACGAGGGCGGTCAGCGGCCCGAAGCTGTGATCGCGTTCGAGGCGCCAGTAGACGGCTCCAAACATTAGCGCGGGTCCGAACGCCACGGCGTATGCCGAGACCCACACCCACGAGAAGTCTAGGGACCCCGCGAAGACGCCGATGCCGATGCTGACGATCCACAGCAGGAAGCCGGCGCTGAGGAAGGAGGCGAGCAGGAGGAGGTAAGGGCTGGTCAGGTGGTAGAGCAGGTCCACGCGGCGCGCGCCCGTTAGGTCCCGCAGCACCCAGGGGACCAGAGTCCAAGCCTGCAGGTGCCCCTGGAACCACCTGGTCCGTTGTTTGACCCAGCGCCGGACGTCCACGAGACCTTGCTGGTGCACGGCCGAGGTGGAGCAGAACTCGATATTCCACCCCCTGATCAGCAGCCGCACGCCGAGGTCGAGGTCCTCGGCGAGGCTCCTGGACCAGGGTGCGGGGCCGAGGCTGATGAGGGCCGAGAGCCTCACGAACTGCCCGTTGCCACCCAGCCCCACGCTCCCCAGGTGCCGGCGAGCGCGTTGGAAGACCTCGGTGTAGAGCACGAACTCGATATCCTGCATCCGTGCCAGCAGGTTCTGGTGGCTGTTGTTAATCCGGACGCCGATCTGGACGGCACCCAGCCGGGGATCGACGAAGAGCGGAATCACCTCGTCCAGCGCCTGCGGCTCCATCCTCCCGTCGGCGTCCACGACGCAGACGACGACATCCGAGGGGTCGGTGTAGGCGCCAAGCGCCCCGGAGCGGATGTGCCGGATCGCCGCGTTAAGCGCTTCGCCCTTACCCTGGCGGGCGGTCGGCAGTCGTCGTTGCAGCAGGCTGACCCGGGGATCGGGGTGGGCTTGCACGATGGCCGCTGTGCCGTCGTCAGAACCGTCATCGATCACCAGGACCTGCATCCGCGGGTAGTCCATCTCCACGAGCCGATCGAGATTGGCGGCGAGGACCCGCTCCTCGTTGAGGCAGGGCACCACGAAGATGACGGCTTTCTCGGCCGCGGTTGCTGGGAAGGTCACCGCTCGACGTCGCGCGTACACCGGTTCGAACCGGGACAGCACGAGCATCAGCACACCGTACAGAACCGACAGGAGCACCAGGCTCACGGCCAGGGTCAGGACGAAGTCGATGCGCTGATCGTACAGAATCATCATGGTCTTTGTTCCCTACGCCCGTGCTCCATTGCGGTCGGCCGTTGAGTCGACCTGCCACATCGGCGTCGCGGACTGCGGAGCGCCCGACGCGGCCGGCCGGTTGTGCGCGAGGCGCCGGCGGACGGAGCGAGACGCGCTCAGAAGGCCTGACACCACAACGGCGCCGATCATGAAGAGCACGTAGGACAGAAACAACGTCATCGAGACCATGAGCAGGAATCGTCCCGCCAGGTGGAGCGCCGCCTGTGCGGCCTCCGCCGACATGAAGACGCTCATCGGCTTGACAAAGTACGGCATGAGGTTAGCCCCGCGGCGGCGTGAGCAGCCCGGTCTTTGGTCCCTGTTGATAACTGAGTCATCGCGTTTCCCCTGTCGTAAGTGAAATGCTGTTATTGGCCCGGGGATGTCCCTTCCGCTCCAAGGGCCCGGCCGGCGTAGAACAGACGCTGCAGGCAGCGCTATCGGCGGCTCCGAGTGTCTTTTCCGGGTGTCCGGTAGTAGCGAGGGGTCTCAAGGTGCATCTCCTGGGAGTTAGGTGTTCCAGGAGCCGCTGCATAGCCCGCCGGTGTGTCCAAACTACGGGCCCTCCGAAGCCCAAACACGAGTACCCGGTACTCCAAAAGTATTCTTAGGGATACTTACACGCGGCATCTTTTGGAACCGGGTGGTTGGGTACTACCCGCGTATAAAAGGGGGGGAATTAGGTAGTTGACAGGTTGACGTTAGGGGCAGGGTAGGTGTTCCCGGAGGGGTTGCTGCACAAAAGAAGGCGGCACCCCCGGTACTGGGGGTGCCGCCTTTATCTCATTTACTTGGCTGGAACTTCGCCAGCCCTTATGCGTTGGCCTTGATGGCCGCGGCCAGGACATCCAGTCCGTCGTTCAGCAGTTCGTCGGTGATGACGAGCGGCGGCAAGAGCCGGATAACGTTGCCGTAGGTGCCGCAGGTGAGGATGATGACGCCTTCCTTGAGGCAGGCGGCGGCAACAGCTTTGGTGAGTTCCGGGTTCGGTTCCTTGGAGCCGGCCTGGACCAGTTCGATCGCCAGCATGGCACCGCGGCCGCGGACGTCGCCGATCACGGCAGAGTTGGAGCCGGACAGCTCGGTCTGCAGTTCCCGGAGCCGGGTGGTGGCTACGGCTTCAATGTGGCGGGCGCGGCCCGCGAGGTCGTATTGCTCCATGGAGCCGATGGAGGCCAGCGCGGCAGCGCACGCCACCGGGTTGCCGCCGTAGGTGCCGCCCAGGCCGCCCGGGTGGACGGCGTCGAGCAGGTCTGCCCGGCCGGTGATGGCGGACAGCGGCATGCCGCCGGCGATTCCCTTGGCAAGGGTCATGATGTCCGGGATGACGCCCTCGTGGTTGACGGCAAACCATTCACCGGTGCGGCAGAAACCGGACTGGACCTCGTCGGCGATGAAGACGATGCCCTTCTCCTTGGCCCATTCGGCCAGCGCCGGGAGGAAGCCCTCGGCCGGGACGATGAAGCCGCCCTCGCCCTGGATGGGCTCGATAATGATCGCGGCAACCTGGTCTCCGCCGATCTGCTTCTCGATCATGGTGATGGCGCGTTTGGCGGCCTCGGCGCCGGTGATCTCCGGGTTTTCCTCGCGGTACGGGTAGCTCATGGGCATGCGGTAGACCTCGGGCGCGAACGGGCCGAAGTTGGTCTTGTACGGCATGGCCTTGGCGGTCAGCGCCATGGTGAGGTTGGTGCGGCCGTGGTAGGCGTGGTCGAAAGCCACGACGGCGTCACGGCCGGTGGCCAGGCGGGCCACCTTGATGGCGTTCTCCACTGCCTCGGCGCCGGAGTTGAAGAGGACGGTGCGCTTTTCGTGGTCGCCCGGGGTGAGGCGGTTCAGCTGCTCGGCCACTGCGACGTAGCCTTCGTACGGGGTGACCATAAAGCAGGTGTGCGTGAAGTGCTCCACGGCTTCCTTAACGGCCCCTACGACGGCGGGATCGGAGGCCCCGACGCTGGTCACGGCGATGCCGGAGCCCAGGTCGATGAAGGAGTTGCCGTCGACGTCGTGGATGATGCCGCCGTCGGCGTCGGCAACATAGACCGGGACGCCGGACGCGACGCCCGCGGCGACCACGGCCTTGCGCCGCTCGGCCAGGGCCAGCGACTTGGGGCCAGGGAAGTCGGCCTGGATGCGCCGCTTCTGCTCCAGGCGGAAGGTGATATCTGATGCGGTGGTGGTCATGATGTTTCCTTTTTACTGAATGGCGCCGGTGGGGATTAGGAGTCGAGCGCGGACATCACGTGCTTGATGCGTGTGTAGTCCTCGACGCCGTACATGGAGAGGTCTTTGCCGTAGCCGGACTGTTTGAAGCCGCCGTGGGGCATTTCGGCGGTGAGCAGGATGTGGGTGTTGATCCAGACGGCACCGAAGTCCAGGTCCCGGCTCAGGCGCATGGCAGTGCCGTGGTTGGTGGTCCACACGCTGGAGGCCAGGGCGTAGTCCACGTCGTTGGCCAGTTCTACCGCTTCTTCCTCGGTGCTGAACTTCTGCACCGTGATGACCGGACCGAAGGTTTCCTGCTGGACGATGTTGTCCGACTGCTTTGCGCCGGTGATGATGGTGGGCTCGAAGAAGAAGCCCTTCTCCCCTGCCCGGTGTCCGCCGGTTTCGATCCGGCAGTGCGCGGGGAGGTTTTCCACCACCGACGTGACCTGGTTGAAGTGGTTTACGTTGTTCAGCGGGCCGAAGTAGTTGTCTTCGTCGTTTTGGGAGCCGGTACGCAGGGTTCTCGTGTGCTCCACCATGGCGGCCACCACGTCGTCGTGCACGGAGTCCTCCACCAGCACCCGGGTGATCGCGGTGCAGTCCTGTCCGGCGTTGAAGAAGGCGAACTCGGCGATCGCCGCGGCGCTCTTCTTGATGTCGGCGTCCTTGAAGACGATGGCCGGAGCCTTCCCGCCAAGCTCCAGGTGGGCACGTTTGAGGCCCTTGGCAGCACCGGAGGCGACGGCGATGCCGGCACGGACCGAGCCCGTGATAGACACCAGTCCCGGGACCTTGTGGTCCACCATCATGGCGCCGGTCTTGCCGGTGCCCAGCACCACGTTGAGCACCCCTGCGGGCAGGATGTCCCCGGCAAGGCGGGCCAGGACAAGGGTGGATTCGGGGGTAGTGTCCGAGGGCTTCAGCACCACGGTGTTGCCGGCTGCGAGCGCGGGGCCGATCTTCCAGATGGCCATCAGGAACGGGTAGTTCCAGGGAGCAACCTGAGCCACGACGCCAATGGGTTCGCGGCGCACGTAGGAGGTGTGTCCCTCGAAGTACTCGCCGGCGGACTTGCCTTCGAGGATGCGCGCGGCTCCGGCGAAGAAGCGCAGCTGGTCAGCGCCGGCGGCGATTTCCTCGGAGGCGATCAGGGACCGCACCTGGCCGGTGTTGCGGTGCTGCGCCTCCACCAGTTCGTCGCAGTTGGCCTCAATGGCGTCCGCGAGCTTGAGCAACATCAGCTGCCGTTGTCCCGGGGTGACGTGCTTCCAGGTCTTGAAGGCCTCCTTGGCCGCAGCCATGGCAGCATCAACGTCCTCCTGGGCGGAGATGGGCGAGTGGGCCACAACGTCCCCGTTGGTGGGGTTGACGATGTCCAGCGTGCCGGTGCCGGCAGGCGTAACGAACGTCCCGTTGATGAAGTTCTGCAAGGTTTGGACCACGGTGTGCAACCTCTTTCCTGGGGGCCATCGGCGCAAGGCGGATGGATCTGACTGCCTTGAGCCTATGCCAGCACCCCTGCGCCGTGAATAGCCACCTGCACACCCTTTCCGCTGCTTGTTAGTGCGGTTGACTAGCGCCCGCTTATCCTTGGTTCATGGCCATTTCCCTCGCTGCCCTTCTGGGTGTCAAGTCCCTGAACCTGTCCAAGGCAGGGGTAGCCGAGACCACCTGGCACCAGGACATCAACTGGGTGGCAGTGACCGAACTCGAGGACCCGCAGCGGTTCATCAATGGCGGTGAACTGATCCTTACCACCGGCCTGCGGCTGAAGTCGGCACCCGAGCAGCGGCGGTTCGTGCGGCAGGTGCAGCGGGCCGGCGCCGTGGGCATCGGCTTTGGTGTGGGGCTTTCGCATGACGCGGTGCCGCCGGCACTGCTCGCGGAGGCGAACCGGTGGGGCCTGCCCGTTGTGGAGGTCCCCTACGCGACGCCGTTCATCGCCATCGGCAAGCTGGTGGCTGACGCCCAGTCCGCGGACCACTACGCCAAGCTCGAGCGCCTGATCGCCGGGCACCAGGTCCTGGCGCGAGCACTGCTGACGGGCGGGGGCCTGGCCGAGCTCCTCAAGCATCTGGGCGGCATGCTGCGGGCGGACATTGCCCTCACCCAGTTCACTGCCCAGCTGTACAACAACAGCACGGACACCCCGCAGGCGGACACCTGGGCCTCCTACCCCATCCCCACGGGCCGACGCGACGCCTGCACGCTGTGGGTGCGCAAGCCTTTTGAGGACTCGGGCATCATCGGCTACGCCCAGAACCTGATCAGCATTGAACTGAACAACATGGTCAAGCAGCGCCAGTCCGAGCGTGCCCTGTGCGGGCAGGTGCTGGAGGACGTGATCCACGGGGCGCTGGAAACCAGCGAGGCCCAGCGCCGACTCGCCGGCGTCGGCGTGAACAGCACCCGCAAGAACGTAGTGCTGCTGGCCGTCTCTGCGGCGCACCACAAAGCGCTGGTGAGCACGTCGGTGCCGCGGGAGCTGGAGAACGCCGTTGCCGCCGTCGTGGGCAAGGACCTGATGCTGGTGATGAACGACGACGGCGGTGCGGCGCCGGCACTCGCGCGGAAGCTGAGTGACCATCTGGCTGAGGCGGGCATCCACGCGACCATCGGCATCGGCGGCGCGTACACCAAGCCGAACGGCCTGCGCTGGAGCTACTTTGAGGCACGCGACGCGGCAAGCCACGGACTCCCCGTCAATGAGCCGGAGCGGCTGAGCCTCACGTCCCTGCTGCTGGCCAGTGAGGACGTGCCGCTGGCTGACATGGCCCACGAGTCCCTGAATCCGCTCCGGACCTTCGACGCCGCCCACGGCGCCGAACTGATGACTACGCTGGAAAGCTACCTCAACAACAACGGCTCCGTGGCCGCCGTCGCCGACGAACTCACCCTGCACCGGAACACGGTCCGCTACCGGCTGGCGCAGATCACCGAACTGACCGGTTACGACCCCGCCGTCACCACCGACCGCGTGCAGCTCTGGCTGGCGCTGGCGGTGGCCCGGCTGTCCGCGCGCCAGGGAAAGTAGCGCGTCGACGCCGATCAGGTGCGGTTGGTGGGCCCACTCCCGCAGGGTTCCCTGGCCGAGCTTGCGAGGCTAGGGGGCGGGTGGGGACTAGATGACGCGGGGCTTCAGCAGGTCGCGGGACTTCTTGCGGGCCTTGCGGTACTTGGCCTCGGCCGCGTCCATCAGGTCCGTCTGGCGTGTACGAAGTGCTGCCAACGCCTCCGCCGTGGCATTCGGCAGCCCGTGGCCCGCTTCGAGGGTCTGGAGCAGGTTCCGCGCAATCACGGCGTCGTGGTAATCGCCCAAAATCCTTTGCTGCCGGTGGGCGGCCTTGGCCACCTTCCTGGTGCGTCCGCCATGCACCAGCCCCGCCGACTCGGCCACATGGCGCAGCCGTTTGGCGTCCTTGCGCACTTGGTGGAGGGCGTTTTCGTGGGCGGTCCCGCGCCGGGCATGCGCTGCAGCCTTGTGCGAGCGCCGCAGCCGGCGGGCGGACTTCTCCACCACCTTTGCGGCAATGGCACGTCCTGGGGCCACGGCCTGCGACAGTACCGGCGGCTGGCTGCAAAAGCCTTCAAGATCCTCCAGCAGCCGGAAATAGCGCTCCGATTGCAGTGCCTCCTGAAGCCGCCGGTAACCGGTGTCGAACGCAGCCCCGGCCTTACGCTCCACCTGCTCCCTCGCCGCGTCGGTGCCCGCGCCCGGCGGGAGCTCATCAAGGTGCGCCCGCAGATGGCCCAGCAGGACCTCAGCATCCCGGGGTTCGCCCAGCAACAGGCCCAACCAGTGAAGTTCGTCCCGCAGGCGCCGCACCGGCACGGCCCGGTAGAGCTTCCGGTAGGCGGCCAGTACCGAGCGGATGCGCCGGACTGCGGACCTCATGTCGTGGACCCCCTCGGGTTCCTCCAGCCTGACCGCAGCATCCTCGGCGAGAAGTTGACGCAGCTGCTCCGCCACGTAGACGGTGACGACGGCGGCCGCCGGGGCCTTCTTTCCGGCCATAAGCGCCGCAGGACTTTCCTCCTCTAGTTCTCCCCTCCCCTTTGAAACTCCGCCGAGTGCCCGCGCGAGTTTGGAGGCGTGCCCGGCGGGACGGGCTCCGGCAGCGGCGAAGAGCTCCTCAGCGGGGCCGAAAAGCTCCGGCCCGCCGTTTACGAGTTCCAGTTCCCATTCCCGCCATCGCTGCGGCTGTTCGCTTGCCGGACCATGCAGGCGGGTCGCCTCCACCTGGTCGTCGGCCAGATCCGCCAGATGCCCGCCGTCCTCCCCGTAGAGCGCGTGGGTGGTCCGCCGTGTTTCGAGCCGGACAACCGGCGTTACTTCCCTCCCGCGCAGGTGCGCCTGCACGCGGGCAAGCAGGACGTCGGGTACGACGTCGGGCTGGCCGAGCGGTGCGTGCAGCTCCCGGCGCTGCTGGGGTTCCGTTCCGGATCCGGCGGGGGCTTCCGGGGGCAGCTTCAGGTGCCAGCCGGCGTCGATCCCACCGGTGCGGCGGCGCAGAGTGATGCGGCGGGATGCGAGCGTGTGCCGGTCGGTATCGAAGTACACAGCTTCAAGCTCAGCGGTATGGGGAGTCCCAACACGGGCAACGCCGGGCAGTCCTTCCAGCGCCGGCACTGTGGCTTCGTCGCCGACGTCGTACTTCTTCTCTATCTCGATTCCCTGGGAAGCCTTCACAGCCGTCCTTCCGCGTAGGTTCTGCGTGCGGGCCGGCACGGTGGCGGCAAAGCCCTCGCTGGAAGTCTATTCCCGGGCGCGAAGTGCCGGGAGAGCTTGGCCACAGAACTGGAGACATCAAACGTCTAACCTTTAGCGTAGGAGGATGCCCGCTACTCCCCCTGCCCCTGCACCCCTCACAGCCCCCGCGGCCGCCGAGGCACCGCCACCCGCGCCCTTGCCCGAGCCTGCCGCGTCCGCGATGACTGGCGGGACAGCACTTACCAGGCCGCGATCCGCCGTCGTATTCGGGGTAATTGCGCTGGTGCTGATTGGGCTTAACCTGCGCGCGGGCATCACCGGGGCATCGGCGCTGCTGCACGACCTGCAGATGGTGCTGGGTTATGGGCCGCTGGTGGCTGCGTTTATCCCGTCGATCCCCACGCTGTGCTTCGCCCTGGCGGGAGCGGGCACGTCATGGCTTACAGGCAGGCTGGGGGTGGAGAAGGCGATCCTCCTGTCCCTGGCCATGCTGGCCGGTGGCCTCCTGCTGCGCGGGATCCCCGCCACCGGGATGCTGGTGGCCGGCAGCGTAGTGGGAATGTCCGGGCTCGCCGTCTGCAACGTGGCAATGCCGTCCTTCATCCGCGAGCACTTCGCCCACCGGACCTCCCTCATGACCGCCGTTTACACGGTGACCATGACCACGGGGGCTACCGTCGCCTCCGTCGCCGTCGTCCCGCTGGCTCAGGCCCTCGGATCCCCGTCCGCCGCCGTCGGCGCCATTGGCATTACTGCCGTGGCGGCGTTCCTGGGTTTCCTGCCCGTGGCGTTGCACGCCCACCGGAACAGCACGCGTTCGACGGCGGGGCACGTGTCCCCCTGGCCCTTGCTGAGGACCCGGAAAGGGCTGCTGCTGACCGCTATTTTCACGCTCCAGTCCCTGCTGGCCTACGCACTGCTGAGCTGGTTCCCGTACATGCTCACCACTATGGGGCTGGATGCCTCGGAGAGCGGGCTGATGTTCGGACTGATGCAGCTGGTATCCGTTCCCTCGGGCATGCTGCTGATCGCCATCGGTTCCCGCCCCAGGATGCTGCGCCCCGCATTTTACCTGGTCAGCATCACCATGGCGGCAGGCGTGGCCCTGCTCCTGGTCCTGCCCGTGGGCCTGGCCATCGTTCCCGCGATCCTGCTGGGCTTCGGCCTGGGCATCTTCCCGCTGGTTATGGTGATGATCAGCCGCAGCGGTTCAAGCACGGCCGAAACCACAGCGTTGTCCACGCTGGCCCAGTCCACCGGCTACCTGCTCGCCACCACCGGCCCGTTCGGGATGGGGCTCCTGCACAGCGCCACAGGCGGCTGGACCCTGCCCCTCGCTTTGCTGCTGGCCCTGGCGCTGGTTCAGGTTGTGGTGGCCCACTTGATCACAGGCAGCGCGATGACCCGCAGCGTTGCCGGCACTTCGCCCGGCAACCTGGCTGGCGCCTCTGCCGGCCGCGCCGCCGGCAAGCGGAAGTAGGACGCCATGGCCCTGAGTCCCTCCCACCGCCCGCCGCTGGCCGATGAAGTCACTACCAAGCTTCGGACCATGATTCAGTCCGGCGAGTGGCCCCTCCACCAGCGCATCCCGTCAGAAACCGGGTTGATAAATGATTTGGGCGTCTCGCGCGGCACCCTCCGTGAGGCCATCAAAGCACTTGCGCACAGCGGCATGCTGGAAGTCCGCCGCGGCGATGGCACCTACGTGCGGGCCACCAGCGAGATCTCGGGAGCTGCCCGGCGCATGTACCAGGACCACACGGAGGCCCACATCCTGGAAGTCCGGCTGGGCCTGGACACGCAGGCTGCCCGGCTCGCCGCTCGGAATGCAACCGCCGATGACGTCGCAGCCCTGCGCGCACTCCTCACCGACCGTAACGAGGCCTGGAACGCGGAAGACTACGAGGCGTGGGCGCGGGCCGACTGGGGCTTCCATGAGCGCGTGGCACAGGCATCCGGCAATCCCCTGCTGCACGAGCTCTACGTCAGCTTCGGCGCCGTGGTGCACGAGGATCTCCAAAAGCAACTCCGCCGGCCCGGGTTCGAGGGACTCCAACACGAGGGGCATGACCTCCTGCTTGCGGCCATTGAGCATCGCGACGAGGACGCCGCTGTGGCAACCGTCAACGCAAACCTGAACTCCTGCGCGGAGTGGCTGGCCGCATAATCCGCTCCTCGGGGTTTCGCCCTTCCTTAATCGGTCAGTAGGCTTACTATCTGAAAAGGGTAGTATCCCTGCCGCGCACACGCGCGCCCAGGGCACCAGCCGATAATGAGGAGTCCCCATGGCGCGAGCAACACGCCTGCCCGACCACGGGCCGGGCAGCGACATCCCACAGCCGGTCCCCGCGGCCGGGTCAGGCCTGCACCAGCAGGCACCCGCACCCGCAGCCCAAAAGCAGGAACCAAAGCCACCCAGTGCCCTGTGGGCGGACGGACTGGGCAGGGTGGGCGTCCGCTCAGCCCAGATCCTGCTGATCCTGACCGTCGCCGTCGTGTCCGTTTACGCGCTGATGCAGATTAAGCTCCTGGTAATTCCGATCCTGATTGCACTCATCCTGGCAGCCGCCATCGGCCCGTTCGTGAACATGCTCCGGCGCCGCGGGATGAAAGGCGGCCTGGCCACGGGCATCGCGTTTATCGGGTTGCTGCTGGTACTGGGCGGCGTTTCCACTGTGATTTACTACTCGGTCCGCAATCAGTGGGGCGAACTTGCACAACAGGCCGCTTCAGGACTGGATGAGCTGGAGCGGTTCCTGCTCACCGGCCCCATCCCCCTCGAGCAGGCGCAGCTGGACCAGGCCCGTGAGGGAATCGTTCAGTTCGCGACGAGCAGCCAGGTCCGTTCGGGTGCCATCACGGGACTGTCCGTGGTTACTGAGTTCCTTGCCGGGGCAAGCCTTGTGGTGATCATCCTGTTCTTCTTCCTGAAGGACGGCGCCAAAATTTGGAACTTCTTCCTCCGCCCCTTCAAGGGGGAACGCGAGGCAAAGCTGCGGCGGGTCGGCAGCCGCACCCTTGAGGTCCTGGGCGGCTACGTCCGGGGCACCGCCATCGTGGCACTGGTGGACACCGTAGCCATCGGGGCCGCGCTGCTGATCATGCAGGTTCCGCTGGCCATCCCCCTGGCCATCATCGTTTTCATCGGAGCCTTCGTCCCGCTGGTGGGCGCAACTGTTGCGGGCATCCTCGCCGCACTGGTGGCCCTGGTGGCCAACGGTCCCGTGGTGGCGCTGATTGTGGTGGCGGTGGTTATCGCCGTCAACCAGCTTGAGGGCGACCTCCTGCAGCCGATCGTCATGGGCAAGTCGCTGCAACTCCATGCCCTGGTGATCCTGATGGCGCTGACCGCCGGAACCATCCTGGCCGGCATCGTGGGTGCGGTGCTGTCCGTCCCGCTGGCCGCCGTGGCCTGGGCCGTCATCCAGGTATGGACAGCAGAGGATCCAAACATGGAAGACATGAACCCGGACCTGCCGCCGCCCAACAGCCAGCCCATCTAGGGCTGCCGGCCCAACTGTATCGACGCACAAAAAGGATGGCGCACCCGGTATCCCGGATGCGCCATCCTTTTTGCGTGTCGTCAGGTCATTATCGACCGCTGCACGGTTATTTCTGCAGGCCCGCGAACACGTTCTTGGGGCGCTGCATCTCGCCGTGCTTGGCACCAAGGATCACTACGAGTCCGGCGAAGGCGGGGATGACCCACTGCAGCATCTTGAGCTGCTGTTGTGCAGCCTTGAGCTCGTCGGAAGCATCGGGCCGCGGCTCGGTGGCGCCCTCGGCACCCTCAGCTGCGAGCTTCTCGACCTTCTTGCCAAGGATCCCGGAGTACAGGGTTACGGCTGCACCCGCCACCGTCACCGCCGTCTTGATCACGGTGTCCCGGGCGACGCCGTCCTGCTGCGCGATGCGGTCCTTGTTCTCCCAGGCGATGGCGAGGTCCGCCACCAGGTGTGAGGCAAACGCTGCCGTCTGGAACGGTGCCCATTTCATCCAGCCGGCGCTGGAAAGGCGCGTGCGCTCGGAGGGGTCCGCGGCTTCCGCCGTTGCGCCGTTCAAGCCGATGGCACCCATCAGGGATCCACCGAACCACGCGGCTGCCGTCAGATCGTGGACTGATCGGGCAATGAGATTTCCTGCCATGATGTGCATTCCTAACGTTGAACTGGTTGAGATGCCGCGCCTGCGGACTTCACTTACTGTGTCCCATCGAGGTCATGGTCCGCCTATGGTAAGCACACTTACTAACGTTACGAAAGCCCGTCTTGCTCCCGCAGACCGCGTACTATCGTCCTCATGGGAACTACTGGGAGTTTGTTTGGCTGGGCCTTCGGAGACCCCGCCCGGGAAGATGACAACAGCTACCTGGACGGGCTTCAGCGCGAGGCGTTCGGGAATGCGCGGGACACGGCGAAAGCCAAGGGTGTGGCTGTTGTGGCGGGCTCTGAGGTCTTCACGGTGTTGAGCGCGGACGATTCCCTGGTGGAACTGGGCAACGCACCCGGAAAGCTCGTGGTCCGCTGCACCGTCCACGTCGAGGGACCCGGCGCGGAGAAGATTCGTGCCGAAGGGCCCATGAACGGCTGACCTGTGTCGGACAGCGAATCCACCATCAGCCTGGCAGCGGACGCCGTCGAGGAAGCCTCCAACCACCCCGCCCTCGACGTCCTCGCCCGCACAGGCTTCGCCGTCATGGCCCTGTTGCATGTCATCATCGGCGCCATCGCCGTCGCAGTGGCTTTCGGCCAGCCCGGCGAGGCGGAACCCACCGGGGCGATTGAGCAACTGGCCGCAAACGCGTGGGGCCCAGCGGTGATGTGGGCGTGTGTGCTGGCGTGCTTTGGCCTGGGATTGTGGCAGGCGAGCGAAGCCACCCTGAGGGCGCGGCGCCTGCCCCGCAAGGAACGAATCTCCAAACTTATTTCGTCGGGCTTCCTGGCCATCGCCTACACCAGCGTTGGCTTCAGCTTCGCCGGTTTTGCCGTGGGGCTGCGGGGGGATTCCAGTGAGAGTACGAGTGATTTCAGCGCCTCGCTGATGGCCACGCCGTTGGGGCTGTGGGCACTGGTGGCGCTGGGCCTGACCATCATTGGTATCGGGATCTACTTCGTATTCAAGGGCGTCCGGCGCGGGTTCAAGGACGAACTCTTTCACTTCGACGGCACCCGGCGCGGCAGGCTCATCGACACCCTCGGCGTCACCGGCCATATCTCCAAAGGTGCCGCCCTCGGCCTTACCGGCCTGCTGTTTGTGATCGCCGCTGCCAAGCACAGCCCCGCAGAGTCCACTGGACTGGACGGCGGACTCAAAGCCCTCCGGGACCATCCCTTCGGCCCATATCTGCTGGTGGTCATCGGGGCAGGATTCATTGCCTACGGAATTTTCGCCCTGATCCGGTCGAGGTTCGGACGCATGTAGTTCCGCCTTTTTGTGGGTAGGAAGGAAGCATGACGAATTTTTTGAGGGAGCAAGCAGCGCACGGCGGCGCGGCCCGGGACGTGGTCCCCGGCGTCACGGAGACGGCAGGCCGGGCTTTTGCTGCCCTGTTCCGGCTCCTCAAGGTGGCCCGCCCCGACCGGCCGATCCACCCCAAGGGCATCGGCTTGGCCGGTCACTTGACCAGGACCGGGAACTCCGGCGAGCCGAGCGGCCTGGACTGGCTCGACTCCTCAGGCATCGATACCGTTGCAGCGCGGTTTTCGCGTTCGGCCGGGTTGCCGGAGGGGCTTCCGGACGTCCTGGGGCTCGCGCTCCGGCTTACACCGTCCAGCACCGGCGCCGTGGGCAAGGCAGACGACGTCGGTCCGGGCACCAATGCCAGAGACGGCGGCGCAGCGGACGTGCTGTTTGCTTCGACCGGCTGGCGGGTCCCCGGGAGGTTCCTGCTCCAGCCCAAACGCGACGTCTCCTCAGCCACTTTCAGCACGCTGATGCCTTACCGCGGCCGGACGGGCCCCTTACTCCTGGGGCTCCGGACCATCAGCCTGCCGGCAGGGTCCATCACGGCAGGTGAATGGGTACTCGGGTTGTATTGGGCTGCGCCGTCCGGACCGTGGCGGCAGTGCGGGGAACTGCGGCTGCGGGCCGCCCCGGAGCCGGCTGACACGCCCTTGCGCTTCAACCCCCTCCAAAACCAGCCGCCCGGCGCACAGACCTACGGCTGGGCCCGCCGCCTGCGGGAGCGCTCCTACCTTGTGGCCCAGCAGCCGGCACCGGCCGCAGTCGTTCGTTCTGCCGCGGGTCCCTCCCCCGCGGAGAACCGCACCAGCCCAGCCACCTCAGGAAGGAACACCATGTCCACCGTGTCCCAGCTGTTCAACACCCCTGCCGCCGACGTCTGGCGGGTGATTGCCGATGGCTGGCTGTACTCCGGCTGGGTAGTGGGCGCCTCCCGGATCCGCGCCGTTGACGACACCTGGCCGCAGGTCGGAGCCCGCCTTCATCACTCGGTGGGCGCCTGGCCGCTGGTGATCAACGACAGCACCAGGGTGACCGCCGTCGAACCGGGAAAGTCCCTGGAACTGGTGGCTCGCGGCTGGCCGATGGGCGAAGCCAAGGTGGCCATCACACTTCAGGACCAGGGCGGGCAATGCCTTGTCACCATTTCCGAAGACGCCATCCGCGGTCCTGGCAAGAAGGTGCCCAAGATCATGCGGGACCCGATGATCGCGGTGCGGAACCGCGAGACCCTCCAGCGCCTGGAGCTGATGGCGGTGGGCGGAGCCGGCAAGTAGCGCAACCGGGTTGTGTGACCGGTACTTAAAGCAGTGGGGGCCACGTGCCGCCCAAAACCCAAACTGGGCTGGACGGCACGTGGCCCCACTCTGAAGCTAAACGACTAGACCTGCGCGGTGACGCCGTCGCGGGAGATGGCAACCATGTCCTCGCGCGGCACTACCTTGATGCGCTCACGCTTGACCTCGACGCCGTGTGAACCGCCGGCCTCTGTGGCGGCTGCACCGAGGGCGAGCTCGTGGGCGTCCAGCGCCAGCCAGCCTTCCCAGCTGGTGAACTTCACGCCACGGGCGTCGAGGAGGTCGACGACGGCCTCCGCCTCGGGCGCGGCGGCGACCGGCAGGTTTTCGCGGTCCTCCAGCAGGTAGGTGACGGTCTCGAGGGCGTCGCCCTTGGTGTGGCCGATCAGGCCGACCGGTCCGCGCTTGATCCAGCCAGTTGCGTAGATGCCCGGCACGTGCTGGCCGGCGGCGTCCAGGACGCGGCCGCCGTCGTTCGTTACCACGCCCTTCTTGTGGTCGAACTCAACGTCCGGCAGGGCTGAACCGAAGTAGCCGATGGCGCGGTAGACAGCCTGCACCGGGTAGTCCACGAACTCGCCGGTGCCGCGGGCGTTGCCCGTGCCGTCCAGCTCGGTGCGCTCGAACTTGATGCCGGCAACCTTGCCCGGCGTCTCGGCATCGTCGTAAATCTCCACCGGGCTGTGCAGGAAGTGCAGGTGCAGGCGGCGGGAGGCCTTCAGCTCGGAAAGGTCCTCGGGCTGCTCGGCGATCCAGTTGGTAAGCGTGCCCACCATGGTCTTGGTCTGGTTGTTCGTCTGGATCTGGCGGTCGGATTCTTCGTCGAACTCGAAGTCCTCCGGGTACAGGATGATGTCTACGTCCTTGGAGTGGGACAGTTCGCGCAGCTCCAGCGGGGTGAACTTGACCTGGGCCGGGCCGCGGCGGCCGAAGACGTGCACGTCCGTGACCGGAGAGGCCTTCAGGCCTGCGTAGACGTTGTCCGGGATTTCGGAGACCAGCAGGTCGTCAGCGTGCTTGGACAGGACACGGGCCACATCCAGGGCCACGTTGCCGTTGCCGATCACAGCGATTTCCTTGGCCTCCAGCGCCCACTCGCGGGGAACATCGGGATGGCCGTCGTACCAGGAAACGAAGTCCGCGCCGCCGTAGGAGCCGTCCAGCTCGATGCCGGGGATGTTCAGGTCCGCGTCCTTGATGGCGCCCGTGGCGAAGATGACGGCGTCGTAGTGGGTGCGGAGGTCCTCGATGGTGAGATCCGTGCCGTAGTCCACGTTGCCGAAGAAGCGGATGTCGCCGCGGTCCAGCACCTTGTGCAGGGCATTGACGATGCCCTTGATGCGGGGGTGGTCCGGGGCCACGCCGTAGCGGATCAGGCCGTAGGGTGCCGGGTAGCGGTCAAAGAGGTCGATGCTGACAGTCAGCTCGCCGCTCTTGACGGCTTCGCTCTTGGTAAGGATGTCCGCGGCGTAAACGCCTGCCGGGCCGGAGCCCACAACGGCGACGCGCAGCGGACGTTCGGCAGAACCTACGGTGGTGCTTGATGACACGGCTGTGTTCCTTTTCTTCGGTCCGTCCCAACTAAGTAGCACTAAGTGTCGTTATGAGGGGTCAAACGACACTTAGCGCTACCTAGTTGGGTGGGGGCTAGGTGGTGAGGACGCGGGGCTTGTCCGGGGTGGTGCTGGTGCTTGGGGTCTTGCGGGGGCTGTTGGGGGTGATGGTGCTGTAATCAGCGGTTTTGAAGTGCGACGGCGCGAAGGGGCTGACGCGCACCACGTCACCGATGACAATCACTGCGGGATTTGCGACGCCGGCGGCTTCCGCCTGGTCCGCGATGGAACCGAGGGTACCGATGGTGACGCGCTGGTTCGGCAAATAGCCGTTTTCCACAATACCAACCGGGGTGTTGCCGGGGAGACCGGCTTTGCCCAGAGCGGACGCCGATGAGCGCAGCTGGCCCACGCCCATCAGCAGGACAACAGTGTGGTCCGGACGGGCCGGGACTTCGCACAGTTCCTCGTGCCCGGTCACCACGCTGAAGCCCTTGGCCAGGCCGCGGTGCGTGACGGGAATGCCGGCGGCAGCGGGCACGGAGATCGCGGACGTGACGCCGGAAACCACTTCCACCTCGACGCCGTGCTGCCGGCAGTATTCGGCTTCCTCGCCGCCGCGGCCCAGGACGTAGGGGTCGCCGCCCTTAAGCCGGACCACGCGGTGGCCCTTGAGGGCTTCTTCAACGAGGATGCGGTTGATCTCTGCCTGCGGGACGGGGTGGTGGCCGGGGGTCTTGCCGACCTCGATGACGTGGACGTCCGGGGCCAGTTCGTTCAGGAGTTCGCGCGGGCCGAGGCGGTCTGCGACGACGACGTCGGCCTGGCCCAGGAGCCGGCGGCCGCGGACGGTGATGAGGCCGGTGTCGCCAGGCCCGCCGCCCACCAGGGCCACGCTTCCCCCGGAAGCCCGGCGGCGACGCAGCGGCAGGTCGCCGGTTTCGAGCGCTGTGGCAACTGCGTCCCTGACGGCCATGGCGCGGCGAGGGTCTCCCCCGGCGTTCACGGCAATTTTGACGTCGTCCACCTCGGCGACGGCTGGGGTCCAGGCGGCGGAGGCTTCATGGTCGGAAGCGTTGACGCACCAGATCCGCTGCGCCTCGGCATCCTCGGAGACCTGGGCGTCAACCATTGGGTCTCCCGTGGCGGTCTGAACGAACCAGACGCCGTCCACGTCGGAGGAAGAGTAGGTGCGCGGCTCCCAGATGAGGAGGCCGGCGTCGGCCAGTTCCTGAAGCGCGCCAGAGGCAACCGGGGCTACGACGGTGACCCGGGCACCGGCGTCGAGCAGGCCCTTGGCGCGGCGGGCAGCCACGGGGCCGCCGCCCACCACCAGCACGGGGCGGCCGAGCAGCCGCAGCGCTGTGGGGTAAATATCCTGAATTGCCATGAATCAACGGTAGGGCCGCGTAACAATGGCCCACAAAGGCCGAGCAACACCAGTTCACGTAAGGTAACGCTGCGTCACACAAGGCTTCGCCGTCGCGGGCCTCCGTCGCGCGGTTCACAGCGACGGCGGCGCGCGGCGCTGGTGGCTGAGTCTGCAGCGAGCCGCGTCAAGGCGCCCCGGTGTGTCCGCTGATGCTGGCGAGGAAGTGGCCGCGGTCCCGGATAAGCCGGTGTAGGTACCGGTGCAGGACCAACCGTTCAGCCACTCGGCCCAGGAGGCCGAATGGGGCGGTGAACTCCACCCGATCGGTCATGATGCTGCCGGTGTGAGTGCCCTCGAACTCGTGGACGTGGCGAAAGGACTTGAACGGTCCCCGTATCTGTTCGTCCGTGAAGCTGCCGGGAAATGCGAATTCTGTAATGCCGCTGGTCATGGTGAGAGGGATTCCGAAATGCCGCGCCCGCCACGTCACTTCCTGCCCCTCGCCGATCAGCCCGGAGGTCACGCCTCCGACTGCACGCTCCCGGCTGCGCTCCTGCGAGTCCACGTGCAGGTCGATGCTGCGGGCCAGATCGAAGAGTTTCTCCGGCGGCAATGCGGATTCGGTACGGCACACGAAGCTGACGGTCATTGGGCCAGTCTGCCAGAGGCCCTTATTCGTTGCTGGACGACCAAAAGGCGTCACTTTCGCTGCCGGCACCGGAGTCCGACCGCGCCGTTACGGGGCCGAGGGCAGGTCGACGTGCCAAAAGTGACGCAAATGGTCGGTAAGAACAGCAGAGCCCGACGGCGGGACTCGCCGTCGGGCTCTGCTGTTGGTTCATAAGGGGCTGGCCGCCGCTGGCTACCGGGTGCTGCCGGCAAGCAGGCCGCGGCTGCGCAGGAGGCGCTTCTCTATCGGCGCGAACACCAGCAGTTCGATCAGGATGCCAACGGCGAGGATGAGCAGGATGGCCGCCATCACCACTGACATGTCCGACAGTTGCCGGCCCTGGTCCAGCAGGGAGCCCAGGCCGAAGCCGATAGTGCCACCGACGGCGATGATTTCCGCGGCCATGAGGGAGCGCCAGGAGAAGGCCCAGCCCTGCTTGAGGCCGCTGAGGTATCCGGGAAGTGCGGCGGGAAGGATGATCTGCAGCGCCATCTGGAGCCGTGACGCGCCCAGGACAGTGCCCACGCGCCGGTACTGCGGCGGGATCTGGTCTACCCCGGAAATAAGCCCGTTGATGATGGACGGAATGGCACCCATAAAGATTACGAAGTACACGGTGGCGTCGGTAAGGCCAAACCAAATAATGGCGGCCGGTACCCAGGCCACCGAGGGCAGCACCTGCAGGCCGGAAATCAGGGGCCCGAAAGCGCGGCGGAGCGGAGCCACCTGGGCCAGCAGCAGGCCTACCGGAGTTGCGATGGCCACGCTGATTATGAAGCCGATCAACCCCCGCTCCATGGAGGTCCACACGGCTTCCTGCAGTTTGCCCTCGTTCCAGAGGACTCCCATCTGGTTGAGCACATCGATGGGACCGGGTACCTGGTCACGGCGCTTCAACCCAAGCGAGACGTAGAACTGCCAGATCAGGACCAGGGTGACCAGGGCCGCGATCGGCAGGAGCACCCGGCTCCAGTCGATCCGGTGTTTGCGGTCGGCGTCGGACTGCAGGGAGTCCAGGCCGGATTCGAGTTCCCGCAGGTCCTCACGCCCCGTGGAAGACCGGGTCAGGGCAGCATGGATGTGCCGGGTTTCGACAGGCTCAACCACCGAATCCGATTCGGCGAGGGGTGTGGGGTTACTTGGCATGGCGGCGAATCTCCTCACGCAGCCGGGCGGTGATGACCCCGGTCAGCTGGCCGGCGAGCCCGGCGTCGGTTCGGTGTTCCTCGGTAACGGCCCATTCGCGGACAACGCGGCCGGGGCGGGAGGACAGCAGCAGCACACGCTGGCCCAGCCGCACGGCCTCGCGGACGTTGTGGGTCACGAAAACGATGGTGCGCCCGGTTTCCTTCCAGATGCGCTCAAGCTCGTCGTGCAGCAGGTCACGCGTGATGGCATCCAGGGCGGCGAACGGCTCGTCCATCAGGAGCAGCTGCCGGTCCTGCGCCAGCGACCTAGCCAGGGATACGCGCTGGCGCATGCCGCCGGACAGTTCGTGCGGGCGCTTGTCCCCCGCCGTACCCAGGTGCACAAGTTCGAGGAGCTCCTGCGCCTTGGCCTTGCGCTCGGCTTTGCCCACGCCGCGGAGCTTCAGTGCCAGCTCGATGTTCTCCCTGGCCGTGAGCCAGGGGAACAGGGCGGCGTCCTGGAACATAAAGGCGGCACCGTCGCTGGGCACTTCGAGCGCGCCCGACGACGGGGCCTCCAGTCCCGCCATGATATTCAGCAGGGTGGACTTGCCGCAGCCGGAGGCACCGAGGAGGGCAACAAACTCACCCTTGCCGATGTTGGCGTTGACGTCGTCCAGTACCGGGGCGCCATCGCCAAAGCGCTTGCCCAGGTGTTCCAGTACGACTGGCATGGTGCCGTCCTTAGGTAGGTGGTGAAAGAAAAGGGAGTCAGTCCTGGCCGAGGCCGGCGGCTGAAACAGGTTTGGCGCCGCCGCCGGTGGCGATGACGTCGTTGAGCGGACGGAGATCAAAGAGTCCGTTGATGTCGGCCTGCTTGGTGGTGCCGGCCTCCACTCCGTCCTGCAGCAGCCGGGGGTAGCTTCCGGCCAGCGGGTCGAGGGTGAAGGTGATGTTGGCCAGGGACCGTGAGAGGACGTCGTCGGCCAGGGCTGCGCCGGCCGACTCCCGCAGGGCCGAGTTGATGACGGAGGCCTTCTGTGCGGCAGGCGCTTCGTTCAGCCACGCGACCGACTTCACATGTCCGGCCAGGAGCGCCTTCACGGTTTCAGGGTGGTCGGCCGCGAATTTTTGGTTCACAATCAGGATGGTCGTGGGGAACTCGCCCGGTTTACCGGTGATGCTGCCGTCCCACAGGTCCTTTTCATCCACCAGCACCTTCGCTCCGGCCTGTAGCACCAGCCTGGACGCCCACGGCTCAGGCAGCCACGCGCCGTCGAGCTTTCCGTCCTGGAACAGCTTCAGCGTCTGCGCGTTTTCCGTGGGATTGATGGCAACGTCGCCGCTGCCGTCAACGTTGGTTTTGTACCCCTGGTCTGAAAGCCAGACGCGAAGGGCAACGTCCTGGGTGCCGCCAAGCTGCGGGGAGGCGAGAATCCTGCCCTTGAGGTCCCGCGCCGACGTGATTTCGGGCTTGACCACCAACTGGGCGCCGCCGGCAGCAGCGCCGGCCACGATCTTGACGGATTCGCCCTGGCTCTTCACGAAGGAGTTGATGGCCGGGTTGGGGCCGATGTAGGCAGCATCGATGGCGCCTGCATTCAAGGCCTCGATGGCAGCGGGCCCGGCGTTGAACGTTTCGGTGCTGAGGGCGGTACTGCCCAGGGCCTCGGCAAGGAAGCCTTCCTTGATGCCCACCAGCGCGGTCGCGTGCGTGACGTTGCCGAAGTAACCGAGCTTCAGTTCCGCAGCGGGCGTGGGTTCAACAGCCTGCGCCTCGGTGTTACGCGAAACAGTCGATGCCACCACCGCGCCCACCACGATCAGCAGGACCAGGCCAACAGCCAGGGCAGCCTCGATGGCACGCTTGCGCTTGGGAACCGCGCTTTCGCCTGCCACGATGCGGGTCATCCCGGGCTTGGAACTAGTCATTGTTTCACCATAGGGAGTGGCCCAAAGGCGTTCAATGAAGCGGAAACGGGGGGTCACGCGAGTTCATTTATCGTCATATTCCGGCGACGGTGGGCCAGCCACTTGGTACTGCCGATTCCCCGTCCTAAGAGAATCGAGTACTCACTACTCGTGCCTCCGCAACGGCTGCCCCGTAGCGTCCATTAAAAGTCCTGCTGGGAGGCTCATCGGCTTTTGACCTTCAAGGGTGCGTCATGGGTATCGAGTTTTGCAGGCTACGGTTGCATCGTTGGCGTACGCCCGGGACGGGCGCTGCGCATTGGGGGCCACCATGAGCGAGGGCGATGGCTTCGCACCCCTCCTGGATCCCGCCGTGCTGGTGAGGTTGCGCGAGGAGCTGGACGACGATGAGGGAGTCTGGAAGGTCTTCGTGCAGAACTTCATCGCGCACCTGCCCCAGCGGACCGAGCGGCTGCGGCAAACACTGACCACCGGGGACCTTAAGGGAGCTACGGAAGCAGTGCTGAGCCTCAAAACCTCAAGCCAGATGGTCGGGGCGGAGCGGCTGGCGGGGATGGCGCTGAACCTTGAGCAGGCCATCCGCAACGACACCCGCGACACCGACCCGGCCGTTGCACTGCCCCAGCTGGCGGCGGCCCATCTTCGACGGCTCACACAATGCAGCCGGCAGACTACCTATCTCCTGCGGGCAGCCCTTAAGCAGAAGCCCGACCCGAGCTGACGATCCTGTGCCCCCTTGTGTGTCCCTCAAGCCCCCGGGCTTTTGACCGGATGTTTTTCCCCCGTTAAGGTCGCTCCACCTGCCGGTTGACCTTGCCTCCCTAGGTTGTGGTTGTGACCAACAACCGGGTGTTTCCTGTTCTGCAGTTGCCCACTGACTCTCCGAACCACTACTCCCGGGCCCGCCCGTGGAATGCCGGCTTTGCGGTCGTCGGCCATCGGGGAGCCATGACCCTGGCACCCGAGAACAGCCTGGCATCGTTTCTCCTGGCCGAGGCCGCCGGTGCTGACGAAATTGAACTTGACGTGCGCGTCACTGCCGACGGCGTCCCTATCGTCCTTCACGATCCAACCCTTGAGCGGCTGGCAGCGGGAGGGTTGAATGCGGACATGCCTGTCGCCGAGCTGACACTTGCCCAGGTGCACGAGGTTCCGCTGGCGTCGGGACAGCCGGTTCTGACCTTCGCCGAAGTCCTCGAGCTCACGAACGTCACGCTCCAAGTGGAGATCAAGGACCCGTCCACGGTGCCAGCCCTGGCCGAACTGCTCGGGCAGAATCCGGCCCACACCGGCCGCATCAAGTTTTCGAGTTTCCTCCCGGAAGCATTGTTCCTCCTCGCACTGCACCTGCCGGCCGTTCCCCGCGGATTCATCGTCGGCACCTTTGCAGCCACCCGCCGGCAGCAGGAAGAACTTGAGGATGTCCTTATTGTCACGGGCGCGGGCACGCTTTACACGGGGTTTGAGCATCTCACTCCGGTGCACGTGGAACAGCTGCAGGCAGCCGGCATCGAGGTCCACGTCTGGCCACTGAAGAGCGGCGAAGACCTGGACCGGGCACTGGAGTTGAATGCGGACGGCGGCACGGCCGACGACCCTGGCCAGGCCAAGGCGTGGCTCAAGGACGCACGCACGCGCGCCGCAGCCCAGGCGGGCGGCGCGTCCTGAAGCGCCAGCCCGTCAGTTGCCCTTGACGTTGATCAGCTGCCGCAGCTTGTGCCGGACCGTGACGAGGTCGGCGGCGTCTTGCATCACCTGGTCAATGGACTTGTAGGCTGCCGGGATCTCGTCGATGAACGCCTCCGAGGCCCGGAACTCGATGCCCCGCATAGCCTTCTTAAGCTCCTCCAGCGAGAACGTTCTGCGGGCGGCATTGCGGGAGTACTCCCTGCCCGCACCGTGTGGCGAGGAGTTCAGGGATTCGCGGTTGCCCCGTCCTTCCACCACGTACGACGCCGTTCCCATGGAACCGGGGATCAGTCCGGGATCGCCCGGCGCGGCTTTGATGGCGCCCTTCCGCGACACCCACAAGGATTTGCCGTAATGCGTCTCCTGCTGGGTGAAGTTGTGGTGGCAGTTGATCCGCTCCCGTTCGTGCACCGGGCCGCCCACCCAATGGCCGAACTGCGTGCTGACGCGGTCCATCATTTCCTCGCGGTTCAGCAGCGCGAAGTGCTGGGCCCAGCGCAGCTCAGCGATGTACCGGTCGAACTGCGGCGTCCCCTCGTCCAGGTAGGCGAGGTCCGGGTGCGGCAGGCGGATCTGGTGCTTCCGGGACACGTGCTGGGCGACGCCGATGTGGTGCTGGGCGATCTTGTTGCCCACGCCGCGTGAGCCGGAGTGCAGGAACAGCCATACGTCGTCGTTTTCGTCCGCGCAGACCTCGATGAAGTGGTTGCCCGAGCCCAGCGATCCCAGCTGCAGCTCCCACTTCGCCACGTACTGAGCAGGGTTGAAGCCGGCCTTCGCCGCCAGCTGCTTCAGCTCCGCGATCCGGGGCTCTGCCGTGGGCAACACTTTTTTGTTGTTGTGCCCGGCGGACAGCGGAACCACACGCTCGATGTCCTCGCGGAGCCGCCGGCGGTCCTTCGGGAGGTCCGTCAGCGAGTACTGGGTCCGCACGGCAATCATGCCGCAGCCGATGTCCACGCCCACGGCCGCGGGAATGATTGCGCGCAACGTGGGTATGACCGAGCCCACGGTGGCGCCCTTCCCCAAGTGCGCGTCAGGCATCAGCGCCAAGTGCGGATAGATGAACGGCAGCTCGGCAGTCATCACGGCCTGTTCCCGCGTTAGGGGGTCCAGGATCGAAGCCCAGTTGAGCAGCTTGCTGTTGATGGTCTCCATGTGACGCCTCCCACTGCCGGATGAGGACTAACGTGATTCCTAGGCTAACCCGCTGCAACTTACAGGAGACGCAACGATGGTCAACGTTCAGAGATACATCCTCATCAACCGGCCCCGCACGGAGGTGGCGGAGTACGCCGCCAACCCGGATAACGCGCCCAGGTGGTACGTGAACATCCATAAGCCCCAGCGCTTGACTGACGGCCCGGTTGGCCCCGGTGCCAGGGTGGCCTTCACGGCCAAGTTCCTGGGCCGGGAGCTCAACTACACCTACGAATTCGTTGAGTATGTGCCCGGCGGGAAGCTGGTGATGCGCACCGCCCAGGGACCGTTCCCCATGCAGACCACCTACACGTGGACGGACGACGGCGGCGGGACCCGCATGACCCTCGGCAACAGCGGGAGCCCCTCAGGCTTTTCGAGGTTGGCCGGGCTGTTCATGGCGCCGATGATCCGCCGGGAGACGCGGAAGGACCTGCAAAAGCTGAAGTCGATCCTCGAGGGCCGCGCGTAGACCTGGCGCTTAAACAGCCGATTCGACGGTTCCGTGCAAGGGCGACGTCGGGAAACGTCGAACCCGCAGGGAACCGTCGAATCGGGCAGAACGAGATTCGGGCGGAGCTAAATGCTGTAGCGCTCGTCCTCGTGGTCGCCCGGGTGGTCCTTCACCAGGCCGGCGGCGAGCGTGTTGCCGTCCAGCGGGTCGATCACCAGGAAGGCACCGGTGCGGCGGTGGTGCAGGTAGTTCTCGAGCGGCAGCGGCGCGGCGAGCCGGAGCTGCGCGTGGCCGATGTCGTTCAGTTCCAGGTTGGAGGCCGGTTCCAACTTGAAGGAGGCGAGGTCCAGCTTGCCGGACACGTTGCGGACCAAGGCCTGCACGGTGCGGGTGCCGTGCTTGACCAGCACCTTCTGGCCCTCGCGGAGCGGCTTCGGGGACAGCCAGCACAGCGCTGCGTACAGGTCGGCCGAGGCTTCGCGGACGGTGCCGGCGGCGGCGATGGTGTCACCGCGGGCAACGTCGAACTCCTCCGCCAGGCGGATGGCTACCGACTGCGGGGCGGCGGCTTCCTCCAGCGAGGCGCCGGCGAAGTCGATGCCCACCACGGTGGTGGTGCGCGGGTCCTGCCCGGGAGTCAGGACGGAGACCTTGTCCCCCACCTTGACCGAGCCTTCGGTGATCTGGCCGGCGTACGCGCGGTAGTCACGGTAGGCCTCCACGTCCAGTCCGCCGGCGACTGCGTCCGGAGCCAGGGCACCTTGGGGCCGGATGACCAGCTGCACCGGGAAGCGGAAGCTCTCCAGGTGGCTTTCCAGCTCGTCGGCGGCCGGAAGGGTCTCGAGGACCTCGAGCAGTGCAGGGCCGGTGTACCAGGGCGTCCGCTCGGAGCGGTCCACCACGTTGTCGCCGTCGAGCGCGGACACGGGCACCACCAGCAGGTCGGTAATGCCGTCTGAACCGAGGCCCAGCTCACGGCCCACCTGCTGCACATCCGCTTCGATCTCACGGAACACGGACTCGCTGAAGTCCACCAGGTCAATCTTGTTGACGGCCACGATCACGTGCGCCACGCGCAGCAGCTGCAGCACGGACAAATGCCGGCGGGTCTGCTCCAGCACACCCTTGCGGGCGTCGATCAGTACGACGACGGCATCCGCGGTGGACGCGCCGGTCACCGTGTTCTTGGTGTACTGCACGTGCCCGGGGCAGTCGGCCAGGATGAAGCTGCGGCGGTCGGTCGCGAAGTAGCGGTAGGCCACATCGATGGTGATGCCCTGTTCGCGCTCGGCACGCAGGCCGTCGGTCAGCAGGGCGAGGTCGATCCCGCCTTTATCGCCGCCGAAGCCGCGGTCTGCGGACGTGCGGGCAACGGCGTCGAGCGTGTCAGCCAGGATGGCCTTGGAATCGTGAAGGAGGCGGCCCACCAGAGTGGACTTGCCGTCATCGACCGATCCTGCGGTGGCGAACCGGAAGAGCGTTGTGGGGAGGGCCGTTTCCAGGTCCGCCGGGAGAAGCGCTTCGGTGCTCATTAGAAATACCCGTCCTTCTTGCGGTCTTCCATGGCGGCCTCCGAGATGCGGTCATCTGCACGGGTGGCGCCACGTTCGGTCAGGGTGGAGGCAGCGACTTCGACCACGACGTCGGCTACGGTGTACGCGGCGGACTCGACGGCGCCGGTGCAGGACATGTCCCCCACGGTGCGGTAGCGGACGGTCTTGGTGATGACTTCCTCGGAAGGCAGCGGCTGGGACACCTCGCCGACTGCGCGCCACATGCCGTCGCGGGCAAAGACCTCGCGCTCGTGGGCGTAGTACAGGCCGGGGAGCTCGATGTTCTCGCGCTCGATGTAGCGCCAGATGTCCAACTCGGTCCAGTTGCTGATGGGGAACGCGCGGACGTGCTGGCCCACGGTGTGGCGGCCGTTGTACAGGTTCCACAGCTCGGGGCGCTGGTTGCGCGGGTCCCACTGGCCGAACTCGTCGCGAAGGCTCAGGATGCGCTCCTTGGCGCGGGCCTTGTCCTCGTCCCGCCGGCCGCCGCCGAAGACGGCGTCGAACTTGTTCTGCTGGATGGCGTCCAGCAACGGGACGGTCTGCAGCGGGTTGCGGGTGCCGTCGGCGCGCTCGGCCAGCTCGCCACGGTCGATGAACTCCTGCACTGAGCCGACCACGAGCTTCAGGCCCAGCCGCTCGACGGTGCGGTCGCGGAAGTCGATGACCTCGGGGAAGTTGTGGCCGGTGTCCACGTGCAGCACGGGGAACGGGACTTTACCTGGCCAGAACGCCTTGGTGGCCAGGTGCAGCATCACCACGGAGTCCTTGCCGCCGGAGAACAGCAGCGCGGGCTTCTCGAACTCGGCAACAACCTCGCGGATGATGTGGATGGCCTCGGACTCGAGGGTATCCAGGCTGCTCAGTCGGGTGGAGACGGCGGAGTCAGTCACCTGGGTAGTCTCCTCGGTTAGGAAAGTGCTCATACGTGTAGTCCGCATTCTGTCTTGTCGGAGCCCGCCCAGCGGCCTGCGCGGGGGTCGTCGCCCGGCGCCACCTTCCGGGTGCAGGGCTGGCAGCCAATGGAGGGGTAACCCTGGGAAAGCAGCGGGTTGACGGGCAGGAGGTTATCGTCCGAGTACTGGACCAGCTGGTCAAACGTCCACGCGGCCATCGGGTTTACCTTGACCAGGCCGTTGGCCTCGTCCCAGGTGACCAGCGGCGTGTTGGTACGGGTGGGGGCTTCGTCGCGGCGGACGCCGGTGAACCAGAGTTCGTAGCCGGACAGGGTGCGGCGCAGCGGGGCCACCTTGCGGAGCGCGCAGCACTGGGCAGCATCGCGGGCGAAGAGGTCCTTGCCCAGGAGCCGGTCCTGCTGCTCCACGGTGTTTTCGGGGAGAACGTCCACCACGTTAACGCGGAGGTTTGCGGCCACCTCGTCACGGGTGGCATAGGTTTCCGGGAAGTGGTACCCGGTCTCCAGGAACAGGACATCGACGCCGGGCAGCTGGTCCGCCACCAGGGCGGGCAGGACGGCGTCTGCCATGGAGCAGGCGACAGCCACCGCGGGCAGCTTGAAGTTGCGCTCCACCCATGCGATGACGTCACGGGCCGGGGCGTCCCAGCCGAGCTCGGCAGCGCCGGCTTCGGCAAGGGCCTTCAGCTCTTCCTTGCTGCGGAGGGCGGGAGCGGCGGAGGCCACAGTCTCCTCAACGGTCGCCGAGGCCACCGCCGGTGCAACAACCGGATCAACACCAAGTGCGTGCTTACTCACTGGAGTGCCTCCTCGTCTGCTGCGTGGGCCCACTCGGCGAAGGTCTGGCCATCAACTCGCTGGGCAACGAAGGTACGGACCACGCGCTCCACGTAGTCGGGCAGGTCATCGACGTAGACCTTGAGGCCGCGGACGGTGCGTCCCAGTCCTGCTTCCTCGCGCTCGTTGGAAGCCAGCCCGCCGCCCAAGTGGACCTGGAAACCCGGGGAGGGGTCGCCGTCGGGCGTAGGAAGCATCATGCCTTTGAGGCCGATGTCCGCGGTCTGGATGCGGGCGCAGGAGTTGGGGCAGCCGTTGATGTGCAGGGACAGCGCGTGCGGCAGTTCACCGGAGGCGGCGAGGTCGCCCAGCCGGCGTTCCAGCTCGGCGACGGCGGTTGCAGCCGTGTGCTTCGTCTCCACGATCGCCAGCTTGCAGTACTCGATGCCGGTGCAGGCGATGGTGCCGCGGCGGAACACGGACGGGCGGGCGGACAGGCCCAGCCCGTCCAGCTCGGCCACCAGGGGCTCAACGTGCTCCTTCTCGACATCCAGGACCACAAGCTTCTGGTGCGGGGTGGTGCGCAGGCGGAAGGAGCCGCGGGCCTCAAGGGTGTCCGCGAGCTTGACCAGCCCGGCGCCGGACAGCCGGCCTGCCAGCGGGGTGGCTCCGATGAAGAACTTGCCGTCCTTCTGCTCGTGCACGCCGATGTGGTCACCGGGAGACGTGGGCTTGGGCGCGGCCGGACCGTCGGCCAGCTTGTAGCCCAGGTATTCGTCCTCGAGGATCTGGCGGAACTTTTCCGGACCCCAGTCTGCCATCAGGAACTTCAGGCGGGCCTTGGTGCGCATGCGACGGTAGCCGTAGTCGCGGAAGATGCTGGTGACGCCGAGCCATACGTCCGCAGCTTCCTCGGGGCGGACGAACGCACCCAGGCGCTTGCCGAGCATCGGGTTGGTGGACAACGCGCCGCCGGCCCAGAGGTCGTAACCGATGCCGAGTTCCGGGTGGCGGACACCCACCAGGGCAAAGTCGTTGATCTCGTGGACCACGTCCTGGCTGGGGTGGCCGGTAATGGCCGTCTTGTACTTGCGCGGCAGGTTGGACAGCAGCGGATTGCCGATGAACCGCTCCCCCAGCTCTTCAATGAGCGGGGTGGGGTCGATGATTTCGTCCTTGGCGATGCCGGCCACGGGGGAACCGAGGATGACGCGGGGAACGTCGCCGCAGGCCTCGGTGGTGGAGAGGCCAACAGCTTCCAGGCGGGTCCAGATCTCGGGGATGTCCTCCACTCGGATCCAGTGCAGCTGGATGTTCTGGCGGTCCGTGAGGTCGGCCGAGTCCCGGGCGAAGTCAACGGAGATCTGGCCGATGACGCGCAGCTGCTCGGTGGTGAGCGCGCCGCCGTCGATCCTCACACGGAGCATGAAGTACTTGTCCTCGAGCTCGTGCGGCTCAAGGGTTGCGGTCTTGCCGCCGTCGATCCCGGGCTTGCGCTGGGTGTAAAGGCCCCACCAGCGGAACCGGCCGTGCAGGTCCTGGCCGGGGATGGCGTCGAAGCCCTCTTTGGAGTAGATACTCTCGATACGCTCGCGCACGTTAAGGCCGTCGTCTTCCTGTTTCCAGGTTTCGTTGGCGTTCAGGGGCGTTTTGCCGTCCACCTTCCACTGACCGTGCGGCTTCGCGGCGGGTCGGGACGGGCGGGCCGGGCGCTTCGGGGCGGCGGTGTCCGCCGACGCTCCGGCTAGAGCTGTATCAGTCATGCATCGACTGTAGGTCCCGCCCGAATAGCGTCACAAAGGCCCGGAAACGTTGAGTCACCTAGGGAAATATTTCGTCACGAAACGCCGGACGGCCTTGAAGAAGCCACCCTCCTGTGCATCCGATCTGTGTTCTGCGGGGGCTGCGGCGGGCCCGTTGCTTGGCGCTTTGGATGGCCCTTCGGCTGGTGTTTCGGCTGCGGTTTTGGCGGCCTGCGCGACGGCGGCGTCGTACCTTTCCAGTGCGATCTCGGCCAACACCGGGGACGGCAGCAGCGGTTCCGTCACGGCGTCGGCACCCGCCTTGGCGAGCTGGTCATGGAAGTAGCCCGGCGCCAGGAGGTAGGAGGCAATCACCACGCGCCCGCCGACGTCGACAGCTCCGGCGGACTCCCCAGCCCCGGCACCTCCTTCAAGTTCCTCGCGAAGCATCGTGACGGCGTCGGGCACGGATGGCTTGGCGGAAGCACCATAGGCGGCCACCATCCGGTTGGTCCGCAGCTCCTGGAGCTGGCCCAGCAGTTCCTCCACGCTCACCGCTGCCCTAGGGTTCGACGAGCCCGCGGCGGCCAGGACAATCGCGTCGCGGTCCGTCACCCCGGCCTCGCGCAGCCGCTGGTCCAGCAGCGCGGCAAGACGCGGATCCGGACCCAGCGGTGCGGCAGCCGCACTCCCAGGACGGCTCTTAACTGCCTTCGCAATGTCCACCTTCACGTGGTATCCCACGCTCAGCAGCAACGGCACCACCACTGCGGACTCCCCCTCCGGCAGGCCCGCCACCACGTCCACCAAGTCCGGCTGCTGGACGTCCACGTACGCTTCGCGGACGTCGAGGCCCGGGCGGAGCGCGGCGATGGCATCCCGCAGCGCATTCACCTCCGCGGCACCCTGTGTGCTGGACGTCCCATGGGCGCAGGCGATCATGATGGGGCTGTTCATAGGGGCTAGCGTAACGTTGGAGCCGCCCTGTCCGCCCTCTTTGAAACTGCCGGGACGCTCCATGACATTCCCCTTTGACATCGCCCTGGTATGGCTGGACCTGGCCGGTGTCTTCTTCTTTGCAGTCTCGGGATCCTTGCTGGCGGCCCGGAAGCAGTTCGACATTGTGGGCTCGCTCCTGTTGGCCTCCCTGGTGTCACTCGGCGGCGGCGTCATCCGCGACATCATTCTCAACAGCGTCCCTGCCGCCTTCACCAATCCGGCCTATCTCGTGCCGCCGCTGCTGGCCACGTTCCTGGTGTACTTCCTGTTTTCCAGCGTGGAACGCTTCACGTCGCTGCTGGTCCTGTTCGACGCCGGCGGGCTGGCCCTGTTCTGCATCACCGGAACCCTTAAAGCGCTGTCCTTCGGCGTCAACCCGGTGGCGGCGGTGCTGCTGGGCGTTACAACGGCGGTGGGCGGCGGGCTGCTGCGCGACATCACTGCCAACGAAGTGCCGCAGCTGTTCAACTCCCGGGACTTATACGCTGTTCCGGCCTTCAGCGGCGCGGCCCTGACCACGGTGTTGTGGGTAACGGGAGCCTTTAATGCGGTGACCGCCTGCGTGGTGGCGGCCCTCGTTTTTGTGTTCCGGGTAGTGGCCTGGCGGCGCTCCTGGCACATCCCGCTGGCTGTCAACGGGTGGCACCGCACCGGTTCTGCGGGCGGCGAATCACGGAGCGGCTTTTAGCTAGGATATGAAGCATGACTGACATGTTCCTCGAGAAATTCCGTGCGCTGGTTCCGAAGTATCTCGAGGACGAATGGCAGGAAGAGGACGGGCTGCCCGCCGAGGAGCTGGACAAGGCCCTGGCCGACCACCAATTCGAGATCCCCTTGGTCCTCCGCGAGTTCTACCTGGCCATAGGCGGCTGCGAGGACCTGATGGAGGCCTACCACTACTTCTGGGATCCCGACGAGCTCGAAGTCGATGACGAAGGCTTCCTGATGTTCCTCGAGGATGAGGAAGAGGAGTACACCTGGGGCTTCCGCGTCGGTGACCTCGGCGTCCCGGATCCCATCGTGTACCGCCGCAACAACACCCGCGGCCAGTGGAAGTCCGAAGAGGGCACGTTCTCGGAGTTTGTGTTCGACATGTTCGAGTGGGCGTTCGAGGACGACGAAGACTAGGGGTTCCTGCCGGCTTGGCGGGGTGCTGGATTTCTGGTGTCCCGGAGGGTTGTAAACCACCTCCGCGTAGCCGAATCGGAGCACTGAATAGCCAGTGAGGGTGCTTGCGTTGTTCCTGACCCTGTCCTTCTTGACCTGCCGCGGCTCAAGGTGGCTGCCGCCGTCGATCTCTACAATCAGGAAGCCCTCCAGGAGGAAGTCCACAATCCCGATCCCAGGCAGCTCCACCTGCGTCTCGGTGTGGATTCCTTCGCTCCGGAAGAGGATGCGGGCTACTACCTCGATGGCCGAGTCCGCTGTCCCGTCCACCAAATCGAGCACCCGCCTGGCAGCGCCGTTTCGCCTTCCGGGCAGCCGTTCCCGCAGGTAGCCCAAAGTTGTTACCCCCTGCCGCGCCGCACTTTCGACCATGACGGCAGCTTCCACAGCGGGCAGACAACGGAGGCAGTGAATCAGGACGTCGGTGGCGGTCAGTGAAACCAGCCTGCAGGAGGGTGGACGTGCGGGCCACGGAGCCTGCGTATTTGAGGAAACGGGTTAGCTCCATATGGCCAGCAGAGCTGGTGAGCAGCGGAGCGGGCAGAGCCCGGGAAACCTATGTGGATAAAGTCGGCGCTGAATTCCCCCAGCTTTAGGGATGCCGCCCGGCGGGTCGCTGTGACTCGCCGGGCTTTCAGCTCTGGCTCGAACAAAAGGTGGGGAATCTTGGCAAGAAAGTCTTTGACAAGGGCCATAACAATGGACTTGCATCTTGTGACAAGACTGTCATAGACTATTCACGGATCCGCTAAACGCCTCCGGCGGGTCTGATGCGAACGGAGAGATAGCCTCGGTTCTCAGCACGGATGACTCGTCATTCAGCGCTGCGGACCGGGGCTGTCCCGTTTACAGGAAGGCGCCGCCAGCCCACCCAAGCAGAAAGCCCGGCGCCACCACGGAGCCGGGCTTCCACGAGAAAGCTAGCTGGCGCGGTCCACCACGGCCATCGCGAAATTGGACAGCGATTCCTTGACCACACCTTCGGGCAGCGGGGCCAGCGCGGCAATGGCCTCATTTGCCCACTGGCGCGCCACAACCCAGGATTCAGCGGTAACCGGGTGCCCGCGAAGACCGGCAACAGCCTCGGCCAGTGCTTCGTCGGAGGTCAGGTCGCCATCAATGAGCTGGAGAAGTTCGACGGCGGACCGGTCACCATCCGCAGCGGCCCTGCGCAGGAGCAGCACCGGCAGCGTGGGAACACCTTCGCGCAGGTCCGTCCCCGGGGACTTGCCGGACTTGACCTTGATGCCGGTGACATCAATGACGTCGTCGGCAAGCTGGAAGGCCACACCCACCTTCTCGCCGTACTCCACCAAAACGGACTCGAAGGCGGGGTCAGCGCCGGCAAAGATGGCGCCGAGCTGGCCGGATGCCGCAACCAGGGAACCCGTCTTGTCTGCAATCACCGAAAGGTAGTGCTCCACGGGATCTTCGTCCGGGCGTGGCCCGACCGTTTCGTGCAGCTGGCCCAGGCACAACCGCTCGAACGTGCGCGCCTGGATCCCCAGCGCGCGCGAGCCGAGTTCGGACACCAGGATCGAGGCCCGGGCAAAAATCAGGTCGCCGGTGAGGACCGCAACAGAGTTGCCCCACACCTCGTGAGCCGTGGGGGCACCACGGCGGAAGGGAGCGGAGTCCATCACGTCGTCGTGGTACAGGGTGGCGAGGTGCGTCAGTTCCACCACGACGGCGGCCTGCACCACGGCGGGAAGCGAGGCGTCGCCGAGGTGGGCGCAAAGGAGCGTCAGCAAAGGCCGGATGCGCTTGCCGCCAGCTTCCACCAGGTGGCGCGACGTTGCGTCAGCGAGTGGATCGGAGTTGGCAATGGCTTCGCGGAGTTTCTTCTCCACGCGGGCCAGGTTGGTGGTGATGGCCGGCCCCAGCTCGGCATCCCCGGCGATGGCGGCGAAGCCAGCGGGCAGCTGCAAACCCGTCGCGATGGCGGTGGTGTTGAGGCTGGGTTCGGACTCCGGCAGGCCGTGCCCGGCGTGCGTCCAGCTGTGGTCTGCGGGGTTGTTCACTGGTTAACCCTAACTTTTTGTTGCGGATACCGCTGATTCGAAGCCGACGGAGTGTGCGATGTGTTTGTCGTGGCCGGAACCAGGGATTCCAGGACCCGGATCACCCGGTCCTCGAAGCCCTTCGCCGCGGGGTCCGTGAGGTTGGCCAGGAGCCGGACCACGAACCGCATCAGCACCGGGATGGGCATGCCGGTCCCGAGCGCGAGCTTCATGACCGCCGGCTTGCCGATCAGCGCGGCGAACGCCCGCCCCAGCGTGAAGTGCGAGCCCCACTGGTCCCGCACATAGTCCGCGTACCGGGAGAGGTGCGTGTCGGCGTCGTACGTTCCGCCGGAAGAGGCCGCGCGCGAGGAGACGTCGATGATGAACTCGGCGGCGAAGCGCGCGGACTCCATGGCGTAGGAGATACCCTCGCCGTTGAACGGGGACACCATGCCGCCGGCGTCCCCAAGGAGGAGCAGGCCGGGTGAGTAATGCGGCGTTCGGTTGAAGCCCATGGGCAGCGCGGCACCGCGGATTTCGCCCACCTGGTTCTCGGGCGTGAAGCCCCAGTCGGCGGGCATCCCGGCGGTCCACTCGCGGAGGACCTGCTTGTAATCGAGCTTGCCGAATTCCTTGGACGAGTTCAGGATGCCCAAGCCCACGTTGGACGTGCCGTCGCCGACGCCGAACACCCAGCCGTAGCCCGGCAGAAGCTTGCCGTCGCGGCCGGGGAGCTCGAGCCAGCCCTCCATCCAGTCATCGTCCGTGCGCGGCGAGGTGAAGTACGTGCGAACAGCCACGCCAAGCGGGCGGTCGTCACGTTTCTGGATGCCGAGGGATACGGCCGTGCGCGTGGAGTTTCCGTCAGCGGCGAGTACGACGTCGGCACTGAAGTCGTGCGTTTCCCCCGTCTTTCGTCCGGACTCGTCCAGGGCGGCGGCGCGGACGCCGGTGACCCGGCCGTCGTCGTTCCGGAGGGCTTCGGTGACGCTGTGCCGCTCAAGGATTGTGGCGCCGGCGGCCCGGGCGTGAAGGGCCAGTTCCTCGTCAAAACCCAGCCGGGTCCGGATGAGCCCGTACTGCGGAAAATCGGACACTTCGGGCCAGGGCAGTTCGATGGTGCGGCCGCCCGCGATCAGGCGCAGGCCCTTGTTGCGGCGCCAACCGTCACCTTCAGGGTGGGGCAGGCCGAGTTTCTGGATTTCACGGACAGCGCGCGGGGTGAGGCCGTCGCCGCAAACCTTCTCGCGCGGGAAGCTCGTCTTCTCCAGGACGGTGACGTCGATGCCGGCCTTGGCAAGGTAGTACGCGGCGGTGGAGCCGGCCGGCCCCGCGCCGACAATCAGTACCCTCACAGGTCAGCGGGTGTTGCGGCGCAGCTTGGCCACGGGGCCCTTGTGCGCGGCGATGGCGGCAGCTGCGCCGTCGGGTGTTGAGTCGGGGGCCTTGAACGCGCGGTGCACCGCCACGATCCCACCGGACAGGTTCCGGTAGGTGACCTTCTCCCAACCGGTTTCCTCCAACCATGCTGCCAGGTGGTCCTGGTCCGGCCAGGCGCGGATGGATTCGGCCAGGTACACGTAGGCGTCCGGGTTGGAGGCCACCTTCCTGGCTACGGGCGGGAGGGCGCGCATGAGGTACTCGGTATACATGGTGCGCCAAAGCGGAACCACGGGCTGGGAAAACTCGGCGATGACCAGGCGACCGCCGGGCTTGGTGACGCGGAGCATCTCCTGCAGGGCCTTCTTGGGCTCGTTGACGTTGCGCAGGCCGAAGGAAATGGTGGTGGCGTCGAACGTGTTATCGGCGAACGGCAGGTTGGTGGCGTCCCCGGCAATGAAGTCGATGTCCGGGCGGCGGCGCTTGCCGACCTTAAGCATTCCGAGGGAGAAGTCGCAGGCCACCACATCTATGCCCGCATCGGCATATGGCTCACTGGAGGTACCCGTTCCGGCGGCCAGGTCCAGGACCCGCTGGCCCTTGACGGCTTCCATCGCTTCCACCACTACCTTGCGCCAGCGGCGGGTCTGCCCCAGGGACAGGACATCGTTGACGACGTCGTATTTGGGGGCGACGTCGTCAAACATCGTGGCTACTTCGTCCGGACGCTTATCCAAGGATGCTCGGTTCACCATGACATTGTCTCAAATGTTCAGGAGGGTCCGGACCAAGGCCCACGCCAGCGCTCCGGCCTCGCGCGCGGCGCTATAGCAGCACGGGCCGCGGCGGGTATCGGGGTACAAGGGGTTCGAAGCGCCGCACGCCACTGCGGTTTACCGTGAGGGGTAGTGTTGATCCATCATGACCAGCACGTTCCGCACCTTGACAGTCCCCCTTGACGGCCAAAAATTCCCCGGGGGGCTGCCGTCGTTTCTGGTCCGGGACGATGTGCTCTGCTGGACCCGCCGCGAGGCAGGGCTGGTGGGCTTCGGCGAGATCACCCGCTTCACCGCAACCGGTCCCGAGCGCTTCCTCGAAGCTGATATCTGGTGGCGACACCTGGTCCTCGAAGCCGACATCACGGACTCCGTGGAACTCCCGGGGACAGGTCCAGTGGCCTTCGGATCCTTCGCTTTCTCCAAGACTTCAGCCCACGAATCCCGGTTGATCGTGCCCGAGGTTGTTGTGGGCGTCCGTGACGGCCAAGCCTGGCTTACCCAGTTGACGTTCGACGACGGCCCCCTCAACGAGCAGGGCGCCCTCGCCGCACTGGACCGTTTGCTGGGCAGCAGCTCCCCCTCCGGTGAAAGCACGATGGCGGCAGCGGACTCTGCCGGGGACGGTACCTCCGGCGCGGTTCACCCGCGGTCAGGCGGCGCCGTCGTACGTCCCCTTCCCCTTGCTGCCGGCGCAACCCTGCACACGGGATCGCTGAGCGAGGAGGACTGGATGGCCGCCGTGGAAGCAGGTGTGGCCGAAATCCGGACCGGGGCGCTGGAGAAGCTGGTACTGGCGCGCGACGTCGTTGCCACCGTTCCTTCCGGCGTGAACGCCGCGCAGGTGCTGCGGGAGCTCGCCGGCCGGTACCGCGAATGCTGGACGTACGGGGTGGACGGGCTGGTCGGCGCGACGCCTGAGATGCTGATCCAAGTGGAGGGACGTACCGCCCAGGCGCGCGTGCTGGCCGGCACCCTGGACCGCCGCGATGCGCACGGCGAGGACGGCCTCCCCATGGATTACGCCACCCGGGTGCTCGCAGGATCAGAGAAGCAACGGCATGAGCACGAAATCGCGATCCAGTCGCTCACGTCCCAGCTGGCTCCGTTCTCCGAAGCGATGAACGCGCACGATGAACCGTTTATTCTGGAGCTGCCAAACGTCTGGCACCTGGCCTCGGACGTAAAGGCAGAACTCACTGAAGTGGAAGGTCACGTCCCCACGTGCCTCGCCCTGATCAACGCGCTGCACCCCACTGCCGCCGTTTGCGGGACCCCCACCCAGGTGGCCGGCGCGCTCATCCGCAAGCTGGAGCACCTGGACCGCGGGCCGTACGCCGGTCCGGTGGGATGGCTGGATGCCGCCGGAAACGGCGAGTGGGGCATTGCCCTGCGCGGAGCGGTCATCGAGTCCCGCGACACCGTGCGGCTGTATGCCGGCTGCGGAATAGTGGACGGCTCCCAGCCCGAAGCTGAGCTCGCGGAGACCTGGGCGAAGTTCCGGCCCATGCTGGAGTCGCTCGGAATCAGCAACTAGGCAGAGAGTCCGGGATACGGGACAGGGCTGCTTCACCTAGGCTTGAAACAACGGTAACTTGGTTATCCAATAGTGAATCTAAGTTTCCTGTGATGCATATCTCCTAATCGGCGCTACACTATGAACCGATTTAGTACCGCACACTCCTGCAACAAAAGGTAAGAAACATGCAGCTCAAGTCCCTGGCCACGGCCAAGATCACCGCCAAGGCAGCAGCACTGTTCGCCGTCGGCGCCCTCACCCTCACGGCCTGCGGCGGCGGAAGCTCCACTCCGGCAGCCTCCGAAGGCGGCATCCAGCTCATCAACGCCGGCAAGTTGACGGTGTGCTCGGACATCCCCTACGAGCCGTTCGAATTCGAGAAGGACGGCCAGACGGTCGGCTTCGACGTGGACATCGCCAAGGAACTCGCTAAGGACTTCGGCGCCGAACTGAGCATCGTGGACAGCTCGTTCGAGGCAATCGAGACCGGGACCGCGCTGACCCAGTGCGACCTCGGCATCTCCTCCATCTCCATCACGGACACCCGCAAGTCCGTGATGGACTTCTCCACCCCTTACCTGGATGACGACCTGGCCCTGGTAGCCAGCGAAGAGTCCGGCATCACGGGCCTCGATGGAGCCAAGGGCAAGAAGGTGGGCGTCCAGCAGGCCACCACCGGCGCTGAGTACGCACAGGAGCAGGGCCTGGACGCCCAGCAGTTCGAGGACACGGGCCTCCTCGTGCAGGCGCTTGAGGCCGGCACCATCGACGCCGCCCTGGGAAACCAGTCCGTCCTCGGCTACGCCATCAAGGACCAGCCCAAGTTCAAGAGTGTTGAGGAGTTCGCCACCGGCGAGCAGCTGGGCATCTCCATCAAGAAGGGCAACACCGCCATGGCGGAGAAGGTCAACGGCACGCTCAAGCGCCTCACCGACGACGGCTCCCTCGAGAAGTTCAAGACCACCTGGTTCGGCGAAACCGCCAAGTAGCCAAGACCGCCAAGTAGTCGCCGTGCTGGCCTGAGGCTTCCCCGCCCTGGTTCGGTCACGGCCCTGAGAACTACGCAGCCGGGGCCCCGGACGAGCTGTACCGCAGTCCGTCCGGGGCCTCTGCCACGCACAACGAATGTGAGCAACCCATGGCAATGACCGCACGTCAGCGAGCCAGAGTAAGCCTGTATGTCCAGGCCGGAATCTTTGTTGTGGCCGTCGCCGCGCTGATCCTGGCCACCGACTGGGAGACCATCGGCAACAGCGTCTTCAACTTCGCCAAGATCGGCCCCATGTTCCCGGGCATCTTTATGACCGGCCTGGTGAACACCCTGATCTACACCTTCCTGGGCTTCATCGTGGGCCTCTCCGGCGGCCTGCTGCTGGCCTTGATGAAGCTGTCCAGCTTCCCGCTTTACCGGTGGATCGCCACCGGGTACATCGAATTCTTCCGCGGCATCCCCGCCCTGCTGGTCTTCATCGCTTTCGGCTACGGCGTTCCGCTGGCGTTCGGCGTCTCGTGGAACATCACCGTGATCGTAATGATTTCGCTCGGCATGGTGGCTTCGGCCTACATCGCCGAAACCCTCCGCGCAGGCCTGCAGGCAGTACCCAAGGGCCAGCTCGAGGCCGCCCGTTCCCTGGGCATGCCCCAGTGGCGCGCCATGGTCACCATCGTCATCCCGCAGGCATTCAAGATCATCCTGCCGCCGCTGACCAACGAGGTAATCCTGCTCACCAAGGACTCCTCGCTGATCTACGTCCTGGGCCTCACCGCATCCCAGTACGAGCTCACCAAGTTCGGCCGCGACGGCATCTCCAGCCTCGGCGCAGGCCTCACCCCGCTCCTCGTGGCCGGCGCTTTCTACCTGGTGATCACCATCCCCCTGAGCCTCCTGGCCCGGAAGTTCGAAAGCCGCAGCTCGCGGACCAAGCGATAGGCAGGGAAGACAAATGAACGACGTCGTAAACAACTCCCGCGGTGGCACGGCAACTGTCCATGCCGCCGGCGTGGAGATCAAGGACCTGCGCAAGTCTTACGGATCCAACGAGGTCCTGAAGGGCATCAGCCTGGCCGTGGCGCCGGGCGAGGTGGTGTGCCTGATCGGGCCCTCCGGGTCCGGCAAGTCCACCCTGCTGCGGTGCGTCAACCTGCTGGAGCAGCCCAACCAGGGCAGCATCCACGTAGGCGGCTTCGAGGCCACCGATCCCGATGTGGACATCGACAAGATGCGCCGCAAGGTGGGCATGGTGTTCCAGCAGTTCAACCTGTTCCCGCACCTGGACGCCAAGCGCAACTGCTCCATCGCCCAGACGAAGGTCCTCAAGCGCTCCCAGGCTGAGGCGGACAAGGTGTCCATGCACAACCTGGAGCGTGTGGGGCTGGGACACCTCGCAGACCGTTTCCCGGACCAGCTTTCCGGCGGCCAGCAGCAGCGTGTGGCCATTGCCCGCGCGCTGAGCATGGACCCGGAGCTGATGCTCTTCGATGAGCCCACCTCGGCGCTGGACCCGGAGACCGTGGGTGATGTCCTCTCGGTTATGCGGAACCTCGCCAAGGAGGGCATGACCATGCTGGTGGTGACCCACGAGATGGGCTTCGCCCGCGAAGTGGCCGACCGTGTGGTGTTTATGGACGGCGGCGTTGTGGTGGAGGAAGGCGTGGCCGAACAGGTCATTTCCGCCCCCACCCAGCCTCGTACCAAGGAGTTCCTGCGCCGCGTGCTCGATCCGACGCACATCGAGATCGAGGAGTAGGCGCGTTTATGGACGCGGTTATCCGCTGACGACAGCCACATGCCCCGGCGCTATGGACGTCTCCGTAGCCCCGGGGCATTTGCGTGTCACGGGGGCTTTTGCGCGTGGGGCCTCGAAGGGATCGTACGACGGCGGGACCAGCCATCCGCTGCCGGCCTTCGTTCCGGCCGGGTCCTTTACTTCAACGAGTGTTGCATTCGACAATGGGTCCCTTACAGCCTCCACTGGCTCAGCAGCGCGCTGCCAATCCGCATAGCAGGCCCACCCGGCCGCCCTACCCAGGAGCGCTGGCATGACAGATCCGACCCCTTCATCCCAGGCCGCATCGGCGATGTCTGACCGCGCGGCACGGCTGGCCTCGATTCCCTCCTTCCAGCGGGTCGATGCCTTCTTCACGGCGGCCAGGTTGCGCCGGCAGGGCCACACGGACACCTGTGATTTCACCTTCGGCAACCCGCACCAGATGCCGGCGGACCGCTACGTCAACACGCTGCGGGACGCGCTTACTCCGCAGCATGACCAGTGGTTTGCGTACCAGACCAACGGTGACGCAGCCCGGGAGGCTGCCGCGGAGTCGCTTCAGCAACTGCTGGACGTCCCGTTCCGGCCGCAGGATATCTACCTCACCACCGGCGGCTTCGCCGCCATCGCGCTGGCGCTGAAGACCGTGGCCGATCCGGACGATGAAGTCATCTACAGCCTTCCGCCGTGGTTCCTGTATGAGCCGCTGATCCTTGAAGCCGGGCTCGTCCCGGTTAAGGTCAAGGTCAACACCGACACGTTCGACCTGGATATCGACTCGATCGCGGCTGCCATCACGGAACGCACCAGGGTGGTGATCGTCAATTCGCCCAACAATCCCACCGGGCGGATCTATCCTCCGGAACTGCTGGGCAGGCTGGCGGAACTGCTGGAGGCGGCCTCGGCGCGGACCGGCCGGCGCATCTACCTGGTCTCGGACGAGGCCTACAACCGGATTGTGTTCGACGGCATCCGCTTCCACAGCCCGGTGGAGTTTTATGCGCACACGCTGCTGGCTTACTCCTACGGCAAGACGCACCTCTCGCCGGGCCAGCGGGTGGGGTACCTGGCGCTGCCGCCCACCATGCCGCACCGGGATGAGATGCGCCCCGCCATCACCGGCCTGCAGGTTGCCATGGGCTGGATTTACCCGAACGCCTTGCTCCAGCACGCGCTGCCCGAACTGGAGAAGTTCTCCATCGACGTAAACCAGTTGCAGCGGCGGCGTGACCGGCTCATGGACGCGCTGGGCGGCATGGGCTACCGCGTGCCGCGGCCCGACGGCACCTTCTACTTATATGTGCCTTCCCCCACCCCGGATGACGAAGCGTTCACCGAGTCACTCGTCCGCCGGGGTGTCTTTGTTTTCCCGGGAACGCTGTTCGAGACCCCGGGCTTCTTCCGGATCTCCCTGACGGCCAACGAGGACATGATCGAACGCAGCCTGCCGGCATTCGAAGCGGCGATAAAGGAAGTCAGGAGCGAGCGATGAACCAACGGACCTACCCGCAGGGTGTCCCGTCCTGGGTCGACATAGAGCAGCCCGATGTCGAGGCAGCCATTGACTTCTACGGCGGACTCTTTGGCTGGAGCTTGGAGGACGTCATGCCGCCGGGAGCGCCGGGCCGCTACCTGATAGCAAAGCTCGACGGCCTGGACATTGCCGGCTTGGGCAGCGGCGGCGAAGGAACGGCGTGGAACACGTACATAGCCGTCGACGACGCCGATGCTGCCGTCCGCAGGCTGGTCACCGCCGGCGCCAAAGTAGTATCCGCCCCGGAGGACGCCGGCGAGGGCGGCCGCAGCGCCGCGCTGGCAGACCCGGAAGGTGCCGGGTTCCGCCTTTGGCAGGCGAAGCGCCGGCTGGGGGCGCAGGTAGTCAACCAGCCGGGTGCCTGGAATTTCAGCGACCTCCACACACCGGACCCCGGCGAAGGTATTGCGTTCTACGAGAAGGCATTCGGCTGGCAGGTTGACGACGTCGGGTTCGGGCTGATGGTCCGCCGGCCCGGCTACGGCGACCATCTCGAGGCCACAACCGATCCGGATATCAGGGAACGGCAGTCAGGGATCTCCGCGCCACCCGGCTTCGAAGACGCCATCGCCTGGGTTGCCGCCACTGCAGCAGGCGAAGCGCCGCACTGGCACGTGACCTTCGCCGTTGCAGACCGCGACCAGACCGTGGCCGACGCCGAGCGGCTCGGCGCCGAGATCCTGGGGCAGGACAACACCGGGTGGACCCGCGAGGCACTGATCCGGGACCCGCAGGGAGCGGTCTTCAGCGCCAGCCAATTCACGCCTCCCACCGGCTGAGTAGCTAGCCCGCCAGCACTCCCCCGACCGCTGCGGCAACCGCGTCTTTTATCCCGCCGTGCAGGGCGCGCAGGCCGTGCCGGTCCGTGCGGACTTCCACGATGCTGCGGCCCTCGATCGGCTGGCTGAGCGCTTCGGCGAGTGCCGCCGTCGTACTTACTGAGCAGTGCCCGACGCCGTACGCTGCGGCGATTGCCGCGAGGTCCACTGTGTGCGGGGTGCCGAAGAGGCGTTCGACGGCGTCACCGTACGTCCCGGCCTCACGCACCGCACCGTGTTCGAGGAGGTCGAAGATGGCTCCGCCGGCGTCATTGAGTACAACGATCCGCAAGTCCGGCTGCTCCTCCCCGCTTCCAAGGAGCAGGCCGCCGCCGTCGTGCAGGAAGGTGACGTCGCCCAGCAGGACGGTGGTTTCCTGCCGGCCGCCGAGCGCTATGCCCGTGGCGGTGGAGATGGTGCCGTCAATCCCGGCCAGGCCGCGGTTGGCGTACACGGTGGCGGCAGGTTCAGGGGCGGGCAGGCCTGCCAGGTCGACGTCGCGGATTCCGTTGGAAGAGCCCAGCAGCAGCTGGCCCCGGGCGTGCTTCCACACCAGCGACCCGACGGCCGGTCCGGTGGCGGGCGCTTCCTCAGCCAGGATCCGGTCAAGCGCGTGCTGGGCGGCCGATCCTGCGAGCAGCCATGTGTCCAGCCAGGACGACGGGCCGCGGCCGGCGAAATCAGCGAGGTCCGCGAGACTCTCGAGCGGCAGTTCCGTACGCCGGCCGGGTTCGTACCAGGCCACCGGAAGCGGCTGGTACAGGGCGGACTGGACGTCCGGGCGGGCCAGCAGTGCGGCGACCGGCCGGGACAACGTGGGGCGGCCGAACAGGACAACCCGCTCGATCGGCGTTGCTGACTCGGGCCCAAAGTGTTCCAGCAGCAGCCGGTACGGCCCCACGGCGTTGGGCCCGAAGCGGGCGTTGGAGGAGGGCTCTGCCAGCAGCGGCAGACCATGGGCGCGGGCGAACGCCTCGGCGACCGGGCCGGCGTCGTGGCCTGCGAGGACAACGGTGCGCCGCTCGGGCAAGTCGGTGGACGCGGGCGGCAGGTTCATCACGAGCGGCTCGGTGGCCACCCGGTAGCGAGGCCGATCAGCCGACGTCGGCAATTTCTCTCCGGCCCCGGGAACCAGCGGATCCCGGAAGGCCAGGTTGAGCTGGACCGGGCCGGGGGCAAGGTCGGGGAACGCCCCGGTGGCCGCGGACAGACCGGTCCTGATGGCGCGTTCGGGGTCGGTACCTGCGGGGATGTCGACGGCGAAGCGAACCTGTTCACCAAAGATGTCAGGCTGGATGGTGGTCTGGTTGGCGCCGGTCCCGCGCAGTTCCTCGGGCCGGTCAGCGGACAATACGATCAGCGGGACGGCCGCATGGTTGGCCTCCATAACGGCCGGCAGCAGGTTGCCGACGGCGGTCCCGGACGTGGTCAGCACAGCCGCGGGCGAGCCGGTGGCCAGGGCCAGGCCCAGGGCGGTAAACCCGGCGGAACGCTCATCGATCCGGACCAGCAACTCAATTCGGCCTTGCGCCGACGCTTCCGCCAACGCGTAAGCCATGGGGGCGGACCGGGAACCGGGCGAGACCACCACGTGCTGCACACCGCCGTCGACCAGTATCTGAACAACGATTCGGGCTGCGGCGAGGGACGTCAGGGAATTCTCAGAAGGCACTGGTCCAGTTTGCCACCCACGACGCCCGCTCACTCGTGGCCACCCCAAAAAAACGCCCGCTCACCCTCCGCGGTCTTGCTGCAGAGGGGGTGAGCGGGCGTCACAGGAAAAGCGGCCTTAAAAAGGCGCGCGTCGTGGTGTGCAGGCAGGAATTAGCCGCGGAACACCTGGATCACTGACGGGCGGGGTGCGCGTGCCTGGCCGCGGGCCGGCGTCGTTCCGGCCGGGACGTAGTCCGGGAAGAAGGAGACCTGCTTTTCGAACGTCCCGTCCTCACCCGGGTGCTGCACGGAAACAAACACGGTGCGCTCCTCGTCGTGGATGATGGGCCCGCAGGTTTCGCCGTCGCGCGGGACGGCGAGGAACTGCTCCACCTTGCCGCGCTCTGCCCCTTCCAGGGTGACCTTGAAGAGTCCGTCTGCCTTGCCGATGCCGGAGGGGGCACCGTCGGTGGAGATCCAGAGGTTGCCCACGGAGTCGAACGCAAGGTTGTCCGGGCAGGAAATCGGCGAGACCTTGTCCACCGGGAAGCCGGAGAAGTAGGTGACATCACCTTGGGCGGGATCGCCGCATACCATCAGCAGGTTCCACGTGAAGGTGGTTGAAGTCTGGCCGCCGGTTTCGGTGATTTCCACAACGTGTCCGTCGCGGTTCTCGTTGCGCGGGTTGACCTCGGTGGCCTTTTCGTTGGAACCAGTGCCGCGGTTGGAGTTGTTGGTGCAGGCCACGTAGACCTTGCCGGTGTGCAGGCTCGGCTCCACGTCCTCGCAACGGTCCATCTTGGTGGGGCCAACCTTGTCCGCGGCCAGGCGGGTGTACACCAGGACCTGCTCCACGGACATGCCAGGAACTGCGGACTTGCCGTCCACCACCAGCGGCAGCCATTCGCCGATGCCGTCAAAAGCGCCGTCTGAAGGCACAGCTCCGGTGCCGGTGATCTCGGCAGCAGGTGAATTGCCGGTGAACCTGGCGACGTACAGGCTGCCGGCCGACAGCAGCGTCATGTTGTGCTTGCGGTCGCCCTCGCGGTAGGTGTCCTTGGAAACGAATTTGTACAGGTAGTCGAAGCGCTCGTCATCGCCAGAGTAGGCCACCACATGCCCGGACTCAGCAATGATGACGTTTGCACCTTCGTGCTTGAAGCGGCCCAGCATGGAGTGCTTCTTGGGGGTGGAGTTGGGGTCGAACGGGTCAACTTCCACGATCCAGCCGAAGCGGTTGGCCTCGTTCTCGTAGCCGGCGTTGCGTGTGTCCCAGCGGTCTTCGTCCAGCTCCCACTTGCGGGCGGTGGCCTTGTTGGTCAAACCGTAACGCTTGTCCTCCACGGAGGTGCCCGGGGAGACGAAGTAGCCGTTGAAGTTCTCCTCGCCGGAGAGGATGGTGCCCCAGGGGGTGGTGCCGCCGGCGCAGTTGCCCAGCGTGCCCTTGATGAAGCGGCCGGCCTGGTCGTCCTTCGTCTTGACCAGCGACGAGCCCGCGGCCGGACCGGTCAGCTCGTAGACGGTGTTGTTCAGGTAGCGGCGGTTCAGGGGCGCGTCCTTGACGTAGGTCCACGGCTTGTTCTTGTTCTGGCGCTCCAGCTCCACCACAGTGAGGCCGTGCGCGGCCGCCCCCACAGCACGCATCTGGTCCGCGGGCATGGTGGCCGGGAACATGATGTTTTCGTTGGTGTACTCGTGGTTGGCGAAGAGCACCGCCCGGCGGCCCTTGCTGCCCGGGACTTCCAGGATGTCCGTGTAGTCGTTGTTGTAGCCGAACTGCTTTTCCTGCGCGGCGGCCGTCTGGTTGTTCAGGTCGAATTCCGGCGCGTCACTGAAGATGGGGTCGCCCCAGCGGATGACCGGCTTCCAGGTGAAGCCTTCCGGAACCGTGACGGCGTCGACGGAGGCGTCTATCGGCGGGATGGCGGTGAACTGGAGCTTCGACTTGCCGAAGCCCTCCTTGGCGGCCTTTGAAAGGCCGGCAGCGTTTGCGGATTCAGGGGACGTGGCGGCACTGCCGAGCACGACGGCGAGCGCACCGGCGGCGCCGAAGCCCAGGGCGGCGCGGCGGGACATGGTTGTGGAGGCAATGTCGCGGAAGTAGCTGTTGGAGCTGGTGTTGCAGACGTCGCCGGAGCAGGCGTTGTCGCACTTGAGCGCACAGGTGACGGCGCTGCGCTTGCCCTTGGTGTGGCCGAGCATCGGCAGCAGGGTGAACTTGCGGGCAGTCGTTTCAGACATGGGGGCCTTCCAAAAAAATCGATGCGGTCCGCCCACCCTGTCAGCCGGTTTCTACGCGCAGTAGTCAGCAAGGTGAAGTTCCGGTTAACCGCGCGTGACCTGCAGTAAAGCGTGGACACGGCGGAGCCGGGCCAGCCACCAGTCCCGGCGCGCAGGTGTCGCCGAGTACTGCTCAAGCAGCCCGGCGTCGGCGGCAACATCGCGGAGGCGGATGGCGCCGTCGTCGGCCACCAGCGGATCCGTGGTGATGTCCGATTCGAACAGGGACACCGTCCCCAGCCCGCAAGCGTATGGCAGTTCAGGAAGCGCCGCCGCCAGGGCCAGGCCCGCACGGATGCCCACTGAGGTGTCCAGCGCCGAGCTGACGACGGCGGGCAGCCCGGCCTGGGCCACGATGTCCAGCGCGCGCCGCACTCCCCCGAGCGGCGCCACCTTCACCACGATCAGGTCCGCGGCACCGGCACGTGCCACGCGCAGGGGGTCGGATTCCTTGCGGACACTTTCGTCAGCTGCGATCAGCACCGGCGTACCGGCAGCCTGCAAAACGCGCCGCACCTCGGCCAGTCCATCAACCGTGGGAACCGGCTGTTCGGCGTACTCGAGCCCCATGTCCGCCAGGCGGGACAAAGCCTCGACGGCGGCGGGCACGTCCCAGCCCCCGTTGGCGTCCACCCTGATGGCTGCGTCGGGCAGGGCAGAGCGGACGGCGGCGACCCGGGCGGCGTCGTCGTCGAGCGTCTGGCCCTGCTCGGCGACCTTGACCTTCACGGCGTCCACCCGGCCGAAGCGCGCAAGAACCTCAGGCACCCGCCCGGCAGCAACGGCAGGGACGGTGGCGTTGACCGGAATGACCGAACGCAGCGGGGCCGGAAAACCCTGCCACGCGCCCTCAATGGCAGAAGCCAGCCAGCGGGAAGCCTCGGCGTCGCCGTATTCCGGGAACGGGCAGAACTCTCCCCAGCCGGCCGGGCCCTGCAGGAGCAGGGACTCCCGCTCCATGATTCCGCGGAACTTCACGCGCATGGGCAGGCGGACCACGTGCGCGCCGGCCAACAGTTCCTCAAGGTCGGGCACAGGCGGCGTAGGCATGGACCCACTGTACAAGTGGTGACGAACTGACCCTTCCAACGCATATCGGTATGGGTATACCATCGCCGCATGGCACGGGCAGCAACAACAGCGGATACCTTCAACGCAGTGGCTGAGCCCCGCCGCCGGCAAATACTGGACGCCCTGGCCGGCGGCGAGCGCCCCGTCAATGAGCTCGTTGACCTGCTGGGCATGGCGCAGCCGCACGTGTCCCGGCACTTGCGGGTGCTGCGGGAGGTGGGCGCCGTCACTGTCCGGGACGAAGGCCGGCAGCGCGTCTACCGGCTGAACCCGCAGGCCCTCAAACCTATCCACGACTGGGTCTCCGGCTACCGGCACCTCTGGGAAGAGCGCCTGGATCTTCTGGAGGGCGTTGCAGAAGACCTCAAGGAGCAGGAAAAGTAAGCGAAGGAGCAGGGCTATGGCACAGACAAGCACCATAAACGTCACCTTCCCCAGCGATAAGGAAATCCTGATCACCCGCACCATCAACGCGCCCCGGCACCTTGTGTACCGGGCCTGGACTACGCCAGACCTGGTCAGGAAATGGTGGCCCGGCAGGCGCGGCGAGATGACTGTGGCGGACATGGACTTCCGGGTGGGCGGGGCATGGCGGTATGTAATGGTGGCCCATGGTGAATTCGAGGTGGCCTTCCACGGGACGTACCGGGAGATTGTGCCAAACGAGCGGATCGTCCACACCGAGATCATGGAGACGCCGGACGCCGGCCCGGACAGCGAGGACGGGGCTGTGGTCAACAGCGTCACGTTTGAAGAGGCCGACGGCGGCGCCACCCTGATCAGCATCCGCACCGACGCCGGCAGCAAGGAAGTCCGGGACATGATTGCGCAGTCCGGCATGGAGGGCGGCGTGCGGGAGCAGTTCGAGATCATCGAGGAGTTGGTCGCGGGCCTGCGGTAGGTGCCCCGTCCCGGGGAAGCGCCGGCGGGGCGCCTCGCTGCCAGTCAACATGCGGCAGGATCCCAGCTTTCTGTGACAACCTTGAAGCGATGACTTTTCAACGGCAAGCACAGACCAGGACCCCGGCACGCCCCGCTCCGGGGTCAGGGTTCCTGTTCGTGCTTTCCACGCTGGCCTGCATTGCCGGGCTGATCGCCACCTACTACTACTTCGTCCAGACCACCACGGGACAGTTCATCGACGAGTCAGCGCTGGTGGAAGCCGTGGACATTCACGGGCCGGCGGGCAAGGCCACCACCAGGTTCCTGGACCTGCTGCCCACCATTTCACTGGTGATGGCCGCCGTCGTGGTGCTGTTTGTGACGGTGATCCGGAAGCGGTGGACGGAGGCCGGCATTGCCGTGGCTGCCTGCATCGGCGCGAACATCGCCACACAGGTCCTAAAGGATGTGCTGCCGGCCCGGCCGGACAAGGGCGTGGTGACGCTGGAGCTGAACTCGCTGCCGTCCGGACACACCACCCTGGCGGCGTCGGCAGCGGCTGCGGTCTTCCTGATGGCATCGCCGCGCTGGCGCCCGATGGCCGGTTTTGTGGGCGGGACGTTCGCCATTGCTTCCGGGGTGTCCACGCTGATCAACCAGTGGCACCGGCCGGCCGACGTGGTGGCAGCATTCCTGCTGGTGGGCGCGTTTATGATTCCCGCGGGCTGGCTGATCGTCCGGCGCGGGGCGTGGAATGCGTGGGACGGCTTCGGCGCGCACGTGGGCTCTGCCCGGATCTGGCTGACGCTTCCGGTGGTGATCGGGCTGGCCTCGGCTGCGGTGGCGATGTATTCCCTGGCCCGGATCGCGCCGAGCCCCTGGCAGGAAGTCAGCACCACAAACTACTTTTGGGCGGGCATCTCGCTGATCGTGATCGCCGGGTATCTGGCCACCGTCGCCAGCACGGCCATGTTTGCGTACGCCGCACGACGGCGCAGCTCACCAAGGCGCTGACGTCACCTCCCGCCTTAGCCCACCCCGTGGCGCTGGAGCCACATCTCCAGCAGCGCCAACTGCCATAGCGCGTTGCTGTTGACCGCGGCCGGGAGCAACTGCCGGCCCCACTTCCTGGCTCATTCCTTGTCCCCGGGGGCCACCCGGAAACGACGGTTCCGGAGGGATGGGACGCGGGTCCGGACAGCCGCGATCCGTTCAGGTTCGAGCTCGGCAAACACCACTCGCGGCGCTTCCCCGGCATTGGCGATGACCACCCCGAACGGATCCACCACAATCGAGTAGGCCGTAGCGAGCGGACCGCACTGGTTGGCAGTCACCACGTACGAGGTGTTCTCGATGGCACGGGCACGCACGAGGGTCATGAAGTGGTCTTCTTTCCCGGGGCCCACGATCCACATGGACGGCAGCAGCAGGACGTTGGCTCCGGCGTCCACCAGGTAGCGCGCGCTCTCAGGGAACCTCAGGTCGTAGCACGTGAGCATGCCCAGGCGGAGCTGGCCATAGGAGAGCAGATCCGGCTGGCCGATGGTGCCCTTGCTGGTTCCGTCGCTTTCGCGGTAGCCGAAGGCGTCGTAGAGGTGGATTTTGCGGTACGTACCCTCCACTGCGCCCCTGGCGTCGATGGCCACCAGGGTGTTGTAGGGAAGGCCGTCGGGGTTGGCCTCCGCGGTGCCCACCACCACCGGCAGGCGGAGCGCCTTTGCAAGTGCCGCGATACCGCCGATGAAGGGACCGTCCAAGGGCTCGGCCACTTCCGCGAGGACGCCCGCAGGTTCGGTGCTGGCATAGAGGCTGGATTCCGGAAGCACCAGCAGATCCGCGTTACCCAGGGCGGCAGCTTCCATCAGCCGCCCGATGTGCAGCAGGTTCCGCTGGGGTTCCCTGCCGGCGCTGAACTGCCCGGAGGCGATTCTCACTTCAGCCCTCCTGCCACGGCGAAACGGCCCCTCACCACAGGTTCGCACACCCTGGTCTGCGCGAACAGACCCGGCCGCCCCTCCCCGTAACCCGCTCCCCCAAGTGGCCTCACTTTGCGCCTTTGACCTGCGCAAACATCGAAAAACTCTTGACAGAACCTTGAGTGAATACGCCGGCGTAATTTGAGCGAGCTCTACCAAGCTATTCCTATCGGAGCCGCACAGGCTCACAAGGTCTCAGCGGAACACCGCACAACGTATTAGGGGCACAACATGGCTAAGGTTGCAGGACGCAAAAAGCGCATCATCGGCACCACCGCTGCACTGGTGGCCATCGGCGGCGGCGCCGCCTTCGCCTACTGGTCAGCGACGGGGACTCATGACACTACTGCTTCGGCGGGAGAATCGGCCAACTTCGTTGTCACCAGCAAGGTTGCCGGTGACCCCCTCTCCCCCAATGGTCCCGTGCAGGTTGCTACCTTCACTGTGAACAACCCGGGCAGTGGCGTCCAAGAGCTCAAGAGCATCAAGGTAAGCGTGGCAGACTCCAAAGGCACCCCGTGGGTCTCAGGCGACGGCTGTTCCTACGAAGATTTTGCCGTGGGAACTCCCTCCTTTGACCGCACGCAGATCGAGCCCGGCAAAAGTGTGACCGGCACCGTGAGTCTTCAAATGATCAACCGGCCCACGGTCAACCAGGATGGGTGCCAAAACGCTTCAGTGCCTCTGCATTTTGAGGCCAGCTGAACAGGGCAAGGGATCGCTTTCCTGAAGCAGTCGATCAGCTTCATAGCCCAATGGTGATGAAGTCCGCCTAGCCGCTATCAAGCCCGACTTTCCCGGAAAGGTTCCCGTGCCCACAGTCGCCAGCTCCCCCGAAGCCTCCCCCCGGCTTCGGCGGGAGCTGGTTTGTGTTAACCGGATGGCACGTGCCGGAATGCTGGCGCTCGTGGTCCTGTTCATCGCCACTTTCGCCGGTGCTTCACCGGCCTCCGCCTACTGGCGGGCCTCCGGGTCCGGAAGTACGACGGCGACAGTCGCCACGCTGCTTCCGCCCACCAGCGTTTCGGCGCCGGCAAGCAGCAACTCGAATGTTGCCGTCAGCTGGGTAGGCTCTGCCGGCAATGTGGTTCCCACCGGCTACTACATCACCCGGATCACCGGTTCCACAGTGGTGGCCGCCTGCGGCTCCAGCCCTGCCTCCCCAGTGGCAGAAACGACCTGCACGGACACCTCCGTTACCGAAGGCACACACCAATACCGGGTAACCGCCGTCCACCGCTCGTGGACAGCAACAAGCACGGTGAGCGGAAGTGTGGCGGTAACCAGCCGCCGTGACCTATCGTTCGACTCGCAGCCGTCCGCAACCGCAACAGCCGGCGCGCCGATCGCTTCCTTCAAGGTGCAATTGCGGACCGCCATCGGTCTGGAGGTGTGGGACGAAGGCGTCCCCATCACCGTGAGCATTGGTGCCAACCCGGCGGACGGAACCCTTTCCGGAACCGCAACTGCTTATACGAACTGGTCCGGCACCGCCACGTTCAGCGGCCTCTCCATCAACAAGGCAGGCGCCGGCTACACCCTCATCGCTTCCAGCCCTGGCTATGCGGGAATGGCCAGCAACAGCTTCACGGTTGTCGCCGCCACGGCCACGAAACTGGCAGTAACGGCAGGGGCAGCCCTCACGGGTCCTGCCTCCAGCGCGGCGGTCCTCGGACCCGTGACCGTGCAACGCCAGGATGCCTACGGCAATGCAGTAACCGCCGGAACTTCTCCGGTCTCCCTCGCCACCAGCTCAGCCGGCACCACCATCTTTGCTGCCACGGCAAATGGCGCAAAGATCACCGCGGTGACCATCCCCGCCGGGTCCTCGTCGGCGTCGTTCTTCTACGGAGACACCAAAGCCGGTACCGCAACCATTACTGCTGCGTCACCCGGCCTCACGGCTCCCGTACCCGCCACCGCAACCATCACCGCCGCAGCAGCGGGAAAATTAAAGTTCGATGCCATCGCTGCCGTCGTCATTAAGAACACCCCCATAACGCCCCCGGTGACGGTCCGTGTCCTGGACGCCTTCGGCAACCCGACCGACAGCCCCGGCCAGGTCACGCTGCAATCCAACTGCACCCTCAAGGGCACGCTCATCCGCGCGTTGTCCGCCGGCGCAGCCTCCTTCCCGGACCTTGAAATTGCAGGAAAAGCCACCGGCTGCACCCTGACTGCAAGCAGCGGCACACTGACCGGGGAGCCCAGCAACTCCTTCAGTGCAGACTGAGTGGAACATTGGCGGGGCGGCATTTGAGAACGTAGTTCTCCAGGCGAATCTCGTTGCGCGATAATGGCAGGCAAATAGCGCCTGGCAGTCCGGAGGTGTCCAACTCCTTGACGAGGACGGGCCGGGATGGGCTGCCAACACCTCGAGCTGCAAGCGCTGCTGCGGAAGAAGGAAGCTATGAGGGACGCAGGAAAGCAAGGTCCAGTCCCGTCCGGCGAGAGCGGGCCGGCGGAGCTGCAACACCCGCGATTCGCCCGCGCCTACCCGCGGGCCGTGGAGGTGATGAACCGCCGCGGCGGGACAGAACACCGGCGGACCATCCTTGCCGGCCTTAGCGGAACCGTCATCGAAATCGGCGCCGGTAACGGCTCCGTCTTCGCCCTCTATCCGGACACGGTGACCCAGGTAATTGCCATCGAACCGGACGATGGCCTCCGGGACCTTGCGGTGGCCAATGCCGCCTCTGCACCGGTTCCCGTCACGGTTTTGGCCGCTGCCGCCGAACAGATCCCGGTGAAGGATGCCAGCGCGGACGCCGTAGTGGCCAGCCTCGTCCTCTGCAGCGTGCCTGACCCGGCCGCGGCACTGGCTGAAATCCGCCGGGTCCTGCGCCCCGGAGGGACACTGGCCTTCTATGAGCATGTCCGCTCCAACAACCGCCTGGCCGCCGCCGCCGAGGATTTGCTGACCCCTGCCTGGCAGCGGATTGCAGGCGGCTGCCACCTCAACCGGAACACGCTCGAGGCCATCACCGACGCGGGGTTCACCGTGGTGGTTAGCCGGCGTTTCGGCTTCTCCGCGGGCCCGCTGGTCCCTCCAGTTGCTCACATCATGGGCACGGCAACGAGCCCCGGTTAATCTGCAGCGCTTTCCCCCAGCCGCGCAGTCCATCGCCTTATCCAGCAAGCGAGCGCCTTCAGCCCTCCGCAGGTCCCACCCTCCGCAACCGGTCCGGCGGATGCAGGTCGATGATCGGGAGGTGCCCGTCGGTGCGGATGGCGTCGCCGCCGCCGTTGCGGTGGTGATAGCCGCTGTAGTAATTGAGGATGACATGCACGGACTCAACGGCGTTGGCCGATCGGAGCGTCTCGATGATGAAGTCGCGTTCCTCGTCCGTACGGTCGGCGATCTTGTGCGTGATCTGGAACGTGAACAGGGACAGCCCCACGCTTCGGTCATAGGTGCCGGCCCCCACCCAGTCCACGGCCAGCCCGCCGGGCAACATCCACCCGGCCGGGCACTTCCAAAACCGCACGTGATGCCGCTTGCGCGGGTTGCCGTCGATCTCCCGCTGGAACGCAAGGTCCTGCTTGTTGCCAAAAACGTAGAGCGAACTCACGGGGGCCTGCGGGTAGCTATGTCCCAGGACAGTTGAGGTCAGCGTGCGCCAGGCCGTGGCCGGGGTGATGGGGTCGGCTTCCACCCACCCCGCCGTCCGCATCGCCTGCCGCAACTCCTCCTTGGGTCCCACTACGGCGAGGTTCACGGGATCGCCCAGAACGCCGTCGCCCGTCCTGGTCCGTCCGATGAAGTAGTCCGGGATGTACAGGCTGCTGAGGATCTTGTGGATGCGCGGCAGCAGCGCGTAAGCCAGGATCAGCCACACCGGCAGGAACACCCACGCCTGCTCCGGCCCACGCGAAAGCCGGGCGAGCAGGAAGACATAGACCGCCCAGCCGACAGCAATGGTCACCACCAGGTACAACAGCCGCTGCAGGACCGCCAGGACCGTAGCCCACCTGCTTTGACGGCGCTCGCTGGAGCTGCTGGAACGCGAGTGGTCCGGCTCGTCCGGAACGGCCCGCTTCCCGTCAGTGGACGTCACAGTGCTTCTCCTTTCGGTCGCCAATCCATGACCAGCCTAAAAGGTGCGGGCCCAAACCCTGCAGCCCGGCGTCGCCCGCCAGAGCGGCATGGCTCAAACCAGGTAACCGGCTCAGGCAGGAAGGCTCAGCTGCTCCACGATGATCCGCGCAGTTTCGGAGTCCCCAAGGATCCGGAAGTGCCCGGCCGTGGGCAGTTCGATGTTCGTAGCCCCCGGCAGGACGCTGCCTTCGGGAATGTGCGGATCGAACGGGCCGTAGATAGACGTGATCCGGCTGTTGATCGTTTCCTCGCGGGCCAACTGAAGGGTGAGGGCGTTGCGGGGCGAGAAGATCCGCAGGCTGGGCAGCAGCATGTATTTGGCGTAGCGCGAGCCGGAGAATGGAGTGCAGACGGCGATCATCCGGTCGATCCGGCGCTCCGGATCCAGGTTCAGCATGGCGTACTTCCCGATGAGCCCGCCCTTGCTGTGCGCCACGATAACCGCATCCCGCAGGCCCGCCTCCTCCAGGTGCTGGGCCACGAGGCGGCCGGCTGCAGGGACGCCCAGGCTGTTCCGCTGCAGCACCGTCACCACGTGGACGGGGTGGCCGGCGTCGTGGATGCACTGGATGAGGGGCAGCATGAACTGCCAGTTTTCGTATACACCGGGGATGATCACCACGGGTGCGCGGTGGCCCTGGTGGAACGAGCCGGGCTGCACACGCGAGAGCATGCCGCGGACCTGCCATACGCCGGCATAAAGATAGTCCTGCAGCCACCACACGCCTTTTTGCAGCGCACTGGTTCGAGTGGGCGTGCCCGTTTGAGTCATCTGTTGAGGATAGCCGTAGTCAGTAGTTTCGCCGGTGCCTGAGCCGGGGAATTACGACGGCGAACACGGCCGCCGCCGCGAACCCCAGTACTCCTGTGGCTGAGATCCCCGCACCCAGGGAGGCCAGGGCCGTCACGCCGGAGAGGAGGACGGGCCCGCCGGTGGATCCGGCGTCGGCCATAAAGCGCCACAGCCCCAGGAACTGGCCGCGCCCCCGGTCCGGAGAGAAGTCTGCGCCCAGGGTCATCACCAGTCCGGAACTGATGCCGTTGCCGAACCCGATCAGCAGCGACGCCAGGAGCAGCCCCACGAAGGATCCCGTCAGCGGAATCAGCAGCAGCGCCGTTCCCATGATCAGCGTGGACGGGACGGCCACAAACTGCCGGCCCTTCCGGTCCATAAGCTTGCCGGCCGGATAGAAGACCAGCATGTCGATGGCCCCGGACAGCCCGTAAATCAGGGACGCCGAGGTGGCGTCCATGCCCAGGTGGTCCGCCCACAGCGGGATGACCACCTGCCGCGAGGAGCGCAGGGCGCTGAGCAGCAGGATCCCCACGCCCACGCTAAGGAACACGCCGGCGTGGGAAACCGCCACGCTGCGGAGAGTAGGCTCCGGGCCGGACCTTCCGCCGTCGTGCGTTTCCGCCTGCTCGAGGTCCGGGATGGTGAGGGACAGCAGCGCGGCGGCAGCCATCGCCACCACGCCCACCCAGTACGCACCGCCGATCCCGGAGAACTGCATGACGGCCGCACCCAGGAAGGGCCCGATGAACACGCCAATCCGGTTCACGCCGCCCAGGGTGGACAGCGCCCGCGCCCGGAACGCCACGGGAACAGCTTCCGTGAGGTACTTCTGCCGCGCCAGCCCGAATACGGCTCCAGCCATGCCGACGACGGCCATTGCCACCGCGAGCAACCAGAGCCCGTTGGGGACCAGGGAGGACAGCGCCGCTGCGGCAAGCGCCAGGCCGGCAGCGACGGCGGCGCCAACAATCGCCCAGCGTTCGCCGAATTTCAGGGTGACCAGGGACGCGGGCAAGTTGAAGAACCACGAGCCCAGCCCGATCAGGGTGACGATCAGGGCGGCCACTGCAACGGAAGCACCAAGATCACGGGCGGTCAGCGCCACCACCGGAAGAATTGCTCCCTGGCCAATCCCGAAAAGCAGCGTCGGGCCAAAAGCGGCCACCGCGATACTGCGAAGGCTGAAGGGCTGGGCATCATCCGGGGAAGTCATCAGATTTATCCTAGGTTGGCCGGCATGGCGGGAGAGAAAAGCACAAATTGGGGGTCACAAAACCCTTGTAGAGGACTAGCGTTTGCCTTATGGGGTGCTGATTCGCGCCCACGGCCAAAGGGGAGGTTCATTTCATGGGTGAAGTGTGGATCCGTACGCTCGGCAACGGGCTGGTCCGGGCAGACAAAGTCACCGAGATTACATCAACCCGGGGATCCCTCCACGAGGACCAGGGGTATCTTCTGAAGGTCATCGTGGACGGCAAGAGCCATGCACTGATCGACGACAGCGACCTTCAGGGAACACTGGCGGAGCGGCTCGAATACGCGCGGCATGTTGAGGATGCCCTGCTGCTCGCCATCGATGAGGCGCGGGACAGCGATGCGTCCGTGGTCATCTCCTTCGAGCCCGAGCGTGAGCGCTGGTCATCAGCCCCGGTGACAGTGTTAACCGGCAGGCTTCCCGAAGCGGTGGGCTGAGCAGGGTACCGGACGTCAGGCCCGGGGCTGGAAGGCACAAAGCCTTCCAGCCCCGGCCTTGGTTCAGCGCGCAGCGGTCCCGTGACACAAATTCAGCATCGTATTCGGTGTAATAATTACGTAGCTGTTGCGTGGGTCACATTTGCCCCTTACTCTGGATGAGGCTTAAGAAATAGGCCATAGCAAGAAGCTGCAGCGTCGCAGCCAATGCCGGGGAAGGCTTTACAACTTGAACTCGAAGCTGAACATCGTTGTCCGTGTAGATCTTGACCACGCCAAGGCTCTGGTGATTGCAAAGGGGCATATCACCGTCCATAGCGTGAACGCACTGTATGTAGTAGTTAAGCGGGCCAATTCCTTACGGGAAGGCCTGGACCTGAAGCTGGACATCACCCACGCACGGGTTGATGAAGAAGCTTTGGAAATGCTTTACAACGCTTCCGAAACCCATCATCTGCCGGCCAGGATCGATCCGCAGCAGGCACCTTGCACCATCAGCGTCCTGGCACCGCGCCGGGAGCACGCACCCGCAAGGCATGCACTGATCGCCGCCTAAAGATTTCGCAGGAAAGGCACCCGCAGCGCCCAACAATCGGGCCCAGGTGTGCCAGCCACAGACTTTTTTCTTCCAGATTTTCCGCAGACTTTGAGTGCAGCTGTATCCGAATAGACGGGTAGCTGCACTCTTAGTTTGAGGAAAGCCCCTCAAGCACGGGCTGGTTCGCCGCCCGCGTTTGCGTCCAGCCATTCCTTGAGGAGCGGCGCGGGCAGCGGCCGGGCGAAGTGGTACCCCTGGGCGAGGTCACAGCCCATGGCCGTGAGCGCCTGGACCTGGCCGAGGGTTTCCACTCCTTCGGCGACGGCCCGGATGCCCACCGCGTGCGCCAGGTCAATGCAGCTGCCCACAATGGCCGAATCTCCGGAGTCCGATCCCAGCCCGTTGATGAAGGACCGGTCAATTTTCAGTTCATCGATGGGGAACTTCTTCAGGTAGGTCAGGCTGGAATACCCCGTCCCGAAGTCGTCCACAGCGAGTCCGACGCCCAGGTCCTTGAGGGCCGTCAGTGATTTGAGGGCGGCAGCAGGATCGGCCATAAGGGCGGTTTCGGTGATTTCCAGCAGCAGGAGCGCCGGGTCGATGCTCCTCAGCCGGAGGGCAGCTTCGACCATCGGCACCAGCTCGGGGTCATTGAGCTGGCGGGCGGATAAGTTGACAGCAAACTCAAGGCTCGCGCCGCCGGGACCCTCCCCTCGCCAGTTGTCGGCCTGCCTAAGTGTTTCGCCCAGGACCCACGCGCCCAGGGGCCGCACGAGCCCGGATTCCTCGGCCATGGTGATGAACTCCGACGGCGGCAGCAAACCTCGGGTGGGGTGCTGCCACCTGACCAGCGCCTCCACCCCGCTGGTGCGCCCCGTGCGCAGGTCAATCCGGGGCTGGTAGTGCACGCGGAGGGCACCTTCCCTGATTCCGCGCCGGAGCTCGCCCAAGGCGCGGAGCCGGTCCACAGTGGGATCCGATTCCGCCGGCTCATGCAGTTCCCAGCGGCTGCGTCCCAGTTCCTTGGCCCGGTACATGGCGATGTCGGCGCGGCGGATGAGGTCTTCAAGGGTTTCCCCTTCATCCTCCGCCACAGCCACCCCTATGCTCGCGGACGTGACTATCTCCAGGCCTTCGATCTGCATCGGTGTCCTCAGGACCTCCAGAAGCCCGGCCGCGAGTCCAGTGGCTTCCGTCGGGCCGGCAAAGGTATCCGCCACCACGAACTCGTCGCCGGAAAGCCGGGCCACAGTACTTGTTCCTGCCGCCGCCGAGGCCAGGCGCTGGGCCACGGAGACCAGCAGCTCATCCCCCGCCGCGTGCCCCAGGCTGTCGTTGACGGCCTTGAAATGGTCAAGGTCGATAAAGAGGACGGCGAGTCTGCCTGCCCCGGCACTGCCGCCGGCGAGGTGCTGGTCCAGCTCCGACTTCAGGCCCGCCCTGTTGGGCAAACCCGTGAGTGCATCGTGCAGGGCGAGGCGCTGCAGTTCCTTTTCGGCCTCGGCACGCCGGCCCTCCGATTCCTCGGCTGCCCGAAGGGCTGCCACCAGTTCCTTTTCGTACATCCGGCGTTCATGGGCGCTAAAAATGATTACCCGGACGACGGCGGGCTCCCCATCGGAGGCCGGGGACCGTGACGCCGAGAGCAGCGCTGCCCGGCGCTCTCCCTCGGCGCCGATGATTTCGACCGCGATTTCGGACACGGCGCCGTTGATGCCCAGCTGCGGGATGCAGTGGGTGGAGTACAGAATCTGGTCACCGACGGGCATCAGGGACTGCAGTCTGGTCCCGAGCAGGTGCGAGCGGCTGTAACCGGTCCAGCTCGCGAAGGTGTCGTTGACCGCGGTGATGCGGCCACCGTCGTCCGTCAGCAGGTAGCCGCATGGTGCCTGGTTGAACAGCGCCTCGAAGTGGGCCGGACCCTGGCCCGGCGTCTCTGTCACGGGCTGGACGCCAGATACTGCAGAATCGCTTCGGCCGTGGCCGCCGGTGCGCTGACGTGCGGGCAGTGGCCCGTGGCCTGCAGCAGCACCAGGGAGCTGCGTTCCAGATGCCGGTGCACGTAGGTGCCCACCTCCGGCGGTGCGAGCAGGTCGTCGGAACACTGCAGGATCAGGCTGTCGGTGGGCACTTTCCCAAGTACCTGCCGGGTGTCCGATAGAAAGGTGACCCGGGCAAAGTGCCGCGCGATGGACGGATTGGTCCGGCAGAAGCTGCTGCGGAGTTCCTCCGAGAGTTCCGGGGTCTCCGGGTTGCCCATGGCCATCGGCGCCAGCGCTTCGGCCCAAGCAAAGTAGTTGCTGTCCAGGGATGCCAGCAGGCCCTCGATGTCCTCCTGCGAGAAGCCGCCCACGTAGCCGTCCGCGGAGTCGTTCGTGTAGCGCGGAGACGGGGCAACCAGGATGAGCCGGGAGAAGCGCTCGGGTTCCTCGATCGCTGCGATCACCGCAATCATCGCACTGACGCTGTGCGCCACAAGGATGACGTCGTTCAACTGCAGGCTCTCGCAGATCTCCAGCAGGTCTGCCGCGTATCCGTTCAGCGACCCATACTTCTCCCGGTCGTAGGCATCCATGTCAGAATTGCCTGCTCCGACGTGGTCAAAGAGCACCAGCCGGTAATCGTCCGCGAAATACGGCAGCAGCCTCCGCCACATGTCCTGGTCGCAGCCGTAGCCGTGGGCGAACATCATCACCGGCCCGTCGGACAGACCGGATACAGTGACGTTGTTCCGGCGGATGACCGTGGAAACCGCTGCCGTTGCTGCTTCGACCATTTTTCACTGACCCCTGCGTAGGGTGACCTTGTCTTGCCTCAGATACTAGTGGCGGAAGGATCCGGAATCCTAGGATTCCCGCAGGCTGGCCCCGCGCCGGGCTCTCGGCGCTCAACGAACTTCTGGGCCACGGCCGAAACGGGTGACCACACGCCGAGGGCCCGGCGGCGGAACCGTGTGTGGGTTTCGCTGCCGGGCCATCGGCCACAAGGACATGTGTGCTGATGACATGTTTGCGTTGTTGGTGTGTTGGTTTTGTGTTGTGCGGGGTCCTCCTTCCGTGCAGCCTGCTTGCTGCTGCCGCTTCAGGCGCAGGGTGCAGGCACGGTCAGCAATCGTTCGGTGTTTTAGGAGACCTTGCGCTTGCGGAGCATGAGGAGGGTTCCTGCTGCCAGGAGGAGCAGGGCCAGCGGGACCAGGGTGGCGTCCGCGCCGGTGTTGGCCAGGGCGTTGCCGCCCTGGATGGTGCCTGCCTGGGTGGTGCCTGCCCGGGCAGGGGTGTTGCCCGCGGTGGTGTCGAGGGCGATGGCGCCGCTCACTGCGGTGGAGCCGGCCGGGGCTGCGGAGAAGCCGCCGGCGGCTGCGGTGCCGGTGTCGGAACCGTTGTTCGAACCCGTGGTGCCGGTGTCAGTACCGTTGCCGTTGTCGGTGCCATTGTCGGTACCGGTGTCGGTGCCGGGGGTGTTGGTGTCGGGGTCTTCGGTGCCGGTGCCTCCTGTGGTGCCGTCACCCGGGGTTTCGGTGCCGGGGGTCTCGGTCCCGGGTGTGCCGGTGCCGGGGTTCTCCGTGCCATTGCCGTCACTGCCCAGTCCCAGGTCCAGGCCCAGGTCGAGGTCGGCAACCAGTCCACCGGTGTTACCGCCGGTGCTGCCGGTACCGACACCGACCACTGCATCTACGACGGCGCTGAGTCCGCCGGTGGTGCCACCGGTACCACTGCCGCCGAGGCTGACGTCGACGACTGCATCAACCAGTGCCTCGGTTCCACCGGCGGGGAGCCCATCGGTGGAACCGCTGACGCCGCCAAGGCTGACATCCACCAGGGCGTTCAGGCCGTCGGTGGTGACACCATCGGTGACGCCGTTGCCGCCGCCGCCGAGGCTGACGTCCACCAGGGCGTCCACTCCACCGGTGGCGAGCCCATCGGTGGCGCTGTTGGTGCCGCCGAGGTCGACCACGACGTCCGCGACAGCTGCCAGGTCGGTCGCGGCCGGGGCAGGTGCGCCGGTGACGGCGTTGCCGAGACCGAGATCCACGACGGCCGCTGCGGCGAGGTCCGGGCTGGTGGCCTGGCCGGTCCCGGTTCCTAGGTCGACCACGACGTCCGCGGCGGCAGTCAGGTCGGTCGCGGCCGGGGCGGATGCGCCGGTGACGGCGTTGCCGAGACCGAGATCCACGACGGCGGCCGCGGCGAGGTCCGGGCTGGCGGCCTGGCCGGCCCCGGTTCCGAGGTCAACCACGACGTCCGCGACAGCTGTGAGGTCGGTCGTGGCCGGGGCAGGTGCGCCGGTGACGGCGTTGCCGAGGCCAAGGTCCACGACGGCGGCTGCGGCGAGGTCGGGGCTGGTGGCCTGGCCGGTCCCGTTTCCGAGGTCAAACACTACGTCTGCAGCGGCTGTGAGGTCGGTCGTGGCCGGGGCGGGTGCGCCGGTGACGGCGTCGTCGAGGCCGAGGTCCACGACGGCGGCGGCGGCGAGGTCAGGGCTGGTGGCCTGGCCGGTCCCGGTGACGGCTCCGAGGTCTACAGCGGCGTTGACTACGGCGGCGACGGCCGTTGACTCCGACGGCGTTGGGCCACCCAGCAGGCCCAACGACGCCGTGTCAGCGGACGCCGCCGCCGAGACGAGGGCGGAACCGGAAAGATCCGG